>JBHLQM010000026.1:15168-39756 GCA_048884785.1 Candidatus Thorarchaeota archaeon | reverse complement strand
GGGTCGGTGGTCTAGCTTGGCTATGATTCTTGGTTTGGGTACCTAGTAGCATAGGTTCCTAGGTCAAGACTCCAAGGGATCCCCGGTTCAAATCCGGGCCGGCCCACCATTCATTTTTGAATTCAGCAAAGCAACCTGCAGGATTTCAAAAAAGATGCAAGAATAGAGAGCCTGTGAAGTTGTTGCAAATCATACGCTCTATCGAATAATATTTACAACCAATGATATCATAATAACCTGTGGAACCGTCAGATACCCTAATACATGACCTACAGCAATCATTACATCACCGATCTTCTACAGCACTAAAGAGCTGTATTGAAACTGCCATATGCAAAAATCAACTACCATCAGTGGTTAGATTCGTCCAATCTGCCTTACAAAAGAATCTTTGTCGTTGGGGCGTTTTGAAAACCCTCCTTCTTGATGGTCTGAATATACCTGAATATTATTGTCTAGACATTGAACCATTGCACTTGCTCAGAGCTCTAGAAGAATGCTCTATTGACAGAATGGAAACAGACTTGGTGGACTACGCTCTTCATGAGCTGGAGAAACAAATAGAACGGAATAATACTTTCTTCATTGATATTGAAAAGCTTGGAGAAACCCAAGCCGCCATTCTTGTCAATCGAATCATTGATGCCAGAAGGAGTGAGATAGAAACCCTGACGAGGAAAGAGATCACATTAGACCTTCTAGCCTCGACATACTATGGATTCAACCTATTAACGAGTAAGGTAAGACAAAAGAATTGGAAGAGTCACGCAATCGAATTCTTTGATTTTCTAGAAGCAGATGTCGCAGCGAATCGAATAGAATTAGATGGTGAAGTCCTTCCAGAGAGAGTTTCCTTCATTAACTGTCTGCCCAATACTAGAAGGGTTCTGAGAGAAATACTCTATTTGACAGGATCAAATTCCGGTCTGAGAGCCGAAGCAGCAAATACTCTGGGTAGTATCGGAGATAGAAGGTCTGAACCATACTTGCGAAGAGCAGCATCAGACGAATATCCTTGGGTCCGACAGGCGTGTGCAAGAGGATTGGGTATAATTGCACACAAAAACAGCATACCATTTCTAATCCACTTACTTGATGATTTCGATACAACAGTTCAGAATGAGGCAGTCACTGGACTTGCTGCTATCGGATCCGCATCAGTTCCGTATTTGATTGAAAAACTTGAAACTGAAGATTCGGGAGACTTCTTTCAACAAGCGATGAAATCCATTGGTACGAGTCATCCCAGGTCAATTGATAGCTTTGCATCAGCGATATCCCAACAGAATACAAACACAAAGACATTAGCTATTGAGGCCTTGAGTCTGATTGCCGATAAGAGAGCAGTCCCCATCTTGGAAAAAATGAAGCTGAACGAAAGTGACCTCATACGGCAACGGGCTATATCAGCCCTTGATAGAATCACAGCAAAAGATAGTCAGGCACAGCCCACACGAATGTAAGCCAAATCCGTATTCTTCATTGAAAATCTGAACACATTTGTTAATTCGCGTGATTCTCATTCTAATTGCAAAAGGACTGTTCTACAATTCTGAGCCGGAAAGAGAATCAACTTGTCATATCAGCAGCTATTTCACGAACATCTTCAATCAGTTTACGAATTCGTGGGTTACTAATACTATAGATTTTTCTAGTCACATCTTTTCTGAATGTTAGAATGCCCGCTCTTACCATTTGGGTGAGGTATGAAGAAACCGTGGATTGAGACATCCCAATTTGAGGGAAAATATCACACTGGCACTGCTCACCATTAGCTAGGAATTCCACAATCTTCAATCTTTCAGGATTACTGAGAGCTTTATGAAAGTGAGCTATCCAATCCGTTTGCTTGTCGCTCTTCATTATAATCGCACCACGTTTCCAAATTCTAACCGAAGGAATGTCCCCATTTTTCCAATCCATTGACTATGTTCAATGCAGATTTTAGAGTCATTAGACACCAATCGAACACACTTTTTTTGCATACAGTCAAGCTGCATCCATGTTGGCTCATTGTCTTAGACACATTTCCATCGTTATCTCTTCATTGAATATCTCGATAAATCAATGTTTCTATATATGGCTCTGCAATCCGCCAACTTGCAATGGTGTTCAAGCCTCACTGAGCCTTTATGCCCATCTTCTCCAGCTCTGTGTGGATTGCTTCTTCAATCCTGCCTGCTGTAGGATTGCTTCCTAGTGATATGGTGCCGACAACCACGCCACGATACCCTATTCCAAACCTCTTTGCGGTTTCACTGTCAGCTGAATACTCCTTATAGTCCACATAGTCTCTATGTTTCCTTACGGCGTCATAGACTCGACCCAGAAAGCCTGTTTGACTACAACCGCACACTCCTACTGCCATAAACACCATTACCGGAACTTTACTACTCATTTCTATCACTTCCATTTTTCTCTTAACAAATCTACATGCTCTGCAATGTCCTTTGCAATTTTGGCAACGATATTCGCGCTCTCGTGAATCTTCCACCGTTCGTTGGAATTCGTACAAGCAGTCCCTGCGTAATCCTCTAGATTGATTTTCACGGCAGGTTCACTACTGTATTTTGCAGTACCTTTTGCAGCACATAGCTTATTGCACCCATCTATTGTAACTGTGGGGAAGTGCCTAGCGAACTCTCGCTCTGACTTATCTCCTGCCAAGAAGAGAGGGAGACATATTGTAACTGTTTCGCCTGGTTTCAGGTGGTGCAGCACTTCGAGTGTTGCAGCCCTTGAAATATTGCCCCCGGAACACGCTTCACCACTACAGGAGATCAGACCTACCTTTGGTGTAAATGACACTACTCCTTTCCTCCTCCTTTCAAGATTATCTCCTTGATGTCCTCTGCCAAGAGCCTTCCACCTTCTCCTATGTCGAGCACAGTTTCTGGTTTGTGTGTTCTATTTTGCGCCAAAATTGTTGGAACCATTAATTCCATGGCCAGATTCCCCCCTGCATGTGCAACAAGTACTGATGCGCATTTCTTAGGACATCCATCAATGGCATATACATCAGACTCTCGAATGATCTGCTTTGATTCATTATCGTCGGTCATTAACAGCGGAAGGCAGATTGTCATGTAGCTTTCTGAGTGCTCTAAATCCGTTAATTGATATACTGCTTCTCGCGCAACTGCACCGAAAGCCTTTCCAATTCCACTGCATGGGACCACTACTTTTCTTTTCATTTACACCACCTTTTTCCCAATTTCAGTTCGTGCCTTGTCTAGAGCATATGTCATGTAATCTTGTGAATCTCTCAATATTTCAAGTTCATCGAGATCATCGGGCTTTAGGAGATACAACCACCCCCTGTCATACGGGCTCTCATTGATGAGTTCGGGACTATCCACAAGTGACTCATTTGATTCGACGATCGTACCTGATACCGGAACAATAATCTCTACTAGAATCTTGGTTGATTCCATTGCACCTGCATCGTCAAACATATCCACATGAGTACCGGGCTCGGCAAGATCCACAAAGTACACGTCAGACATCATCTGTTGGAGGAAGTCAGAAGCTCCAATCCGAACACTCTCTCCTTCGACTCGTACCCAGAAGTCATTATCAGAGTATTTGTGGTTCTTGGCTACTCTGAGTACGAACTTGTCGAATTTTTCTTCGAAGTACTCAAATGCAGACGAAGAATCCACGGTGATTTCAGTGGTCGCCTTCGAAGACATCCTTTCCATGATTTCTTCCACTGTTTCCGCCAGCCGCTTTACTTTTTCTTCAAAAGCCTCAAGCGGGTCACTGATTTCAGGAATGGAGATAATCGTGAGATCATTCTTTCCACGCTGTCGTGCAAGTTCGGATGCACAGTTGGTGCTACACCCGTTTAGACAAATAATATCCGATGTCCTGTAGTCACGCATTTCTCCAGGCCGTTCACTAAACAATGCGCCCATGCTTCCTATCACAACGTCATTACTAGTCTTTACAATACGCTCTGCTAAGACCCTTGAAAGCTCACCGCCCGGACGATCATACCCTGCGCATGGAAGAATGTATTTTCGCCCCATTTCATGCTACCTCACTTTGCTCGTTCAGTCTTGATGAGTTTGAGAATATCTGATTTTGATGGGAATGAAATTGCACTCTTGGGGCACATCTTGCTACAAGCCTGACAAAAGACCACGCAATTGTACTTGTTCTCAACTGAGATTCTAATGGTATTCTCAAGCGGCTTGAACACGCCGTGAGGACAAAACTTCAGGCAATCATATTCACCGTTGCAGCCATCACAGTCTTCCGAATCAATACTGGGCCACCAAGGTATCTTCTTTCTCTCAACACCCATAAAGGTCGTACTTGACCCTGTCTTACTCGACATCATACCCATGTCGCCTCAACTCCTCTAATACCATATCAACCGCCTCTTCGGTAGTCATGTTCCTAATATCAATAGGGACTAAATCCTCCCTCACATTAAGACCAGATTTTTGAAAGGCATCACGAAAGAGCTTGTATTGCATCGCTGGAGCACATCCACCAATGAAGACCTTTTGCCCAGATTTTAGCACACTCTCCAGATACCGATCACCATCGGCTTCACACAATTGAGGGTGAATTATGCCATGCTGAACAGGAAGCGTCATTCGGACTGTGTTAATGAAATCCCAAATATCCATCCTTTCAAATCCCGGGCATTTTCCTGTGCAAACACACATGATGAATGCAGGGTTTTCCGATCTCATCAAAACCATCCCACTATCGTTCGAATTATCGGATTATTTCGATATATCAGTTTTTCCATTATTACGTAAGCAAAACTCATCCTAGGAGCTTACGCATCGCACTGGACTGCATCTTCAGGACTGCGCCCGTAAAACTTGCGACCAAGCCATAGCGATACATAGACTAACCCAACTAATACAGGAACCTCAATTAGAGGACCAACAACTGCTGCGAGGGCTTGGCCCGAGCCAATTCCAAATACACCAATGGCGACTGCGATTGCCAGTTCGAAGTTATTACTTGCAGCCGTGAATGATATTGTCACATTCTTATCATAATTGAATTTCATGGCGTAAGAGAGCCCAAATGCTACCAAGAACATTATTACAAAATATAGTAGCAGCGGGATTGAGATTCTTAGCACATCGAAAGGCAATGCAACGATAACATCACCCTTTAGAGAGAACATTACAACTATTGTAAAGAGCAAGCCAATCAGGGCGTATGGCCCCAGTTTTGGTGCGAATTCAGAATCATACCATTCCTTAGAACGTTTCTTAATTAGAGTCATCCTCGTAATGAATCCTGCCGCAAGAGGAACTCCAAGGAAAATTATTACGCTCCATGCAATCTCAATGATTGAAACCTCAACAATGGAACCCGCTCCGGGAGATATGATTGAGGGTAAGTAGGTTATGAAGAACCAGGCCTCAAAACTGTACATGATTATTTGAAAAATCGAGTTTAGGGCAACAAGCACTGCACATGACTCACTGCATCCACCTGCCATCATATTCCAGATTAGAACCATGGCAATACATCGTGCAAGTCCTACCAGAATCAAACCGATCCGGTATTCTGGTAAATCGAAAAGGAGCATCCAAGCGAGAGTGAACATCAAGAATGGTCCTATTATCCAGTTTAGAGCTAATGAAACCCCGAACATCCTAGACTCCCTCTTCAACTTGCCAATTTCCTCATACTTCACTTTTGCCAGCACTGGATACATCATCCAGAGAAGTCCTATTGCAATCGGTATTGAGATTGTTCCTATACTCCAATAATTCAGTGCATCAGCAAGTCCCGGCACCAAATAGCCAAGAAAAACTCCAATTACCATAGCAAGTAAAATCCAGAGGGGAAGAAGTTTGTCTAGGGTGCTGAGACCTTGTCTTGGCCTTTTGGCACCCGGAACGGGGGTACTCATTGCTACCACATCTCAGAAATAATCACACGCTATTATTCTGTTTATCGAATAATTCCGATTATTAAATTTTTAGGCAGACTACTCTCCCCTAGGAAAATATTGGACGTCCAATATGTTTATATATATTGGATGTCCAATATATAGTAGAAATAAATAATGCTGAGTCAAACAATGGATTATCATCAAGAATTCAAAAGGGACAAAGATAGGAATTTCATTCGGTCTGACACTGTCGTTGAGTTTCTTGAGAGCCGTACCCAGCTCTATGACTTCGATCATCTTGGGTATGAAGTCAAATCCGTAGAGAACATAGATTCAATTTTCTTAGTGATTAATCCGGATCCCCTGAACTTTTCTCTTATTCCTGAAGATAGTTTAGTAATAACGCATCACAAGATATCTACACATAAGAATCGAATATACTCAACAATGCTAGACCAAGCTCGGAAGGACAGATACAGCATATTCAATTTCCATCTTGGATGGGATATTATGCCTGGTGGAATTGGGGACTCTTTTCTGAGGGCTTTTGGGCTTTCAAGAAGCGATTTTCAGAAAGTTGATTTGACTTATCGTGGACACGCTATCAAGAATCTTGGTGCAATTGTCAATCATGAGATTCCAATTGACAACTTGGTGAAAAGGCTCACCGTGATGAATGTTGATCCCTCTGTCATCATCAATCCCCAATGTAAGTCATCCAGAATTGGCTATATTCCTGGAGGAGGGTTTGTGGATCAGATGATTATAGAGATGGCTGATCTCGGTGTAGACACTTTGATTTCATCAGACCCTAACTGGGTTGTTGAAACCATTGCTCGAGAAGTGGGTGTGACTTTGATAGGAATAAACCATTACATTAGTGAGAGATACGGTTTACAATCAATGAAGACCCTTCTGACAAAGCACTTCCCTGAAGTTGATGTACATATCTTGGAAAACATAGACAATATTGGATGTTCAGAAGAGGGTTATGCCTATTGGATTGAAAATCGTTATCCGAAAGACATCCGGATTTGATTGAGGCCCCCTATCATCAATTGCTTTGGATTGGCTTTTCCAGTCGAACATTCAATCGGCAATAGTCGAAATCTTTATCATCTTATGTTCGGCTAATGCCGTATCATGTCAGTACAATCTTCTGTTAGAGAACGGCTAGCCCGTCGTATTGCAGGAGAGATTGCACTATCAGACCAACCTGGGCAAACCATGCGTGTATGGAGAGAAAGATTCAGACTTCCCCAAATTGTACTGGCTGACTATCTTGATATTAGCCCAAGTGTGATAAGTGATTACGAGTCCGGAAGGAGAAAGTCCCCAGGAACTTCTACAATTCGCCGCTTTGTTATGGCATTACTAGCACTTGATGAACGGAATGGTGGACAGGTAATATCGGCTTTCGTTCGTCTCATGGATGTCAGTCTTGTTGACCTCAATATCGTCTTGGCGATGAGTGATTTCTCAACAAGTATGACCAGTCGCGAGTTCTGCAATCGACTAAAATGCACTGTCAAGAGTGGAGAGGACTATCTTGACAAGGAAATCTATGGATACACACTTGTTGATGTTGAGCGGGCAGTGAGGGAACTTGATAGCGATGCATTTCTCAAGCTATTTGGTGCCACTACTGAACGATGCTTAATCTTCACTAATGTGAACACTGGACGAGCACCAATGATTGCGATAAAGTCACAAGAGTTCAAACCGACACTTGTCATACTGCACGGCGTTGGAAAGCTAGATCGACTTGCAACTGAATTATCAGAGCAGATGCGTATACCGCTGGCTGTATGCAAGATCAGTTCTCTTGACTCGCTAATACGGGAGCTGCGTGCGTTCGGTCCTGACTAGCCAAATATAAGCTTCAGAATTGCCATTCGCGTGATGACACCATTATAGACTTGGTCGAAGTATTTTGCCTGTGGCATCAAGTCAACATCAGGTGAGATCTCATCAACACGTGGGAGAGGATGAAGAATTATCGCATCATCTCTCAGTCGCTCTGCGTCCTTTTTCGTTATTTTGAATTGGCCTGCTACTTTCTGGTATTCTTCTTCTAAGACGAAACGTTCTTTTTGAATGCGTGTCTGATACACCACATCCACAGAATCGGTGACTGCCTCTTCGACACTATCGACTTGGGTCACTGAAATGCCTTTTCTTTTCATTTCATCAACTATAGCGGGTTTCATTCTCAACGAAGGTGGGGCTGCTAGGATGACTTTTACATTGTAATGTGAGAGCGCCATACCAAGGGAATGCGCAGTCCGTCCGTACTTCAAATCACCGCAAAGAGCTATTGTTAAGCCATCAAGAGCATTCTTCATCTTCTTGATTGAGTATAAATCCAGTAATGCTTGAGTCGGATGCTCCTCTGCTCCACTTCCTGCATTTATCACAGGGATGGAGGAGAATTCCGCTGCAACTCGGGCAGATCCATCAAGTGGATGCCTTATGACAAGGATGTCAGCATATCTCTCTACTGTACGAATTGTATCAGCAAGAGTTTCACCTTTCATACCTGCGCTGGTAGAGGTCACATCCGAAAAGCCGAGGACACTACCACCGAGCCTGAGCATTGCACTCTCAAAAGACAGTCTCGTCCGTGTTGAAGCCTCAAAGAAGAGAACCGCCATGATCTTACCGCGGAGCGTGTCGCTTCTATTAACAGCAACCTTTTCCATATCTGACGCCGTATCAAGAATGAGGTCTATGTCCTCTCTTGATAGGTCCTGAATACCAATTAGATTCTTGATGGATCCCAAACCGTATCGCCTCGTAACAGTCTGGGATGATTGACCCTCATCACTGCTCTTTAAGTCTTCTTGACGCAAGTTAAATGGGTGCTACTTGCCATTTATGCTGTGTTTTCGCTCTATCTTGACTTGTCTTAAAACAAGATTTGACTGACTCGTGAGTTCCCTTGCCAAGTCATCCTGATAGTCCTCCATATAGATGACCTCAGTAATCCCTGCATTGATTATCATCTTGGTGCAGATGCTGCAGGGCCGGGTGGTGCAATACATCTTTGCACCATTAACGCTGACCCCGTGAAATGCCGCCTGAATAATTGCGTTCTGTTCAGCATGAAGACCTCTACAGAGTTCATGCCGTTCACCTGACTTTACACCAATACGCTCCCGCATACAGCCTCCCAATTCATCACAATGAGGTAGACCCTTGGGAGCACCGTTGTATCCAGTCGATAGGATCTGTGAATCCTTGACGATGACAGCTCCAACATTGTTTCTTAGACATGTGCTTCGTGTACTCACTAGGTCTGCAATCTCGGAGAAGTATACATCCTTACTTTTTCGAGTCATACGTCATCAATCCTATTACTAGCTTAGTACGAGGAAACTTGATTCCACTTATGAAGTTCCTCCTCTGGTCGTCATCCCGAAGGGAAAGGTAAAAAGAGAACTGGAAAAATACAATCCAGAAGAGATAGGTAATTGGAGCGCCTTCTACCATGCGACAGAAGAAAGGATCCCTCATAATATGGCCTGCGTACCTCGATTCAAAACTGACTCGCTCAGAGGGGAGAAGGATTCCTGTCAACCTAGCTGCACCTGATGTCACTGTAGACATCCTGAAACAGGCCGCAGATATTCGAGGTTTTGAATCGGAGGTTGAGCACGGAAAACGATATCCCCGTCAGGGCGTTGATCGTGGTGGATATCTTATAGTTGAAAACCCAGAGGGCCACAAGAAGAAGAGGCTCCTTTTGATGCTAGCCAAGGCAGTGCGTCGTATTGTTGCAGACCGTCTTGCAAAACAACAGGCGGAAGCAGCCAAGAAGACCAAAGCAAAGAAGGCGAAAAAGGGACGAAGGAAATAGCATGTTAATCAGGAGATGTGGTACTTGAGAAGACTCGGGACTGTGTTACATATCACAAATCGCGGTGCAATCATCGTACAAACAGACAAGAGTCCGCCCTTGGGAGCCAAAGTTGCAGACAAGAAAGCTCAGATAATTGGACAGATTCACGACGTATTTGGTCCCACGAATAAACCGTATGTATCAATTCGCGCAAAAGATCGAGAAAATGCACAAAAGCTGGTTGGGCAACCTGTCTATTTGTATCAAAAATAATTAGCCTATGAGCGTACAATTATATACATTGGTGTACAATTTGCTCCGGTAATCAGCGAATTCGAATGACCGTTATCGTTGAGTTTATCTACGACCGCGTGAATCGTTTCGCTGTTGTCATGTGTCTAGCTCTAGCTCGAAGGTCATGTCAATGAATAATTCGGTCAACCAGATCATCAGCGCCTTGCGCGCTGCAGGTGGGAAAGGATTAGTCGTTGACGAACTCGCGAAAAGCCTTGACATTGATTCAGACACAATAATTGAAATAGTCAATCAGATGATAATGGAGAACCGAGTTATGGAAAAATCAGATGCAAACGAGGCTCGATATTTCTTGCAGGATGAAATGAGTGATGAGGTAGAGCAAAGTAGACTAAGCGACCTAAACGGATGCCCCTGTTTCCACTGCCTAAAGATCAGCAGATGTGGAGTTCGACAACCGGACTCTCCTGTAGCATGCAGAAATCTTGAGAGCTGGATGATTACAGAGAAAGCAATACCAAACTAGTCTGGCCCCTTTTTATGAGGGCCTGTTGCCAGAAGATAAATCTCAGCACTCGTTCTTCGTGAAGCTTCAGGTTTGATGAGCTTCACATTGGCAAATCTTGATTTAGTGTGTTCCATAAACTCCTGAAATCCTGGGCCTTGAAACACCTTGGTTAGGACTCTTCCATTGGGCCCGAGCAGCCTGTGTCCCAGATTCAAAGTTGCTTCAGCGAGACCCAGTTGTCTTGCAACATCCAAGTCCCATGTTCCCGTAACTTTTGGAGAACAGTCTGATATCACAAGGTCCGCGGCTCCTCTACTAAGGCGTTCAATCTCATTGATGATATCCTCATTGGTGATGTCCCCCTGAATGAATTTCACTCCCTCAATAGGTTGCATTGGCTCCAGGTCAATTGCAATTATCTCAATACTTCGTTCGATTTCTTTGAGAACCTGAGTCCATCCTCCGGGACTACTGCACAATTCTACAACAATTCGGACATTCTTAAGAAGCTTGTATTCCTTTGCTATCTGGCGAAGTTTGTAGGCTGACCTAGCCCGGTATCCATGCTTCTTTGCAGCCTTATAGTAGTGTTCTTTCCTCGGATCTCCTCTAGGTCTTCCCATTCTATGAGTCTCCTGTCAACTCTCTAATAACTGATACAACCTCTCGTACTGGAGCATCTGTTCTAATCGCCGTTAATTGAAAATGCGTTCTTCTGACCTGATATCCTTTGGCAATGAGGCTCTCAATGATGATGCTTCTCTTGGGTGGAGTCATGTTATAGATATCACAGACCTCATGGATATCCAGATATGGATAGCCAGTCATGTCCTGCTCTTCTATCATGAAATTGAATAGTTCCCCTGTCCGTTTGTGATAGGAATCATAATCTTTCTGATAGAAGCTCTTTGCAGAATCCAACAAGCCACTACTAAACAGCTCTCCAATCCATAGAGGTCCAGCTACAGACATATTTGCAGGACATTCATCTCTTTGGTGAGAGAACGTATTGTCAAGGTTCCGCAGACTATGTACCTCAGTCTGAAGGCAGCTCCTACAGAGCCTCATGGTTCCCATGAGGTCAACCTGCTCATTTGCCTCTGTTCTATTAGATTCTACATGAATCCACGCTCGAATATAATGGTCCGTACTTAGAACAGCTAGTGGTCTAATGGAGCAGTCATTCATTGCAGCAATGGAATAGGCCCTTCCAAGCAGTAATCGCACTGCTAGCTCATGTGAGAAGTGAGCCCGTGTTGAAATACCACCATATTTTCTAAGAGCAACTTGAGGATAAACGCCGCACAGAGCTGGCATGTCTGTCGCTGTCAGACCTAGGAGTCCCCCACGGGGATTTAGTGACTGGACAGCCGCATTGAGATAGGGCACAGGAGTCCCAAAGGGATCGACATCAACAAAATCAAACCGTTTCTCTCGTGATTCGGTCAGAATCAGTATCTTTGCATCCCCACGAATTACGCGGGCACGATTTGAGAAGTTATAGCGATCTATGTTCTTACGTGCCGTTTCTATGGCAAGGGGATTTACATCAAACAGTACTGCAGTGAAATCGCCTGGTATCTCATTGAGATAGCGGAGTGTTCTGACTCCCGAGCCAGCCAAGGGTTCGCAGATGCTCTCAACTCTGTTTTGCTCCATATATGCCGCTAGAAATATCACTGAGAGGTCTCTATTCACTCTCATTCGTGGATTATAGAATACTGGCATATCAGTTGATGGTTGTCCCTTCTTCTCAGTATATTGCTCCACATCTGCTGTCAGGAAAGTTGTCCTGCCTTCAGTATATTCTTTAAGTGATGTCATGCACAATTAATCACCAAGACGGTCTGCTAATAAGCCAATAGGCCAGACAGTATTCCATCTATCCGGAAGTTCTAAGTGTGCTGAATGTTTCCCAGTGGCATCGGTGATGACCATGACCACTAGAGTCAAGATGGAAACAAGTAAAGGAACACTTCACATTGAGCTATTCAGCGATGACGCTATAAACACAGTCAAGAATTTCATTACGCTTGCCCAGAAAGGATACTATGACGGACTGAAGTTTCATCGCGTGATTCCGGATTTTGTTGTGCAGGGAGGCGACCCAACTGGTACTGGGTCCGGAGGACCCGGATACGCAATTCCTTGTGAAACACGCGGACACAGACAGAAGCATGTCCCTGGTGTATTATCAATGGCACACGCTGGAAGAGATACCGGCGGTTCGCAATTCTTCTTAGTCCTCACGCGGGAAAAGACCAAGCATCTCGATGGAAAGCATACAGTGTTTGGGCAGGTTACCGAGGGACTCGACATACTTCCAACCATAAAAGGCGGCGACAAGATGCTGAAGGTCGAGGTGTTGGAAGTTGATCCCAACATTGACACACACGAACTCCAGACCTTGAAATCATGGAGATAGTTATCTCCAAAAAAGACTCTGGTCACAGGTCCGAAGACCTGTGCTCCAGTGTTATCTCATTCTTTTTGAATCACAGCTTCATTTTTCCATCTTCTATGATGACTCTCCCATCTATCTCTACTTTAGCTTTGGTAAGTGATCCTTGCCAATTGCCTGAAGCTTCAATATCTCCTCCAATCCAACGATTGTCACCAACACCTACTGTGACACATCCTGCAACTAGCTCATTGTTGAGATATCCTGGCTTTGCAGCGGGATTTGTTCCTATGATGATGTAGCCAAGTCTATCCTTCCTACCGGATGCCTTGTCCCAGATGTCCTTTATCACATTGATATTCTTACCACCATCGAAAGATTTCAAGGTCCCATCTTCGAATGAGAAGGAAATTTCATGAATTAGGACACTCATTTGACCCCAAGGTACATCAGATACGAACTTCCCAGATCCGCCTTGTGGAACAATTGTCACGTATCCTGCAGGAAGAATAAATGCCGTTCCTCTGCTTTCATCTCCATATACTCCATCATAGTTAGCTGTTGTACTATCTTTGATTGAAACAGTCATGTGAGTATCATTTCCGCTTGAAATCACCATCTCAACTCCACTCTTGATGACATCTATGAGTCTGTTTCCTGAATCTGACAATGTTTTGTAATCAACATCTAGGGCATCCATTGAATTCTTCATCCAGGAATCATAATCAAATCCATAGGATTTAGCTCTTTGTGGAGTTATCTGTCCTAGGCTAAGGTACACTGCCTTTGGCTTTTTCTCAAGCATCTTCTGGTAGACCGCTTCACTTCCCCTAGACCAAGCTTCCATCCTCTCGGGAGATATCTTTGCAAGTCTAGTAGGATCTTCTGGCCCTCCTAAATTGATTGATGTAATAGGTATATCATAGAGGTGCGATTCAAGGGGATCAGGCTTTTTCAAGTATTCAATAGGAGTATCAATGGTTAGATTATACAATAGGTCATCTGTATCCACAAGGATATGCGTACGCGCTTTGGATGACCTACACGCTAATGCAAACTGTTCTGCCATATCTAAGGTATGCTTGTATGTTTGAATGATGACATTTTCTTTTTCTTTGATACCAAGTGATTCTTTCACAATTCTCTTGATAAAACTAGGAATCTCCAATCTTTGTTCTCCTCCGTTTTGCCTTAGAAGTGCGTTCCACTTGCTATTCTTTCTTTCGACCTATCTCAAAATTGCATTGATTCCTAGCTGGATTTTCTGCTACCAGCATTGAGGAAATCCTTAGTCAGACAGAGAATGACCCAGCAAAAATAGCGGTTGAGAACATTTAATTTCCATTCGACATAACGCGTGATGTAATTGATGAGTACGAAAACTTTCCAAATGGCAGTATAGAGAGTCGGGTGATAATCGAGATGAATAGAAGTGACGTGATTCCCATTTTATTCCTCATTCTCATGATGGCGGTTTCTCTGCCTGTTTTTCTGAACCCGCCATTATATCTCATGATCATTATGCTCATACTCTATGTTGTGATGTTCTTTGGCTTTGTTATAACTCATGGAAAACAGGTACTCGGGCTAGGAGGGATTTCAGTCTTCTTTGGGATCACTGCTCTGGTCACCTACGCCATGGAGTGGCTTGGCACTCATTTTGGTGTTCCCTTTGGGCACTACTACTACACCAACCAGCTCGGCCCTCTCATTATGGATGTCCCCATTGTGATACCCTTTCAGTGGTTTAACACACTCTATGTGTGCTATATCATGGCGTATATCATTCTTGGAAAAAGGGATATTGTAGAGGGAGGGCAAGATTCTGGCGCATCTGAAGACTCGAAATTCTCAGGGAAGATCTCACGAATTTTTGCAACGTCCATTGTTGCTGGATTATTCATGACATTATGGGACAGCATCAATGACCCATACATGGTAGGCATGGGGAATTGGGTGTGGACAGAGCCAATGGAGTTCTTTGGACTTGCCTTTGCCGGGATTCCTCTGTCCAACTTTCTGGGTTGGGTCTTGACAAGTGCATTGACAGTGTTTCTCTTTGATCTTTATAGATATAGGAATCAGGGCTCCATCCGATTGACAGTTGATGTAGTTGCAGAGCCCAGGAATGGACTTGTTGTTATACCGTATCTCTATCTACTGGTTTTTCAGGCTACAAATGGGATTACTGCTGGAGTCTTTTCTTTCGAAACCCCAGTAGGGTGGGCACCTATTGCCTTGGCTGCAGTCAGTATGGTAATCGCAGTTATTCTGGTTGCGTGGAGATACCTCAAGAGTCGTTCATAGCATATTGAGCATAATCGCAACTACAATACATCTGAGTGCATACACAATTGTGGCTTTTGGAACTTCACCAAACAGTAAGCTCTATAATACCCTTCTATCTCGCGAATATGAGACAACTATGTCAGATATTCTATTTCTGTCAGTAGGCCTTCTCTCGGGCCTTCTAGCAGTATTTGTTGCATTGTATACGTATCGGACAGTTCTCCAAGCAAATGAGGGGAATGATCGCATGCAGGAGGTCAGCAAGCTCATTCAAGACGGTGCAGCCTCTTTCATCAAGATACAGTATCGAATTCTCATGTCTTTTACTCTCGTTTTGGCCGTGATAATTGCCATAGTCTTTGGTTCCTTGGGACTTCCTATCGCAATCTCATACGTTCTAGGTTCAATGGCAAGTATGTCAGCTGGTTACATCGGACTGTCTGTGGCCACAAGAGCAAATCGACGGACTGCTGCGGCCGCTGCCGAAGGTGGTCTTGGTCCTGCATTCATGGTTGCTTTCAGGGCAGGATCGGTGATGGGGCTCATGATAGCGGGAATCGCACTGGTTGGCATTACTGCCCTATATGGACTCTGGGACCTCATATTTCCGACATTAGAAACCCCGCTACTGTGGGAGATAATTACAGGCTTCTCATTCGGAGCCAGTACAGTAGCGCTTTTTGCTAAGGCTGGCGGAGGTATCTTTACCAAAACTGCCGACATGTCTGCTGACATTGTTGGAAAGATAGAACAACACATCCCCGAGGATGACCCGCGAAACCCTGCTGCCGTTGCTGATGCGGTGGGAGATAATGTAGGGGATGTTGCTGGCACGGGGGCTGACATATTTGACAGTAATGTTGCTGCAATTCTGGCAGCAGCACTTCTTGGCGCAGGAATTGACGCGCTTTTCTCACCACCAATTGTTTATGGTCTTCTACCATTACTCATTGCAGGATTGGGCACCATTGCCTCAGTGCTTGGCGTGTATCTAGTTCGTCCTAACAGAGATGACGACCCTGGCCCTGCGTTGAATAGAGGTACTTACATTACAACGATACTGTTCGGTGTTTTCGTCCTTATTGCAATGTTTGTGCTTAGTATTGATCTCGTCATCGCATGGTCCGCAATCTTTGGACTGCTTGCAGGAGTGTTCATCGGATTCACTTCGGATGTATTCACCAATGATAAGGGCATCTCAAGGTTTCAACCTGTGATGAACATGGTTGACAATGCTGAGAAGAGTGCTGCAAATCTGATTCTCTCAGGCTATTCATATGGACTTCTGAGCGCAGTTCCATCAGTTCTCGGTGTTGTATTTGCACTGGTAGCATCCTTCATTCTTGGCTCTAGTTCCACAGCTGCTGGCTTAGGAGGATGGGAAGGAGGAATATATGCGGTTGCTATCTCTGCAGTAGGACTTCTTGCAACCAATGGTCTAACAATGTCAAGTGATTCATATGGTCCAATTGTTGACAACGCTCGAGGGATTATCGAACAGGCAAATGCTCCCCACGAGGCAGTTGTGGCCTGTGACAAACTTGATGCTGCTGGCAATACTGCAAAAGCTATCACAAAGGGATTCGCAATTGGATCTGCAGCCATTTCTGTCTTGGCGTTATTTGCCGCCTTTGTAGAAGCTGCAGAATTGCTTCTGGGAACCGAGGTGATTGTAAACTTAGCAAATCCCTTCATTCTTGCTGGTGCATTCATTGGTGCATTAGTGCCAATAACATTCAGTGCAATGTTGATTCTAGGTGTGGACCGTAATTCAGGTCGAATGATTGAAGAGATACGCAGGCAGTTTGATGCCGACCCAGGAATTCTTCAAGGCACTTCGGAACCAGATTATAACAAGTGTATAGGAATTGCAACATCTGGGGCCATTCGAGAACTCATGCCTTCCACAATAATGGCCATTGGCATTACTATTCTGACAGGTGCGGTTCTTGGGCTGGAGGCATTGGGAGGGTATCTAGGCGGTGCAGTAATTGTCGGGTTCATTAGAGCTCTTTTGATGAGCAATGCAGGTGGTGCGTGGGACAATACAAAGAAGGTGATTGAGTCCCCTGAATACGATCACGAACACGAGCGTTATAGTGAGATACATGGTAATGCAGTACTTGGTGATATGGTGGGTGACCCATTTAAGGACACAGCGGGACCATCTATCAACACACTGCTAGTTGTCATCTCACTTACTGCAACACTATTCTTGCCAGTGATTGCACAACTGAATAGTTGGTTCACTGCACTATTCTAAAGATAGAGATATGGGGAGGTTGACCTCCCCAAACTCCTAACCGAGGCTTATGAATATGAGATTTGGATTAACTCCTCTGCAGTTTCAACCGATAGTCGAACAGATATTCTCCGGTGGTGCTCCGGATTTATCGCATTTCAATATTTTAGAAATCCTGAAACGAGGTGCACAGATTGAGCACATCTCTGTGCTGGAACTCACTATGGACATAAACAGCATCTTTCAAAATGTCCTCACAGCTGAGAAAATTGATGACCTGAATGGATTGCGAGATGAACTGGGAATATCATATACAGTACACCTCCCATTATGGTCAATTGAACTCGCCACCTTCAACGAGTATGTAAGGAGAGCCAGCGTGGAATGTATGGTGGATGCAATCAAGATGGTGGAGCCTCTTGAACCAGAGGTCTATGTTTTGCATTGTACTGGTCCACTCGCAACCGAGTTCACTCAGCTGAAATATCCAGACCATATTGTGCACATGATAGGCACCCTGATGTCAGGACTATTCTCAGCCAAGAGTGTTGAAGAGATAATTACCGGTTCAGAGGTGGATCCTAGCAAGATTGGAATTGAGAACCTGGAGTTTCCCTTTGATATTACTCGAAATCTAGTAGATGAATACGGAACCGGAATTTGCTTTGATACCGGTCACTTGCTGTCAGGTCAATCAGGAAATGAAACAGTGCTTGAGTTTTACAGGAAACATCGCGACAAGATTGTAGAATTGCATCTGCATGATGGAAGACTCTCAAAGCCGGGAGAGAGAGGCTATTTTGATCACAAACCACTTGGAATAGGTGATATGCCTATCCGAGAGTTCCTCATGAAGCTCGTCAAAGACAAGTTCAATGGGCCCCTAATCTTCGAACTTGGAGAAAGTGGCGTTATAGCCTCTCTCAAGAAGATAAAGGAGGTCGTGCCTGAAGCCCTAGTGTGAACACGAGGGGAGGGTAAGGTCTCCCCCCGCCACCACGATGGTGTGTGGTGACACGGAAGTGTGCGGATGTATATATCAAGTCACAGACAGTATATAATACAATGGCTCCACTTTTTTCATACGCAGAGATGTCTTAGAACGCAGCATTGAGTCATTTCTCATCACCTTTCTAGTAGGCTCTACTGCACACTCTAAATATGGATAACAAGAATGTATTTTTCTTTCTATTTTGCTACAATCTTGTTAACTGCATTATTAGGTGCCTGATAAACCCTCGAACCACATCGAGATATCGTCCTGCGGTGTGCCCCATGTCTGCATCTTGGTATCCCAGAGGTCCTTCACCTTCTCATACCATGAGCTTTGAGCGGTATACCATATCCCTGGCAGTTCATACGAATCGAGCAACATAGGTTTTAGTCCTTTTGACAGATTTTGAAGAGCCGTAGCCATTCCCTGCAGTCCACCGTCTGGGAGGCTCAGGATTAGGCTCATCTCTCCGTTCAAATGAAGTAGATATCTCACGAAGGGAAGTCGTTGAGCCCACGCGGTGATTGATTCACCAAAGTCAAAGTCGGGCAGATGTAGTAGAAGAGATTCATTTAATCCAACGTGATGCAATCTGTATTTTTCTTCGACAAGTCCCAGTGCCTTTAATTTGCCAAGGCGGCTCACTAGTTTCTGATATTTGATTCCCAGCTTCCTGCGAATCGTTCGCAACGGATCTCCCTTTTGAAATTCGATTAGAACTCTGAAATCTACATCTTCAAGTCGTAGTTTAGCCTTCTCACATCTCTTTGTTGCTGGTATAATGAGGTTTCCCAAGCTTTCATCGTAGATTCTTCGTAGATGTGGTCCGAAGAGTTCCCACGGAATTTCCCATTCATTTCTAGATGTCGAATAATGATCAAAGCAATGTGTTGAACCAGTTGAAAGCACCTCATAGAAACTGGTTTCTACATCAAGACTTCTCATGATTCTGCTGTATTTTGATAAACTATTGACATTCATGGAATTATCGGGTATCAAGAGCGTTGCCACCATATCCTGGTTCCCAGAGATGATTCGAGAAGCCGAATATAGGAAAGGAGAGTCAACAACATAGTCTAATGGATCTCTACGTTCTGGGCATTTCAGAAACAGAAGATACTGTTTGAATCCGAGTCCTGGATAGAAGATCTCACGATGTTTCTCAAGAATTCCATACTCCTGAAGAGAAGCAAGTCGTCTCGATACCCAGTGGACAGAAGTCCCAGTATCCGTACTCAGGTCGATGCGGGAACTCTTAGGTACTTCTATGAGCCTTCGAATAAGTCCAAAATCAGTTAAGTTGAGTTTTACTGAAAATCTTCGTATTCTCTCTAGCATGTGCAGTATGTACTCGCTTTCGGAAAGGACCAACCCCATTTTTTTCATTAGCAGGTATTCTGTCAGCAATTTGCCATAGTAATCAGATCCAGAAAATGTCTGGAAGAGCTGGAATGCTGAGTGTGGAAAAAAGACTCCACCAAGTTCATCGCCTTTGTAGGGGCAGTACTTTTTCCATTCAGTATACCAGTTGTCCATTTTCTTTGAAGGAAGCCAAAACGCGCCATACGCTAGTGAAAAATCTTCAAGGACTGTTTCCTCAAAGTCTTGTTTTGATAGGGCCATCCGCATATATTCTCTTGCTAGAACCCCTATGTGTGGAATTGCCCCTCTCAAGCATTCATTTGTCAAATACAAAATGTCTTCGTCTATCCACCCTCCGAAATATCCTGTTTTAGTATCCGCAGAGGGCCTCAAATCATTGGGGCGGCGCAAAGGGCCCAACCCAAAACTGTCTGATACTTTCGACGCGATTCTGGACCATGTTTCGCTAATCAATCCTGCCCAAGAATCACGTATCATATTCATCCCTGACTACTGGTTAAGACTAGGTTTCCTTCCTTGGGCCTGCCTCATATATGAATCGCCTACTGTCGATTATCTCTTCGGCGCTGCACTAATTTTATATGGTAGTTAACATACGTCAAGGGTTACAGAATTGGCGCATAGCCGCGCCAAGGAAGTGTGCACATGTCAGAGGAAATAGGATTCAAAAACCTCGTACTCTACCTCTCAGCAGTTGCGTTAGTGCTATTCTATTTGGTCTACATGCCATGGACATATCTATCTTTCATTAATACCGCCGCAGCGGCAACCCTGTGGCTCTATTACTTCACACTGGTCCTTGGTCTGTTATTCCCATTGTACTATGCAATTGGAAAAGAGAATATGGCTTGGTATGTACTGGGTATCTCGATTATTCTGAACTCAGTAATCTTGATGATGCAGCCCGCGTATCAGTTATCAGGAGTTATGATCTTCTTGGTGGGTCTCTTCTTCTTCTTGGGACCAATCCTTGAAAAGATGATGGCAAACAACTGGGATATGATCAAGAATCTTCTTCACATCCTAAGAGGTCTGTTCATTATTCTTGCCGTAGGATTCGATGCCAACTGGGTCTTAGATGACTTCATTGGTAACACAAGCTTCAATCATGCAATGCCGCAATTCATCTTCTTAGGAGGAGGCTTGTTTATTGCATTTGGAGTCATAATCTTCATGTATGGGCTTCTGAAGCTGTTGGCAGGATTTATGGGCGAGAAGGTTGGAGGCTACTTCAAAGACCTGGCAAATATCTTCTATATCCTGATGGTTTTGGTGTTTCTCCTTGGAATTGTATTCAACGTCACATATTATCCAGGAGTCTACCATTGGGGCGCCGTAACATTCACGACATCCATTGGCTTCTTCGGCAATATGTGGGCTGTCGGCTCATCAAATCTTGGAGCAATTCTCCTGATCATACTGTTCATCTATGGTATGCAAAAGATAGTCGAGAAGAACAAGTAGTAATATTTTGTACCACAGGAGAGAGTCACTCTCTCCTTTTTCTTATTTTCAGAAGATATCACTTTGTAGACTCAGTCTGAATCGGATCATACTCTATAGTTTCGATAGTATCTCCTTTGCATATTTCTTAGCATTCTCAATATCAGCGGAAGTCGGGTGTGTTCTAAGATTCGATAAATACGCGGTCCACTCATCTTCATCAGTGATTATCTCTCGATGGATGAATTGTTCAATGGGCTCACTTGCTTTGCCTTGGCAGTGAAATGCCCCCAAGAATTCGATATTCCTATCTTTACACGCGCTCTCGAAAGAGGAAAGACACCTGCCTGCCCATTTATCGTAGTACTGTCTATTCCTTTCGTTAACAGGCATAGTAGTCGCGTGGGTAAAGAATCCAACTAATTTGAATCGTGGAGATTCCGGCAGTTTATCCAAGAAGCCTTTTGCTGGCTGAGCTAAATCACTATCATGACAGGGGGCACCCACAACAAGCAGATCATAATTGTTGAGTGCATCCATGTCGACTGCTCTTATTGTATGAAAGTCTACCTCAAGTCGGGTCGATAGAATCTCCTTCATCGTTTCTGCCACCAATTTTGTATTTCCAGTCTGAGAGAAGTATGTGACCAAGGCTTTCATACTCTAGGGGCACACCTATCAGGTAATAAATGGAATGAATCTGGTGCACGTAGCAAACACACAGCTTTCTTTGGTCAACTGTATTTGTCACAACCTTTTTATCAGTATCACGAACACAGCGATTCCTCAAACGTCAAGGGCCCGTGGCATAGACTGGAGAAACTCTCGTTAGAGATTTCGGTCAGTTATTGCGCCGCTCTGATAAGGCGGATGTCGCGCGTTCAAAAGATGATATGATTTCCATACTATCTGAAATTCGCGTCGGGCCCACCACATCTTTTCCTTCATGGTGAACCCAAATAAGACCATACTCTTGAAGGAAGAATATATTCCTCCCTCATCCTTGATTCTCACAAACCGAAAAATTAGTCAGCCAATGCGTTACTAGGAGAATACTGGTGGTTGATGAGTATCCCTAAAATCATAACGGAAACTAACAAGAAAAGACCAGATGGCGTTGTACTGAGCACATTGCTTCAGGGAAACAGAGGGATGCTACTTATTGCTTTTAATTGGACGTTTTTTATTGAGACTGGAATCATTAGGAGTACGCCAAGTATCGATATCATGCCATATATTGACATCATGGCAGTAATTCCTACCTCAGTCTTTTTCTTCATGGGGATCATAGATCTATTCATGACGAGGCAGGTATGGAGAAGGAATTTGAATGGCTGGAGATATGGGCTTATAATGAGTATAATCAATCTTCTACTACCCTTCTACATACTAATTGTCATTGGTGTTTTCTCAGTACTAATTAATGGCATAGGGACTCTATTGATTGCCATTGGTATTTTTTCAGTAGCCGAAATCATCGCACTGCTTACTCAAAGTTCACGCCGGTTTTACAGAACATGACTTCTCAAGGGCTCAACTATGAAATTGGACGAATATTAGCAAAATACAACAGAAGGCATGAGAAATCAATAAAGTGGTTCAACAAAACAAAATAGAATCCTGGCATAGAAGCAATCAATTATCAGAAGAATATGTTTCAAAAAACAAGGTTGGGTGAATGACGAAACTCCACAAAGCTTCAGATATTGAACGTGATGAAATCTGGAAGAGAATCGCCGAAATCCGACGGAATGGTAGCAATCCCGAACAATTGAAAAAATTTCTGAATGACTGGAAACGTGATTATGGGCCTGAGTTTAATGAACTTGTCAAAGATATTCTAGCTGAGAATGTCTGTAGGACTGCAAGCAACTGGGCGCAAGAAAAGGGAATCTCAACTGCAGAGGACATTGTAAAGAACATGTGGGAAGGATGGGAAGAGGGTGAATTCACTATTGAGAGGACCGAGATAGGCATCCAGATTCATTGCACTAAATGCCCCATTGCCGATGCATACCGTTCAATTGGAGAGGTCGAGTATGGTCTCCTCTTTCAGTGTGATGAGGACCCCTTCATTGTGAGAGCTATCAATCCAAGAATAGCATTTCGACGTACGAAGACCTTGATGCAAGGCGATGATTGTTGCGACCATTACTATTCAAAAGAATAGGTGGAGACTCTCCTGTATCTTTATGATGCATATCTCTTCCTTGTACAATGCCTACTACAACAATCGAGATGACCATTACTCCACTCCTTATTGCCATGACAACAACATCATGCCTGATTAGTATCTTCTGCCAATCATTCAACTTCTGCTATGAAATTGATTGGATTACGCCCGCAATCCAATTCCTTAATGTGATATCTGCAGGCATTCTCTTGAACCAATCTGGATCGCGATGAAATCCCTCATGACGAAATGTCACCATTTCTTCCAAGCTCTGGGGACGATGCTCTGTGACATCCTCTTCAAGCAAGTGAAGTGGATAATTATAGGTGCCCGACAGTTCTTGCAGTTCCTCAATCTGCATTGAAGACAAAATGACACCTGCTAGCACTGCTTGATGAATGAAAACCGCATACAGCTCATTCCTTTGATAGAAGTCCTTGATAATGGGTTTCTGGTATATTTTTAGAAACACATCACGATATGTACGAAAGAGTCGCTTTTCGGGTCGGGTGATGATAATACCGGCATTGAAGTATGGACGTATCCTGACACCATCAATATGCCCTGTCATGGGAAACACATTCCCTTCGGGGACTTCGCATAGCTCATAAATCAGGGACCAGAATGAATCAAGCGGCTCATCATAACGAGAGCCTATGAGAGCATGATGAACAGGCCTGTAACCGAGATTCTTATTGCCATGCAGGATGAACTCTTTTGGTTCCTTTAGTACAACTGTGTTTGTGTTTAGCCATGCAATAATATCTGTTTGACCTGATGCAGTTATTTCGGCCAATGCCTGAGCAAAGACTTGTCCCACAAAGGGGAACTCTAGAACGTCACCGTTTATTTGAAAGGGAATTGTTGTCACACCTAGTTGTTGAAGCCGGTTCTTCAGTGAAGGCAAGAGCTGCCTTCCGGTTTCTGGAACGAAATACCAAATTGGGGCATGTGAGAGTGAACCTGCATAGGCTCGAATGCTCTCTGCAAGTAGGAGATCATTTACACCCCCTTGCTCCGGACGCATAATTGAAGCGAATATTAAACGCTCTCGTTTCTTCTTTCTTTCAACAGGTGACATGTTTCCTTTTTGTAGTTAGATATTACTTAATGCTCGGTTTCTACGCAATGGTGTAATGAAGTGCCATCGGCAGTCACTCTTAATCCGAGTCTTGTACTAAAAA
>JBHLQM010000026.1:5757-15068 GCA_048884785.1 Candidatus Thorarchaeota archaeon | reverse complement strand
TTCCTCTCATAATCATTCTGAAGAAAGGAATGATAGTGGGTCGAATAGAAGGGCTAAGATCTCATGAGGAGTACGACCAGTGGATTGATAGTATTCACAAAGGGATTCGTCCAATGGGAATGGACCAAGGTCCTATGACAAGGATTTAGTACGTAATTAAAGCAGAGTTTAGAGCTTAAGCGTAAAGATGTATTCTTCATCAGCTAGGCTTAGCTTACTCTCAACAACTTTTCCGGTCTTGTGAATGAATCTTATCATTGGTTGATTTCGTGGATGCACATATGCCATGAAGGCGTCAACACCCTTGCTCTTTGCTATGCGCATAAGTTGATTGAGAAGAAAGGTACCAATACCTCTGTGCTGGAATTCATCGTGCACAAGCAGGGCAAATTCAGCCTGGTTGGTATTTCTATTGAGTACATAGCGTCCAGCACCGATTATTCTCTCCGGTCCTTCTTCTTTCTCGGGCTCAACAACTGCAACAATTGAGATATCTGCATCTTGGTCTACGTTGTAGAAATCCTGTAGTGTTTGCCGCTGTAGACTCTTCAGCGGAGTGAGGAACCTGAAGTAGACACTCTCTTCTGACAAATCATAGAATAGTTCCTTTATGCGATCGGAGTCATCGGGACGGATTAGTCTACAGTGTACCTCCACCTCTCCATCAGGACCTTTGAATACTTCACGTGCCTCATATTCGCTCGCAAAGTACGTCCCTTTGACCTGGAATGGCACTTGATCTTCAAAGACATATAGCATCTTTTTCGCAGCCTCAAGAAGGTCATTCCTAAACTTTGGATGCGCAATTGCAATCAAGGAGAGGACTCGCTCTCTTATTGTCTTACCATGGAGGGTCGCAAGACCATACTCTGTGATGATGATGTCAACGTCTCCTCGTGTTGTCACAACCCCTGCTCCCTCACTAAGACGTGGAACGATTCGTGAAATCTCCCCTTCCATTGCAGTGGACTTTACACATATTATCGCCTTTCCGCCGCGTGAGCGCTTGGCACCACGAATGAAATCGACCTGTCCGCCAATGCCACTATAGAACTTGTGGCCAATTGAGTCTGCACAGACCTGTCCTGTGAGATCCACTTCAAGCGCGGAATTGATTGCAATCATCTTGTCATTCTGCCCAATGATATAGGGGTCATTGACGTATGAAGTGTCAAAGAATTGGAAAAATGGATTGTCATGAACATAATCGTAAAGCTTCTTTGTGCCCATGGCAAAGGATGCAACTGCCTTCCCTCTGTGGAGGCTCTTTTTCTTGTTTGTCACTATACCGTTATCTATGAGAGGAATTAGACTATCACTGAACATCTCTGTATGTATACCGAGATCATGAACATCAATTTCTAGGAGACTATCCGCAACGGCCTGAGGGAGTGCACCAATGCCAAGTTCCAAAGTGGAATCATTCTCAATCAGTCTCGCGCAATATGACCCTATTAGCTTGATGCGTTCACTTGCTTCTTCGGCTGTGAATTCACGAAGCGGCTCAGTATAAGGAACCAAGAAATCAACATCTCTCACATTCAGAAAAGAGTCGCCGTGAGTCACTGGCATATTCTCGTTTACCTGGGCAATAACAAGACCTGCGCTCTCTGCTCCAGACTTCGTTATGTCAACAGATATGCCCAAGGAGCAGTACCCATGTTCGTCAGGCGGGCTGACCTGTATCAATGCCACATCTATTGGCATCTTCTTTGAGCGGAACAACTCTGGTATATCCGATAACATAATGGGGGAATAGTCAGCTCTTCCTTCTGCTACTGCCTCACGTATATTATCGGAAACAAAGAAAGTGTTGTGTCTAAATTGCGATTGAAATTTGGGATCTGCAGAAGGAGTGTCCCCGAGCGTCAGAAGATGAACGATTTCATTGTCAGCCATCCTGTCTGCATACTTGGCTAGTTCCTGAACAAGATGGTACGGTACTCCGCATCCAGTTCCAAGAAAAATCCTAGAGCCACGCTTGATTTTCTTTATGGCACGGTTTGCGTCGAGCACCTTGCTCTTGTATCGCTCAATCCACTTTTGTCCTGTCAAAACTTCACCCCATATCGACGCGATGAATCGATTGGTACCTACCTATATGCATTTGCAAACAACCTAACAATTTTCAGAGCCTTTCGAGGAGTATAACAATTCGCAAACCTTTTAGTGAGGTTTCATGCGCGGCGAACACAAAACTAGACACATTTCTAGGTGAAGATTATCATGTCTGAAAAAATTGGGAATCGATATCTGGTGATTGTCGGCGCAATTATTGTTCAGTTATGTCTTGGAACAATCTACGCATGGACAATCTTCCAGACCGCGCTCAGGGGTGGAACATACGGGTGGCCATCTCTATTAACACAGCTTCCATTCGCTGCTGGTCTTGCCTCCTTTGCTCTGTTCATGATTTTTGCAGGGCGTTGGCAAGACAGAGTAGGACCACGAAAGGTAGCTACTGTTGGCGGTATTCTGCTAGGCCTGGGGTATATTCTTGCATCATTTGTTGATATGCTTGCACTTGATGCTACAATGGGGACAGTCTACCTCGTTATTACCTATGGTATAATTGGCGGCGCTGGAATCGGTTTTGCATACGTATGTCCAATTGCAGCATTGGTCAAATGGTTTCCCGATAAGAAAGGTGCGATCACTGGTATTGCTGTTGCTGGATTTGGCGGCGGGGCATTCATTTTTCTCTATGTTGAGGAGTTCTTCATCAATACATTGTCCGGCGGCTTGGTAGGCATGCCATTCTTGTACCTCGGATTCATATACTTGGCAGGCGTTGTCCTTGGGTCTCAGTTATTGACCAATCCTCCGCAGGGATGGATGCCTGAAGGTTACACACCACCTGCAAAAACGGCGGATGCGTCTGGCGAAGGTGTGATGCCAGGTGAGATGATTCGCACAAGTTCTTTCTGGCTTCTCTGGCTCATGTTCGTCTTTGCAGCCACTGCTGGGCTTATGACTCTTGGAAATGTCAAGAGTGCTGCTGCTCTCGTGGACCCGCTCGTGAATGGAGCTCCATTACTTCAATTGGGAGCTCTTATTGGTGGTATCATGTCATTGTTTAATGCGGCAGGTAGAATAGTCTGGGGTGCCACATCTGACAAGCTCGGAAGAGCAAACACGATGGTCTTGATGTTCCTTATCTTGGCTCTCTCTATGTTTGGTCTTGCGTGGATGTCTCTATCTACTCCAACTGAGGGTCTTTGGGTAACAGTCACCTTATTCGCATCTCTCGTTGGCTTCTGCTTTGGTGGCAATTTTGCCCTGTTTCCATCCTCAACAGCTGATTACTTCGGGTCGAAGCATGTTGGCAAGAATTACGGAGTGATGTTCACGGCATACGGCATTGCTGGAATTGTCGGTGGGCTTGTTGCAGGACTCTTCGTTGACCTAACTGGAAGCTACTTCATGGCCTTCATGATTACCGGCGTGCTGGCAATTATTGCTGTCATTTTCACAATCATCTTGAAGATGAGGCGCACAGATTAGTCAATTACGAATCCAGACCAGAGGACTTGTTCCTTTGGTCCCTCCCTCTTTTTTGAATCAAATTTGTGAATTGAAGAGGAAGCTCGTCAAATAGCAAATTTCGAATGAAACTACGTGTTATTTGACAAGCCTTATTAATGCGATTTTTTTCGCCGAAGCCAAAGTACACTGCATTTCAGGTGAAAACCATTGTCCGATGAGAAAAAGATTCAAGTTACAAGCCAGGAGGAGCGGCGTTTTCCACCTCCGCAGAGCTTCATCAAGAAGGCATATATCAAGAGCCACAATGAAAGGATGAAGATCTGGAAGGAGTCCGTTGAAGACCCCAATAAATTCTGGCTAAAGATTGCTAATTCTGATTTATTCTACTGGAAAAAGGCCCCGACCAAAGGCTTCGAATGGAAGTCTAAGGAAGAGATACGGTTCACCTGGTTTGAAGATGGTGTGACCAATATGGCCTACAACTGTCTTGATAAGCATGTCAAACAAGGTCGAGGTGATCAAGTTGCACTCATCTGGCAAGGTGATCCGCTCGATGAGTACAAGACCTACACTTACAAGCAGCTCACATCTGAGGTCAGTAGAGCAGCCAATGTGCTAAAGAACCTCGGTATCAAGAGGGGCGACACCATCACTTTCTATCTCCCCATGATTCCCGAGCTTGCTATTCTCATGCTTGCCGCCGTAAGAATCGGTGCAATTCACAGCATCGTCTTTGGTGGTTTCAGCGCAGACTCATTGAAGGATAGGATCAATGACTGTCAGAGCAAGCTGGTCATTACATCTGATGGCTACTATCGAAACGGAAAGAATATTGAGCAGAAGAAGGGTGCTGATACTGCAGTCGAAGACACTCCTGTCGTAGAGAAGATCCTTGTTGTCAACCGAATGGAAGGCAAAGTCGAGGTTCCATGGGTTGAAGGCCGTGACTACTGGTTCCATGAGGAACTTGCAAAGGTTGATGACGTCTGTGAGCCCGAGTGGATGAATGCCGAAGACCCACTATTCATTCTCTACACTTCCGGCTCTACAGGAAAACCAAAGGGCGTCCTGCACACAACTGGTGGCTACATGGTCTACACAGCACACTCATTCAAGTACATCTTCGACTACCATCCTGGAGATGTCTACTGGTGCACCGCTGATATCGGGTGGATCACAGGCCACTCGTACATCACCTATGGTCCCTTGGCGGCCGGTGCCACGACCATGATGTTCGAAGGAACTCCAACCTATCCCGACAATGACCGATTCTGGCACGAGGTCGAGCGATGGAAAGTCACTCAGTTCTACACTGCTCCCACTGCCATTCGTGCTCTCATAAAGTTCGGAAATGACCCTGTTCTGAAGCATGATCTGTCTTCTCTGAACCTCCTAGGCACTGTTGGTGAGCCAATCAACCCAGAGGCTTGGCTCTGGTACCACAAGATGATCGGGAAGGAGAAGTGCCCTATTGTTGATACATACTGGCAGACCGAAACAGGTGGCGTCATCTTGACTCCCCTTCCAGGTTCCACTGAAACTATTCCAGGCTCTTGCACATTCCCATACTTTGGCGTGGATCCAATCATCCTCGCTGAAGATGGCAAACCCGTGAGCGCTAACGAAGGCGGCTATCTATGCATGCGAAAGCCTTGGCCCGGTCTCATGCGCACTGTCTATGGTGACCATCCACGCTTCAAGAACACCTACTTTGTGCAATTCAAAGACCCCAAGACTCGCGACCCAATCTACTACACAGGAGATGGAGCACGTTTCAACGAGGATGGCTACCACTTCGTCATGGGCCGTCTAGATGATGTTCTGAAGGTGTCCGGTCACAGACTTGGTACTGCCGAGATTGAGAGTGCACTTGTCAAGCATCCAGCCGTAGCAGAGGCTGCAGTCGTCGGGTTCCCACACGAGATTAAGGGTGAGGACATCTATGTGTTCGCAACTCTCAAGATGGGCATCGAGAAGACTGAGGAACTCCGACAGGCACTCAAGTCACATGTCCGTAACGAGGTAGGTCCTATTGCAACCCCTGCCAAGATACAGTTTGCCGATGCTTTGCCCAAGACCCGTTCTGGCAAAATAATGCGTAGGATCCTGAAGAAGATTGCAGCCGGTCAGATCGACGATCTTGGTGACACTACAACGCTGGCTGACCCAGCTGTTGTGGAAGCACTCGTTGCAGAGCGACTATAGTTCTAGTATCTGAGAGCGGACGAAAGTCCCTCTCAATTCCTTTCTTTTCTATAACAAGTGGCCTTGACTCGCAGAAATGCTCGATGAATCACTGGCCAAGAAAGGCTACAGCAAGCACTGATATTATGTAACCAAGAGTCCCACCAATCAATATAGGCAGAGTCATGGTACGATTCGCCGAATTTCTCATGTACGATGCAAGGAAGAGAGATATTATCAAACACAGAGTTGGCAGGCCAATGATGGCGAATATTAATTCCCCCAGACCTAGAAGGCGAATATTCCCGAAAAAGCCTACAATGTAGAAATTAGTCATCAATGTTATAGATAGGTTGAAACTGCCTATTTTCAGAGGAAATTCCCAAACGCCTCCTTTGAGATTTCCGTATGCCCAGAATGACAGGACATACATGAAAACAATAATCTCAGCGATAGGAACACTCTCATTTCTCCAGAGAATATCAAAGGAGAGTGCAACCACGATGAGTACCATCTGAAAAACCTCATCAAATCGTTCCTCACGGCTTTTTTCTGTCAAATCTGAGTTCAACTCCTTACGAAACACATCTCTTTCGACTACAATAAACTACCGACAGGTTCTATGTGGGAAGTCTATTTATGGTCTGAACCTGAATCCATTACATATTTCTCCTGTTTCTATAAACAGCTGACTACTTTTATACGCGAAACAGATGAGATTCTTGAATTTGCCATGAACGAATCACTGCAAGGAAAAGTAGCGCTTGTGACTGGCGCAAGTAGGGGCGCAGGAAGAGGAATTGCTCTGGAGTTGGCTCTTGCTGGATGCAAGGTCTACATAACTGGTAGGAGCAGAAGGGGGCAATCAGTTACACAGTATTCAGATTTGACACTTGATGACACAAAAGAGATGATTGAGGCGGCCGGTGGCAAATGCGAGATACTCAAGTGTGACCACTCACAAGAGAGTCAGATTAGAGATGTCTTTGAAGCAATCGCTAAGAAAGAAGGTACACTTGATATCTTGGTCAATAATGTGTGGGCTGGGTATACTGACAGGAATTTTCAACTTGATATCGAAACGGACAACTTCACTGCAAAGTTCTGGGACCAACCTCTCTATCGCTGGGACCATATGTTTCAGATCAGCCTGAGGTCTCATTTCATCTGCAGCCAAGAAGCTGCAAAGCTAATGATCCCCAGCAAGTCCGGTTTAATTGTCACGACAGGCTTCTGGGATGATGACAAGTACATCCATCTAGTCCCATACGATGTAGTCAAACATGCAAAGGCGAGAATGGCGTATGCTATGGCAATCGACCTGTTTGATTATGATATTGCATCTGTTTACGTTTCAATGGGTTGGATTCGTACAGAGCATCTTATGAGAACATCTAAGGATGGAAAACTGAATGACGAGAACTATGTCGATTTAGAAGGATATGAGAAGACAGAGTCTACAAGGTACGTCGGCCGAGCAATTGTTGCTCTAGCATCAGATCCAGATGTCATGAAGAAGACAGGAAAAACCATGACTACTAGTGAACTAGCGAGAGAGTACGGATTCACAGATTTAGATGGCTCACAGCCAGAGAGATTCGTTATTCCTGATGAATCTAAGGGACTAGCTCAGAGATAGATGAAGAAACTATTTTTGTACCATCTTACGTGAAAATTCAAGCGATGGTTGCTCTGGATTGGGATCGATGTTTTTATCCCAGCGATACTCATCACAGAAGTCTGCTGAGAATAGCGTCTGTGTCCTTCTCATCCTGATATTCTCGTGGACAAAATCAAGCAATCTTGCTCCTGGGTAACAAACAACATAGTACGCAAGTTCAGGATCATCCACATGTTTCATGGACTCATGAGAAACACATCTGTCGAATTTTGCAAGGAATCCTGGTCCTACATCAGTCACTCCAAACTCCATGGCACCACCTGAGCTCCAAGCCTTTACACGATTTTCACGAACTGCTTCAATCGTACTTTTTCCCTTACCATTTTTCGAGAGTTCTTCTCCCCAGAAATCTACGAAATCTTTGAAGAATTGTATTCCTTCATCTCGTCCGAGGATATCGACCAGCGTAGTGATTTGATGATATTGTAGGATATACTTTGCACGACAGTAGTCCAGCCATCTAATCGAAACCAAATCTTCGGTCAATACATGCCCCTTAATTAGTGGGATGTACTTCATTATGATTTTCAGACCAAGCTCCTTGAAATGAGGATAAGAACCCAGAAGTGTTTCATCATCAGCAATTTTATCAAATCCGATATCTTCTAGGACAAAGGATGCATTTCCCAGCTCTTTTGTGTATTTTTCATCTATTTTCTTTGAAAAATCATCAAAAATCTCAGGTTCAGTCTTCTTGACATAGTCAAACATCAGTTCCATGGTCCACAGAAAGTCACGAATCTGTCCTTCTAAGTTGATATCACCTGATGCGTCTGCGGTATATGTTCCATAGTACTCATACTCTGGATTCATAGAATACTCTTTGGCGGAGTTTGATATAATAATGTCATATAGCGCAAATTTGCTATGATAATGGGTCTTTTAGCTCATTCTACTCCCTTTTTCTAAATGATGGAAAGAATCTCCCTGTTCGTCGCATGTAGTGACCATATTCCTCTCCAAGCTCATCGAGCAACATTTCTTCTTCTCTCCGAGCCAACCACGGGAAGGGTATCACAATAAGAACTGCAAACAAGATTAGCAGAAGATTTGATGATATCACACCCACTGAAAACGAGAAGAGATTGAAACCTGTATACATGGGATGACGCACTCTACTATATGGTCCTTGGTCAATAAGACGGTGGTTTATCTGAATCTCTTGCCGTGCGGAATACTGTTCTCCAAGAATACGGTGCGTCCAAAAGACAAGTAATATTGCGAGTATGGCAGAAAACACACCGATCCACCTTATTGGCGATGTAAGATTTACCCATGCCCAAGCAATCCAATCTGGGAGAAGCACGTAAAAGAAGAGTCCAGCAAAGTATCCTATAATAGCAATAAAGAGCAGCAATAAACTCCAATCCGTTTTCTGATAGTCTTTCTTACTCTCTCTTCCTATTGTTTTACTTCTATAGTATATTCTCACGCCGGCGAAAGTAGCAAAGAGTAAGATAAACACAATACGAAATAGCAGCTCTTCCTCCATGTCTAATCATTCTGCTCATATTCATATGAATGGAGCTATTCGCGTCAGGATTTTTTGGGTCAATCTCTTATTAGACCTCACCACATTTTCGTCTATAACTCGATCCTCCTGATCCTCTAGTTCACATAGAGGATTGCCCTGCAACCCATCAAATGTTGCTCTGATGCAGGGTCCCAAGGCAAGTGGATTGTATCCTCCCTCAAGTACCCAAAACGAACCCATCATGTCCAATGATCTGGATAACTTTTGAATCTCGCTAGCAATGAACCAGTAGGTTCTGGAGTCGATATTCATATCCCCCAATGGGTCCGTAAAGTGTGCATCATATCCAGCTGAAACAGCAATAAGATCTGGATTGAAACTCTCTATGGCGGGGATTGCAATCTTGCTAAATGCAGACTGATATGATAGATCAGGAGATCCCTCAAGCAACGGGATGTTAATATTCGTGCCTTCTCCCTTTTGATG
>JBHLQM010000026.1:0-5657 GCA_048884785.1 Candidatus Thorarchaeota archaeon | reverse complement strand
AATGCTGAAGATAATAGGCCCTCACTAGCATATGCAGACTCTCCTATCTGTCCTGCACCAAAATGAGACATTAGTTCAACGCTCTGCACGTGGTATGGCGAGTGAACCAACATGGCCTCTTCAACTGTCGCGCGTGGAGTCTTGAAGAGGCGGATGCCATCTAGAATGTTGTTTTCTTGAAGGTACTGCAGTGTGATTTGTATTCGCTCTGGGGTTTCAAACCCCTCCATGTGGGGTTTGAGGAAAGGAGCGACATGCTGGTCCAATCCGGACTGTTCAATAAGCGTTATTGCCTCCCTTGACATCTGGGGCACCAGTCAATGAAACGTATTCTTTCTTTATACTCTTTCATCGCACGTCTTTCTTCAAAATCATCTCGGAAATTCCGAGATGAATGCTCTTTAGGAAGTGTCGAACGAAGACACTTCGTATATCCTTAGGAGGATTGACTATGCAAACTACATGTGATATCAGTGGAACGAGTCGACTAATTACAGGAGAGAGGCTCTTCACAAAACTTGCAGTGCACAACATCACCGCAGTCCAGAAGGCAAGGGCTCTTCTTTCAATTAAGAATCCTTCGAAGGAAGAAATAGTCAAACTGGAAGGTTTGGATAGATGGCTTGGCAAACAGTGCTTCTCAAGGTTCTGCGCCGCTGGTGAGTGCAGACATGCAACCATCGCGTACCTCAGGTATCTTGGCAATCGAGGTGATGATGAGAGTCTCGGGAAGGCAAATTCAATGATTCAGAAGCTATCCGGATATCGCGATGGAAATGGAAAGTGGAAGGGATTTCCATTCTACTACACGCTATTAGTTCTGGCAGAGATACAAACGGATGCAGCGAAACATGAGTTGAACTACGCATATCAGGCAAGTAAAAAGGCACTCAAGCGAATTGAGAGTGATGAGAGCTACCGGAAGATACGTCATGATACAATCTCCAATGCCCTGAGAATGAGTTTTGGACCTTCAAGTCTTCTAACTGAGATAATGGTTGATCGATTGGTCATCTGAACAAATACATCCACATCTGAGTTCTCATTTGGCCACGCATGCAAAAATTTATAATATCAAAAGCGATATCAATATTGATATCGGAGCCGATATTATATTAAGATAATAGCAATACAAGAGGAAAAGATAATGTGTTCATCGAATCCTAGAACGGGAAAATGCTTCCATCACCATGGTCCGGGTGGCCGCGGTCATTGGATGCGGCGTATGTCTAGAGTCCCCAAGGGATATCTCAGACATAACGTATTGAAATTGCTGAATGAAGGACCACTCTCTGGTTCTGAGATTATCATAAAGATAGAAGAGAACACCAATAAAAGATGGCGGCCTAGTCCTGGCTCGGTCTATCCACTGTTAGCATGGCTTCTCGACTCAGGTTACACGATTGAAGTGTCAGACCAAGATGCCGGTGTGAAGCGATACGAACTCACCGACAAGGGACGAGAATTCTTGGCGGAACACGATAAACGTGCAGAGGAGGAAGAGGAACGAATGCCAGGATTTGGCCCTCCATTTATGGGAATAGGCGAATTTCCAGAAGAAGCACGTGAGCTTATCAAGAGTGTTGGAGCACTTCGAAGAGCGAGTTTTCATCTCTTAAAGAAGATGAGAAGGGAATACTCTGAGGAGTTCGCGAAAGAGGCCAAAGCCCTCGTGGATGAATTCGTCACGAAGATTGACCTTCTGACGAAGAAGACCAGTACCTAGATTTTAGTTGGCTATTATTTGACTATGAGAGCCTGCAATGGCTCTCTCATCCATATTTTTCCGCCTAAGAAGCGCTTTTATCATCCTAGCTACACCATTCATACCACTTGGATTGATGAGCAATGGTGACCGTGATTATCCTGATTCGCGCACGTGCCGGATCAATCTGGAATGCGTGCAAAATGATTGAGAAATTTGAGGGAGTGAAGAGTGCACATACGGTGACAGGTCCGTATGACATTATTGTATATGCTGAGTTGGAAGGCTCCAACGATTTAGGAAAGCTCACTAAGGGAATTCATACCATTGAGGGAATTGAACGTACTGAAACCTGTATTGCCATCTGAACTCAATCATCCAGAACTCTGTTCTCACCCTGAAGCAGTCCATCAGGGAACTGCCTTAGCAATGGAAGTCCAATAGCAAGGCCTACGACGGTTGCAATCGCTACTTTTAGAGGAGTCAGGATGCCTGCTCCAAGCCAAATCAACTGAAGTGCCTCTGGGCTCAACCCATAGAAGAACCAGTATGTTTGACCCGGGATTAGAACAAATACACGAAACAATATGTCCGATTCAAGTCCTATAATGATAGTAAACAACAGATTCAGGAAATCTCTTCTTGTTTTATTCTCTGGCCACATGTTTCTCGAAGATACAAATGAAAAAACAATGATCAAACAGAAAGCCGCCAAGATATCCCAAATACCCCAAAGGGGCAGTAGCCAGGAAACCGGTTCAAGAAAGTATCCAAGTAGCATCAAAGAATAGATGGCGACTACTGGTTTCCATTTGCCTTGATACACAAAACCACCCATCAAAGCGCCCAGTGGAGCTCCAAACATGAAGAGAAGTTCATAGGCATCTCTGAAGAAAATGAGATGTCCTGCAAGGCTACCGATGCCAATTGCAATGAATCCCCCAATTGGGCCAATCAGCGCTCCTACTAGTGGGCTCAATAGAAAGATCCAGGAATCCCATACCCCTTCGCTGGGGATTAAAAGCAAATCTAGGACTGTAGACATGGCAGCAAATATGGCGACAAATGCTACAAAACGACTGCTGCTATAATCAGTGGGGCTGGTCATATCTCCTGACTCGCAACTTATACATGATTTAAATCCTCGGTAAGGCAAAGGACCTGTTTGAAGGACTGAAATATTGATTGTTCATTGTTTTGGCCTGAAATCAGGGTGGAATCATTTCCAAAAATCAAGATGGGTGAAGTCCAGTTAAAAGCAGACTGGATTGAAAGAGAAGACAGTTGATTGTCCTCGGTCACGGAAAACGTTGAGAACAATCAACGTCTGAAGTATACCTGAGTAATCGCTCTAGTGGAAATCCTAGCATTGGGGGTCTTTCGAATCTTGGATTCTTTAGCTATTGCCATGTTGTTTCTACCTCACAACAGTTCTGTAAGCATAAGCCAGAGCCCTTGTTCTGACGACCTCATGCTTGGCCTTTCTTTCGAGTTCAGTTCGGTTATTAGTTGCTTGAGCCATGATATTTCACAAGAATACCTACTCATCCTGAGTATATATAGCGGAGCCACAATAGAGGGTCACAGATTAAGGTCACATATTGTTACTACAATCTTTTGCCGAGAACGGATTTGTCCCTAGGACAATATACAATAAGAAAGACAGATTCGAGCCAAAGGAGTGAGAATATGAGTTCAGAATCAAGCACATCCAAAAAAGTCGTTGGTCTTGTAGTAGCAGCATCTATCTTCATCGGGTGGGTGATAATAGATTTCTACGCATTTCCGATTATTGGAGCTCAGCTCTCTTATCCTCTCTTCGAGCTATTGGCATATGGTTCTTGGTTTATCGTGCTATTGCTTGTCTTGGGGGTTCTATCAATTACTGATTCCATTCCGACTCGTAAAAGGAACGAATAGATTGAAATCTATCGGAAAGGCCTAATCATTTATATCATTCAGCCAGATTCTAGAAGGATTCGTGGCCAGAACTCAACTCCTAAGCTTTTGAGGGACCTTCAATATGTCAATGAATGGAAAAGTGTGTATTGTCACCGGTGCAAACTGTGGAATCGGAAAGGAAACCACCCTTGGCCTGGCAAGGAAAGACGCTACCGTTGTCATGCTTGTGAGGAATGAGGAAAAGGGCACAGAGGCCCAGAAGGAGATCATCAGTGAGTCAGGCAACAATTCTGTCGATATGATGCTATGTGACCTGTCAAGCCTCGAGCAAATCCGTCAGTTTTCAAATGCATTCTCAACAAAATATGGTCGTCTTGATGTCTTGGTCAATAATGCCGGTGCAGTCTATTCGAAGCGCGATGTGACGCCCGATGGTTTTGAAAGGTCACTTGCAGTGAACTACTTGGCTCCATTCGTATTGACGAATGAACTCTTGCCCCTGCTAAAGGCCAGCAGTCCCTCCCGTATAGTCAATCTGACTTCTGGGTTGCATGGACGTGCCGAGGTTAATCTTGAAAATCTTCAGAGTGAGGGGAAATACAAGGGGATGGATGCCTATCAGAACTCAAAACTGATGGTCTTGCTCTTTACCTATGCCCTTGCTAGAAGGCTTGAAGGAACCGGCGTGACTGCAAATGCCGTATCACCAGGGTTCGTGGCTACCAACCTGGGAAGAAGCTCAGGCAGTCGAATGAATAGCATCATGTTTGGTATGATGAAGCCCTTCCAACTCACTCCTGCTGAAGGAGCCCAGACGTCAATATATGTTGCCTCAGCACCTGAACTTGAGGGTGTCACAGGGAAGCACTTCACCAAGTCGCAAGAAAAAACATCATCACCGTCTTCACTTGATATCGATTTGCAGGAGAAGCTCTGGACTACCACTGAGAAAATGCTAGGCATGTGAACTCCTGCCCTGCCGAATAAGTCTTAAGGGAACTGGGAGAATCATTAACAATAGTGAATACGAGGTTTGGAAATGGGTCAGATAGAAGAAGCAATCATACAATCCACGCTTGTCAGGGCCGATCCTGAGAAGGTCTACGACGCAATAACCAATGCAAAAGCCCTAGATGGGTGGTTCACTGAGGGCGCAGAAGTCGACGCAAGACCTGGCGGACATATCAAATTCCGATGGCGCAACTGGGGTGCAGACAAAGTGTCCTCAGATGATGGTGGACCGGTAATAGAGGCGGAGCGTCCGAAGAGGTTCGTCTTCAAGTGGTTCCCGGCAGGCGAGGAATATAGCACAACTGTAGAGATGGACTTCGAACCTACTGATGAAGGTACAATCATACGACTTCGTGAATATGGATATCGAGATGATTCTCGCAGCAGAAGAGCAATGCTTGCATGTGCTACAGGTTGGGGCGAAGCGCTCACCCTGCTGAAATACTATGTTGAATATGGCCATCGCTATTAGAGCTCTGATTTACGTCAGCGTGCAAAGCAACTCACATATAGTCAATTCATATTAGACTTGACAAGAAACACAATGCCACTCACACCCTACCACTTTGGGCCTACTCTACTTGCAGGCGTTGTACTATTTCCTTTCATAGACCTAGTGGCAATTCTAATTGGCAGTGTGATTCTTGATATCGAGCCAGTGTTAGTTTTGTTCCTACATCTTGGTGGCCCCCTGCATGGAGTTTCTCATACCTATTTGGTAGCCACTATCGTTTCGGTCATTCTAGCAGGTGTCATCTGGTTCCTGCGTAATCCGATGAAATCAATCATGTCTGCATTCGGTGTTATAGCAGAACCAAGGAAGAGTTCGATTCTTGCGGGAAGCTTCCTGGGCACTTACTCTCATATTTTCCTTGACGGCTTTTTATACGCAGAGATGAATCCGTTCTATCCTGTGCTCGGCAATCCCTTTCTTGGGTTGATCTCTCTTGGAATAGTACAACAGCTCTGCCTGTACAGTGGTCTTATTGGCATAGTTCTCTATTTTGTGAGATTCTGTATCATGAGGAAAGGGGCAGAT
>JBHLQM010000025.1:0-42447 GCA_048884785.1 Candidatus Thorarchaeota archaeon | reverse complement strand
TAGTGTTCTCTGCAATCAATGTCAATTCACTCGATGTCAAGCTTTACAAGCAGTCACTCGAGTTAGAGCAAAGGCTTCTGACCCGAATCTAACAGTTGATTGTGAGTGAACCTCAACTGCAAGAAACTTCTATGTTCCGCCCTTCTCTTACCAGAACATCTATTCAATACCTATGGTACCCGACTGTTCAATCGATTGTGGTAATCGTTCTCCTCGATGATGTTTACGAAGTATGGCAACTGTTACAATCCCTATGATTGCTAATCCAATAGGTGCGAGTATAACATAATCTGTCAACCCCTTCCAAAGCCGAGTGCCAATTTCGTTACCCTTTGTGGTTCTTAGAATCGTACCTTTCGATCCAACCGCCCATCCATGTGTCCGATTGATGAATTCAAGTCCCATTATGGCAGTATCAAATTCTACACCTTGATCATACCAGTCTAATCCCCCGTTTGGCGTATAGACAATTGGTGTTTCAATGCTTCCAAGCCAACCATTGGATGAATCTATGAAGGATACAGCTGAAAAGTATGGGGGATAGTACCCGCCAAAGGGTGATGGACGCGGCAATTCATGAGTCTGCCATGTATACCCGTCAAGGGATGATGCCAGCATACTAGATCCTATGGCCCATGCTTCACCGGTTTCTAGAAAGGACATTGCTCCACCGCCCTGAGGATACAGCTGCGTCCATTCCCCTCCAAAATCACTGCTATAATATATCCCATAGAAACCAATAGCCCAAATCTCTGAATTCCGGATGTGGAAATCTCTTGCAGTATCATCAAATATCCATGATGATACGTTTTCCCAGCTTTGTCCTGAATCTGAGGTCTTGTATAAGTTTGAGTATGTAGAAGTCCAACCATGAGTGACATTGTAAAAGATGAGGCCACCAAGTCCGGATGTTCCTGGTCCAATCCTAGTACTGTTAAACCAGTGTTTTCCACCATCGGTTGTGTAGACCAAACATCCAAATCCAGATACCCAAAATGATCTGTCATCTATTGCAGCAATCTGTCGAAATGATTGTTCTGCATCATGATGTTGTTCGTGCCAAGACAGTCCACTATTGTTTGAGTGTAGTATCACACCGCCTCCAATTCCTTCAGTAGTAATACCTACCACCCAACCATGAGTTCTGTTGATGAATATTACATCACGAAAGGTAACATCTGAATCAACATAAGGATGTTCAGTGATTTCCCAGATTGGAGGATTGTCTGCGGTTGTTGGTTGTACGAAACCCTCAAGACATATTGCCATCGTGAAAATCACGATGAGATATCTATTGAGGGTTCGCTTCAACCTATATTGATTCTTTTTCACTTCCAATTTTACACCTTGCTTTATTCTATTGGTGGAACTTCGCCTCCGTTCAGCTTGAAGTACTGTGTGTCATATCCAAGGTATACTCCTCCGGAATTATATGCTTTGACTTGGAGTTGCATCCTAACGTAAGCTGATGATACAGTCCAAGATTTCGAGTATTTTCCACTAGATGGTGTGTAGTCAGTGTAGTCGAGCGAGTCGAAAATTATTCATCTAAAGCAGGACTTTGATGAGAATGTAATTCCCCAGCTTAAGGAACTAACTGAGAATACAGCAGGGTTATTCGCTTTGAGATATATAGCGACTCTTAGCATATTCTAAATATCTGCAAATCAAAATGGCCGCATCTTAAATTTGATGAACCTGAAGAATAATCTATAAGGGGCTCCACTCACTTAAAAAGAGAACAAGTTTCATAGTACCTTGCAAGCAAAATTAATCGAGCATTTGCAGGATGAATCTGGAGGATGTATCATGCTTCATGCGACCCTTGATAGTACAAAAACATGGAAACAGATTGTAGACGCTCTGGCAACGCTGCTAACAGAAGCACACCTTGTTGTGACAGAGAGTGGTATTACACTTCATCAGCTTGACTCCTCAAAGGCGGCAATGATAAATCTCAATCTGCCCTCAGGCGTCTTTCAGGAATTCGTTTGTGAAGGAGAGCATTATGTATGCCTTGGTATTGACGAACTTGTCAAGATAAGCAAGAGAATGGCTGGCGATGACAGACTGGAATTCAACCTGATTAAATCAACAGACCAGAAAACAGATCAGTTTGACCGATTTGAGATCAAGATGTTGGGCCAGGCTGAGAGGCGCTTCAGTCTTCAGCTTCTTACTCCCCCAGAAGTAAAAAGCAAGAAACCTAGTCTTACGCACGATATACGTGCTGAGATGTTTGCAGACTCCTTTAAGCAAGCAGTCAAAGACATTGGAGTGGTTTCCAACCATATCAAAATCGCTGCCAATTCAGAATCAATTGTCTTCAAAGGAGAAGGTGATACAGGAGAGGCTGAAGTTTCTCTGAAAAAGGGAGATGATGAATCAGCCCTGTTTGATTTGAAAGTGGATACCGAGTCTCAGGCGCGGTATTCGCTAAGCTACCTATCAGAGATTGCCAAAGCAATGAGTGGGGACAGTGTTGTTCTTCAATTCAGCACAGACAAGCCAATGGTCATCGATTTTGGAATAGCTGAGAGTGGTAGGATTAGCTTCCTGCTAGCTCCTATTGTGGAAGAAAGAAGGTATTGAGGGCTACGAATGGCCCAAGATAGAAGTGTTCGAAACAGGAAACTGCTTCAGTTGGTGTTTCAAGAGTACTATCGAACAAATCAAGATAAAGTGGATATACCGGACAGAGTACAGAATAGAGAATTTGGACTTGAGAACTGGGACTATGGATGGGTCTGCAGAAAACGGACAGAAGAGCTGGAAGACGGCAGGAAGGTAAAGAGAGGGTGTGGCAGCGGCGGTAGGTCATTCACGGACCTGCAGACATGTCCAAACTGTAATTCACCGGGCCTTCAAACAACAAGATGGTCACGTCATGTTGGGTTCCGTACAAAAGATGATCTCTTGAACGAACTTGTCAAATCTGTTCCTCATAGCGTATATCATTCAGCAGCATTCTATCAAGTTCCTGTTGCCAGAACAATGTCAGAAAAGGAATGGAGTGGGGCCGAACTAGTATTTGATATTGATGCCGACCACCTTGATTCAGAGTGTGCCTCAAGACATGACTCTTGGCAGTGCACAAACTCAAACTGCGGCAAGACAGGTACTGGGGCGCGTCCAGATACTTGTCCAGATTGCAGTGAGAACTCCTTTTGGTCATTAAAGTGGGTATGTGATGAGTGCTTGAATGATGCAAGAATCAATACAATCAAACTGTATGACAAGTTTCTAGTGGATCATTTTGGACTTGATTCTGATAAGATTCAACTGAATTACAGCGGTCACAGAGGGTACCATGTCAGAGTAAAGGATCCAAGTGTTTTTTCTCTTGACTCAGATGGACGAATGGAGCTGGCACACTATATATCTGGGATAGGGCTAATCAGTACAATCGCCTCTGATGGCTATCTGAGAATTGTACCTTCAAATGAGAAAGAAAGGGAATCAAGAGGAAGATTAGAGAGAGATGGGTTTGAAGAGTCATTATCTGATGGGAGAATTCGCAACTGGCAGCTTCCTTCGATTGCTAGAAAACTTGCTGATGCCATGATAGAATTCATAGACTCGATTGAGTCTTACGAAGGAAAGGAGTCTTGGGTAAAGGCATTGATATCTCATAGACAGGATGCAATTGCAGGACTAAAAAAGAATCCACCTTTGCTAAGTGCCAAAGTTAAAGGAGTTGGAGCAAAATATTGGCAGGAAATTGCCAACAAAGCGGCTTTATCCTACAGCGCTCATATTGATATTCCAGTTACCACCGATGTGCATCGTGTGATACGACTCATCGGAAGTCTGAATGGAAAGACTGGATTTTCAGTAACAGGGATATCAAGAGATGAACTTACAGAATTCGACCCCTTCGAGGAATCAATTGTATTCGGAGATGAGCCCTTCAAAGTCAAGATTCCAAAGAGAACAATCGATATTCCAAAATTTAGAATTAGAGATACTGTTTATGGACCTTTCAATGATACTACAGAGGAGCTGCCAAAGGCTGTGGCAGTCTTTCTATTATGTAAGGGGATTGCAAGTATTGAGTGATTTGGGTTATGAAGAACTGAAGCGTGCATGGAAGGATGAGAAGGACAATGAGTCACTTCAAAGTCTTGATGACCTCAAATTGAGTAAGATGGTAAAGTATCTGTCTGAAGTGAGATTGAAATTAGCAGAAACACCTTCCAATAATCAGCTTCAGGTTGATCTTTTCACTCAAGAGGGACTGAACATTGAATTCATGCTTCGTGATCTTCTAACGCTAAGAAGAAACAAGATATTGAGATACGCCTTTAACGAACAAGCGCTGACTGCATCATTGACACTGGCTGAAGAGGAGTTCTATGATAGAGTGAAAAGGGGGTTCTTAGACCATTCCAACTTTGTTGAAGAGATAATTGCTGGAAAACCTGTAGCCACCATGAAACGATCCAAAAAAGAGAAGAAGGAAGTCCCATCGAAGAAAGAACCTCCTGAATCAGATGAATTGGAATACATCACTGTCATTTTCAAACGTCCAGTGAAAGAACCATTTATGGGACTCGACGAGATTGTTCATGGTCCGTTTGATGAAGGAGATACTGCCACAATACCGACTGCTAATGCAAAGACTTGGCTGCGAAATGGAACTGTTGAGAGATTTGTACCTACCCAAATAGAAGCTGATGAGAAGAGTGGTTGATGTGTCCTTTGTTGAACGGTTGAATGAAATATCCAAGAAGATTGAAGAAAGCACGGGCGAGTCAGAAGCTCTTTTTGAAAAGCTGCTTGTTGCTCTAACAGGAGTCTTTCGACTACTAGACCAACCACAACCAACTCTTAAGGCGCTGCAGGGGTCTCCACAAAACCTTCAAACATATCTGATCAGGCTGGTTCACGAAATCAAGGACTATGTTACAAGCAACAATAATATGATGGTGTTGAAGATTGACTCTCTAATCCAAGAACTTTCGAAGCAATAGAAAACGAAAGCTCTAAGTAGATGGGCGCAAGCGCATGCGTATGGTCTTAAGTCGAGCGTGGCTCATCATTTTTTCAGGCATTATTTGTGTTTCACTTGCCATTCTAGGTGGCTTTCTCTACCCACTTAGCAGCCAAGGGATTCTTGCTATTTTGGCTTACGAAATTGTTGTTATTCTTGGCGTTGTAGGCCTTCTAGCACTTGTCAAGAAGAAGGCTTTAGAAGATTGGTGAGGTCGCTCGGGCTTTGGAAACTTTTAATATAGGCTTGAATTTCGCTCTACCAGCTACTTAGCTCATCAGTCAATACAAAGGTGGTCCAGTGGTCATGACCGAAGTGAATGAAAAGGAAGGCCCTCCGGCTGTGATGGTCGATCCCATTGATATGTCCAAGCTTGATTCTAAATTCAAGGACGAGATTAAAAGCATGCCAAACGGCGAAGAGCTTTTTGCTTGTTTCGCATGTTCTACTTGTACAGCAGCTTGTCCCATTGCGAATTCTTGGAGATACAAGCCGCATCAATTGATTAGAATGATAATTTTGGGAATGCGTGAAGAAGTCCTCTCATCCGATGAGATATGGTTATGTTTGACATGTTTTCAATGTCAAGAACGATGCCCGCAAAAAGTCCGTGTGACAGACATATTCTTTGATTGTAAGAACCTAGCTGCTGAAGCAGGCAAGATTCCACCTAATATTGTAGGCCTTGCAAAAGAACTTCTTGAAAAAGGACAGCTCTATGTTGTGACTGCAGACTGGGAGCGAGAAGATATGGGTCTGGAGCCCTCTGTACCAGGATTGTCAACTGATGGAATGAAATCAATCATCAAGGATACAAGAACAGGCAAGATTGTGGGAGGGCTGGATTGAAATGCCATCGTATAATTTGTACATGGGATGCAGCGTTCCAGCAAACTACCCGAATTATGAGGCCGCTATGATCAAAGTTGCCTCAGAATTTGGAATGACACTAGAGTATCTAGAAAATGTCGCCTGTTGTGGCAGTCCGAATCTTCGGTCAATGGATTACATGGGTTGGCTGACTGTAAACGCTAGAACCTTGGCAATCGCTGAGAAGAACGGACATGACATAGTCACACCATGTAATGGGTGTTTTGCATCCCTAAAAGATGCATATCATTTTCTCAAGCATGATAAGGACTACAAGAAGAAGGTCAATGAGATCTTGAAGAAAGAAGGCCTGGAATTCAAAGGAACGGCCAGACCAAGGCATTTTGTGGAGGCACTCTACACAGATATTGGTATTGAAGAGATTCAAAAGAGAGTTTCAAAACCGCTCGATGGTGTGGGTGTGGCAATTCATTATGGATGTCATCTTCTAAGGCCGGAGGATGTGACAGAGTTTTCTCCTCACATACTAGAGGAGCTTGTCAAAGTCACTGGTGCAACGGTTATTGACTATCCACTGTGGAAACAATGTTGTGGTGCAACTGTGCTTCCAGTAAATGAGAATTTGGCAATTAGACTTGCCCGAGATAAACTGAAATCAATGACAGAAGCTGGTGCGGTGTTCGCAACAACAGTATGCCCTGCGTGTACAAACCAGCTTGATTTGCAGCAGTTAGGACTCAAGGACTCATATGGCGAGGAGTACAATCTTCCGATATTGTTGTATCCCCAGATACTCGGACTTGCCATAGGATTGGATGAAGACGATGTGGGTCTTTCTATGAATCGGGTGACAGCGGATCCAATTATTGACCATCTAACAGAGTAGGATGTGGTAGTTAATGACAAGTCCGGTCCTTATCATAGGCGCTGGCGTTGCGGGTCTTACAGCGGCAGTGGAGCTTGCTGACTCCGGAGTGAAAGCTATTGTTGTGGAAAGGCTTCCCACAGTTGGAGGTAATGCACTCGACCTCTACAAAGCATTTCCAACAGACGATTGCTTTTACTGTTTCGAAGGCAATCGTTGGCGTCCTGGCATCAGAAAATGCTTCTATAGAAGTGCTTTGATAGACCAGCCAAACATAGATCTCAGGGTTAACTCATATGTCAACGAAATCTCTGGAGTACCTGGTAAATTCGAGGTTACTATACACATGGGCCCTGAATTCGTAAGCGCAAAGAAGTGCATCATGTGCGGGGTCTGCATTGAACATTCTAAGGCGTTCTCATTGGTATCGCCGCAATGCCAACCTCAAGCAGTGATTTATGACCCCGAAAAAGCCGATGATGGAATACAGAAAGCTGCTGAGGAATGTCCAACCAAAGCCATCGATCTAAAAGCACAACCTCGAGAAGAAGTTGTCAAAGTGTCTGACATCATTGTTGCAACTGGTTATCATGAAATGAAACCTGTCAACATAGACGAGTACTCATATGGAAAGCACCCGAACATCATCACCCAGCTTGAGTTGGCGCAGCTATTAGATCCAAATGGCACCACAGGAGGGCGCTTGGTCCGACCATCTGACGGGAAGCCTGCAAAACATGTTATGATGGTTCAATGTGTTGGGAGCAGGGACGAAAACTACTACCCGTATTGCTCAAAGATTTGTTGTGTTTTCGCTTTGAAACATGCAAATATCATGGTTGAGGAGCGCGATGCCCATCAAGTAAGCGTGGTATACATGGATATTCGAACATATGATCGACACGAACGCTACTACCGTGAGGCAAGAGAAAATGGTATCGAGTTTATCCGCGGAAGAATCACTAGAGTCCAGCCACGAGATGATGTAGTTGAAGTTATCGTGTATGACTCGTTGCTGGATACCTACCTGAAATTTGTTGTAGATCTATTTGTTCTTTCTTCTGCACTTGAACCACCTGCGGACGGAAACAAGATAATCGAGTCACTTGGGCTAAATGTGGCAAGCGGATTCATTGCGCCAGCAGACCCTGTTTCAGAAAACGAGGTCGTTGCTGGGGATCATGTCTATGCATGCGGAACAGCATTGGGACCTGCAGAAGTTCCTGAGTCTGTTACCCAAGCACGGGCAGTGGTATCAAGAATTCTTCAGGACCGGAAGTGAAACAATGACTGACAAAGAGAAAGTGTCTGTGCTGTTGTGTACCTGTGGCAAGCAGCTCAGTCTTGATTATGACTTTCTGGTATCTGAACTAAAGAAGACGCCACAGGTGTCCTCAGTAATCATTCATGATACATGCTGCCAAGACGACGGACTACAGAAGATTGCAGATCTTGTAGAGAAGAACAGCGGACGGCTTGTAATTGGTGCATGTACTAACCAGAAACTGCAGCCAAGAGTTGATTTGTATCTCAGAGGTGAGAGTCTAGACCCGTCTCGCTGTCGGTATGTAAACATTCGAGAACACTCTGCATGGGTTCATTCGGATTCGCAAGAAGCAAGTCAGAAGTCTCTGGCAATGCTTCGAGGAGGCGTTGCAGCGGCAGCCTATTCAAATTCCCTTCAGATTGAGAAGAAAGAGATTCCTAGTCACGTTACTGTGATAGGTGGAGGCATTGCAGGAATAGAAGCGGCTCTGAGTCTAGATGGCTTAGGATACAGCGTGACTCTATTGGAGCTGGATGACAAACTAGGTGGGCATGTCTTGAATCTACCAGTCGTAGCCCCTACAGGTAAATCTGGCAGAGAGATACTAAATGGACGGCTCGAGGCTCTTGATAATAGCAAGCAAATTACAGTAATGACCAAGAGTACAGTCAAATTCTTTGAGGGGGAAATGGGAGATTTCACGGTGCATTACCTTCATGATGGTAATGAAGAAACCCTTCAAACATCTGCGATTGTGATGGCCACAGGTTTTAGGGAATTCAAGCCAGTTATGATGGATGAGTATGGATACGGCAAGATACCGGATGTGATAACGCAGTATGAACTCGCGTGTATGCTGTCCGCTGGCGAGTTCAAGAAACCTTCCAATGATGGAGAAATAAAAGAGATTGTTATGGTTCAATGCGTTGGAAGTCGGTCTGAGGACTACAAAAGAGACTGCAGCAAACTATGTTGTACATTCGCCATAGATAATGCAACTGAGATTCTTAAGAGTCATCCAGAGATTCGAGTCAAGATTGTCTACATGGATATTAGGGTTCCATTTGAGAATGAGCTCATATATCAGGAATCAAGAAGGTTGGGAGTGGACTATATTCGTGGACGCGTAAGTATGGTCTGGGAAAAAGAGGGACAAACCTATGTCAAGATATACGATTCCTTGCTCAATCAGTATTTTGAGATCCCCACAGACCTCTTAGTCCTTTCAGCAGCCATCTTGCCACCTAAAGGCATGACTGAACTCTCTGAAACTCTCGGATTTGCGATTGAGGATGATGGACATATCAAAGAACTATATGGAAAACTACGAAGAAACGAAACTCGCCGTCGCGGTGTTGTTGCAGTCGGGGGCGTAACCAGACCTCAGTTCGTCTTTGAAGCAGTAACGGATTCTCAAGCGGCATCGCTGGTTTTGCATAACGAATTGCAGAATGGAAATATCCAGTCTATTGCTCGCGGTGCGGTCTTAAACGTGGATGATTGCGTGGGATGCAGTCTCTGTGCACAGCAGTGTCCACGTGGTGTGCCTCTCATGATCGAACAGACTGAAGAGGAAGAGCTCGATGAGGAACAGAAGATACTCTTCAAAGCCTCAATTGATACATTGAATTGTCACGCTTGTGGAGTCTGTCAGAGTCTTTGTCCCTCAGGTGCAACTCAGCTAAACTTCTTGGGAAATGAGCAGTTGTGGTCTCAGGTCGATGCAGTCTTGACAGATGCGGGTCCAGAGAATCCTATTACAGTATGTTTCTATTGTGAAGAGTGCTCCGTTTCCACGATTGATATTGTAGGGACAAGACGAATGCAGTATCCAAGTAACACTCGGCTGATAGCAGTACCATGTGCTGGGCGTGTGAGTATAATTGACATTCTAAAGGCATTTGAGAATGGTGCGAGTACAGTGATGATCGCAGCTTGCGAAGTGGATAGATGTCACATTGGTGGTACTGGAAATGAGATTGCCCAAGTTCAAGTAGACGTGGCACGCGAAATTCTGAATGCAATCGGATGGGAGGGAGAACGAGTTGAGTTATTTAGAATGTTCAGTGCGGAACCTGATCGCTTTACCAACGCAATAAATGAGATGGTCAAACGAAGTCAGAAATTGGGTCCAACTCCGGTTCATAAGGGAACAGCAGGAAAATGGATGGAGGCTGAATAATGAGTAGTGACATTGCTGCAAAGGAATTCGCGCCTAAGAGAAAACGCATGATGGACATGATAATGGTACTTGGTGGATTGAAAGAAGAAACTGTTATTCCACTCAGCAGAGTGAATGAGGAAATCAGCCAGCTGAAGGCAGAAATGGAACCCCTTGCTGCAGAGATTCTTGCATTCCCAGACAAATATTATGAGGAATTCTATGATTCATCAAAGAAGACCGGCCTTGTAAAACGAGTCGCGGATAAAGGCGTCCTTACTGAGGCAATCATGCATCTGAAGGCTGCCATTGCAAAGACCTCCTCTTCTGGAGTTAAAGATCTACTTGAGGAATTGGAGCCTGTTCTCGATGAAATGACCAAGAGTGTTGAGTTGGTTCAGAAGGAGCAAGTTCAGGACATCGGAGCAGTTCTAAAGGAGCTACCTCAAATCATCAATGCTGTTAGAGAAGTTGTAGATGGATTTGAGGAGAAATCACGTGCCAAGGAGAAAGCCGCTCAAGAAGAATTGAACTCGTTGATAGAATCATATACGTCTTTGACCTCAAATATAGACTCTGAACCAGATGCTGCTCTTGAGGGACTCCAGAAGCTGGGAACAAAGACTAGGTATGGACCCTTCTTGCGCGTGGCTGCACAGATAAAGAGAGGTAAGAAAGAAGAGCGAATAGTCGACTCACGATATCTAGATTTGATTAGGGGCAATCTACTGCTAGAATTACGACGCGGATTTATTATCTACGCACTGAATAACATGGGATCCAAAACCGTAGTTCAACTTGCCGGGATTATGGGAATGGAAGCTCAGGAAATGCAGAGTGCCATAATAAGCATGATTGGCCGCGGAGAGGTCGAAATGGTAGGACTTGACGGTGATGCTCCTGTCTTTGCCAGAGTGCTGGCCAAATCGCCCGATACGACTCTTGTCACAAAACGTGCAATTCAACAGCTTCGAGGCATCGCAAAAACCTTGACCGGTGATGTCAAATCCTCAACCGAAGAAGCACTTCATCAGCTTGAGGACATTCTGAAAAGGCTGCAGATTCTGGGAGAGTATGATGAGCCTGCGCTGGCAAACCACATGGCCAATCTCCGAGAGACCACTGAAAAAGCAGCTGAGATAGCAATAAGCTCTCAAGCCTCAGAAGATGCTGAGGACTTGAGATTGCTTGTGTCAGCAGGACTTGAAGCGTTTGCCAGATTTAGGCTTAAAATCACCCTTGAAAAAGGACCCAATTTAGTATCAGGATTGAATGTTTATGGAGAGAAGCTCGATCCGGAGAAATACAAACAGATTATGGATTCATATCTTGATAGCGAATTAGAGAGAGGAATCATACTCATTCTGATTCGTGAGTTAGGAGCAATGACGGCCAAGAACATTGCTGAAAGAACCAAGATACCTCAGGATAGAATCCTCCGTCATTTGTTGCGTATGAAACGTGATGAATTACTCACCATGGTGGGTGAGGACCACGGATACATTCTCTACGACGTTCCGAGGGTTTTGAATGACGCTGAAATCGCACTACAGACTGCATGTACTCTTGCATCACAACTCTATCAATCCAAGAGCGATTTCAATGAGATTCTTGCTGATTTAAAGGCAGAAACAATTGGCAAGCTTACTAATGCTCTTGAGGTGTTCTCCAGAGCTCGAGACAAGATGGAGAAGATAGAGATTGATGGAATAGTTGTGGCCAAGATCGTTCTCACAGATATTGAAGACACAATCAAAACGGCTGTTTCGATGAGTTATCGTACTCGTGCAAGACTTCCTAGCACGCGCCCTAAGGTCACAATTGATGATCTCATGGATGTGGATGTTCCATCTGTTCTTGATGAATATAGAAGTATGATGGGATATGCTCCGCTTCTCGGGTTTGGAACAGTAGAATGGGATGAGAAGAAATGCCTTGGCTGTAAGTCGTGTGAAATTTCATGTCCAGAAGATGCAATTGAGTTGAATCCGACCATTGATCTGCCACAGTATTTTGAAATGTCAAGTGAGGATATCGAGATCCATCCGGTCAACAAGGCTATGCTCTACAGGACGATTAGGTCTCTTGCAGCGGTGAAGCCAACAAAGCAAATAGAATTCGAAGAAGACAAACCCGGTTTTGGCAGTGTGGACGTGGATCTTTGGCTGTGTGTAGCTTGTCGAACATGTGTCAGGCGATGTCCAGGTCCAAACGGCGGAGCTCTGGAGCTGGACTTGAAGTGGCATCTACCGGAGGTAGTTCGGCACCTCGCATCTCTGAAATAGAACGGGTTATACAGACTGTATAATCAGCCCTTTCAAAAGGGACTTATAGTATGTCACTCAGTTTCAGGTATTGGGTGGCTTGTGATATGATAGGTTTCTTAATGACAGATGAACAGACTGAACTACAGAAAAAGGCGAGGGATTTCGCCCAAGAGTATATGCTCCCATACGCCTCTTATTACGACAAGACTGGCGAGTTTCCTATACCGATAATCAGGAAGGCATGGGAAGCTGGGCTTATGAATCTGGGAATCCCGAAAGAATACGGAGGTCCGGGTCGAGGATTAGTTGATGCTTGCATAGTTGTTGAGGAAATGGCAGCGGGTTGCGCTGGAATGACCACCAGTATATTTGCCAATCAGCTAGGTCCTGAGCCTATAATGGTTGCTGGGACATCGGAACAGAAGGAGAAATACCTTCGGCCACTTGTGGAAGAACCAAAGTTGGTGTCCTTTGCATGTTCTGAGCCTGGTATGGGTAGTGATGTTGCAGGAATTAAGACGACTGCGAAAAGGGAAGGGGACTACTATATTCTCAATGGCTCGAAGTTTTGGATTACTAATGCACCTTATGCAGATTACTTTACAGTGTTTGCGACTCTAAATCCTAGCCAGAGGCATAAAGCTCTCTGTGCATTCATTGTTGATGCAGATACTCCAGGCGTCAAGACAGGTCGCAAAATAGAGAAGATGGGACACCGAGCTTCGGCTACCGGGTCTGTCATGTTTAGAGATGCCAAGGTTCCGGCAGAGAACATCCTTGGTGCAGAAGGTATGGGATTCAAAATTGCAATGCGTACTTTTGCTATGACTCGTCCTGCTATCGCGGCCTTTGCCACAGGACTTGCACGTTCAGCCATGGAATACGCAAGGGAGTATGTCAACAAACGAGAAGCATTCGATCAAAAGCTTAGGGACTTTCAAGTCATTCAGTTCAAATTGGCTGAGATGTACATGAGAATTGAAGCATCACGGCTTCTCTATCTCAAGGCAGCTTGGGCTGCTGATAACACCTCAGATTCAACTATACCAGCAAGTGTGGCAAAAGCGTATGCAACGGATGCAGCTATGTGGTGTGCTAGTGAAGCTGTGCAGGTACACGGAGGGTATGGGTACATAGATCAATATCCTCTTGAGAAACTATTCCGAGATGCAAAACTGTATCAGATATACGAAGGCACAAGTGAAATCCAACGTCTAATTCTTGGGCGATATGTCTTGGATGGCTATGATCCAGCCATGAAAAAAATGCCAAAGTGGGCTGGACAAAGAGCTCCTGATTTTTAGAGAGTCTTAAGCTGGACTAATGGCTATGTGGTTGCCATTGGTTCAGCAACATTATTTCTTGAACACATAGAACCCAGGTTTTGTTATTGTGGAACCAAAGGAATTGTTGAATAAAGAAAGGCTAATCCACATAGCTTCTTCAATCCTAACTGTTTCAGTACCTTGATCATTTACTGTATTTGTCCAAAAATCAATGACCGATTTTAATTGAGTCTTCTTGGCGCCCACTAATTCTCGAATGCCATGCTTTGGCCCACCGAAGATTGCTATTAGATTTCGCGTATTCTCAACAACTGATTTGATATCGAACTCGATACTAGCATAGGGCGGACCTTGCCGCGATAGCGCAATCCTAGTTTTTGATGCTTGGTTTCTGAGATATTCTGTAATGTCTTCTACCACCTTCACATCAAATCCAAAGTAGAAATCGAGCGAGGGTCGTTCTGTCTTTTCAAGTTGAAGTGTCCCATTCACCCTCTTGAGTCTGAAAAGGGTAGGGTCTCGGGTGCTTAGTGATGGTTCATAGTCGATTAGCTGATCGAGGCCTATGTCCACTTTTCCAGGACTTGCTTGCAGACCCCATCGTACCTCACCATCCAAAACCGAGGAAACCTTGGTTTCAATGGGATGGCTTCTCGTACGTAAAGGTGGCAATGTACCTGCATACTTTAGTGATGGTGACATCGAAAAGGCCCCTCTCCTAAGATACTGAGGGGTATCCATGTAGCGAAGCATTCTCTCAAGAAGAACACTGTCTCTTTGCATTTTCCCTTCGGAGGTGGTTTTGTATATTATCACATTTTCAACCTTGAATACAGAAAAGGCTCTGGCTAGTTGTCCAATCTTCATAGTCTTCTGTCTAAGGTCAGGACAGTCTGTCAGTGATGTGTCAGGGATAGCAACTTCTAGTGTCATTTTTGCACCTCAGAGGTCCAGTGTGAACCAGATTCTTGTTAGATGAGGTTCTGTTTCAATTTTTAGGTCGGCATAGGTCATTGCTTTTACCTCCGTCCTTGTGTCATGCTTATCAAAGTCAATCTCTTCGCCCCACGCAGTGCCATACAGGACATATCCATTGTCAATCTTCTTTACAGAACTGACTTCAAATTTTGAGTAGAATTTGTGTTCTATGTCAATGAGAGCGAGAAGACGACCGACCCACTCCACAATTAGCTCTTTGAGGTCAACACCTTCGACTACAACTTCTGTAGGTTCATGTGGTTCAATTGTGGACGTGTCTAGGATGACCTCAAAAGTCGCAAGAGCTGCTTCTGCAAATGCATCCTCAAGCGTTGGTGCCCAACACTCAATGGTGATATCTGCAGTATGCTCATGAAATTTGAATCCGCGCTTGGACATCCTAGTCACAAACTGCCTCCACTACAAGAAGCTTAAAAGGCATTTCCAATGGACTGCACCGCAGGTCATCTCATGACCTGAAAGAGAGCCGAGGTAGCCAAGCCCGGATTACGGCGCCGGTCTTGAAAACCGGTATCTTCGGATGCATGAGTTCAAATCTCATCCTCGGCGCCACTTTTCTTCTGTGATGATACATAGGGAGTACAGATTACACATCTAAGTTCTCAATAACAGTTGCAACGCCCTGCCCACCACCAACACAAGCATTAGCAACTCCATATTTTGCCTTCTTGTCTTTGAGGATTCTTGCAAGAGTACCCGTTAATCTGATCATGGTGGAACCTAGAGGGTGTCCGATTGCGGTCGAACCGCCCATGACATTTACTTTCTCCTCGGGAATATTTAGCTTGTCCATGCAATTCAGTGTTACAATACAGAACGCCTCATTTATTTCCCAAAAGTCGATGTCTTCAACACTCAGTCCTGCATGCTTGAGCGCCTTGATTGTGGCAGGCACGGGTCCACGACCCATTACCGTCGGATCAACGCCCGCCCAGCCCATAGAAACAATTCGTGCCATAGGTTCTATACCTCTATTTTCTGCCTCTTTGGCCGCCATTAAAACAGCAGCTGTAGCGCCTGCATTCAGAGGTGAGGCATTTCCTGCGGTAATCACTCCCTCTTCTGTTCCCTCTCGTTTGACATAACCCTCTTTTCCACCATTTTTCTCAAGATAGTAGGGTTGTGATATACGTGGCAGAGTGGAAACCTTTTCGAGTGTTGAGGCCCGTGGATTCATATCCCTATCAACCAACATAGGTTCGTCAATGTTGCCAGATACATGTCCTTGTATAGGAATGATTTCTCCGTTAAACCATCCACTCTCTTGATTCTTGACAGTCAGGTTATGACTTCTCACACCGAGTTTGTCCATATCCTCCTTGGTAAAGGTAGGAACCTCCTCCTCGTATAGTTTCTGTGCAGTCTGCAACATGTTGAACACTGTATTGACATCAATGTCAGGTCTATAGAACTCCGAGTTCATATCACCAAAGGAAAAGTTGGGTTCCACTCCTTTTCCTCGCACGCGAGTCATGTGTTCAAAGCCAGTTGATAATACAATAGTACTGAAACCTGTCATAATCTCCATGATACCAACATGCATTCCTGACCCAGCAGACCCGCACTGACGATCGATAGAAAAGGAAGCCACGTGGTGTGGAAATCCTGACATAAAAGCCGGTATTTTGCCGCCATAGATCCAGTTCTCAAGGACCCCCGCAGCCACACCGACTGTGATTTCATCAATATCTTTCTTTTCAATTCCTTTCTTTGCGAGAGATCCATCAAAGAATTTCTTGATTAAGTGCGATAGGAGTGTATCTCCCCTAATCTCACCAAAGACATCAGTTTCTGGGTTTTGAGGACGCGATCGTGAGAATGGAGTACGTGCATAATCAACCAACCAAACATCTTTCAGCTCTTTCATACTGTCTTGTGTAGGAATCCCTAGTTTTATTTCTTTTTTACAAATGATTGGCTGAAATCTAGGGTCTATTCTTCAGGTAAAAGCCGGATGATCTTCTTAATCCTCTACTAACTTCTGTCTACCGAAGAGTTTTGGCAAGATATAGACCCTCATCCTTGAATCCAAGATTTCTGTAATACTCCTTCACACCAATCGCACTGTTAACTAGAATCCGATTTACAGAGTACTCTGTATGGCTCAGCTCTTGAGCTGCTTGAAGCAATTGCTCTCCCAACCCAAGATGTTGCCACGCATCCAAATCACGTTCGCCAATGCCTACAACAGGGCCATAGACTCTGAGCTCCCTGATAACGGCACAAGGTTGTCCAGAGATCTCGGGACGATGTGCATCTTCACTTGGAAGCCTAAGACGTAGAAATCCAAAGATTACATCAATTGAAGGATTCTCAAAAGAAAGAAAGGTTTCAGTTCCATCAGATGCCTCGTAGTCACGACGAACTAACTGGATTTCAGCTGGATCAGGGTCCAAACCTGTTCGCATCTGATAATGTCCAATCTCCCGGAATCTTATGGTAGAATCCCTGAGTGCTCTCCTTTTCATTTCTGCATGAACCAGCTCTCGCAGATTACCCCTATTGAGACCCGCTTCAATTTGATGTAAGGGAATGTCTCTCTGCATCCTCTGAATTCGAACATACTCTGGCATGTTATTTACTGCCCTCGATATCAGGTCAACAATCTGATCAGTGTTATATGGTGTGTAACTGCCATTGAGCCACCACTCATAGAGTAGAGTGTTCTTTACTACAATAGTTGGATAGATCTTTAGCATGTCTGGTTGAAATCTTGAGTCCGTAAAGAGAGTTCTGAAGTGCTGCAGGTCTTCTTCAGGAGTGGTGCTTGGCAGACCGGGCATCATGTGGTAGCAGACCTTTAGACCACTGTCGCGTAGCAGTTTTGTAGCTCTAGAGGTGGCTTCAACCCCATGGCCTCGTCGGACCTTCTCTAATACTTCATCGGAGAGCGTTTGCACCCCAAGTTCAACTCGAGTTGCACCCATTCTCAACATATCATCTATCGATTCCTCAGTAACCCAATCGGGTCTTGTTTCAAAGGTAAGACCCACATTCCTAATCTGTGACGTTTCGTTCCTATGTAGAGCCTCATGCAATGTTGTGCTGGAAGAATCATTCATGGCATCAAAGCAGCCCTTTACAAAGTCGTTTCTATACTCTGAGTCTTTGGAACACCAATCACCGCCCATAACAATGAGCTCAGTCTTGCTAATGTTATGACCAATTGTCTTGAGTTGATTGAGACGATTCCTCACCTGTGCAAAAGGATTGAAGTCATTCTGAATACCTCTCATCGTTGCAGGTTCATGTCCAGTATAACTCTGTGGAACTCCTAAATCAGGACCTCCAGGGCAATATGCGCACTTGCCATGGGGACATGCATGTGGTTTAGTCATGACTGCTACAACAGCCACACCTGATACAGTTCGAACGGGTCTCTTTTGCAGGATTGGACGTAGAATTTCTTCTTCTTCAGGAATAGATGCCTGTAGTATATCTGCGTTGGACGGAGTCTTTGCTCGCCTATACTTGGCACAGACTCTATTCTTGATTTGATTGACAATTTTCTTATCGACGGGGACCTCGCTTTCTAGAATGCCTTCAATGATTTCCCTATGAAGTCTATAGTCCTCGTCATTTCTTAGCATGATATACAATCTGGAAGATATAGTGATTAATACCATGTGGTATGTATCCCGCTATTTCGTAAGGGTAGAATTTGTTTCGATAAGATCAGATTCCAATGCGAGTATTCGGTCACTTGCACTTAGTGATATGCCCTCTAATGTAACTTCGATTCCAAGTCTTTTACACACATTTTGCAAGGTTGCAACAGCAGCTGAAGTCCACCCTGTCACGTCAACCTCTCCAGGGTGGGCAATTTCTCGAACCATAATGCTGAATGGATGTACATGCTCTGTTGTCAGGTTCCTTGCCACTAGTTTAATGATTTCCCTTCTGTTATCAGTAGGAGCGCCTGCATAAATCATTACAAGCCTTTCAATTGACTCGGGCGTTGCAAGTTCTGCTAGTGCCTTGAGACCCAAAAGCCACTCTTCATGGTTGTCAGATTGAAGCAGCTCTTCACAGTAATCGAGAAGATCTGAATCATGTCTTCTTGCAAGCTCCATTAGACCGGGTACTTTTAGGATCCAGTGAACATCGTTGTCCCTTACAAGTTCCCACAGCTGCGTCCGATTGGTGTCAGCATGAAGCGGGGTGTGCTCTGGCCGGGAGGGAGGGTGACACACCAGACGCAGCCGAGGGTTGGGGGTCATGGAGTGATGTTATGTTCTTGTCTAATAAGGTCACCATAGAAAGGACATGATTCTTGAGTAGAAAGAAGAAACAGGTGTCAGAGGATAATCTTTAAAACCAAAAAAAGTGTCGCCACAATTGATGGCGGCCATAGGACCGAGAATTCACCTGATCTCGTTCCGACCTCAGAAGTTAAGTCTCGGCCCGTTGAGGCAGATGTGCGGTGCGCGAGCCCGTGACAGGGCCTCAAGCTGCCACTTTCTCCTTTTCTAACTCCAAAAGCCCATACGGTAAAATAGGCTTTACAACAAGCTCTCATTTATGAGTCCAAGAACTAGGAGCCTTTCTGGAATTGCAGGGATTGATGAGGCTGGGCGAGGACCAATGTTTGGACCAATGATAGTATGTGGTGTATTATTTGATTCCAGCTCAATAAAAAAGCTGAGAAGTCTAGGCGTGCGGGATTCGAAAACACTGAGTGTCAAGAAACGTGAAACTCTTGCCAAGATGGTACATGAAATGTCGTCTAGAGTTGCTATTGAGAGAATTGATGCGCTGCAGATAGATAAGTTGCGAGAGCAGGGTGTGACTCTGAATGATATAGAAGCTACCGCATTTTCTACAGTACTTAGAGAGCTGTCTCCTGCCGAGGTTTATGCTGATGCGGCTGATGTCAATCCGAAACGTTTCGGGGAGAGAATCGGACTAGAGTCTGGTTTAATTTTAAGAAACTGTAAGATTGTATCTGAACACAAGGCAGACTCGAAGTATCCAGTTGTTTCTGCAGCATCTATTATTGCGAAAACAACCCGTGATGAAATCATTAGAGAACTACATGGAGAGTATGGTGATTTTGGCTCAGGATATCCATCGGATCCCAGGTCAGTTCTGTTTCTCAGGAATTTGATTAGGAAGAATGAAAAAATGCCTGATTTTGTTCGAAAAACTTGGAAATCAGTCACTCAGGCAATATCTGATAGTCAGAAAATCCAAACGAAACTGGAAGATTATTGACCAGATCTCTCTGAGAGGATTTTTTTCAATTCTCGAGACTTCTCAATCTCATCAAGCTCGAGCTGCCTGATAACCGGCAGATTTGCTATATTCTCTCCAGCATACCCTTCTTCAACGATAATAACGGCCTCTGATTCTGTGACCTTCGACACGCTCTTGATTATCTCCATCCGCTTTTGAAGACCCCAGTTTTTGATTGATCCCACGCCAGACATCAAAGGAGGACCATCCTCCTTGGCAGCCACATGAAACGGAGTTCTATCACTCCAGAGGACTTTCATTCCAAGACGTTCAAAAAATTGATTCACTCGGAGTTCGAGGTCTGGAATTGCCTTCTCGGTTCCCATTTCCCGTATCACAGGAGGCTCCTTGGTTTGGCCTGCAAGTACATTGATTGGAATGATGAGATCTGTTTCAAGAACCTTTTCGAGCTGCATTGCAACATCTTTGCTTACATCCATCTCATCTTTTTCATACGCGAGAATTGCTCTTGCAGAAACCTCAACGCAGCTGGCTAGTTCCTCTTTGGTGATATTATGTGAAAGCCTGGCTTCTCTTAGCTTTGCACCATCTATAGCCACAAACCTTCCACCTCTTTGTATGAATTCACGAGGCATTTTCTGTTCTGCTATAATACCAGAAAGGCTAGTAGGTGCAATTGTTGAAACACCATAGCGCTTGTAGACAACACCAGAGTCAAGGTTTCCTCGGCGCATCTTCTTACCAACTATAAGTGGTGTCGCATTGAAGAAATGTGCCACCATTTGAAGTGCAAATGCATCATCCTCAGTTAGTGCATCTATATTGGATAACATCTTTACCAGAATTAGTTGATCGCCCTTGCGAGCCACTAGGTCGAAACAGCTAGGACGAACATCACAACGAGATGAAAGGTCAAATCCAGCACCCTCTAGGACTGTAGTCACCTGCTGAATTAAACTTCCTCTGGCTGAATTCATCTCATTAATCAATTGCTTGTTGTAATGAACCCTTTTCAGGGTATCTGATTGTGAAAACTTGTAAATTGCTATTCATCATTTGCAGTGATGCCTGTGGTGAAACCTAAGCAAGTTGTTGATGGCAGTTTTCTTCGAACCACTTGGACCTGAGGACGGGCGAGTCGATCTATTGGCCGCCATGTCTTCAAATCATCCCATCGTAGGTCAAGTTGACCTAGCATCTTGTAGATAAAGAAGAGTTCCGTCTTCGACCCAGCTACTGTGAAAATTCCTATTCCCAAATCCATTCGACGTAGGATAACGATTGGCAACATGAATTCTTCATGGTATTCGTCAGGTATCTCACTTGATAGCATCTCAAGTTCATGCTTCAAAAAAAGGGATGTTTCCCCACCCCTCGTAATGAAGCAAGGAGATTTACTGGACCTGAGATCGCTCAACGAAACACGTTTTGCAGGAAGATGCTCATTTGATGTGTCAATCTCATTCTCTATTAGACGCTCTAAGAATCGACTCAAGTGGGCTCCTCCGATACTCTAACTACAAGAAAACGATGATCCTTCTCCAAAGGCTCAAGGTTCACATTTGCAACGACCTCAGCACCGCCTTTGGCAAGTTCTGCGATTTCTCTCCTGTATACCTCATCGATTTCGGATGTTGAATCAATACTGCGTGCCTTAATTGCAATCATTCCCCATGCACCAAAACTGCAGAATGTTGAGAGGTTATCAAGTAGAATCCTAGCTTGATTTGATTGTGCCACATCTTGATATACAACATCAATAGGGCCTCCAACAAGAGATGAATATCGAACAGGATGACGGGCATCACTAATGATAGGAACAATGTTTGAACGTGATTCTGCAAGTCGAATTAACTTTCGAGCTACTTGAACCGAGAATTCCACAGCATACACAACCCCAGCCTCCCCAACAATGTCGGATACATGGCTGACTGTTGTTCCGGACGCTGCACCAAGATAAAGAACACGTGACCCTGGTTGTATTGGCATTTCGTTTAGACCATTTTGAATTGCAGCTGCCAGCTTTGACCGTCTTGATGACCACAGACGGTATTCCTCATCATTCTGACTGATCAGTTTCTCTCCGTATACGCTCTGACGATGCACAAGCGTCTTTGTACAGATAGACGATCTCTCACGGTCTCTCGCAACAAATACTCCTGGGAATCTATGTGGTTGAATCTGGGTCATCGCCGTCGTCCTCCTTTTCTCGTTTTAACTGGTCTTGAAGAGGGTTTCTTGCGTCCTATTGGTTTGGTAGGAGGTTTTGGAGGCTTGGGAGGAGGAGCTTCGGGATTCTGATGTTGAATCTCCTTTAAACGTGATTCGAATTGTTGTCTCAGTTGTCCTACAGTCGCTGTTTCGGAGTATGCATCAATTCTGGCCGCAATCGAGATTTTGCCAGCGAGAGCCCGAGCGATTTTGCCTCGCTGCCAGTATGGTGCTGAATGGATTTCTGGTACTTGATAGATAACTCCGTGCTTTGGTGGGTCAGCACCTGTCTTCAGGCTTCTGAAGAGAGCTTTTTCTGCTCCAAGTATTTGAAGCGTACTTGATGGCTTTCTTGCGAGTTCCTTAAGGGAACCTGCCAAACTTAGTAGACGTGCCCCTATGAGCGGACCGATCAAAGATGTGACGTTTGGAGCTGTTTCGTTCATTAAGGATGATATGTATTCCTCTAGTTTCCGTCGTTCCTCATATGACTTCAAAATAAGATTAGCAATGGTCTTGATGGCAATCATGTCAGTATCTAATAAGTCAGACCCAAGTAGGTCCGCCGTTGACTCTGTAACTCGTTCTATGATTTGCTCTGGTAATCGAGCTTGGGTGAGAAGTTCAGGAGTCATGTTTTTCTTTTCTCCACAGATACTGATTACCCGAGCATACTCCTCATGATTCTCTATAATCTCGCCTAATAGTGGAAAATGAAGAGCATACCACTCTCTCAATCTCATAGCAATTATATTGATTGCCTTATCAATCTCATCAACCGCATCAATTGCATGCTTTATCGATGGGTCTTTCTCCTCACCTGCTTCGCTTACAGCAATTCTTGCCAATTTCAGACCTACCTTTCTTCGGTAGTCCTTCATTTCTGAAACTGATTCTGCTAGCCCCTTCTTTAGGATTACATCATCATGAGTCGCTAGAAACCACTTAACGGCCTTTGAAGACAAATCGATTTTGATTGGAACATCATCAATCTGTTCTGCCGCTTTTGCAAGCATGGTGTCTGCAACCACAATCTCGTTATACTTGACCTTAGATTCCTTGAATACGTTATACAAAAAGGAAGTAGGGTTCCCGGCACTCAGTTCTCTAATATTATCAGCCGCAGCTTCATAATCTGGATAGATTATCTGCTCAGTAAGCACTCGGTTATCTTCATCAAAAAGAAAGATGCCAAAAGCTGTGTAAGTCAGATATGTGCCCATTGTGTATCAACCCTAAACCCAAATTTGTGTGCATTTCGGATAAGTCTGTCTGTCTGGCGCTGAGCTTATTACGGATGTGGATTGCCATTGATAACTGGGTGTGCAAGTGAAGATAGAAGGCTATTGGCTTGCATCTGGTATTCTAGGTGTGACTGCTTCTGTACTAAAACGAGTGAGTAAAGCTGGTGCGGATGCAATAGTGACCAAATCGATAGGACTCGAGCCAAGAGAGGGGAATCCTGGTCCAATTCTCACGACTTCGCATGGTGGATTGATAAACGCTGTTGGGCTCACGAATCCTGGTATTGATGCGTTTGGAGATGAAATGCGCATTCTTAGAAATGAGAAGATGCAAATTGTGCTGAGTATTTTTGGCTCATCTGTAAAGGAGATCGCGCAAGTAGCAGAGAAAGGGTATGGATTTGGCCCTGACGCGATTGAATTGAATCTATCATGCCCTCATGCCGAGATTGCTCAGATAGCACATGATCCAAACCTCACTGCAAAGTATGTAAGAGCAGTGAAAGAAGTGGTTGATTGCCAAGTCTTCGCCAAGCTTACACCCAATGCCTCTGACTATGTATCAGTTGCGAAAGCTGCGGAGAATGGAGGAGCAGATGCAGTTGTGGCAATTAACACCGTAAGGGCAATGAAAATTGATATTCAGCAGCAACGGCCAGTCTTAGGGAATAGAGTTGGAGGCCTTTCTGGACCACCAATTTTTCCTATAGCAGTAAGGTGTGTATATGATCTCTATCACGCTGTTGATATCCCCGTGATAGGTGTGGGAGGAGTAACATCATGGGAGGATGCTATTGAGATGCATCTTGCAGGTGCAAGTGCAATTCAAATAGGAACTGCTTTGCTTGAAGGACTGGATGTCTTTAGTCGCATCAAGAGGGGTGTTCAAGGATACCTGAGAGAAAGGGGGCATTCTCATGTGGCGGATATTATAGGGTTGGCCGGGAGGAGATAAAATTGGATATTGAACGACTTATGGGAAGACCAACCTCTTGTCAAATAATTAGCAAAATAAGCGAGAACGCCAATACAACGACACTTCAGTTTGAAATTCCGGATTTGGATAGAGACCTATTACCTGGCGAGTTCATGATGATCTGGATTCCTGGTGTTGATGAAGTCCCAATGAGTGTTTCATATTGGGATTCTCCAACTGCTGGAGTCACAGTCAAGCGAGTTGGAGAAGCAACCCATCGTCTTGCAGAGCTGAAGCGAGAAGATTGGATAGGAATCAGGGGACCGTTTGGAAATCACTTCTCAAGTGATTGTACTGATGCATTAGTGGTAGGTGGTGGAATAGGAGTAGCACCCCTTAGGTTGCTAGCGTATACTCTTCTTCGAGAGGGAAGAAATGTCACACTGGTGGTTGGAGCACGAACTCAGAGCGATTTGATATTATATGACTTCGATACTATAGGAAACTCCCATTTTTCCCTTGTAGTTTCAACAGATGATGGCTCAAGAGGAGAGAAAGGGTATGCATCTGGTATTGCTGGAAAACTAGTGAGAAATGGGAAGTTCGATAAAATTTACACATGCGGGCCTGAGATTATGATGGCAAAACTTCACCAAGTGGCAATTGAGAATGAAATTGAAATTGAGGCGTCACTTGAAAGATATATGAAATGTGGATGTGGAATCTGTGGAACATGTGCTATAGATCCGAATGGAGAACTTGTGTGTGTTGATGGACCAGTGTTTTCAGGAAAACAGCTTGAAAAAATGAATGATTTTGGCCATTCCTATCGTAGCTCGACTGGCCAGAAGAGTGTGTATTGATAGTAATTCTATCCTTGACGAGTTACTCCAACCACTTTACCTTGTACGAATCTCTTGGTATAGTTCCTCTTATTGCGTATACGAGGGATTGGAGTGTGTCGCTCACGACCTTTGACCTTTGGAGTGGACTCTCGGACTTTTCCAGCCTTTGTGAGTGAACCGTGTGAGCCAGGCATTTCATTAACCTCAATCTCGAGTCCAACTTATGCTAATATAAGGGTATCCAATGGGCGATGAAATTCGGAGTCTTTGCTAGTCCCTGCCTTCAGCTCTATATTCTTCAACTATTTCGACAAGATGGTCTTCGCTTCTTTGTCGCGCCTTTTCCCTAGCTTCTGAGATAAAAGCCTCGAATTGCTTCTCGAATTTCTTTCGGCTTATGAAGGCAAATTCATCTATCCGCTTGAGCTCTACAGATTCCGCGTCAATGACCGGAATAACCGCTGCAACAAGTGCCTCTTGAGACAGGTGTGAGAGTGGAGTGTCAACAATTACCGCTCTGATTTCACGTTCAATTAGCAGATTGGCGGTTTGAGGGCCAGCACCTGATGCATCTTCGAACAGCACAATATCTCCGGGTTTCAATCCTACTTTACGACAATATTCATCTATACTCTCTCTTGTAAATCGAGGAATTGTCTTAATTGCGAGCGTATCTCCTCGCATCTCCAACCGTTTTACGCCTACTAGGAGTTCCAATCTCTTTTCAAGCTGCTGGACTCTTTCTTCTAGTTTCTTATTGATTTGATTGATTGTATTTATTTCAGCGGTCTTCTTTGTGACTTCTCTGTCTCGCTTCACGCGCCAATAGTTTTCTCGATTCATAATCTCAAGGCTATAAGACAACTCATCTTCTCTGAATTGCAAATATTCAACTAGTCTTTGCATATCTTCCATCTGTTCAGATAGGGTTTCATATTCTTCCTGCAAATCAGAGTACTTCTTTCTAAGATTGTCAAATCGTTCCTGAGTCAAGGGTTCTTCCTCTTTGATGTGCTCAGGGATTTGTTCAATCACTTCAGAGTCCAGATGAACACTCTCTGCTATGGCTTCAGCTATTGGTTTCCCCTTGATTACTTGGGCCTTCACATAGTTGCGATTCAGTGTTAGTTGTTCTGCATGAATTTTCTTGTCAATCTGTTCTAGTTTAGGTTGAAGACTTCTATATGCATAGACTGCGGCTGTCAGAGCATCTCGTTCGTGAGCATTCCTAATTCGTATATGCTCAGAATATTCGCGAGCGAGCTCTTGTTTATCGGCTACAGATATTGGTCGTTCTGGTGTAAACACCTCAGCATTAATTGACCGTGCTAGTTTTTCAATAAAATTAGGGGTCTGTGGAACATCTGATGCAACTAACACGGGAATTCCATGTTCGTAGACTGTCCTGATTATATCGGCCCGTGTCAGTCCTTTCCTGCTTATGAGTCTATGAACACTACCATTCAGTGTAAGCAAACAAACGGCAGCAGTAGTACCTGGATCGATTCCGAGAATAAAATACCTTGGTACAATTTGAGACGAAATTGACCTTGGTTCAAGCGGAACAAATTCTGTTCTTTTTCGTACCGGTGTGACGAGGACATTGAAATCCCCACCCTTCTTCCTTTCAATGATTCCTTGAATGACAGGAAGAGGCGCATATGCTACAATTCTGGCACTTGCATAGCCAAAATCCGATGTTCTGACATCGAGTTCATACTCGATTTTTGCTGTTTTGAGTTCCCCTTCTATATGACGAGTCATTTGTTGGATTTCTGAATGAAGTTTGCGACGATATCTATTGACACTTTGTCCGCCTCGTCCCATCTTTCTAGCACGAGTCACTTTGATTTCTGTCTGTTCGCTGAAACATTCGACACTGTAACCAACTCCCAGTGCAGCTAGTTGAGCTGCAAGACGAGCTGATTCAAGAGGGGATGCTTTCCCTCGAAACCCCAAGTTATGACGCTTTGCAAGAGTCTTCAGGGGGATTTGTTTTGGAGGAACCCCTGTGACCTGTACAATACGTGTGGTTATGGGAATTCTTTCTGCCAAGCGAAATAGTGATTTACTATCTGGAATGATCTCGAAGATATTATCTGTACAGAGCCATTTGGGTTCTATCTCCCTTACTAGATTGAGAAGAGCTCCTCGAGACACCTCGGGGTATTCATTTAGTACAGTACCATTTCCATAAATCACGCAAGCAAATTTCGGGGCGGCCCTTGCTCGTGAGCTTTGCGATGGCAAGATGTCGAATCCCATTATGAACTCTTTCTCATTGCTCATGACTCTATTCTCTTGCAGGAATTCTCAACTTTTGCTATAAGCATTAACATAAGACTAAGGCTCTTTGAGTTCTCACAGAATAAAAATACCAAACAACAAGTATAATAAACCGTAATTGAACGAAACGGCAACTTGATGCGAGGTGTGACCTTGTCAGAAACATTAGAAGTTAGCAACGACAATGAAATTCTTCGAATTGGACGTGCCCTCTCTTCAGGCACTCGCTTAACGATTCTCAAGCTCCTTCTTGAAGGTGAAAAGGATGTTACACGAGTAGCAACCCATCTTGGAGGGACAGAGGCAAATGCCAGCGCGCAGATTAAGATACTCTATGAAGCTGGGCTACTTGAATGCAGGTATGAACCTGGTCAGCATGGTCTGAAGAAGATATCAAAGACGAAAGTCAAGCGAATAATTATTGATCTTTAGTGTGAGCTAGAATTAGCTCACCTTTCCTTCTGTTTTTGAGCTCATTTGCCCAGATGAGCTTGCCATCGCTTTATTCGACGAAGAATGTTATCACGTTCTTCAGGACGGATCCCTCGTCTGCCTCTTGCTCGTAGAAATTTCAGGACAATATCCATATCTCTTGCAACTTTGTCATTTGGTTTCTTTTCGGTTATTAGTTCATCTTTAGCAGACTGGACATACTCAGCTATAACCTCTGCTGGCGAGTCTCCTGTTTTTAGCTCGTGTGTGATGGGATCCAATAGGCGGGAAACCTTTGCATCTGGCGCAATTACTTGTTCGGGTTCTGCTGAAGTGGCATCTGATTCATCTACTGGAAGTTCGGTGGTGTCTTCACCAGATTTGGTTTCAGCAGTCTTGGTCCGTTTTTTAGGGGAGGGTGTTTGGATGGATGCTGCCGCATCAACAAGCTTTGTAGGTTCTTCAATCTTTGAGAAAAGGGGGAGTATTGTGCCATCGTCTTCAGGCAATACACGTTGATCAAGCCGAACTCTTAGTGCCCTAAGCTGATCAAATAGTTCAACCAATCGTGCTTGCATACTGTCAATGATTTGGTGGATTTCATCGACATCTTTACCTGTTTCGGACAAAGGCCTATTAGCCCCCATTAAAGAACCCAGTATTTTGACTTATCAGATTATGGTTTGCGAATATCCCTTCGCTCTACTTTTTATCAGCCTTCTTTAGAGCCTCAGAGAGGTTTCCTGTTTGTGATTCGGGCTCAATTCGTCTTCTACGAATCTTGACGAATGTAGGAACTGATACAGTTTCACCCACAAAAAGGGCCTCACCGACTTCAAGAGTTGTGATTGCATCAAGCGACGAACGATCTATGCCTTCGCTAGACCGTCCTATGTGATCCAAATCGTATGGATTGGTGCATCTAAGAATAGCTTGATTGCTACATTGGCTAAGAACAGTTGTAGATAGTTTGACTGGTCTTTGCGTTATGAGGCATAGCAATGCATGGAATTTTCGTCCTTCTCTTGCTATAGTTTCTATCTGTGTCTTTGGTAGGGCTAATTCATGCCGACTCTCTGGACAGAACTGATGAGACTCTTCAAGAACTAGTAGAAACGGCGGGATATTCCCTTGACGTCTATGGTAAAGTAGCTCACTTGCTAAGTGCGATACTATTATTTGCTTTTTCTTGAGACTGACAAAATCACTCAAATCAATCAGTGTTATTTTTCCAGGTCGAATTATGTTTCTTAACTCTGGAACTCCCTCCTTCCCAAATAGCCCTGTGTCTTCAAGGTTAATAAGCCATCCAACCAATGCTTCTCTAGTGTTTTTGCTAATAGTTTCATCATCCTTTACTAATGTAATCAAATCGGAGAGTGTGTATCCGTTCTCGAAACGATCGCCGATGTCGGAGATTGCCCGTCTTAAGTCGCGTTTTTGAACATCTGACATTCCTGCCACAAAGGAACTCAAGGCATCAGCTGTAAGAGATTGGACGGGTATCTGAATATATGAGCCTCGGATATGTTCGACTTCGAATGATCCATCTGGCAGACCAAGATTTTGTGGTTTGAGGTCTTTCAAGTATGTATACTCACCATGGACATCAACAACAACAACACTTAGGCGTCCTTGACTCTTTGTTCTTGCCATCAACTCCTCTAGCATAACGGACACAAAGTAGCTCTTCCCTGCTCCCGACATTGCTAGGATAGCCAAATGCTTTGACAATAGTCGATCAACAGAAGGGCGAAACTCAAGTTCATGATGAGCTACTGTACCAAGATTCAGACCAGCCTCGGTGTCCAACCTAAGAAATCTTGACAAGAGATCTTCGTCAGCTCTTCTCACAACGGCACCAGGTGAAACAGACGTATATGGTCTGACCGTTCGATCATTAATCCAAAATCCTACAACTTTAGTCTGTCCGACTGTATATTGCCATCTGTCAGTAGGAAATATGGACCTAAGCGGCTCTCCACGGGATTGGTATTCGCGGACTGCTTCTGCATGTTGAAAATATCTATTTGTCCGAATGAGATCTTGCACTCTGGCCACAACAGTTCCGAAGTCCGTTTCAACCGTTACGAATTCGCCTCGACGAACTGATGTTTCATTTGCTCCGCCCTCTAATACAAATGAAAACTCGGATACATTTGGCCCTTCATTTGTACAAACAACTGTTCCAAGTCGGGATCTAGATTGATTCGCTGACAAATTTCTACCCTCCAAAGGGGTTTCTAGACCTTCGTTTTTCTAGTGTCGAATAGGTCAGGCCTGAGAGAGCCATTAGTCGGTCTACTATTAATCGGACTTCATTATTGGTAATTCGCGCTCTAGCATCAGCCTCTAATATGGGAGTGGGTAGACCGAACTCTGGGTGCTGATATGATAGTGGAAGTATGGCTGACAGAGTACGGTTCAGCTGCTGAATTCCTTCTGCGCCATCAGATTTCACCATGACCTCTACCCGAAGCGGAATGTCATTTTGTGCGGTTTTAAGGTAAGTCACCCAAATAGAAGAAGCCCAAGTCAAAAGGTCATTGTGAATTAGGTTAGAATTTTGAGGTAACTCGCCTGAGTATCTAAATGCGAAGGTTCTCTCACCTTCCTCGAGAAAGGTATCTAATAAGTCACCGTCCCGAGATATTTTTAGAAGCCATCGATAATCAACACCCTGCATTTTCTCGTATATTGCTGGATTCCTCAGGATATGCGGCAAGATATCACCAAGTGTGCTGACAATTCTGGTAGACCGGCTATCTTTCACAATTCCCACCAATGTTGTCTTTTTCTTTGCTACTTTGTTGTAGAGTTGTCTATATAGAGCCACCACTTCTTGGAACTTCTCTTCTGCGACAGATCCAGTTTGTGGGCGGTCTCGAGGGTGATAGAAAAGACTCCCATCTAGAAGAACGATATCGGCATGGAACTCATCTAATGCGGATATGGTCACTCTAAGTTCTGTTGCTATGCGTTCCAAAGAGGATAATTGGTCTAATTCTGGGCTTGACATGGAGAGCATGATTAATTTCGCATTTGGTTCTGGAAAGGGATCAGGAAAGAATTCAACTCTAGGGCCTTCATCACCCGTAAATTGAAAGATCACTGCGACACCGCGAGTCAATAGCAAATCCATTGATCGAAAGCGTTTTCGCATAAGGCCACCGTCAACTCCGGCAATGCTTAAACCTGCTAGTTTAGCAGGCTGTATTTTGGTTATGAATTGTGATTCAACAGCTTCACCAACCAGAGCAGGGAATCTGGCTAAATCTAGTGAGCTCTTAATTTCATTCATCACGTTACCAAAGTGAGCTCTTGTATCCTCGACTCGTTCTATCTCTTCGACTAGAAGTGATAGCATTTTATCGAGATTCTTATCCACTATTTTCGCCTCTTGGAATTATGTTCTAGAGCCGCCCTTATTAACCCAAGATAAAGAGGATGTGGTTTTCCGGGCAGGGATTTGAATTCGGGATGATATTGCACGCCTATCCAGAATGGATGATTAGTTAGCTCAAGTGCATTGATGATTTTCCCAGTGAGGTCATATGCGGATACAATCATTCCTTTCTCCTTCATTCTACCAACATATCGTTGAATCAAATGGAAACGATGCCTGAAACGTTCTCTAGCTTCAGTAGAATTATACAATCCGCGAAGCTTCGTCCCTTCTTTGATTCTCACTTCATGACCGCCTAATCGCATTGTACCGCCTTTTGCTTCCAAATTCTTTTGTTCATCCATTAGGTCTACAACTGGGTACAGACTGTTGCTGTCAACCTCAGTTGTATGAGCGCCATTCCAACCCATCACATGCCTAGCAAAAGCAACAGTACCAAGTTGAGCGCCATAGCATATTCCAAGGAAGGGGATTTTGGAGTCCAGACTGACTATTGCGGCATTTATCATCCCCTCAACGCCACGCTCTCCAAAACCTGGCGTAAGTAAAATTCCATCGACTTCCTCAAGATCCTGATGAATGCAATCAAGGCTGCATCTTTCTTCTGTTTCAATCCATTTTATTTCTACTCGTGCTTCGCACATTGCTGCTGCGTGATTTAGTGCTTCGTTTATGCTCTTGTAGGAGTCACTTAGAGTAGTATACTTGCCAGGCATGGCAATCCGTACGGACTTGGTTGTGCCTTGATATGACTCCACCATTTTTTTCCAGGTTGCCGTATCTGGAATCCGTTGTTCAAGCTCAAGTTGACTAATAATCGTATTTCCAAGCCCCTGTTCTTCGAATGAAAGCGGTAATTGGTAGACGATACTAATATCCGGATTAGATATGACACTCTCCTCAGGAATATTGCAGAATAAAGCAATCTTCCTTTTTGCTTGTTCTTCCAGTTTCTTTTCTGCTCTACATATGATAATATCAGGTTGTAAGCCCAGTCCTTGGAGAGTTCTCACACTATGCTGTGTTGGCTTTGTCTTGAATTCACCCACTGAGGTCATGTATGGTACAAGTGTTACATGAACAAAGGCAACTCTGTTTCTTCCAATCTCACGAGCAAGTTGACGGACTGCCTCTAGGAAAGGCATGGCTTCTATGTCGCCAGCTGTACCGCCAATCTCGACTAGGACCACATCGGGTATTGGGCTTCTAGAGGCTACCGCCCATATTCTCTCCTTGATGTAGTCTGTTACGTGTGGGATGATTTGTACAGTTCTTCCAAGATAGCTTCCCTTTCGTTCGCCCAAAATCACGGAGAGATAGATTTGGCCCGATGTGATATTATCAGAGGGATGCGATTCTATACCAGTGAATCTTTCATAGGTCCCAAAATCAAGATCTATTTCAGATATCACAAATTCAAAGTCAGTAGCTGGTTTGAAGACCCAAGTCTGATCTGTAACAAATACCTCTCCATGTTCTACTGGATTCATAGTACCAGGGTCAATATTCAGGTATGGATCAATCTTCATTATTTTGACCCGATACCCTCTAAACTGTAGGAGCTTGGCAATTGATGCTGTTGTTACACCCTTACCAATGCCTGACAGAACACCACCAGTAACAAATATGAATTTGGTACTTGTTCCATTTTGCTCCAATACTACTGCCTCATACCATGGTCTGGAAACTTGCTTTCAAATAACAAGTCATCTAGGAGGTTTTTTTGGCTTCGTATAAAGTAATCGCTAGTAATCGCTAAAGCAAAGGACCATTCAGTGTAATGGTTGCATCATTGCACCTGCTCGCATAGCATCATGAAATAGAATCTCAAATGCTTCAAGTATATTCAATCCATTCATAGCAACACTTCTCAAAACAGGTATTGATGCAGGAAGTCTGAGATAGCTCCTTAATCGCTCCTCATCTATTGCGTTTGGAAGGTCCTGCTTATTCAAGCAGACAACGATTGGCAACGGACGCTCTTCTTCCGACAAAAGTGACATAAGTTCGTTCCAGCTAGCCAGATTTTCGTCTAAGAGGTGTACTTGTGAGTCTGCAACGAATACGATACCATCTGCACCTACAAGAACTACCTCTCTAGTGGAGCGGTAGAAATCTTGTCCGGTAGCAGACCAAACGTGTGCATTGATGGTCCAACTATCTCCCAGAGAGAATGGGATGGTTCCAAAATCACAGAACATTGTACGGCCCACGGTATTTTCAATAGATGTAAGTCTGTCAGCGCAGTCCAAGCTTCTGAACAACCATCTGATTGATGTGGTTTTTCCACTCATTGCAGGTCCGAAAAAGACGATTTTTAGTCCAACAGTCCTATTTCCATAGTCGACAATCACGTCTACTCCTCCTAGGCACCCCACATACTATCTACCCATGCTCCGAGTCCAGAGAGGGCTCCAAGTTTGACGCAATCTGAGAAGTCTTCATGCCATTCTGCATGAATGAAACGAATTAGATCAGTCAGCTCGCCGCCCTCCCAACCAATGGCTTCGTAAAGATTCCTCTCTGTGAGAACGGTGGATGTTCCGAGTTCTCTTGCCAGTCTTATTCGAGAGAGTAGTGTCACAGCTCTTCTTGCAGCGTGTACAAAGTTACTGATTTCTTCAACAAACATATCATGTGTAATCTTCTCTGATTCGTCATCTAGCTTTAGTACAGCATTCATTATACCATCAGAGATATTTGATCCACGGAGAGATTTACTGAGCAAGCGACGTATCCTTTCCAATGATTGGTTCTTTCGTGTCAGAATCTTATCCACAATTCTTTTTTCAACTTCAAGTCCGCCTTGCTCAACATTGAGAAGACTAAATTCCATGGAAGAAGGGGACGAGAGTTTTAAAATTCCGCAGGCTTTTGAAATCTGCAAGATGTGCGTCTGTATTTCCTTGAGATTGTCCTCCGTCACCTTCAGTCCCATGGAACTGTAACCTACAGGGATTCCTATTATCCATCCATTGAATCTCTTTATTCTCTCCAATGCGAGCCTCATATTTGAGGCAAGGCAGCATACTACTGTACGATTCACTTCGTAGTTGTGCTTTTCTTCCTCCCAGACAGCGATGATTTCATCTTCTGCAGTGAAGTCTCTCCAAAAAACCATCTTGTGTCTGTGGGGACTGAGAGAGATTACACTCTCTACCATATCATCTACCAGTTCAATGTCATCACCTATGACTAATATGGGAATTCGATTGAGGATCGAATTCAACAGAAGAGGAAACTCATCGTTCATTATTTCGATAAGATTTAGTATTGAATAACTCATGTATTTCGCCTCGCTACAATAAGATCCCTCTTGGGACGTTCGGAAAGTATTAGTTCACGTAATTCTTGGGGCAATGCCGGACGAGTCACTGAAGCCGAACTAAGAATTCTCTGAGTTTCTGCGATGTAGTGCTTCAACAGAAGTCGCATGAGACCTAATTTTTGTGTGTCACGCTTCACCCACAAACTAAACACTCCATTAGGAACGGCATAGATGAAATGACGCGTGTCATCTGTTTCACATAAAACGGTCTGAAGTGAACTATTCCTGAGTGTTCGAACTACCCGTTCAGATGCATCATGTAGTGCGAATGACATAGCTGCAAGTCTATCATTCGTGAATCCATCTAATGACACCCTGACGCCGCCGCTAAGGGACAAAAACACGGAATCAATGTTGGGTATACTGTCATGCAACTGTCGAAGAATGGATCGAAGACCGAGAGCCTGAGAACGGTCAAGGGATATCATTGAGCGTGATGTGGAATAAGAGGGGGCGTTGCCTTCTGCAACTGAAAATCCACTCAATACTTTCTGAGTTTCTTCTGAACTATATGAACGCAGTGGGGGAAGTCGACCATCGATATGTTGCTTTAGCAAATATGAGATACGGGAAAAACTGTCACGCATCTCGATGAAAAGTGCGGCTAAGTTCACCCTAGGCGCAGTTGTAATCGCTAGGAAATAATCAGGATTGTTTGGAAGAGATGCCAGAAAGACCTTGGATGTTTCTGATTCCATTAAGAGATACTTGAAGTTTCCATGTATCAATTTTGCAACACCGAAGATTGCACAAGTAGATGATGCTACTGCAAAAACCTCTTCCTTGCTAAACCATACACCTGCACTTGCAACAGGTAGTCCATCTTTCTGGATTAGGACTACATTCTCGACTCCTGTAGTCATCTTGATGTTCTGCAAGGCTTCATTGAGATCATCAGTCAAAGTCTCAGCTCCGGACCTTGATTGTGGTCCATTGATGAATCTCTCGGTTGACTATATAATCTCCACAATCTTTTCCTTTTGTATTTCAAATGATTGTAGAGCACTACATATGTATGAGGGCTGCATCTGGAGATTCTTGGAATATTTCACGCGCAGCTCGTTCAACCATTGCTCTATGTCTATTAAAAGTATAAACACGAATCACATCCAGATACACTTTCATTGTCTGAGCTATATTGGATACCTCGGAGAGATTTCTTGGTACTCGTTTTCCCTCCATAATCTCAAAAATCTTGATTTCCATTGGGTCTAATTGATGTGGATTATATGGAACAGAAGGTAATGTTGGAACGTCTACGATTACATCTTCGGCAGGAACTTTTGCTAAAGCGGCGATTTCCTCTTGAAGACTCTCGCGAACTTTCCGCTTCGTGAGGACCTTGGATACAAAACGATCCTCTGTATGAAGAACTTTCTCAAATGCAGATTTATATAGAATTCTTGAATCAAGCATATTCATCATTCTGACGGCCTCATTGGCATCAGCAGATTGGGATGGATTAAGACGTCTAATCCGTGATACAAGTGACATGTCATCAAGAGCAAGAAACTCATCAGGCGTATCAAAAGCTGTGATATTCAGAGCTCTGTCAGCTGCTTCAATTAGTTTGATTAGCATTACCTCTACGCTTCGTACTGTTTTGTGATAGTATACATTTAGGAACATCTCATAGCGAGCTACTAGGAATGATTCCAATGCTCCTCTTGCCGCCAAATCAAAGTACATCTCATAGTCAGGTGTTATTTCGATGCTGTTGATGAGACGGTGAATGTCTACTAGTCCATAGTTCACACCACAGTAAAATGAGTCCCGAATTAGGTAGTCCATCTTATCTGAATCCACCTGTCCGGCGGCAATTCCACTTACAACGCTGTCTATCTTCTTGGTTCTACGCCCTCTTACCAAATCGGCTATTCGATTCTTTGAGATACCACCTTCCTCCAATATCTCGCCAATCTGACTCTCACGGATGATCCATTCTGTCACATCCTCATGATTCCACCCACGACGTTCAATCAGCGGTTCCTCAAAGACATGGCTAAATGGCCCATGTCCAATATCATGAAGAAGGCCTGCAAGTCGCACTTCCTGAAGTGTATCATCATCAATTCCTAGTTGATATAACAGCCGTCTACCAATAAGACCTGCAATATGCAATGCGCCTATACAATGGCCAAATCGAGTATGTTCGGCTGTGGGATAGACATAGTGCGCACCAGAGAGTTGCTTGATTCTACGAAGACGTTGGTATGGTTCTGAATTTATAATTCGTGTTTCTATCTCTGTAAGACCGATAAATCCGTGAATGGGATCGTTTATTTCGATGTCAAAGTCCATATTCTTCACCTTACGATGACAATCATTTATGAGGGTCAAATGTTCTGAGTTCTCGTACAAGCTCTTCTGGGGTTTTGATTTCTGATACACAGAGAGGCAAGTGTATGCTATCAGCAATTCTTACTGCTAGGGGGTCTAACTCCTTTACACCTTGGAGAATTACAACTGCAGGTTTCACTGCAACTGAGGTTCCAATCTGACTAGCTTTAATTGCCACCATGGGCGACCGTCCTGTACTCACGTTTGTCAGGATGGCGGCACGTTGTGTTGTTCCTCCGTAGAGACGCAACAACTGTTGGGGGGTCAGCGTAACTATTGCCTTGATGCTATCCAATGCTGTATATCCATATATGTCACGGTCCAAGAGACTCTTGTGTGTAAGTACTTTGCAGTCAAGCCTATCCGCAAGAAGTCGTGCAGGAAATGGTACTCCAAACTCTCTACTGTCAAGAATAGCTTCAGATGCTATCTCAGGGGTCACTAGCTTCTCTAGGGCCATGGCAATTCTTCCGCCACTAGCCGCATCCATCTCAATTAGCCCTTCAACGAATCTCTTTATTGTTTCGACTCGCGGTGATTTCCTTCGCCCGCTCTCATAATCACTTATCACCGACGGAGAAACCTCAAGATGTTTGGCTAGATTCTTTTGCGATATCTGAAATCTTTCTCGCCACCGTTTCATCACGGCACCGGGATCATTCTCAGCCAGACATATTTCGCCTGCCATTGCTTCTGCAAGTCGCTGGAGTGCCTCACTTTGATCCATGGTTTCAATTTCTATTCTCTTCAAGATAAGAGTTGTTGCAAGTTTGCATCAAAAATTCGTCTTGTGTCGAAATTATTCGTTTCATATCCAGACCAAAGAACTCAAAGAGGAACATGAAATGGTTTCTTGTATGTTCTTTATGTTCATTGTTGGTACAGCGGGATCTGGAAAGTCTTTGCTCACGGCCGCTCTTGAAGACTGGTTAGTGTCTTCGGAAATCAGTGTTGCCGTTGTAAATCTGGATCCAGGTGTTGAATCGCCTCCCTATACTTCTGATGTCGATATACGCGACCATGTTGACTATGGGGAGATAATGCAGCAATTTGGGCTTGGACCAAACGGAGCACTCGTTGCATCATTGGATATGGCAATAAGCCATGCCAATGATATTCGTGATGAAATTACAGATCTTGGAAGAGATTATGTTTTGGTTGACTGTCCAGGTCAGATGGAACTCTTTGCATATCGCAACTCAGGCCCTCTCATGGTTTCTTCACTTAGTGGGTCTGATTTGGCAATCTCGCTTTACTTACTCGATTCTAATATGGCTCGCATACCCTCAGGCTATTTGTCATCCATGTTGTTAGGGATGTCAATCAATATCCGATTTGGAATTCCGCAATTGAATCTATTAAGCAAGGCCGATATTCTGTCAGAGGAGGAACTGGACAGAATTGTTGATTGGTCTTCGGATTCTTATTTGTTGGAAGATGCACTTAATGCGTCATCTAGTGGATTGATACGAGAGTTCTCGACGTCTGTTCTTCGGATGCTTGGTGAGATTGGTGGTGGCCCAACCGTGATTCCAGTTTCTGGCAAGCAGGCAATGGGATTTGAGACATTGTATGGGGAGTTTCAGCGGATATTCCTAGGTGGAGATAATCTCTACGAGTGATGCTATATTGTCTAAATACTTCGTTGTACTTTCTGGCGATAATATCAAACTTGCAAGGGCAGAAGTGGAATCTTTAGTTGAAACAGAGGCAAGTAATGCCAGAATCTCATGGCATCGTCGTATAGGAATAATCGATTGTCCGAAAAGTCCGGTTTTGTCTTTACTCAATAGAGCAGCTCTGGTACGAGAAACAGGTACTGTATTGCAGGAGTTCAGTGATATCGATTCAACAGCTAATCAGATTGCTTATGATTCAATGCCTGAACTGATAAAGTCTGGAGAGAGCTTCTCTGTGGAGCTTCGTATGATAGATGATTTGCTGAGCTATGAACAAAGGCAAGAACTGGTGCGGAAGATTGGAAAAAGGATAAGGACATTAAGTAGAGCTCCTGTTTCTCTTGCTAATCCTCGTGTTAGGATAATTATTGTTGTTTCTCAAGAGGGGGTTTTTTTCTGTGAGGGGTTCTTGTCACAGCAGCGAGGAATACTTGCACAAAGAACGCCGAGCACAAAATCCTTCTTTCACCCAAGCATGATGAATTCACTTCTTGCTAGAGTGATGTGTAATATTGCAGGCGTGAAAAGTGATTCCACCGTGTTGGATCCCTTTTGTGGAGCTGGTGGTATTTTATGCGAAGCAGGACTTCTTGGTGCACGAGTTATTGGCATAGATTTGAGTTGGAAACTATTGAGAGGAGCAAAGATGAACCTGCTTGGTTTGAATGTAAGAAACTTCGTACTAATCCAAGGAGACTCAAGATTTTTGCCTGTTTCAGATTTTGATTGCATTGTTACAGATCCGCCGTATGGCCGAACGAGTTCAACTCAAGGTGCATTTGCGGTGGATCTTGTGGAGAGGCTTGCTATTCAACTATCACAGTTTACTGACTCAAATAGATTAGCATGTATATGTGGCAGTCAAGAGATGAATCTTGGAGCTATTTTTGGCCAAGTTGGATTACCTGTATTATATGATATACCTATACGAGTTCATAGTGGATTAAGTAGAGAACTGCTTGGCGTGAAAATCTAGCTTTTCATAATTCGTCCGTCCTTGGTGGGTGGTGTGAACCATGAAAGAAAATCGTAGAACTCCGTTTCGTGTTTTAGTGCCAGGTTCACTTCAATAGAACCGAGCGGGGGATTATCTGATTGCTCAGCTATTCTGAGCTTGCACTTATACGCAACTTGCTTGTCAAAGTGGATAGATGTTCTTGTTCCGGTCCATTCCTTTTCAAGAATCCTTCTTGCCGCATCGATAATTCGGTTTTCGTGAATCATATTTCTAAGTGTGTTTAGAAGTGATCTACTGGTTGTTTCGAATTCTAACCAGATTAATTCGTTCTCTTGTGTCGACGTGAATATGGATTCAGGAAACAGGTTAGATAATGCATTAGCTACTCTATTCTTTTCTTCAGTGGGAAAAACAGGTGCTCTCACGAGAATTTGCATTCTAGATGAACCTCTTTACGACATTATGAGCGAGCTCTTTTAGTTCATCAAGAGTGCCTTCATTGATTAGCATAATGTCACTCAGTGCGATGACTCCGCCAAGGCCAACGGAGAGCTCACGCAAATCACGTTCTCTGAAGGCTTCCCATTCCTGAGGCGCATCATCACGGGCTCTGCTGCGCAGTCTATTGAATCGTACTTTTGGTGAGGAGTGAACACAGATTGTTGTTACCGATTCTCCAAAGTCATCAAAGACGTCAATTTCAGCTATGCTTCTGCATCCTTCAATTGCAACAAGACTTGAATCAATCCTCTTTAATTCTGTTAAACAACGCATAGCAACAGCGCCCAAACCATCCTTCTCGCGTAAATCAAGCATCACTTTTTTTGTATTTGATGGAGTGGGGTCTAATCCTCTGCGTTGTGTTTCTTCGCGAATTACATCACCCATGATAATGACCGGAAATCCAGCCGATTGAAATGCTGTAGCAACTTCGCTCTTTCCTGCCCCAGGCATTCCGGTAATTATCACTAGCTTCATTTTTCGTCACTATCTCTTCCATTCTACAAAGCCATTTGGCAGTTATTATACAGTATACTCAGGACTCTTTCTTATGCCTAGTCCCTCTATGATTTCTCTAACTGTTTCAAGTGTTATTTCGGACTTATCTTTTGAAATGGATTGATGTAAGGCTTCCTTGAGAATTCTATCACGAAGATCACGCCCAGATAGTCCTGCTGTTATCCCAACTAATTCCTTGACTTCAAAATTCAAAGGAATTGGAAGTCTCTCTGAGTAGAGTTTCAATATTTCTAGTCGTTCGTCAGCAGTAGGCAGAGAGAATTCAAAAGATGTATCAAATCGGCTTCTGATTGCAGCATCAATCAAGGCCAGTGCATTTGTAGCACCAACTACAACAATACCAGACCCCTCTTCGTTCCTGTCCAGCTCTGCCAGCAATGCAGTTACGACCTCTGAAACATCACCTCTAATAGACTGAAACGAGCGGGCTAGGCCAATTGCATCTAGTTCGTCAATGAATATGATTGTTGGTGCTCTCTTTCTTGCTTCTTCGAATAGCGCACTTATTCGACGGCCTCCATCACCGACATGTGTTCCAATCAAATCTGGTGCCTTGGCAGTTATGATGTCTGCATTTGCTTCATGTGCCAATGCTTTGGCTGTCAATGTCTTTCCGGTCCCCGGAGGGCCATAGAAAAGAACAGCCCTAGGTGCCCATTCTCCAAATTGTGATGGATTTTTGAGATATTTAAGAATAACACGGCACTTTAGCTTGACAGAATTATGGCCTATGACTTCGTTTAATGTCACAGCAGGGCCTGGAATTGCAGAGATGAGTTCCCTTGATTCCAATATGATTTGTGTTTTCCTTGTGATCACTGATTCAGGAGGATCTATCTTGGCAACTTGGAATGCGAAATCTGGAATTATATACCTGTCAAAAAGATACATTCCCTCTCGTATGACGGTTCCTGCCCATTGTTCTCGAGCATAGTCAGAAAAGAGCTCTTGGTTGTCTATTTCAAGTCCTGATGGTTTTGGGTCGCCCTTTAGTCTAAAGGGATATCCAATATCACGCAAAACCAGTATCTTTGCATCCGGGACCTCGGCACTTCGCTTACGTTCAATCTTTTTCCCTGTTTCCCGAACAGTGGTCGGCAAGTCCAATCCTGAATCTTTGCGCTTCTTCAACTACCTTCTTACACCACCTGCACGTTTACTGATTACGCTTTAAGAATTCCCGTAGAACCAAAAGACCATCACCCTAATTTGCTTGTATTGCAAATAGTAGACGTGTGAGATGAGTCATTTGACAGATCAGATTCGAGTTTTCTTGAGCGTGGATATAAATGATGACTCCCTATTATCGAGGATTAAGCTGATTCAATCCAAACTTGATACTCATTCGGCAAAAATGAAGATGGTGGAATTAGAGAATATCCATTTTACTTGGCGCTTTTTTGGTGATACATCTACGGCAAGAGTAGAAAAAATTCACTCAGAACTAGAGAGTATCGAAATCTCGCCATTTACGATTGAGGTCAGAGGTGTAGGGGCATTTCCAAGTATTCATCGTCCCAGAGTAATCTGGGTAGGCGTGACTCATAACGCAGAGATGATGCGTGACCTTAAGGTTCGTACAGATGACATCCTAGCTGGCCTTGGATATCAGAAAGAAAATAAATTCACTCCACATGCTACGATTGCAAGGGTAAGAGCAGTTAATGACCGGCAACGGATCAGTGAGAACCTAAGTGCTCTTTCTGACGAATCAGTGGGAACAATGACTGTAGATTGCATCAGAATGACAAAAAGCACTTTGACACCAGCGGGACCTATCTACGAAACTCTATGGCAGATTTCTTAGGGCACCAGTAAAAATGTATGGTGGGCCGGGGGTGATTTGAACACCCGATCTCTTGCACTCTGTGACTTGAGGCCCGATGACCATCAGTCGCCCCAAGCAAGAATCATACC
>JBHLQM010000024.1:0-43596 GCA_048884785.1 Candidatus Thorarchaeota archaeon | reverse complement strand
CATTCTCAGCCAATTTTGCCCACTCAAAACCAGCTTCACTCTGTCCAATTACATTATAGAGTGTAGAGATTGTCAGCGCAAACATCCCGGTAGATACACCCATAGATTCCCGAATTCTGATGCATTCAAGATTATGTTCGATAGCATTGTCATAGAAACCTCGTGTAGACTCCAATTTGCTAAGCTGAAAGAAGACGTCAGCCAATCCGTTCTTGTCGCCCATTGCCGACATGAGCCTTTGTGACCGAACAAGCAAATCCAGCATTTCAGTCCAGTTTGAAGAATGGATTAATTCGGCTCTCGTTCTAAGGAGGTGCGCTAATCGGTTTATATCGTCGAATTCTTCAGCATTTTCAATCGCCATCTGATTTAGTTCTAATGCTCCGTCCTCATCACCATCTCGAATCGCTCGAATTGTCAAGGAGTCATAGATTCGAGATTTTAAGAATTCAAACTCGGGCTTATCCTCTATTAGCTGCTCTATTTTGTCCCCAGTAGAGTGATCATATATGTTTGCAGGATACTCTTCATTCTCTGCTTCAAGTTTGACCATGTGCATCTCCAAGACTAGCCAATCAGGTGGATTGCTTGATAGAACCTGATCTGCAGCATCTCTAACTTTCTTCATGTCTTCGGAGCGTCCTTGCATCGCACTTCCATAGAAGAGATTCGGACGAATCAAATCCAATTTGCCATACGATTTTGCAATCTTATCGAGAGATTCGAAATCGAATAGAAGCGCTGCAAAATGGACGGCAAAGAAGACTAGGCTTCCTGGGGAATCTGTAGTGGAAACCTTTTGACATAGCGATTTAACAAAATCGTGAAAGTTGTAGGCATCCCTCATTAGTGAGGTTATGACGTTTTTTGTTTGAGAGTCCATGAATGGTAAATACACAGTGATTGTGCCAATTGGTTCCACTCAATTAACCCCAACCCTAATTCCATCCATGCTCTCTTTTTCTATTTTTTCTTTTCTCTACTCTAGACCATTTACACTACTGATGCCCTTTGAGTACCATCTTTCGTCTTAGTATTAAACCCAAGGACCAATGCTAGAGCAAACAATGCGCTTCCCAAAATTGCCAGGATGTTGCTAACTGTTGGATCTAGATTGGGCTTCATCATGACCTTTGTATTAGAAAACATCAGTTCAACCTCTTCATCACTGCCAGCTCGTTGAATATACAAGAAATAGCTCGTATCATTAGCAGCTATCCCTTCAATCATCCAAAGACTGGAGTTGACAAACGTTGCATCCACCAAAATACTACCCTGAGAATCTTGAATCATAATTCGATAGGCCTTTTCTCCGTTGTTTTGAGGTCCTTTTTGAATAGTGTAGTTGTCATAGTCTGCTTCTCCGCCAATCTCCACAAAATCTGAAGGGTTTGAGGAATTCAATACAAATACCTTGCTTTCACTACCAACTGTTTCAATTTGCTCCCTTAAAGCAAATGAGCCATTTAATGTTCCCACAATAGATGGCGTCATGAGGAGGATACTTACAATGAGAAGAAATGAGATTAACGCAGGTTGACGATTTCCCTTCAGAAGAATCCAATGCGATTCGGCCTTCACCAAGAATAGCAATAGAATTCCAATGAATACAAAGAATAGGCAGAACAATATGGCCGCTGCAGGACCAGCTTGAATTGCCGTTGGGGGTGGAGGAATGACGCTTAATACTAGTATTGTTAATTCGACTTCCACATCTCCAACCACTCTTTCAACTATAATGGAGGTTTCCTCAGTGATATTAGTGGAAATGATGATATCAGTTATTTTGGTAACATTATATAGTGATAGTACTGCCTCCATGCTTTGAGTAAGAAATAGGATGTTCACTGGTGTATTGTTTGTTTGCAGGTACACCAAGCCGATCTCCTCTGCGAAGAATCCTTCAGGTGTTTCATTCCACTTTGGTGTATCATTACTTAGAATGAAAGAGTGAGGATATGTATCAGTCTGCGTACGATATGCGTTCGGATAGTAAGGAAGTCCGATGAACGTTACTGCAGAGATTCCCCCAACAAACACTATCAATAGACAGCCAAGTACTTTAGCTCTTATCCACCAATCCCTCATGAAGTTCCCCGTGTAGAATCCTATCGAATTATTGAATTATAAGACACATGAATGATTGCTATAGATGATTCATACCGTCATAGTTCCAACGCGAGCACAATTTCTACAGCAGAGCTAACAAACTTCGGGCATATATTTTGGAATAGTTTTTCTTCTGACGCCTTTTGCCTTGCCCTGGCATCTTTCATGTCGAATCCAACGAGCTGCGAGCACATAGTTGTGCCATATTTATCACGAAATTGCTCCAGCAATTTGGGAGTTAATGCGTATGCCTTGTTCTTTACCTCAATGGGGTCTTTTTGATTTTCAGCAAGTAACATTCCGAGTGCCATTACTGCTCCAGTTACTGCTCCACATGTGTTTCCCTCCAATCCAATGCCGCCACCAAATCCAGCAGTAAGGAATGGAGCTTCATCAAAATACATATTCTTCTCTTCAAGTACGCTTCTGAGGACGGACTGGGCACAATTAAACCCAGACGAGAAATATGATTTGGCTCTATCACCTGCATCGCTCATTTTTAGTGCTCCTTGCTGTCAAGAACACTCAAAGGGGCTAATATCATTTCTGAATTCGTTTCGTTATGAATTCATCCACATAACGAAAACGGACACATTAAAATGGGGGATATTCATAAGTTTAGAACCAGTTTAAGAAATTCCTAGGGATGGTTTAACTTCATGAATATGTTGCTTGTTGATATGAAGAAATGCACAGGATGCAAGCAATGCGCCCTCGCGTGCTCTCTGACGAAAGAAGATCTCTTCGATCCTCATCGCAGTCGAATTAAGATATTAAAGAAAGAGGACATAGCATTAGGAATCCAGATGCTCTGCGAGCAATGTGAGGCTCATCCTTGTATTGATGCGTGTTCCGAAGGTGCTCTAACACGAAACGAAAAGACTGGCATCATTAGTGTTAACATCGAATCATGCAATGAGTGTGGCTCCTGCGTAGATGCTTGTCCATACCATGGTATTAGACTACATCCGGAAACGAACAAACCCCTCATCTGCGATCTCTGTGGAGGGAATCCATATTGTGCACCGCATTGTGTCCCGGGTGCTCTTTCGTGGATAGACGAGGTTGATAATGCGGCCAAGAAGAAACTCCGCTCTGCTAGGATGGCAATGTATCGAGATGTTGAGAAGGGGGTGGCAAAATAGATGTATGGACATCAAGGCAAGATTCTACATGTAAACCTCAAAGATGGCAAGATTTGGACCCAGACGCTGCCGGACGAATGGAGGAAACTCTATGTAGGATCTAGGGGTATCAATGCCAAGCTTTTATGGGACTATTGCAAGGATTCAGAAATTACATGGGATGACCCAAGGAATGTCATTATTTACGGTCCAGGTGCATTAACAGGAACAACGGCACCAGCGTCAGGTAGAACTTCTGTGACTACAGTTGGGTGCACAACTGGATTATATTTGAAGAGCAACACAGGAGGTCATTGGGGAGCCGAATTACGCTTTGCGGGCTATGACCATCTGGTTGTTCATGATCAAGCCGATAGACCCTCCTACATTAACATTGTAGATGATCATGTTGAGATTCTAGATGCGAAAAAACTCTGGGGAAAGGATATCATTGAAACAGACGCACTGCTAAAGAAATGGCATGGGGAAGATTCCAGAGGCCTATATATCGGACCGGCTGGTGAGAAGCTTGTACGAGCTGCATCCATTCAATGTTCACTCTATCACGCGGCAGGCAGAGGCGGTGGAGCTGCAGCTATGGGCAAGAAGAACTTGAAAGCCATTTCTGTTAAAGGCAGTAAACCTATCAAAGTCAAGGATCCAAAGAAATTTGCCAGCATTGCCAAGGAGATGAGAAACCTACTCAAGGCTGATAGTGGTGCGCAATCACTGCATGAATTCGGAACAGCGGGTTCAATTGGAGCTGTCAATGAGTTACATGCATTCCCAGGAAGAAACTGGCAAACGGGTTATACGCCAAATGTTCACGCAATTACTGGTCAGGCATTGAATGAAAAAGGGTATCTAAAACGTAGGGTTGCTTGTTTTGGATGCACTATTGGATGTCATAGGTACTCTGTAATTGAAAAAGGGCGCAATGCAGGTCTTGCTAGTGGAGGGCCAGAGTATGAAACATTCGGCGCTCTAGGAAATGGGCCAGGCATAATTGACACAGAAGGCGTTCTAAGATTGAATGAGCTGTGTAATAGAATTGGCCTTGATACAATCACTGCGGGAACTGTTGTGCAATGGGCAATCGAGAGCTATCAGCGAGGGGTTCTGTCAAAGAAAGATACTGATGGACTAGACCTTAATTGGGGCAAGATAGACGAAATCTACAAAGCTGTTGAAAAGCTTGCCACGAGAGATGGAAAGCTTGGCAACCTACTTGCAGATGGTCTAAAGATTGCAACAAAGAAAGTTGGGCACGATTCTTACAAGTGGGCAATTATGAATTCCAAAGGACTAGAACAGTCGAATGTTGAAACAAGGTCGGCGAAGGCATATGCCTTAGCTTTTGCGGTCAATCCAAGAGGAAATGACCATCTCATGACGGAGACATTCGCTGAGTTTGGAGCTAGCCCTGAAGCAGTTGATGTGATCGAGAAGGTTACAGGTGACAAGAAATGGGCGTCGCCCCACTTCACAGACTTCAGAGCAGAGATAGTTCGTTGGCATGAAGATTGCTACGAGATCACTGAAGCTCTTGGCTTCTGTGTTTTCACCTCCACTGCAGCTTTTGGAGTTAATCCAGATAATATGGCTAGATTATACGCGGCTGCGACAGGTATCACAATGTCTGAAGATGAAATGATGATGACTGGTAGACGTGTTGTTACCCTTGAAAAGGCATTCAATGTAACTCGCGGCGCGACTCGAGCACATGATAATCTCCCATGGAGGCTAATGAATGAAGGAGCTGCGTCAGGACCTCTGAAAGGTGCAATGAACTCGGAAGAAGAGCTCAGCGGTATGCTTGACAGATATTATACACTCCATGAGTGGGACCTAAAGACAAGCTGGCCCTACAGAGCTACCTATGAGAAACTTGGATTGAAAGATGTTGCAGACCATCTTGAAAAGAAAGGTCGTTTGCCATAGGTCCTAAACGAGGAGAATTATGTATGAAGGGATTCAAGGAATTCGGAGTCGCCATGACTGGCGTTTTCCCAGTTAAGGAAGCAGTTAATTTGGCTATAACAGCTGAGAAGCTAGGCATAGGCTCAGTCTGGTTTGCAGAAGATTATTTCTTCAGAGGCGGCATTCCCTACATGGCGGCAGCCGCCATGGCCACGAGCAGGATTAGAATAGGGCTTGGTGTTGTTAATCCCTACTCAAGACACCCAGCTCTGATTGCAATGGAATTTGCTACTTTGGATGAGATGTCAAACCAGCGAACTGTTTTTGGATTGGGCTCAGGAGTTCCATACTGGATGTCTCAAATGGGATACACTGTGGAAAAACCACTCTCAAGAACGAGGGCGTGCATTGACCTTGTTCGAAAAATTATGACAGGAGATCTCATTAATCATAAAGACGATTTCTTTGAAGCCAAGGATGTCAAATTGATCTTTAAACCTGTGAGACCAGATCCCCCGATTTACCTTGCATTTGAAGGAAAACAGGGATTGGCTTTATCTGGGGAAATCGGAGATGGTGCCATCCTTTCGATATTCAATACGCCTGGATATGTGAGGTTTGCTTGGGATAGAATCAAAATAGGTGCGAAGAAGGCAGGCAAGAATCTTGACGGCTTTGAAATGGTATCCTATCTTCCAATGGTCATCCATGATGATTTGGATGAAGCTCTTTCAGTTGCTAGGAACTTTATGAAACTGTACCTTGCTCATTCCCAAGCCGGAGGACCTCTCATGGAGTATGCTGGTATTTCTGAAAAAGCAACTCTGGCATTCAGGGAGGAAGAAAAGAAAGGCAATGATTTCGGTCATCTTGTTACTGATGAAATGGTTCAAGCCTTAGGAGTGGTTGGTAATGTCGAATCCTGTCTGAAGCAATTGCAGGAGATTGTTGATGCAGGAGCAAATACACCAGTGCTGTTTCCAGTGCCAGGAACTGACGTTATTGCCACAACTAAAACAATTGCGAAGGAAATCATACCTCATCTGAAATGAATTCGGCATAGGGAGATGATCAATTGACTGAAGCAAAATATGTCCTAGAGACCTGTCTATCTGAACCTGAGAAGAAGAGAGCCAGAATTGTAGGATATCTACTTACCTTCATGGCAACTTTCTCTTTGGGTACCACTGAAATCTTCGCTCCCTGGTATGCGGGGATTCTTGGCGCCTCATCCTATGAAATGGGGTGGGCGATGGGGTCTTTTGGTATTGTCTACATGGTATCTCCAGTGCTTGGCGGAAAAGTATCCGATCGCATCGGCAGAAAGAACTCCCTAATAATCGCAACAGTATCATACATTGCTATCTTGCTTCTCTACCCCCAACCATTCATTCTACCCATTCATCTCATAATCATTCGTGCCTTGGAGGGACTGTTTTTCGGAGTCTTCTATCCTACGGTTGAGGCTCTTGTCGCAGAATTATGTCCTGATTCACAAGGTGCAGTCCTAGGTAATTTCTCCACATCATGGAGTGCCGGAATGGTCTTGAGCCCTATGTTAATTGCATATTCAGCGACATATCTTGGAAACATCACCAGCATCTACGTTGTATTGGGAGTCGAATTGGCAGCATTGGGATTGATTGCGGCTCTCGTTAAGAACTACACACGTGAGCAATTGGGAAGGCAGACTGGACAAAAGGCAAATGTTCCATATCCTGTTGCGGAATTAGATACACTCACCAAAGGCCGTGATGTCCGCACAAGCCCCCGCTTTTTTGCATCGTACGTATCCATTGCATTATTTGGATTCACATCTACGGTCCTTCTGGCATTGTTTCCAACATATATTGAAAGCATCCCTGGTTATACATCACAGGACTTTGGAAATCTTCTGATGATATGGAATGTGTCAAGGACACTAGCGTTTATTTTCTGCACAAGAATCCCTCATGAAAAAATGGGATCTGTAATGATTGCAGGAGCATCAGTAATAGGTTTCGGCATGTTTGGGATATCCTTCACGACAGAGTTTCTTGCCTTCTCAATATCACTTGTGCTCGTTGGTGTTGGTGTGGGATTCGGATATCTAGGAGGACTCTATACAGTTGTGTCGGCGACTGAAGAAGAAAAAGGAGCTTATGCAGGAATAGCAGAAAGTCTAGCTGGAGTGGGATTCTTTGCGGGACCAATTCTGGGAGGCTGGATTGCAGGCTATTCACTCGCTCTGCCGTATCTCGCAACGGCGATCTATGCTGTCATATCTCTTATTGTGATAGTTATACTACTAAGGACGAAAAGATAGTATCTACTCTTTCAGGATACCATCAAACCTGCCCTTCAGTTCAGGAATCTCCGTAATAAATTTCTTTGGCGGTGATGGGTATGCTTTCTTGCTGTGACTAAGTCTGCTTTCTACGAGCATTACTGCAGTCCAGACGCCAACGACATAAGGGTCGATAATTGGCACACCAGTGGCTTCCGATATTCGTTTTGTGTCAACTTCATGAGATAGCCCTGTGCATCCTAGAACAACAACATCGGCTTTATCTTCTTGAATAGCTAGTTCAACCATTTCTAGCAATTCATTATATGCTCTATCGGGAAACTTAGCCAAGTCCAGAACAGGCATTCCAAGATACCGGATTCCTGCACAAAACTGGTCTAGCCCCTCTCTTCGTAAACCAGATTCCATACACTTCATCAGAGACTCGCCTTGTACCGTTATGATACTAAACCTTCTACCTAACATTAGGGCAACATGAAATGCGGCTTGTCGGACTCCTATAACAGGGATAGAAGTAATTTCCCTAGCAGCATCTAGAATGGGGTCGCATGCACAATCAATGATAATAGCATCCACTCCTTTCTTGCTTGCAATAGCAATTTGCTCAAGAATGAAAGGTGCATTGTATGCTTCATCTACATGTGACTCTACACTGTGAGTCCCATATCTAGCATACATGTTTATCATCTGATATCCGTGAGGTGTATGAAGTTCAACAAACTCCTTTTTTCGTGGATCTGCCCACCAGTCTTTTCCTGTTACACCAATAAGAGCTATTTTTTTCATAATATCACATCCGCTGTAGCTATGTTCAATGAAGAGGAACAGGATTGCTTTGCATTTAGTGCAAGTTCGAAATAATCTCTTCCATAGGCCTGTACATCAGCTCGGGATGTCCATATCTTTCTGGAGAAAATGCTTTTCTTCCTATCTCAGTACTTCCTGCATATCGCAAACGTTCATGAGCTGGAACAGCAGTGACAGTTACTCTCATTCCTTCTTTCAATGAAGAACTCATAATACCATGACCGTTCTCCGGATTGTGCATGCATATCAAATCAGGGAACATTACAACTGGCCTGCCATCGCAGGTGACCATCATGTATTCGTTTTTGACTACGACTTCGAACTTGCCTTTTAGATCCTCAGGTTTAATTGAAACAGAAACATGCCAATGACCTGCACGATCTTCTCCCTTTACTTTGACTATTTTGCCCGTTGTAAGAACACGTCCCCCTGAAATATCGAGAAATGCATCAATGGCATTGCGCCTGGAGGCATTTGCATCACGAATAGCTTCCCCTAGCTCAATGGATTTTGATATGCTATTCGGGATAACAGATTTCTTCAGCTGGACACCTGATTGAAAATAGTGATTGTTCGCTCCAGCTCCTCCATCGTTAACTACCATAAACCTTCCAATCTCATCAGCAAGAGCAGGAGAAGTTGTTTCTTCCACAATGATAGTACTCCCATTTTTAGAAACCACAGGCATAGGACAGAGAGAGATATCGTATCCAACAAAGGAGATCATCTGAGTCTCAGGTGCAGATCTTCCTAGGCCATCGCCATCCACGGTTGTTATGCCTGCTCTAGATGCGAGAGAAAGCATGACTGTTGTATTTGTACCGCCGAGCTCAAATGGCACCAGGTGATTTACTTTCTTTCCTGTTATCTTCTCTGAAATTTTCATTGCCTCATGAAGCTCATACCTAGACTCCCATGCCTCCAGCATATCCCCAATCGATGTGAATGCACTAACGGAGCCCATATATCCACCGCAGACTATGAAAGCATCATCTTTTATCTCGTCGGGATCAATAATCTCATACACTCTGTCTTTTCCGTAGTCCCAATCAACCATAGGTTTTCCAAATCCAACTGGATCCCCACCGCCTCCAGTGCCAAGAATTCCTACGCCTGTAAGCATGTCATATGCATTCTGCTTTGACATCTTCATGATAGATTCCTCTCATACTGACTAAAACTAGATTCTATCGCTTTCCATGATATGGACAACTTTGAACCAACGTTTCTTGGTTCCAACTTTGGCTCTACGATGCCAATTCTTTGACTTTGGTGTATCTTCAATAATCTTGTATAGCTTATTCATTCTGGCCAAAACCAATTTCTTCTGTTCATCAGACAATTGATTGACCTTTGGTACGAATGCCAGGAATTTCTTAATGTTCTCTGTTACAGTGTAGTAAAAGCCCCAGTCCTCACTCATGAGTTTGCCTATGTAATGACCATTTACAATTGAATCGTCATGCGTTTCACTAACATCATATGTTAGAAAGGTAATAATCAAGTCGTAGAAATCCTTCGCATTAATTTCAACTATCTGCATTTTTTCAAGAAAGAGCTCAGCTAAAGGAATCGTGGGCTGATCTACTTCTAGACGCTTGGGTCCCTTGAATTCTATGGTGTGGCAAAAATCAAGATGATCATAAAACACATCAATCTTGAATCCCGTCTTAGGATTTACGAAAAGGTCTCGGAGAGTGCTTGCTCGGGCAAAACCCGGAGGAATCCAGTTGTATCCTAAATCATCTCTGAACATGTTGATGATGCCTCGCTGATTCTTATAGTAGGCAACATAATCGATATCAGTTACCTCTCGTCCCATGGCCTTGTGCAATTCCACATGATCCGGACATTTTATTCTGAATGCAAGACACCCAATTATTCTTATAGGCCATCCATTCTGTGCTGCTGCGTTTACAATCCTGATTGCTTCAGATTGAAAGTCTTCCAATTTTGCTCCATATTTCCCTTCCATTAGAGGATTCTCCATGAAGACTGCTATCTTGTTCACGGATACCATATTAGGCTCTCTTTAATACCTATCGAAGAAGCTATAAGAAAGTGAAAGTTTTCTTAAAGTCCAAACCACTAGACTCTTAACCTAGATTAGAAAATGTGACTCGACCTCGGAGGTTCTATAATAAGATGGCTCTAAGGATATTTCAAGCATGCGACCCGCATGGAAGTATAAAAACATGGCACCAAATGTGTCGCGCACCATCGGTTTTCAAAGTCGATGTCGCCATGATGTGCGGTGACCTTACAGGAAAGGCTGTAATGCCAATCATAAAAGAGAAGGAAGATAGGTGGTTTGCACAACCATTTGGAAAGAAAAAGGTGTTCAAGAAACAGAAGGACTTGGATAAATTCATTGAATTCACATCTACTGAAGGATACTACCCAGCGATTCTGACTCCTGAGGAGCTTGCAGGCCTACAAGAAGATAAAGCGAAGGTTAAGGCACTTTTTGACAAGCTAATGGTTGAAAGAATGAAGATGTGGCTTGATCAGGCTGCAGAAATGATACCTGAGAATGTTGTTCTAGTTGTTAATCCTGGTAACGATGATCCCTGGGTCATTGATGATGTCATCAAAGAACATGAAAGAGCCATTTATCCCCTCAAACAAGTTATTGATATCACCGACAAGCACAAGCTAATCAGTATGGAATATGTCAATTCAACTCCATGGGATACTCATAGAGAATGTCCGGAAGAGGAGCTCAAGGAAAAGCTAGAAGAGGAGTTTGCTAGAGTTACCGAGGCCGATTATGAGAATCTGCTCTGCAATTTCCATGCACCCCCGTATGGTAGTACTTTGGATACTGCGCCGCAGTTGAAAGAACATAGCATTCAATACTCTGGTGGGTTTGCCCTCACGGAACCAGTAGGTAGTAAGGCTGTACGAGAGATTATCGAGAAATATCAGCCTCTTGTTGCAATGCACGGACACATTCATGAATCAGTTGGTTTTACAAACATTGGAAGAACCTTATGTGTCAATCCAGGCTCTGAATATAGAGAAGGGATTCTAAAGGGTTTCATAATCACTCTTGGTGATGGCAAGGCAACAGCTGGACGTGTAGAACTCTAGTCTTGCAGTTTTTCGAGAAGCCATTGGCTTCTCACTCATCTTTCTTCTGATACTAAGCAATTTCAGAACACTTAAAGTCAGGTTTAACAGATAGATGCTCCTGTTAAATTAGATTATAGGTGGTTAATTATACCATGACTCTCAAACTGAAAACACGTACTGATGTTGAAGACCTAACAACAGGATGTACTTTCTTTGGGACGGGTGGTGGAGGCGATAAAGGCCTTGGTCTGAATATGCTCTATCCTCATGTTGATGCAGGTAAAGTCATTCAGATAGTAGATGTTAAAAAAATAGGCACCAATGACTGGGTAGCATGTCCATATTATTCCGGAACAATCGCCCCTCCAACTACAGAAATTGAAGCCTTGAGAAGGCGTTTTCCATGGAAATATTTCGAACTGGAACTAGCTGAGGGTCTCAAGGCGCTTGAGGACCATATGGGTGTTAAATTCGCAGCCGCCGCCCCATTCGAATTAGGCGGTGTAAACACACCGGCACCAATTGATGCGGCAGTCAAGCATGATATCCCGTGTGTTGATGGAGACTATTCTGGACGCGCTGTTCCCGAGATATGTCAAAACACCGTGTGTGCCAAGGGGTATTCTATGGCTCCACTTGCTCTGGTAGATTGGTATGGAAACAAGACCATTGTTCATGAAATAGTTAATTATGAGATGGGAGAGAGAATCTCCAAAGCTCTGAGTGAGGCCGCATGGGGAAGAGTTGGTAATGTTGCATTTCCCGTAAAAGGAAAGGATTTCCATGAAGCGATTATCCCAGGTACTTTATCTCTCAGTTTTGAAGTCGGGAAGACAATCAGAGAATCTCGAGGTGCTGGCGATGACCCTGCAGAACGGATTGTCGAAAAATATGGTGGATGGATTCTCTTTAGGGGCACAGTCGTGGGGAGAAAATGGGAGAACAGAGAAGGCTATATGTTTGGTGAAACCGAGATCAAGGGTTCTGGTATAAAACCTGGCAGCAAGATGAAGGTCTGGTTCAAGAATGAGAATCACATGACATGGCTTGACGGCAGGCCGTGGATTATGAGTCCTGATATTATTGAAATCATAGACCAGAAATCGGGAGAACCTATCACCAACACAGACATCAAAAAAGGCGATGTTGTGAGTGTAATAGGCATGAAAGCTTCACATCCAATTTTCAGGGAACCGGCGGGATTGGAGGTTCTAGGTCCGAAGCATTTTGGCTTCAATGTGGATTACGTTGAAATCGAAAAAGCAGTGTAAGGAAAGAGGGAAGAGTTTACTTCCCTCACTAATCTTTCAAATGGCTATGTGAACAACAAAATGCTTTCTATACCAATTTGGGGTCGCTTTTACAACTATTCCTTCGTAGTCATCATTGTAGAACTTAATGGGATTTTTCTCGGGCAGCGCTTCGTCCTTTCTCAGACGAAATTTGGCATTTGCTATCAGGCGCTGGGTCCATGCTTTGAGCGCTAAATGCTCGGCTCTCAGAAGTCCAGGGTTATCAGCCCAATAGGTTTCAATTAGTTTAGCAGTCTTGAGGTTGATATAATGCCCTGCAGTCCATTGTGCGATAAAGAAGACAACTGCAATTGCCGTTATTGGAAGAGTAATCCACGCAATGAAGGTCAAGGAGAAGACATATGTTGCCACAATAGAAGGAACTGCAATTACCATTAGGAAAGTAGCAATATATCTCAGCAATTGGCGGCGTTCATATTGCTTCAATACTCCAGGAATCTTGGGTGCCACACCGGCAAACCTGTGAAGAATTGTTCTAATGAATCGCCATTGGTCAATGAAGGTACGCGGGAGTTCTCCTTGTCCGATTGCCTTCTCTATAAACGTTAGGTCAAAGCATCTGTGAATTCGATACCCGTCAAAGACTGTAATCATGTCTTTTGTCCACTTTAGGTCCAATCCCACAGGTGAGAATTCAAAAGAGGCAATATCCTGATCTTCAGGCGTAGTTGGTTTTCGAGGTTTTGGTTTGCTCATATCAGTCAGTCCTGTCAGGAAGCTTAAGTGGGTGTGAAGCAGGTCAAAACATAAGCTTTGTGCCCAGCAATTTCTTTGGAAATTAAAGTAATGTTAAGCATTTTCTAGAAAGAGTCAAAAGGGGCTCGTATTTCCGAATCAAGAAATTCTAGCTAGGTGAATCATTGTGGAAGAATATGATGGCGAATACATTGACTGGGATATCATATGTGCTGATCCCTATTCATCCGAACAAGCGGAATTAAGGATGAATTCTGAACAGATTGATTTCATTCTTCCTAGAAAGAAAAAGGGGAGATCCTACCGTGTGGTCTTTAATGTGAAATGGGATGAGATTGTCTCATTTGATTGCAGCGAGGTGATGTATTGCAAGGATGAAATGACATGGCCTTTGGGAGAACCGCTACCAAAGGGGTACAAGGAAATTGGCCCAGCTGGTATCTTCTTTGCATTTCTGAGAGCTGCAGATCAGGCATTCTTCCAAATATGGGCAATCATCAGCAAAGAAGACATTCCAAGGGTAATTGAATATGCTGAAGAAAAGCTGGGTCGCAAAAACGTACCAGGACTTGCACATCACGGAACAACTGGGGTTGTGAAGTATGTACTTGAAAGATGTGAGGTAATAGATAGAATTCGATTGCATTGGCATGATTGGATCAGCGCGGGGCCATCAACAAAACCTCGTGATAAATTCCAGGAGAAAGACCCTGAATTGGTGTTGTGTAGAGAAGGGATGGCATTCGTTCTAGGTGATAGTTCGAAACTCAAGCAAATGTCAACATTTTGGCCTTGGCGGCTAATTCGTGAAATAACGCTAATGGCGGATGAGGTCCCTCAAATAGCGTATATCTGGCACGAGGATAGCTATACCTTCACCCAACAGGTCTGGGACGATAATGAACGCAACGATATCCTGCAAAGAGTGAAATCTGCACATCAAGCGTACTTGCAGGATGATACCATCTCTGAACTAAGGCTAATTCGGCCTTGGTCCTTCCCATCAGTATCACATGATACCTGGGATGATTTGAAACCATTTGTTTCCAAGGCAAGTAGAGATGGTTTTCCGCCAATTGAAGAGCCTAGTCGTAACTAGAATTGCCAAACATATTCGAAAAAAATAGGAAGGAGAGAGCAGAGCTCTCTCTTTGCGTTCTACTCTGGTGGTAGCTGTCCGAAGATAGCTGCCATATCAACGCCCTTAGCCTTGTTCTTTGCACCGTAGTACATGTACATCATCTGACCCCAGAAGTATACTGCGACTGTGAATAGAGTCTCAAATGCTACTCCTGCTGAAGGTGTGAATGATATCAAGGCATAGAAGAATACTGCACCGCTAATAAGACCAGCAATGGATACCAATGGTATTCCAAGGATAGTCCAAGCGCCAGATCTCTCCCATAAGGTCGGTCTATAGTATGGCAATGCAACCTCTGCCAGCGTAAATTGCCAGCGTATGAACGTATAGGTAAATGCCACTCCAATTGCAATTGACACATCGTACCAGACTGCCATCACAATGATGATGATCTGTACGGCGAGCCAAAAGTATAGGGAATTGTGTGGAACGTGGTACTTTGGATGAATCTGGGCAAATGCTTCTGGGCACATCCTGTCCATAGCCATTGCATGGAATGGACGTGTCACCCACAGTGCATTACTTGGTCCATCTAGTGTGTTAGCCAATACGGGCTGGATAACCAGAATTGCACCAAGAATTGCGTATGTAGGACCAAGGGCAATTGCCGCAAAGTTTCCAAATCCTGGGAAGATTCCAGTAGTGCCGGCGCTATTGTTCCAGTATAGTAGCTCACCCATACCAACCTCAACCGCGTAGGCTGAGAGCATGAAGAGACCACCAATACCAACAACACCACCCATGCAGCTCAGTGGAATATTCCTGCTGGGTTGCGATACCTCACCTGCTATGGGCATGATGAGATATGGCCACATAATACCAACTGCCGTTACCAGAGCGGCTGCAACTGCTGAGTAGCTTAACGTTGTATACGCATTTATGTCTGCGATCCACGAGGCCGCCTGCAGATCTGCAACTTCATGTCCTGTTCCGGCAAACAATGTGTCCCACGAGGCCTCAGTTATTGGCATTGTAATCAGAATGATATCTGAGATTAATAGCAATACTATTACTATGAGTCCCAATATCACCGTAAACCATCCGAGGATTCTAACGCTCAAGTAGCTAAATATGAAGCCAATGAAGGTCAGAATCAATGCCACAACGACTAGAACGACCATGTCATTTGACAATGCGTTGCCAGCCGCCAAAATGGCATCATTTCCGCTAATAATTCCAATCGCAACAAGACCACCACCAGTGACCTTTGCGGAGAAGAAGCTAGCGGACCCACGGAATACGGGATTTGTGATTACACTGCGCCAACCTTCCATTACACCGAAGATTGGACTCAGGCCTCTACCTACAAAGTGGTAGGAGGCTCCCGATCGAGGCATCGCAAGCATCAGACACATCGTACCAATGCCTTCGAAGAGGATCGCAAATGTACCCACAGCGAAGACAGGGACGAGGTGTGCACCTGCAAACCAGGTGCTAACTTGTGGTGCCACAAAGTGAAAGTATGGACCCACGGTCAGTGCTATGGGCAATAGCAGGGCGAACCACGGACCTACTTCTTTCACTAGACCGGAGCTTTCCCTTACGAATAGGAGCTGATCATCGCTCATTTTTCGGGATTCTCCAAATACGTTTTCTCTCTCACGGTGATACTTCTCTCTCCGTGATAAGACAGAATAAGACACATTCCAGTATTAAAACCTTATTAGAAAAATAAATGGCAAATATTCTAACTTATCTTAAAGTAGAAATTAATAAATCTCAATAGAAAGTAGCCGAATAAAACTTCGTCGATTAGCAATTTGGAAGGAAAACGAAGAGTTCCTATTCCATCAACTCAAGGCGCTCAAAGAAATCTTTGTCGTGAAGGAATACCTCTACTTTTTTCGTTCTGATACCAGTCCTGCTCTCTATGAGGATATTCAGGATGATTTCTTTGTCCATTATGTGAACGGGAGATACAGACACTCCTGGGACAAGAGCCTCTCTTCTTCCCTCTTCATTGACTATGCCGTTTGAAATAAGCACACCCTGATTGGCACCGTATGATTGAAGCGCTCCCCTCAGTTCGAGAATTGCTTCTTTCTGAATCTCCTCATCAAGATCGCATTTCTTAACATGAAATACAACTGGTGCTCGACCGCCATCATCCAGCCAAGAAGTAGTTAGGACAAGTGTATTGTTATAGAGGTCTTTTTCTTCAATTGTTTCCATTCTAGCTCTGACGTTAAGAAGGATAATACGAGCCAATTTGCCAAAGGCGTCCAAGCTTAATTCAGCTATTGCCTGATTCAGCTTGCTGCGAGTCACCATATTGAACTCGTCAGCCCGTTTTCGAACCTCTTTTACTGAGTCCTCATCAATGGCTCCTTCACACAACTCGTTGTACTGATACAATCCGGGGCCTTTTCTCGAGAAATATGCGGGTCTATCATCTTTCTGTGCCTGCTTCCGCTCAATAGAGAGTGAAGCCGATACCGATGCAGGATCCCTCCCCAGCGCCTCTGCTATATCAGTGTAATGAACAGCTTTATCTCTTGCATGCTTTGAAAGCCATTTTTTCAATGTAAGTCGTTGTGCTTCCCTATCTTCTATCAATGCCATCAGCTGTCCTCTTTGTCTTTGTGGTGTGATGTTTCTGCAATTTAAAGTTCTTTTGCGCTTGTCTTTAGGCTTCATTAGCTACTCATATACCTTTTGAACTACTGCTTTATACAGATGAGATATGTCAAAATACATCACTTTAATATTGGTTCTTGGTACGTTTATAGCGGAGCGTGTAGAATACTGGCTGAAATCTTTGTCAAATTGATGGCCAAAGGTCTGCACTCGAAAGAACATGATATGTTCCCCTACGATGTAGCAGAGAATACCACGATATATTCCCTGATAGATCACCTTTACGAGGATTTCGGAGAAAAATTCGAAGTCTATTTTGAGGACAATGAAACAAGAACTCTACGACGAGATACTGTTGTTCTGATAAATGGCGCAAATATGGTATCGAAAGAGGGTCTCGCGACCCGCGTGAAAAAAGGAGATTTAATTGTATTCATGATTGCTGCCGTCGGAGGCTAGTTTAAAAAAGGGAGAAACAGGAGGGAACTCCCTCCTTAGTCTTCTGAGATATAATAGGGATCAAGGATTTCTTCATCAACTATGCCCGCTGCCACTGCAAGTAGTTCTGCTATATCCAGAACCCTGATTGGGGCATCAGCTTGGTAAACTGCATGCGTTAGATTCATTTCGCAGGCAGGGCATATTGTTGATACAACTCCTGCACCAGTATTTTGAATCTGAACCAAGCGCTCGCTGGACACCTTTTCTGAGTAATTAGGGTACATGATCTTTACACCACCCCCGCCTCCACAACAAAAGGCATCCTGTTTTATCCGATCCATCTCTTTGAACTGAATTCCTGGGATTGCCTTCAAGACATTTCTAGGAGCGTCGTATATTTCACGATATCTGCCTATTTCACAGGGGTCATGGTAGGTAACTACTATGTTCACTGATTTTGTCAGCTTGAGCTTCTTTTTAGCAACAACCTCATTGAGAACTTCGCTGGTATGCCGAACGCGAATTGGCAATTTTTCCAACCCTAAGAGATGTGGATATTCTTCGTCAAATGCCCTGAAACAGCTTGGACATGGAGTTATGATCTCCTTGACACCTCTAGATTGAAGCTCCTTGAGGTAGTCACTTGCCCATTTTTTGGCTCCCTCCATTTTGCCACTTATCCAGTATGGAGTCCCGCAACAATGTTGACTCTCTCCGAGAAAATCCAGAGTGTATCCGGCTGCCTGTAGGACTTGCACAAGAATGCGTGTTTTTTCTTTGAACCTGTGACTCGCCAGACAACCTGGGAAAAAGAGTGTACCAGAACCTTTGGTAAAGGTAAGTCCCTCGCTCCATTTGCTGTGAACCTCAGGTGCATCCGCAAAAATATTGCCGCTTTCATATGCGGTTTCAGCCATTGAAGCACCATCTTTAGGAATGGGAATATGATTTATGACAAAGTCTTCACGCATAGCTTTGGTAATTGCCATAACGTCAATCTTGGCAGCCTTCTTGCACTCTTCCCGACAGCGGCCGCACATGAAACAGCCAAATATACGTTCACCCATTTCCTCTGAATACTCTATCTTCCCTTCGAAAATGCCACGTGCAATTGCCATTCTGCCACGAGCCGTTGAAGACTCCCAATGCTGAGTGAAAATCTCTGGGCACCTTTCATTGAATTCCTGTCCTCTGCAGAAGTTGCATCTTCCACATGCATAGATCATTTCGGAGTATTCTTTGATTTTCATTTCAATTCCTCCTCTGGAATAAAAATACCTCTCTGGAGTATATTCTTGGGATCCAATGTCTTCTTCAGCAGTTTCAGAAGTCGATAGTATCCTGTATCATGGCTGGCAAAATAGGGCCTGAGACCATCCCTTCCGCCAATCCCATATGGTACAAGCGGACCGTTATGGCATATCTCATTAATTTCATCAGCCATCTTTACCAATTCGTCCCATTCCTCTGGTTCTTTATAGTTGGTAACCATGAATGCCAACCAAGAACGAGGAACAACTTGTCCTCCAAAGCCAGCCTTTGTATAGCCGCGTTTTCCAATGACCTCTTCTTTCCATACCCTGTACAGAAATTTGATTTGATCAATTGCAATTGTTCCAGCTCCAAAGAAGTGCCAGACACCGGTTATGAAAAGATCAGTTAAACCTGTCAGGATTCTATCAAAATACTCATTTGCCGGACCGGGATCCATGGATTGGTAATTCTTGTCCTTTAGCCACGAAAGGATTCTACTCTTTCGATGGTCCATTATTTCTTTCTCATAACCAAAAAGATCCATCATTACAGTGAAGCTATCAGGTGAGGATGGGTCAACCCAGAGATAAATGCCCTGCAGATATTCATCTCCTACGTGTCTATTGATAAAGTGTCCGAATTCAATTACGTCATCAAGACTAGACATTACTGTCAGCATTCTCTCTTTCAAATCAGTGGCAGGTCTTATTCTCATCGTGAGTTCAGTACAAACGCCGAGAATTCCTTCAGCGCCAATGAACATCCCTGCAAGATCAGGTCCCAAGCACTGACGCTTGAATTTTCCAGCTCCGGGCCATGCTGCTGAACCAGTTTCCAAAATATCGCCATTCGGTAGCACCATTTGAAGAGTCACAACATCCCCGTCACCATGGTACCCAAATTTGGCTGTTGAATGTGGTCCGCTTCCGGCTTTCATCACTGAGCCTCCTATTGTCATTGCAGGTCCACCCGCTTCGCTGCAAAGATATGTTAGGCCACGCTTTCTGAGTTCGCGGTCCAGCTTTGACCATGTACAGTTGGGCTGTACTGTGACTGTGAGGTTTCGCTCATCGATATCAAGAATCTTGTTCATCAATCCCATATCGAGCATAATTCCCCTCTCCTGAGCAAGGTATGCGTCCCAGTGAGAAGTACCACCGCCCCTAATGTAGACAGGAACATTTTGCTTGTTGGCAATCTTCAGAATTGCCTGAATTTCCTCCTTGCTTTCAGGTAAAACTACATGTGAAGCAAATTTTTGCTTTGCAGGACTGAGGTCTCGTGTATACGGAATGATATCAAAATCCTTGTCTGATACTCGTTCTGGGGCCAAGGCCTCCGAGAGGAGACGAGTTATCTTGGGCACATCAACCATCGATAGATAGACACTCCTTCAATCGATAACAATTCAAATTAAGGGCTCTATGCGTTAATTAAACACTCCGGTTGAAACTTAACTTGACTTTAGAAGTCATTGACAAACGACTTTAATACAGCTTTGTTCAGAAGCGTTAGTATGAAGCCCCGAGAAAGGTTTCACAAGGCTGTAACTCACGAAGAACCTGATAGAGTTCCTATAGACATATGGGCAACACCAGCGGCTTATGAAAGAACCAGAGACTACCTAGGCATATCTGCAAAAGAGAATCAGGAGTGGGGTATAATGGCTCCATTGAAAGTGTCTGAGGAGTTTCTTAGAAGGCTGCATATTGACTTCAGAAGAGTATACATGAATCCCGCAGCAAGCTTCAAAGAGAAGACATACCCCGATGGGACAACTGATTCCGAATTCGGATTCCGCGGTAAGTGGATGGGACCATACTGGGAAATCACGCATTATCCTTGGGCTGAATTCACAGAAGTTGAGCAGGTTCTCGAATATGAATGGCCAGATCCAGAAGATCCGTCCCGTATGGAGGGAGTTGTTGAATGGGCCAAATACCTTCACGAAGAAACAGATTATGCGGTTGTCGGGATGGTTGGAGGACCATGGGGTGTATTTGAGATAGTTGCCCACTATTTGAGAGGTTTTCAGCAATTCCTTTTGGATATGATGAAAAGGCCTGATCTTGCCAATGCAATGATGAGGAAATCCATGGATTTGGCTCTGGATATGAACGGGATTCTGCTTGATGGAGTTGGAGACTTTCTAGACATTGTTCAAGTTGGGGACGATCTAGGCCATCAGCACGGTCTCCTCATGAGCCCAAAGATGTATCGGGAAAAAATAAAGCATATGCACAAGAAAATATATGGTGATATTCATAAACGCGCTCCTGGAGTGAAAATACTCTACCACAGTTGTGGTGCAATTGAACCAATGATTGAAGACCTAATTGAAGTTGAGGTGGATATCCTGAACCCTATTCAGCCTCTTGCGAAAGGGATGGATTCCTTCCTACTAAAAGAAAGATATGGGGATAGGCTTACTTTCCACGGAGGTATTGATTTACAGCATGCCATGACTCCGGATAGTACCTTGCAGGAAGTAAGAAACGAGGTAGATACAAGGATTAGAGCCCTCGCCCCTAATGGTGGTTATATACTAGCTCCAGCACACAATCTTCAACCTGAATCACCTCCTGAGAAGGTGGTCGAATTGTTCGATTATGCTGAGAAGAAAGGAAGATATCCCATCGCTCATTAGGGAATAGGACGTTCCTTGTGAAGATCGTGCGGATTCTTTCCTTCCTCTAGTTTTTTCTCCCACCAGCTATCTGTTGAAACTACCTCTTCAGCGGCAGAAAGTACCTGTTCAATTCGAGCAATTGGAACAACTACAACGCCATCGCCGTCAGCAAATATGAAGTCACCAGGGTTTACAGTTACTCCGCCGCAAGTAATGGGCTCACCAACGGATTCCATGTCCATCCTTCCCCTCATTGTCCCCGGATGCCTTCCTCTTGCGAATACAGGAAAATGCAGTTTATCAATATCTAGAATGTCTCTCGACGTACCATCAACGACGGCACCTCGTACACCAATTGACAAACCTATTCTTGTTAGAACTTGGCCCCAAGCAGAGCAGTCAAGGGCCCCACCAGCATTGATGGTTATGATATCTCCATGCTTTGCATCTGTTGCCATACTCATGAATGTGTCAAGTTGCTTTTCATCATACGGTAGAGAAACTGGAGATTTTACGAGCTTTCCAGTTCTGGCAAATCCTGCTAATCTGTCGTTTTTTGTGAGTGGACGAATTCCGGAATCCATACAAACACGTCCAATTCCAATAGCGTCAGCCGCATCGGAAACAGCGGCAACATACAACTTGAGCGTACGCTCAATGATCTTATCTCTGTTCATCTTTATCTTCACCTCAATCCCTTGAATATCGATAGATGCAATAGGAATCTCCCCTCATCATGCATTTTGGTAGCGTCATTCTAATATCTGGAGCAACTGCCTGCCCTATGCCTTCATCCATTTTGCATACCCACTCGCATATATCCTTCTGCGCATTTTTTTCCCTAAATGTATCAATCCAAGGACAGTAGGTCACCTTCATTTCCATTTCGTCAGGTCGGTCTGCAAGCAGCTCAATCTCAAATCCAAAATACGGATGTGCACCGATAAAGAACTCATAGATTGATCGCAAGTCCCCAGGACGAAGTCCTCCGGATACAATAGCAGCTTTTCCGAGTTCCAAACCATGAATACGGTTGGCTTCTCCCACAGCTTCTAGGCCATCTTGTCCGGCAAGCTTTCTTGCAGCTTCCACATAGACAGCATGTGCACTGGCCAGAGTAGCCATGCTGCTTTTCCGAACGTCATCAGCAGTTGGTTGGGGCATCTCCATGCGACTCCAATAGGCACTTAAACTCACTACCTTAAATGTCCTATCTACTTAACTATTGGTACCATTCCTAGGGTATATATCTTTGATAGCATGCAGTGCAAGCAGGGCAGAACACCATGCTAGCTGAGAGAAACAAATACGTACCTGCGAGTGAGATTAGAAAAATCTACAACATGATCATTGGTCGAAAAGATGTATTTGATATGACTGTTGGAGTACCTGATTTTGACACTCCTGAATTTATCAAAGATGCCGCAAAACGGGCAATTGATGAAGGCTACACACGATATACTCACAATGCAGGGTTTATTGAAACTCGAGAAGCTGTGGCAGTCAAACTGAAGAGAGATAATGGGATTGATGCAGATCCCACAACTGAAATAATGATGACCGCAGGAGGTATGGGTGCACTCGTCCTAGCGAATTTAGTCATTGTGAATCCTGGCGATGAAGTAATTTACCCAGATCCTGGGTTTGTGAGTCATTATGCCCACATTAAACTTGCAGATGGCATCCCAGTACCAATTCAACTTAAGAGAAAGAACAAGTTTGGTGTTACTGCAGATGGAGTTGAGAAGCTAGTCACGGATAAAACCAAGCTCCTTGTAATAAATAGCCCAAATAATCCAACAGGAGGAGTAATCTCCAATAAAGAACTCAGGAAAATCGCAGAGTTAGCTATTGAACACGATTTCTATATTCTCTCAGATGAAGCATACGAGCAATTCAGGTATGACAATGAACATCCCAAATTCATTGGCGCATTATCTGGTATGAAAGAGAGAGTCATCTCGATTTTCTCACTCTCCAAAACCTACGCCATGACAGGATGGAGAATAGGGGCTTTAACTGCGCCCCCTGAGATTATGCAGGCAATGGTAAAATTACAGGAGCATTTACTTGCAAATCCAACTTCGATAGCGCAAAAGGCTGCAGAAGCCGCGGTCACTGGTCCTCAAGACTGTGTTAAAGACATGCTTGCAACATTCAGGAAAAGGAGGGACTTGATCACGAAAGGATTGAACGATATAGAAGGATTTGAATTGGATCCTCCAGGAGGAGCATTCTATGCGTTCCCAGATGTTTCTGCGTATAAGATGAAATCCTACGACTTAGTGATGAAGATTCTGGAAAACACAAATGTCGTCACAGTTCACGGAAGTGCATTCGGGAAATATGGAGAAGGATTCCTCCGATTGTGCTATGCAGTTTCAACATCAAGAATTGAAGAAGCATTGCAAAGACTGGATTCATTTGTTCCAAAGCTTTTACCGAAATAGTATACCAATGGCAAGAGTAATCAATGGATTTTGTGAAGTGTCTGAAGATGACATCCCGTTCTGTATCTCTGAAAATGCATATGCTTGATTCAGAACCAACCATATCTTCTGAAAGGGCTGTTCTGTTCACTGATTATATGAAAGAACATGAATCGGAACCTATGATCTTGAAATTAGCTGGAGCCTTTGCACATGTGCTGGACAATATGAAAATCCGAATTGAACCAGGGGAAATCATCGTAGGCAATATGGGTCCGACTCCGAGGTCCTGCCAAGTTTTTCCTGAATATAGTTGGCAGTGGATAGAAAATGAGCTTGATAGATTCAGTAGAAGACGGACTGAGAAATTTGCTATTTCTGAAAGAGACAAAACCGCCCTTCGTAATGTATTTGCGTACTGGAAAAGCAATAGCACTGCTGAGATTGCAGAAACAAAGATGCCAAGAGAATCAGTCGCTGCGTCAAAAGCGGGCCTTTTTACAATTGGAGCTCCTGGAACGGGAATCGGGCATGTGATTGTAGATTATGAAGAGGTACTGCATCATGGGATAATTGGGATTCTGAATAATATTGCCGACCTAAGGAGTTCCTCTGATATTAAGACTCTGATGTTTTATGATGCTGCAGAAATCCAATTGCGTGCCGCTGTCAGATTTGCAAATAGATTCGGTGAGCTTGCCCAAAAGCTAGCTAAAGAGGAAAGTGAACCCTCAAGGAAAGCTGAGCTGAATGAAATTTCTAGGATCTGCAGAAAAGTCCCTGAATACCCTGCTGGCACTTTCCAAGAAGCATTACAGTCTTTCTGGTTTATTCACCTGCTGGTGCAAACAGAATCAAATGGTCATTCAATATCTACTGGTCGTTTTGACCAATACATGTACCCCTACTATGCCAGAGATATTGAGCAAGGGATCCTGACGAAATCAAAAGCGACTGAATTGTTGGAACTGCTTTGGGTGAAATTCACGTCTCTTATCAAAATCCGAAATGAATACTATAGTGTTGCTTTCGCAGGTCATCCAATGTTCCAGAATCTTACTATTGGAGGACAAGATAAGGACGGAAATGACGTTTCTAATGAATTAACCGAATTAGTACTGCAAGCGACAAAAAATATTCGGGTGACTCAGCCTACTGTATCATTCAGGTGGCACAAAAGAACACCTGAAAAATACAAGCTTCAGGTCATTGATGTTGTATCCAACGGGTTGGGAATGCCTGGGATTTTCAATGATGATATAATAATGCCAATGATGCATCAAAAGGGAACGCATGAGAGTGAAGTATATGATTATTCAATCCTTGGTTGTGTCGAACCTATCATCGCAGGAAAATCTGATCCTCGGCCCAATATTGGCTATGTCAACATCCCAAAGATTCTGGAAATTACTCTAAATAATGGTAGAGACCCAAAAACCGGTGAGGTAGTAGGAAAACGTACTGGAGACCCGAGGACATTTACGAAATTTGATCAGCTTTGGAAAGCATTCCAAGAACAGATTGACTATTCCATTGAGCTGCTAACACGTGCAGATAGAATTGCCGCAAATGTTCTTGCAGAATACAAGCCTACTCCTTTCATTTCCTCACTTCTTGAAGGATGCCTTGCAAAGGGCTTAACAATGCAAGAAGGTGGCGCAGTCTACAATTCTGGGGGAATTATGGGAGTTGGCATTGCCATAGTTGCGGACTCACTCTCAGCCATACGGAAGTTTGTATTCAATAAGAGAGAAATAAAAATGGAAATGCTTCTTGATGCCCTGGCCAGTAATTTCGATGGTTTTGAAGAACTCAGAGTGAAACTAAGTAATGATCCTGAGAAATATGGTAATGACATTGAAGAGGTAGATTTTCTTGCAAGGGATTCAGGCCGGGCATTCTGCAATGCAATTCAATCGAGGATGACTACTCGTGATGGACCCTACCATGGTGCATTGTTTTCGGTATCAATGTATATCCCACAAGGAGAGGTATTAGGCGCAACGCCAGACGGCAGGAAGGCAGGCGTCATGCTATCTGATGGTGTTTCCCCAACACAGAATAGAGATACCAACGGTCCAACCGCTGCGATGAAGTCTGTTTCACGTTTGGATCATTCTCTGTGCTACAACGGAACATTATACAATATGAAATTCTCACCAGACATGTTTAGCACGGCTTCGAGCAGAAAGAAGTTCCTTGGGCTGATTGATGCATACTTCAGAATGGGTGGACTTCATGTTCAATTCAATGTGGTCTCCAGAGAGGTTTTGGAGGATGCGAAAGTCAATCCATCTAAACATAGAAACCTAATTGTAAGAGTAGCAGGCTACAGTGCCTATTTCATTGAACTTGATCCCTTTGTGCAAGACGAAGTTATCGCCAGAACAGAGTTCACATCAGGCAGTCTCTAGAGCCTAATGCATAGACCACTTCGACAGGTTTAACATTATCTTAAGAATAATCATCAAACAGTCAAGTGTTTGAGTAGGTGTGTGACTCAGAGTGGGATATGATGTAGTTACTTTTGGAGAAGTGATGTTGAGGCTCTCTCCTCCAGATTTTATGAGGTTTGAACAGACTCATAGCTACAACGCCAATGCAGGTGGGGCAGAGATGAATGTTGCTGTTGCATGTTCAAGGCTTGGGTTGAAGACCGCATATGCAACAAAGCTTGGCGACAACTCCATTGGGCATTTTATTCGAAATCAGGCCAGAATGCATGGAGTCGACACATCTCATATCTTGTGGGACCCCGAAAATCGTTGTGGCGTCTATTTTGTGGAATTCGGAGCAGCTCCCAGGGCGAACAGGGTAATCTATGATCGGAAGCAATCTGCAATAAGCACAATAAAACCAGGAGAGATGAATTGGCCTTCATTGTTTGGTGGTTCGAATCTATTTCACACAAGTGGGATAACTCCAGCTCTTGGCGAATCTTGTGCTGAAACAACCATGGAAGCCTTGCAGAGTGCAAAGGCACACGGATGCAAGGTTTCGTACGATGTCAATTATCGAGGCAAGCTATGGACTCCTCAACAAGCAAATCGTTTTACTGAGCCAGCATCAGAATATATCGATGTACTCATAACCACCGAAGAAGACACTAAAGTGGTATATGGTTTAGAGGGATCGAGCTATGAGGAAGTCGCCGAGAAGTTAGTAGACAAATTTGGATTCGAGATTGTGGTAATTACTCTCCGCGAAACACCATCAGTTTGGCAGAACAAGTGGTCTGTATTCGCCTATTCAAAAGGAACCATTTACAAAAGTCCCCAATATGATATTGAGATTGTGGACAGACTCGGAGCAGGTGATTCATGTAGTGCAGGTTTCATTTACGGGCTACTGAAAGAAAACGACCTACAAAAGGCTGTAGACTTTGCTGCTGCTTTCTCTGCACTCAAGCATTCTGTTCCTGGCGACCTCACTTTTGTCGATAAAGATGAGGTTGAGAAACTAATGAAAGGAAAAGGACGTGGATTGCGAATCGAAAGGTAGGGTTATGAAATGTGGGATAAAGAAGATGCAATGAATCAAGTATACAGAACGGGTCTCATTCCCATTATTAGAGTTGAATCAGCGGCAGTGGCCCATAAGGTAGCAGATGCCTTCCTTGATGGCGGCGTAAACATAATTGAAGTAACCTTCAGTGTTCCAGGTGCTATTAAGGTTGTAGAAGAACTATCACAGAAGCTGGGAGATAAGGTTCTGTTGGGAACCGGAACAGTACTCGATGGAGACACTGCTAGACGCGCTATTCTTGCCGGTGCAGATTTCGTGGTTAGTCCATCATACTCAAGGGAACTGATTGAAATGTGTCGTAGATATGCGAAACCCTGTTTTCCTGGAGCACTCACACCCACAGAAATTTTAGAAGCCTATATTCTTGGAGCGGATGCAGTGAAAGTCTTCCCGGCAGGAAATGTTGGTGGTGCAGAATACTTGAAGGCTATTCGAGCTCCTCTTCCTCACATTCCTTTGATACCTACAGGTGGAGTAGATCTGGAAACAGCAGGACCAATGCTTGAAGCCGGAGCATTTGCATTAGGTGTCGGAGGCGCAATAACTGATAAGAAGGCGATACAGGAAGGCAGGTACGAGATAGTAACAGAGAACGTCAAGAAATTCCTAAGTATCGTAAAGAAGTATCGTTGATACATGCACATCTTATTGGCAATAAAACCATTAAGCTGGACCAATCAAGAAGGAACATAGAAGGCGACATGGTAAACCAGATTATTGCACTGCGGGTAGTTTTCTTCGATTATCAGCTAATTGGGTTGTACAAGATCCTTACACAATCACTACAGTTCAGGTGGTCCCTGCTTGACGCGTTTCATTAGATCTTCAGGAGTCTTTCCCCAATTTGGCCAATCTATGAGATACTCAAGCCACCAAGTCATTCCTGCATCAGTGCATATCTGAATCTTCTCAGCGTCTTCCTTTGTGTTATTACCTGTAGTGTCACCTGAAACCACTACATCATAGTTCAGGAGGTTACCTCTTTCATTCTCGATGATAGATAGTACATTCTTCAATCCCTCAATGGATAGCCCTTCATCCCCCTCCTCAAGAGGAAATACTCCATCATATCGTGCTGCTCTTTTGAAAGGTGCTTTCTTGGGCCAGTTGCCTGCAACCCAGATTGGGATCTTCTTCTGGACGGGTTTTGGGAGAAATGTTACTTCCTTCTGCTGATAGTACTTTCCTTCAAAAGAGAATGGCTCACCACTCCAGAGACCCGTAAGGACTTCGAGCCCCTCGTCTAGCATCTCGCCTCGAATTATTGGATCAGCGGTGTCGCCGAAGTGATTGAACTCCTCTGAGGATCCTCCAAGACCTACACCCATGATTAATCGACCGTTTGAGAGCTGGTCAAGTGAAGCGGTTTCTCTTGCAAGTTTTGAGGGTCTCCTACGGGCAATTGGTGTGACCATAGGACCTATCTTAATCTCTTCAGTTTTAGCAGCGACAGCAGCCAATGCCATCCACGGATCCACCATTCCCATAGTGCCATTCCAGCATGCCCAGATGTGGTCCCATATGAAGAACCCATCCCACCCTGCATCTTCTGCAGCTAATGCAAGGTCTACATGGAAATCTATTCCCTTGCTTCCATTTCCATATAGGAAACAATAGGGGTATACACCATACTTCATTTTACGTAGCCTTTGAAAGTTGATAGCCACCGTCCCTACTTTACTACTATTTGGCTATTCCACTCATTTTCTCCGAGTGAAGAGTAAACACAAAGTATAGTTATTGTGCGGCTACAAGCTTCTCAAGGATTAGGTCATAATCATTGTATGTCCTCAAGCCAGCCAATTGTCCAACAGGTAATCCCTTTCGGAATACAATGACCATTGGAACCGATTGAACGCCAAATTGAGCTGTGATTCTCGGGTTCCTATCAGTATCGATTTTCCCAAAGAAGGCCTTTCCCTGATAGTCCTTGGCCAATTCCCGGAATATTGGAGCCAACATCTTGCATGGCTGGCACCACTCGCCGTAAAAATCAATAAAGGCGGTCTTGGTTTTCTGTACCATTAGCCAGAACGTATCATCGGTCAATGGATTAACCACCCCATTACCCATTGGCTCAACTATAGGTGGTGCCTGAGCCTGCCGCATCAATGCCTCGGTTTTCCTGCGGCGAATTTCCGCTAGTTCATCTTCCAATTGGGCTTTTCCTCCGCGATTGTGCATAAGTCTTGCACAACTGTATATGAATCCTTCGTTATTACATAGACACTCTTGCCGGATAGGTCAATTTAATACAGGAACTGAATTAGCCGAGGCTTTACAGGATGTGCTTTGCTATGGCCGAAAGCAGGTTCAGGTATTATTGGCTTCTGATCATAGCAACATTCACTTGGGGAGCTTCCTGGGTTTCTGCAAAAATTCTGGTAGCAATTGCACCACCAATGACCATAGGCTTCTTTCGATTCCTAATTGGGGCTATCTTGTTCTTCGCATTGCTGCTGGCAACAGGGTTTTCGCCTCGAGAGCTGTTTACAAGGTCTCGCATCAAGTGGTTGTTTCTTCTCGGCTTAACGGGCATCTTTGGCTATGGCGTCATGTTTCTTGTCGGTATGAACTTCACGACTGCCGCACAAGGCTCCATAATTGCAGGATTCAATCCGGTCACTATAAGCCTGTTTGCTCATATTCTCCATAAGGAGCGGTTTAATCCAAAGTGGAAATACACAGGATTTGGTATTAGCTTCATAGGCGTGGTTTTTGTTGTAGGAATACAGGCATTGATTGACTACAAACCTGAATATCTGCTGGGCAACGTTATCATTTTGGGTGCTATGATTTTGTGGGGCTTGTACTCTTCTATTGCGAAGCAAGCTATGAAAGAGATGACACCTCTTGAAGCAAATGCTGGTGGCGCGTTGGTAGGCGTTCTTCTGTTCGGGGTTGCATCAATTGCTGAACAGCCATGGACTCTTCAGTTCTACTCAAATCTTAACTTCTGGTGGAATGTTTTCTTCCTAGGTGCGTTCACAACATTTGTTGGATTCCTATTATTCTTCATCGGAATCAGAAAATTGGGGGCCTCCAGAACCGGGGGATTCATCAATTTCGTCCCTGTGTTTGGCACATTTCTATCGGTCTTGATATTGCAGGAACCGATCTATTGGACATTTATTGTCGGTCTTATACTGGTTATTGCGGGAGTATCCATCATAAATTATCCGAGTAAGGAAGACGGGAGTCAACAAGAGGCATAAAAAGTAAAAGGCTAAACGTTGGTATCACCTAGTCAACAATGGACATGCATGGTGAGAGGATTGGCAAACACAACCCAGATGGATACCATCTATGATAGACCAAGAGCCCTTCGAATCATCGGACTCTTTCAGATGTTAGTTGGCTTAATTGGAATTATTGCAGCTCTGGGACTTTTGGTCGCCACACTTATGGGCAATCCACAACTTGTAGATGTGGGATATACCTATGCACTCTTAGTTTTTGTTGGAATTGGGCTTCCCAGTCTTGTGATAGGAAATTTCGTGGACGACCTGAGGAGAGGTGCTGTTGCAGCTCAAATTTTCTATAGCCTATTGGCAGTGATCATCACGGGACTATTCCTGTGGGTATATGGAATTGGCTACCTTTGGACCTTCCCGTTGTTCAACATTACTCTTGATGTATATATCGGCAATCTTGCAACAGGAATTTTAGGAATTCAGCTTGCTTTTGCTGCATACCTTGTGACCAATTGGACAAGAGTTGCACCGCCACCTGGCACCAAAATCGTTCGCGATAAGGTTAGAGCAAGGCTAATTGAACGCGGAGTAGTGCCATCTCCACTTTCTCCTCGAATGTTGGCTCCCGATGGATATACAGAACTAAGCGAGGAAGAAGGAAAAAGAATCCTTGGAGTAAGGAAGATTATATCCGAAGAAGGAATGGCAATACTTTGCTCAAATTGTGGAGGAGCCACTCCGTTTACCAAAGTAGAACGTGATAACACATTGCACTGTGACTATTGCGGTGTCCATTTGGCACTAAGTGGAGTTTTTGTTCCTTGCCTGAATCATCCTGAATATTTGGCAGCCACAAGCTGTTCAGTATGCGGAGAACACTACTGCAGAAGATGCTTAACAGCTCAGGAGCCGCCTGTCGATGCAAGATGGGAAGGTTCAACCGTGTTTCTCTGCCAGAAATGTTTCGAAGGAAGGTATCGTCCTGCAGTAACTACTTCATCTCTTGTCATTCCAATAGATTCACTATTTGGGAAAGCAGGGGGCAGATTCTCAAAACTAGGTCAACTCTATGCAAAATTCCTTCGTGCCTATGGAGGAATCATGAAGTGGGTTCTATACTTCTCGCTTAGACTTCTATCCAGCATGGGAAAATCAGGGGGAAAAGGCGGTGGAAAAGGAGGAGATGATGCTGCAGCAGGCATCCTTGTCATAATTCTTATCATTATTGCCATCCCCATTCTAGTTGGAATCGCGCTTTTGCTTGCAGGAATTGTTATCATTCCGATTCTGTTCTATGCGGGATTGGTTGGAGTAACGATTGAAGCCGTGAAGATAATACGGCGAACAGATTTCGTTTCCCTTCAAGAAGCGCGAGAGAGAGGAATTGAACTCGGACGACCAGCTGACAAGAAGGAATCAACGCTAAGGGAAACAACCCGAACATGGGATTCATCCGAAAGATATCGAGATCCGCAGCAACACAAGGTGGCACATCCAGAGGGCCTATTTAGGAGATGATGAAATGAGTGGCGAAAAAATCCTTTGTCCAGTCTGCGGTGGTGAGGTGCCTTTTATCACTAAGGATAGTGTGACACGATGTCCATACTGTGCGAGCCCAATTCTCGGGAAAAGTCAGAGTCGTGATTGTGTTAGACACTCTGGTACTCTCGCAAAAGCAGTTTGCAATGTATGTGGAGACCTGATTTGCGAGAAATGCATTGAAAAGAGAGTTGGAAACTATGGAGGAAAACTGTTTACAATAGTCAATTGCACGAAGAAATCATGTGTTGCAGAAAGCACTTGGGCACCTCTGATAAACCCTGAATATCAGAAACACACAAACATGGATTGGGCAGATAGTGTCGATAACAGTATCCTAAGAGTCAGCGGCCTTGGCGCTATAACAATGATGGTTTTCGAGCTCATTTTCATCATATCAATGCTCTACATTCAGTATTTGACACCTTGGGGTCAAGCTGAGCCATCTAACATACCCTATTGGTTCTTTAGAGGGGATCAGGTGATTGTGCTGAATATCATTGGGAACTTCCTTTCTGCCATGTTGCTGCAAACAGCTCTTCAAGTGTACGTCCATGAAAGACAACTGGGCGCAGGATTATTGCTTTTCTTCTTCTTGGCCATCGAGGTCGTGTTATTGGTCTTTAGGGGATTGGTCTTTAGGCTACTCTATTTCCCCAATCCGTACTACCTCATGATATTGGTTGCAGCATTCATGTTTGCAACACTTCTTGTCTTTGTCGGAGCTATTATGGCAATCCGAACAGGCTTTAAGAAACGGAAGCAACTGGAAGAGGCACGCCTCCTTCTGGGACTCAGAGCTGACAAAGGAATATGGTAGGTGGACACTATTCACTCGTATCAAAGAGATCTATGAAACGGAAGCGGTCAACATCCACAAGCCCTTTGTCTGTTATCTTTAATTTGGGTATTACTGGTAGAGAGAGAAATGCCATTGTCATAAAGGGCTCATTCAGAGTGCTACCAAGCTTCTTGGCAGCCTCCTTCAATTCAACAAGCTTCTCACTTACATTTTCTAATGGCTGATCAGACATAAGACCAGCAATTGGAAGAGGAAGGGAAGACATAACTTCTCCTCCTTGAACTACTGCAATACCGCCTTGCATTCTAACAACCTGAACGGCGGCGGCAATTAGGTCTTCATCATTTGTTGCAACTACAACAATATTGTGGCTATCATGCGCAATAGAAGAAACCATTGCTCCATCTTTGATACCTAATCCCTTAACAAAACCAATACCTTTCGGAGGGGTTGCGTTATGACGTTCAATGATAGCAATTTTTGAGATATCTCTGTCAATGTCAGGAACTGCCAATCCATCTGCGGTCTTTGTATCCTCTATCAATCTATTCGTTATAATCTGATCTGGAATAATTCCAATGACATTCATTTGGCCGGCAGTGGCTTTTACCTGAAAATCCTCTGGCTCTAGCCAATGAATATTCACTGAACGCCTCAAACGAGGTTGCTCTTGAACCCCAAAATCGCCAACGAGTTTCCCATTCTGAGCTACCAATGTTCCCTGTTTGAAGACCATCTCGACTCCAATTTTGTCTAGTGAATCAAGAACTACAACATCGGCATGATATCCCGGGGCAACTGCGCCTAGGTATTGAAGCCCATAGTGACTGGCGGTAGAGAGTGTGCAGACTTTGATTGCCAAAATAGGATCAAGGCCATAACCAATTGCATCCCGAATCATACTGTCAAGATGACCTTTGGTGATTAAGTCCAGTGTGTTTCTATCGTCAGTTACGAAGCTGCAAAACATTGCAGACTCAGGAGTCACAATTCCAACAAGGTCTCTGAGGTTTTTGGCCGTAGAGCCTTCTCGAATATGAATGTGCATTCCAACTCTGAGCTTTTTCTTCGCTTCCTCAAGTGATGTGCATTCGTGCTCTGAAGATATTCTAGCTGCCGCGTAGGCATTCAAATCATATGAAGAAATATCAGGTGCATGTCCATCAATCCTCTTGCCCATCTTCAATGAAACCTGTATCTTTTCAAGAATTTCCGGATCCTTAAAAATCACTCCGGGATAATTCATGGCTTCAGCAAGTCCCAATACATAGTGTTCGGTCATTAATGGCTTTATATCAAGGAAATCAAGTGTAACTCCATTTGTTTCCATATCGGTCGAAGGAACACATGATGGAAGCATTATGTAGAATTCCAGAGGGCCTCCGCGCATACTCTTGCTCATGTACATAATTCCCTCCATACCAAGCACATTTGCAATCTCATGAGGGTCGGCTACAACAGCACCAGTTCCGTGTGGTACAACAGCACGTGCATATTGAATTGGCATTACCATTGAAGATTCTACATGGACATGACCATCAATAAATGAGGGAGCAACATATTTTCCATCGAGGTCATATACCTGATTACCTACATATTCTCCAACGCCAGCAATAAAGCCACGATGTATAGCAACATCGCCCTCAATGATTTCATTGCTGAAAACATTGACAACATTGGCATTTTTGAGAACCACCTCTGCACGCGTTCGGCCTGCAGCAACGTCAATGATCTGATCAAGGGGATATTCTTCAGTGCGCGTGAGAAACATCAATCTCTCCTCTCGGTTGGAAGTGCTTAATCGAATGAAAAGCATTTCCAATATGTATGAAACCGCAAGTAATGCCAAGTTTTTCAAGAAATGAGTAGGACCCAGGGAGGCATGCACAGCATGCTATAATCCCACCTTGGGTTAGAAGGCCTCATAGAGTGCGGGTGTGAGGAGAATCACTATGAGATATGCAACAGTTAGAATCCGGAGTTGCAAATCACGCATTATGCCTCCCTTGGGTATATTTGCCTTTGCTGAAAATTCATTCTCCCATTCATAGAAAGAGGTTATTGTGTCCCAACGAGCACTTGAAGATATACCCTTCATGCACGACAGGAAGATTCACTGCAACCGCATCGACTTCTTTTTATCCTAGAATTGAAGGAGCCCTTCAAGACCATTTAAAATATCCATAAACAGGAGCCTGACAATTGCATAGATATGGCATAGTACCTCGCAAATTGGATTCCCGAACTATTGCTGTCACATCTGTATTCATGGCAATGGTAATAGCTTTAGAGGTGTTTCCAATTGTTGGATTAACTGACATAAGGATCCCGGGTGTGCAGTTTACATTGGATTGGACAGGAATTCCACTTGTATTGATCTTCTTTTTCTTTGGTACGTTTCTTTCTCTGGTTGGAATAGGAGTGATGTGGGCTGCAATAGGATATAGAAACCCCATTGGAGCTCTATTTAAAGTCCCTGCAGAACTATTCAAGATACTGGCACTTGCGCTTGGTATGATACTTCTTAGAAATACAAATGTAACATTCAGGACTCGTATTGCTGTGTATGCAGTCTTGGCATCCCTGTTTTGCGGCATTGGTATGTATTTCGTCAACTTGCAATTGCTGCCAATTCTATGGGGATATGAATACGATGCTGCTGCAGCAATTGCTCTGATATTGGTGCCCTGGAATATCATTCAGTCCTTGGTCAATGTACTCGGTGGCGCCATTATCTACACAATGGTTCCAGGTGATATGAAACTTCAAATCGATAGCATTCATGAGCCTGTTCTTCAGGAATTAGCCGATGAATTTGAGGATAGTTTCTAGATGAATTTGGAGGTAGGACCTCATAGGAGGTCCTGGTCCTCCATTTCCCCCCGGTTGGACCAAAAATATTGAAGAGACCTTTGAAAATCCCGCTAACAGTCGTGTGAAGCATCACGCATTATGCTACTTCAATTACGTGATCTCTCCGCCAACCACGATTCCCGCACTGCACCCATCAGGGTATGCTTGTTTTCAAGGCATATAAACTATTGCCATTAAATGGTTAATAGATGCGCATTTCGACAAAATAATCAATCATATCCTGTTTATTTGCCATTTTGACAATACCAGTTGCCTATAACAGGTTAACTTATATCTCAGGACCACACAGTAATGTATGCACGCAATCTGAATGGAGCCACATTCTTTATGCAAGATAATATTGGAAGAAGCAAATTCAAACAAAGCAGGATGCTCCGCTATCCAAGTGAAAAACAGAGTGAAATCTGGCTTAAACGTCGACAGGGAATGCTGCCATCGAAAATAGCAGATCAGCTCGACGTCACCCGAGCATTCGTAAGCAAATCATTACGTACTGCAGAAACTAGGATTCGTCATCTTATGGAGCATACTGCCCATATCAATCGGGTCCAGGTACATCATATTAGTTCATTTCATGGTTTTGCAGTAGGATACTCTGGAGCCTTCAAATCTGAAACGATTATAACCTACTCACCACGGATTGGTGTGCAAGTTTGGTTCGGCCATGATGGTGATTGCGCTAGCTGTCAAGATTCAGATGATTGCGTAAAACTATTGGAAGTACTTGCTAGTGAATGGAATGTCCCTTTAAATCGAAATGCAGCTCCAACCAAAGTCGCAAACATCGTTTTCAAAGCTATTCAGCAGTCACTGAAATGGGTGGACTAGAGTCCAATCGAGTCTAATGTGCTGTTAAGTGAAGCTGAGCTCCAAGTCCCTTCATGAATCCATCTGAGATACCCGGATTGGTCAATAATAATGATTGTAGGTACTAGGCTTACATCCAAGAATTGGGAGAACGTTCCTTCCGCTTCAACTCCGCATGGCCAACTGAATCCCTCGCTAGTTTTGTAGTCAGCCATCATCTGCGGTGTTTCAGCTTTGTCCACAGTGAGAGCTAGAATCTGAATATCGTTTCGTATAAGCAACAAATTCTCAAACAGAGGAATTTGAGCCTTACAGGAAGTGCACCATGTGGTCATCAGTTCTACTATCAAAATCTGACCCCTGTAATTTGACAATTGATCAGATTCATCATTCGAAAGGGTGAAGCTCCAATCTGGGAGCTCTATTGTAGATTCGCCCAGATGTACATCGCGTTGCAACTGCGCAGTGGGCCAATTTCCGGTGGCCTGAATATACACTATCCCTAAAATGAATGCCAAGGCAACAATACTGGTGACGCCTGCGGCTTTGGCCATTATCTTTGATTTCATTTGGAATCCTCGAGCGAATTGTAGTTTCTCAATCGAAGCGTTATCGCACTTGGTTGATTCAGTTGTGCATGTGTGTTGCACAACCAATTTAAAGTTTGGGTAGGTTCAATTCAATGAATTCTATAGCTGAGGGGCTATTACTCATTGAGACGCTTATGCATCGATTTATTATTCTTGTAGATATTCAGGAACTCCTTGAACAATGAATCGTACAACACCCTATTCTCAGGATTGGGTTCGAAGGTATTCGAGTACTGGATCAGATTGGGAATGTCATTGAATGTGCAGTAACCAAGGCCTGATGCAGCTATGAATGCTGCCCCACGAGCATTAGCCATTATTGGGTCTTTGACCTGCCTTATTGTTCTGTTAAGAACATCTGCATAAATCTGACACCACACATCTGATTGTGCCCCTCCTCCAATCAGATTCACAGGATTCATCTGTCGTTTGATGAACTTTTCAACAAGTTCGAATAGCCACCTGCTATTCAGCGCAACCCCCTCAAAGATTGCACGAACAAAGTCCTCCCTGGTTGCACCAAGTGAAACATTGTGAAAACCTCCTCGTACAGTATGGTCCTCAATTGGTGTCCTTTCCCCATAGAGCCATGGCGTAAATATAATACCCTTACTTCCTGGAGGAGCTGTCTTGACTATCTCATCGAACTCTTTGTAGACTTCTGGGTTCCCCTTTCTTATTTCGTCATCAGTGAACAACAGATTATCTCTTAGGAATGTGAGACACGCACCTGCACTCTCCTGTTCATTGGCGACGAAATACCTCCCAGGTATTGAGGAAGGAACCGCTGCCATATTGTGTGTAATGTCGGTCTTCTTGAAAGGCACGTGGCATGATACCCAGCTACTAGTTCCAATGTAGACGTGACCCTCATAGTCACGAACTGCACCTGAACCAATGACGGCTGATTGAAGGTCCGGCGATCCAACGACAACTTGGGTTTTCTCAAGAATACCAAGCTCTTGCGCGACCTCTGGTTTGACTGGGCCGAGAATATCTATCGAACTCATAAGTGGGGGAAGCTTGTTCTCGTCAATACCCATTTTCTTGATCAGACCTTTGTTGTAGTGAACATTATTGATATCTCTGATATTCGTGACCCAGTGCAGCATTATTGAATCAAATGAAGCTGCGAATTTTCCTGTCAAGCGGAGATTCATGTAATCCTTTGGCTCAAGGAATTTGAAGGTTGCATCATAGATGTCAGGATGCTCATGTTTCAGAAAGAGTATGTGTGCAATTGGGTCTTTCCCACTCTTGGCTGGGAGACCTCCCGTGCTGCGTAGCCATCGTGCAATGTTGAGAATTCCATAGCCGGAGATATTGATAATGCCCTCATTGATCCGTTTGATGTAAGGCTGACCACGTGAATCCATCCAGATTATTGCATTTGTGAGGTGATTGCCATCTGAATCAACAGCCACAGTTCCCGACCATTGACTTGATACACAAATGGCAACGATCTCTTCAATTGGCACAATATTCTGTTGCAAAAGGCGTCTTGTGCTTTTTACGAATGCCTGCCACCATTCATCGGGATTCTGTTCTGCGCCACCTCCATCGATAAGGTATAGTGGTGTGCTCTCCATCTCAAATGCAAGTATCTCCCCGCAAGTATCAGTAAGTGCCACTTTCATGGCGGATGTTCCATGATCCACGGCGATTACATACTTCTTCTCTCGTTCTTCAGGCATTTACATCCCCCTTTGAGAAAGGAAAACCACCATATATACAGTGACTCCTACATATCCAAATGTGTTACATTGCCTTCTTTATCAATTGATTCGATAAGCAAAGGCGATCCTTTGCTTGTCATTTTATCCAGTTTCAGATGCTCTTGCATTAGCCCAAGAAAATCAAGTGGATTGACGCAGGCCTCAGGAGGAAGAACACCCTTCTCCGAAATCTTACCTCTCTTCATTAGCATGGCACCCAGAGCTGCAGGAATACCGGTTCCTTCGCCCATTGATTGGCCAATTGAGGACATTGAGAAGTTGTATTGCCTGGGTTCTCCATCTTCAACGCCTTTGATTGATATTTTTAGACTTCCGCGTTGCTCTCCAAAGTTGGTCTCCTTGAGGATTCGTTCACGTTCATTAATGATGTATGCAATCGCAAAGTCGCGAGGGGAAACTTCGCTTTGGCCAACATGGATAAACTCTTCATTAACCATTCCAATCTTCACAATCTCCTGCGTTAGTGCATAATACGCTGGAGGAAGGACGCATCCAAGATTAGTGACTCTATTGCATTTGATGTATTTTGGCAATGTGATAGTTTCAGGGTGCGGGTATGGAAAACACAGGTATGAGCCAATCTGAGGGAAGTCCACAACTTCTTGAAGGGCGATTCCGCTCTCTTCAAAATAGCTGACAGTAGTATACTTCCCGTTCAAGAACATAGGAATTGGGGATATCATACTGTGTATCCGATGTGCGACCACGGCGGCACCTTCGCTGGGTTCGCCCCCATGCGCATGCAATATATCAATTGAGTCAACACTTTCAAGCATATGATCAGCGCAGAACTTGACAAGAAGATTTGCAGCTCCGGGAGAACTACCCATCCCAATCAAGGCGGAGACATTCTTCTTTTGTGCAGTTTCATTCATCTCAAGTAATGCCATAGTAGCATCTAGGTCATCGCACACATCAACATAGTCAATCTTAGAGTCTATCACTGTTCTCAAAATGGTTGGTCCAAGCTTGTAAAACGGACCCGAGCAGTTAAGTACAACATCAGACCCGGCTATCGCCTTTTTCAAGGAGCTAGAGTCTAGTGCATCAATCTTGACTGCTGAGAGCCTAGGATTATGCAGCTTGGTGACGAACTCCTTGGCCTTTTTGATATCGATATCACTAACAATAATCTCATCAAAATCATCAGTTGATAGCAGAGTTTTGACAGCAATACTGCCTACTGAACCACAACCGCCCAGAACAAATACTCGCGACATGACAATTACATAGGCATTGCGGCTATTTAACAAAGTCTTATTGGTGTTCGAATAATGTCCTCTGGCCTTTTGCTTCTAGGCTAAGAGGAACTGAGCTATCGGATAACTGAAGGGGCTGATTGCTTCGCCAAGGAGCGCACAGGAAAACAACGTGATGTGGACGTTTCTTCTTGTCAATCGAAACATAGCCCATTTTGCAGAGTTGCTTTGAATACTTTCGAATCTCGGCCAATCGCATACCCGAGATCTTCTCCAAGTCGCTATAGCTGCATTTACCATGGCTTCCCAATAATTTTAGGAGTTTATACTCCGGAATTCTGAATAGAGCCAATCTAAGAGCTTCATTCTCATGCCTTATCAAGCCTTCATTACCTGAATTGGCTATCACGAGAGAATTTCTAAGGTCATTGATCTCCTCCACTAGTGATTCACGTTCAGCCTCAAAGCGACCAAAAACGCCACTTGACTCATGAACCAGCTCTGCACTAAGGTCTGTTCCGAGTCCATCTATCGCCTCCTTTGATGCTTTTCGAGCCTCTCTTAGAACGCTCAGCATATCTTCTGAACCAAGCCATTGTCCTTGAATAAGCTTCTCAATGTCATTATAGTATTCTTCAATACGTCTTACCCAATCATCTCTTACTTCCTGAAAGACTCCTGCAATTTTCAGAGTTAGTCTTGCTGCGTTTTCATCAGGACTGGCCATGTTATCACAACTAGAAAGCATCAATCATTCAAAATTAGCTCTAGTATTGCGGGTGTATGACATACTCGGTATTTCTATGTCCATTCAATTTGGCCATAGATTTTTCGTATACCGTCTGAGGAAATCCGATTCCGAAAATTTGATGGTGCTTTGAGCTTAGTAGAATTGTCAACTAAGAGCAACTCAAGATTGCTATTTGAGAGCAAAGGCAAGATATCGAGCTCTTGTAATGGATTACCGCTCAGGTCTAGCCATTTCAACTCGGAGGCGTCTCCCAGTGATTCGAGATTAAGTGATGCAAGATCTGTAGATCTTAGCCAAAGCCCTTTGAGTTTCACAGCCTCTTTCAGTGATTCCAGCTCTAGATACTCTAAGGGATTCCGTTCTAGAAACAATTCCTCAAAATTTCCGCATTCTGACAATGGTTCCAAGTCGATATTCCGAAGTTCATTACTATCCAATCTTAGAGACCTGAAGGATTTGCATTTTGCGAGTGGTGATAAATCAATAACGCTAAGCCTGTTTTCATTGAGCCAGATCTCTTCTAGGGAAATCAACTGGCTGATAGGAGTCAAATCAATGTTTGCCAAAGAATTGTTGTGAAGTTTTAGGATTTCTAATTTTTCCAGTTCTCCAAGACATTTTATATCAACATGATTTAGGAGATTGAATCCCAAATTGATTTTCTTTAACTCTCTGCATTCAGAAAAGGGAGTTAGGTCAATGGATTTTGCCATATTCTCAGAAATGTCCACAGTTTCTAGCTCATTGCATATTGCAATTTCTGATAGATCTACGAATTCTAGGAGTCTTGCAGATAGATCGAGAGCCTTAGCATTACTTGGGAGTGTAAGTGTTTTTTCGTCACCAATTTTGTCCCTATAGGGAATCTGCGCGTTCTTCAATCTTCAATTCGCCTCAAATTCAGGAGTTCTCATTTACTATAACATATCTACAAAATGTGGATCAATACTGAACCTTTCGCGTTTTCTCAATATGAGACCAAGGAATTTCCTCAGGTATTGTTTGTGTTAGTCTAATGATGATCTCATAGATTCCTCTGGGATTGTCAATTGCATTAAGAACGAGTGCTGGGTTGTCTTCACCCTCCACAAATATCTGGATATCACCTTGACCGACGATTCTGTCTTCAGGGTCTGCAGAAATTTCCACCTTGACGATTTCATCTAAGAATACTCTAGTTGTAACACGCTTGAAATATCCATCTCTTCTTCTGATATTCCATGAAGTTATGATGTAGAGTGTATACCTTCTGTTGACTTCCGCCCAAAAAATGGAGAGAAATCCAACTATCATTGACCAAAGAGCCATATACCATGCGGAGAAAGTGTACTCTACAAATTTGATAGAACTCATAACCATGAAGGCCCATCCAACAAGGAAAAGTATCACTCCGAGAACATAGAAAATGTACGCTGCGGCCCTTTTCTGATACATCTTTGCTATCAGCCGTTCAGGCTGAATAATTCCTATAGTTCGGGTTCCACTCACTTTGAATTGCACCCACGTTTTTCATTCAGATTATAGGTTTTTAGACTCTGTGTTATTAAGTTGTGTTGTTAGTCTGCTTGAGAGAATATGAGATATCCCATAGAATCTCGCACCCATGTACAACATTGTCAATTAAAGTTTGTAGCTCTCCCTCGGTTAAATCGACATCGTTTGTTTGAGCTGCAACTATGACATCATCCTGATCCGAAAGAGCGAATTTTATACCATTGTATTTCCAAGAAGCTTGAAGCATCTTTTTGGCGAATTGGTATCTGAGTGACTTTTCAATGTCATTAAAACTTGAGAATAATGCCACAATATGGATCCATTCATCTGTTTCGCTGGGAGCTATTTTTATTCTCAGATTATCAAAGTGATTTGTTTTCCATCTGAGATGAATAGATTTTTCAGTTTGGCTATACTTTATGTTGAGATTATCTAACAGAGCTGCTATTTTTCCTGTTTTGGACATCCTGCCACCAATACCGAACGCCGTTGATTGTTATTTAGGTCTTTGGCTTCTTTAGCGCTTGTAGAAATATTTAATATAGTATGTGGCGCATACTATATCGTGCCACGATACTATCGTTGAACATAGTATTGGCAGAAGGGGTGCCAGTATATGAGCAAAGAGAGTTCTGACGACAATCCTGAACTTGAGTACCAGAAATGGAAACTCGAAGTTCGAAGAGGCGCACTCTCTCTGGCCATTCTGGCAGTTATCTCAGCTGGGCAGAGCTATGGCTATGACATAATGAAAAGGCTAAGCGAAGCCGGCTACAAGGCACTACAGGTTGAACCCAGCACAACCTATCCACTCCTTCGGAGACTGGAAAAACGTGGAATGCTAGAGGGACACAGAGTCGAATCCGATGGTAGAACCCGAAGGCATTACTACATCACTCGGGAAGGCCGAGAGTATTTGGACAGGATGGTGGAATCATGGCAAGACTTGAACAGCCAACTAAAGAATCTCTTAATGGAGGCAGATCTTCTATGACCGACGAGGCATTAAAGGTCATAGATGGATATCTTGATCTTGTAAGAGGTTTTCTTCCTGATACTATAGCTGACGATGTTGTGGAAGAACTCAGAAGCTACATTATCGAAGCCGCTGAGGAAGAAGGCGGAGGAAGTCTCTCAGTAAATTCCGCCAAAAAGACTGTAGCCATGTTTGGAGCGCCATCGGAAGTTGCTGAAGAGTATAAAGAATCAATGCTTGTTTCCGAAGCTCTGCCAACTGGGGACGAGGTAGCCGGAATTGCTTCATCAGGAATGGGGAGTCCTAC
>JBHLQM010000023.1:0-44961 GCA_048884785.1 Candidatus Thorarchaeota archaeon | reverse complement strand
AGAAACGCTGAAGTCACAGATGAAGTGTGCGATGGGCCGAAGTCCATTGTCTATGATGTTGCAGAAAACAGACTCCATGTACAAAAAGCGATCATGGCTCTTACCATGGGCAAATCGTAGGCACAGGAATGATAGGAGGAAACTGTAGAATCCTCCTCTCTACCATGCACCTTCGGTTGTCGTGAAAGCTTTCAGAATTAGGAACATGATGATTGCTGTAAAAATGATTATTGTGAAGAATCCAACTATGAATGTCTGGGCAGATAACTCATTCCAATAGAACGACCCTCCAAATAACTCATTCCAATATATGCCTCCAGTTAGGATTCCTATAGTTGTAAGCATGAATGGAATGCTTGCGAAAACAATTATTGCCATCGATAGGTAGCCTGCTCGCAGCATCCATATCCGTCTATTGTCATATTCAGGGCCAATGGGCTGTACAGCCTTGATCTCGAGTTCATTATCTTTCCTTTGGACACCTCGAGTCAGAAGTTTATCATGAAGTCTATCGTATTTAGCTCTCCAATATCTCTTAAAACCCCGTATGGACATATCCCTGTTTCTAGATAGAAGCTTGCTCACATAATAGTAGGTGAGTATTGCTGATATAGCTCCCCAAAATATCGGGAAAAGGTCCAGATAGTAAAGGAGTATGTTGTAAACAACCGCACCAACTCGAAAAGCTATGAGTGCAGCAAACCAACCGGTATGATTGCCAAAAATACTGGATCGTGTGTGGAGATAATATGAACCAGCAATCATTGCAAAGATTACAAACGAGAAGACATCAATGAGGACCCACGCAAACCACCATTCGCTACTCAAGGCAAGTCTTACAAGAGGATTGTACTCGTATTCTGGCCCGTGAACCTGAAACAAAAGAATGGTGAATACCGCATCAACCAATCCAATTGGCGAAAGCGCGATTACCAATCCCCGCACCCATTTCTCTCTCCACCACAGTGACATCATCTGTCTTACAGTCATGGTTGAAAAGGAAGCTTCTCTCTGTGTGGTTGTCACCTTGCAATTAACCCAAATCTGCTCTGCGTAGATTCTCTTTAAGTTCTGCGATATGCGCTAGGGGTTTTTTCCTGTGAAAAAAAGAAAACAGAGACAGAGAGTTGGACTCTCTGCTCTTTGTGTTATTTTGTATACTCTATAGCTTGTACATGTGGAAGAAGTAGTCCTGGTGCATTGGATTGGCTGCATACTGTCCGTTGTAGACATTGGCTCTGGAGACGTACAGACTCTGAGTCTGCCATACCCAGATGTATGCTGCATGCTCAATGATGGCCTCCTGAATATCTTCATAGAAACCCTCACGTTCGGTTGGACTCTGACTGACAGCTGCATCAGCTATCCAGTCATCAACTGTATCTTCATCCCACCCTTCGGACTGAGCGATGCGCGCCCAATATCCATAGGCTCCTGTACTACTGACATATGGACCAACATAGTTGTCCGGATCTGCGTAGTCAGGTGCCCAACCAATCATCCAGCAGCCTACCTGCTGACGACGGGCTGCGCCAAGATATGATGACCACTCAAGTCCCTGTACGTCAATTGTGAGGTCTTCTCCAGGTGCAATAATTCCGGGTTGCTCAAGCATCGCCATAATGCCATCCTTAAGCAGGAGTTGTGCCTTTCGTCGAGCCTCGTTACCAGAGTTGTAGTAGAGGATCAGACGGTATGAGTTGTTGGAGAGTATGTCATCAAGACCATCATCAGTCATAGCGTCGTTCCAGTACTCAGTTGCCAATGTCAGGTTGTATGGATAGACGTAAGCATCGTAGTCATGACCGAACATTCCCTTTGGAATTGGTCCCTGACCTTGCTCGCCTAAACCATTCAGGACGTTGTCTATTGCAGTCTGGTAGTCGAATGCATAGCTGAATGCCTTTCTGACATTCTTCAATGCATATGGATTCTTAACAACTTCACCAAGGGTTGTTTCGTTCATTGTTTCAGTCATGGTGAAGTGAATTGATGCAATAGAGAATGTGGGATACTTTGCCCAAACATGTAGGTTGGTTGGATCAACACTCTGCTGGGATCCAGTGTTCGATGCAAATAATGGTGGAGTAACATTGTTGTAGACTTCATAGAGGTGAGTTGCTGGAACATATGTTACATCAGCTTCTCCAGCCTTTATGTTCAGAAGTCTGCTGTTTACGTCCTCATTGGTCTTGATGATGATCTCATCAATTGCACCTGCATATGGGAACTGTACCCTAGCTGCAGAGGTCCTCCAGTAGTTGGTGTATCTTTCGAGAATGATGTTCTCATCCACAGTCCACTCAGTGACCATGTAGGGACCTGTACCACAGGTCTCTTCATCAATGACTGGATTGTGTGAGCCAATCTCAATACCACCATTTGCCTCAACCCACGTTGGGCTCATCATTGCACCAACCTCATAGGTGATTGCTGCAAGGAATGGTGTGTAGGCGTATGCGAGTCTGATCCTGACAGTGTAATCATCAAGTGCGATCACAGCGCCAGAACCATCTAGACAATCTTCATACCAAGCTGTAACAAGGGCAACATGGTTTGCGCCTCCGGGACCATCACCTTCTCCATCACCAAATACAGCTCCTTCGATTGCCCCGCCGCCCATAATTGGTTCTGCAACCATCCAGACTGGACCGCTGGGATCAAAGGTAGCAAGCATTCGGTAGAAGTTGTAGATGACAGCCGAAGCATTGAAGGGTGTTCCATCATGGAATGTGATGCCTTGTCGTAGCGTGAAGGTATAATTGAGACCATCAGCTGAGACCTCTAGTCCAGATGCCAAAAGTGGCACTGTTGGGTCTGTTGACAAGGAATCCCACTCATAGGTATACAATGTTTCATACACATTGTAGTGGACCCACGAACCAAATGATTCGTAGTTGTTGTGTGGGTCCATATAATCGGGATTACCTATCGTTTCCCAGACAAGTGTCTGGCCTGTTGGAGCCTGTGGTGACAATAGAATATACGCACCAACTGAACCAACAATAACGATGATAACCACGATCGCTAAGAGTTGATTTCTTTGCATGTTTTTCCTCCTTCTATCTCTCTTAACGAATGGATTCATCACATAACAAAACGTTATGCAACTTTTCATTCTCACTCCGCGAAGTGCGAGTTAATCGTGAGTATGCAGGACTGATGTTAATATAGGTTGCGGAAATCAAGAAAAGACACCTTAAATCCAAAACCTTAAGTAAGCACCAAAGTTTTCAATTTCTCCAACGAGCAAAGCACGTGACTCGAGAGAAGAATGGTGGCAGTTGAATGAAACTACGAGATTTCATACTCAGGAGAATTATTCTTGCAATACCGGTTGTTTTCGGTGTATTGACAATAACTTGGTTTCTGGCATACATTGTCGGGGATCCAGTGGCAATGTACATTAATGAGAATACTCCTGCATCTGCGATACCCGCCATTATTGAATCTCATGGCTTCAATGAGCCTCTTCATATCCAGTACTTCTTATACTTGTCAAATCTCTTTCAAGGCGATTGGGGCATCAGCACTTCAACAAGTTTCAGACCAGTGCTTGAGGTCATTTCTACCAAGTTTCCAGCCACCATTGAGCTTTCAATAATTGCCATGATTTTTGCCATCCTTTTAGGAATTCCACTTGGAATATTATCTGCAACTAGGAAGGACAAACCAGTGGATCATGTAACACGAGTATTCTCTCTTGCTGGTGTGTCCATGCCAATCTTTTGGTTCGCACTTATGCTAAAGTATGTTCTTTTCTATCAGCTCACGATAATGGGTCTTCCACACTTACCACCAGGTGAGAGGTATTCATTAGTAACGTTCAGATCGTTTGACTACATCACAGGATTCCTTCTCGTTGATTCCCTTCTTGTGGGCAATGTACCATTATTCGTTGACGCAGCGCTTCATCTCGCAATGCCAGGTTTCTGTTTAGGTTATCTCACTCTAGCAATCATAACTAGGATGATGAGGTCGAGCATGCTGGAGGTCCTAAAGGAGGACTATATTACCTTAGCAAGATCCAAGGGTCTCACGGAAAGGATAGTTGTATACCGTCATGCCTTGAGAAATGCACTTATTCCAACGGTGACGGTGATTGGGCTCGCATTCGGTGGTCTAATAACAGGTGCCGTTTTAACTGAAACAATCTTCAACTGGCCTGGGCTTGGAAGATGGGCTGTCAGGGCAATTCTCAGTTCTGACCTAGCTGCAATTAATGGATTCACGCTTCTTGTAGCTCTTATCTTTGTTACTGCTAATCTGATTGTTGACTTGATATATGGGACTCTTGATCCCAGAATCAGATTTGGGTAGGTGGAAAGAGAATGGAAGCGATCAGTAACTACTCCGAGGAGATTACAGAGAGCAAAAAGCAATTCCTGTTTCTTGGATTATTACTACTTGTTAATTCGATGGCTGCAATCATCTTTGGCGGCTCCATCGTGACAGGCAATCTCGTATATTCCCTGCAACCTCTATTAGGCATTTCCCAAATACCTCCGGCCTACCTATCTTCATGGCCTTTACAGGGACTAATTGTTCTCGTAATTGGATACGTGATGTTCAGGATTGCTCTTGCAGTTGATGGCCTACATATTTGGGCTTTCTCAATGTCGATGTACCTGAATACCTTCCTTATTGTGGTCTATCTTACAATTGGTACAATAGGAATACCACTGATTGCACTTTCACTGTTTTCAATAATATTGCTATTTCTTCCTGCGATTCGAGGCTATTGGTACCCAAGTTTCAAAGAGGACATGGCTCCTCGAGCAAAAGAGACTCGTTTTACTATTCATTTAATTCTTAAGAGTCCACTTGTTGTTGTTGGAATCATCATAATTGTATCATTTGTCGTTCTTGCATTCCTTGCTCCATATATAGCTCCCTATGGAGCTGAACAAAGAATCTGGGCTGATTCTAATCTTCCTCCGGGATCTCCAAGTAATAATCCCGACCTACCAGATCACATCTGGGGAACTGACGATTCAGGCGGCGATGTCTTTAGTCGCATTCTCTATGCTGCACAGGTTGACCTACGAATATCAGTCACCATAGTACTTGTTGCCGTTACGATTGGCACTCTTATCGGAGCCGTTGCAGGCTACTACGGTGGGAAGATTGACGAACTTGTAATGCGTGTGACGGATGTGTTCTTCGCATTTCCAGGATTGGTTCTGGCAATGGCGATTGTAATGGCCTTGGGTGAACGAAGTCTAGACAATATTTCAATTGCACTGATGACTACCTGGTGGCCTGGTTATGCCCGTCTAGTTCGAGGGCAAGTCCTGGCTGAACGAGAAAAGCTCTACGTCGAAGCGGCAAGATCTGTTGGAGCAAGTGATATTCACATTCTCCTTTCTCACATCATTCCAAATACAATCCAACCTCTTATTGTGCAGGCAACAATGGATACCGGAGGTGTACTGCTTACTGCTGCCGGCCTATCCTTCATAGGGTTTGGCCCGCCTGCTGGAATTGCGGAATGGGGTCTTATGATCTCCATTGGACAGGGATATTTCACACTCAATCCTTGGGCAGTCTTCTTCCCCGGAATTGCAATACTCTTGGTCGCACTTGCTTTCAACCTTGTAGGTGATGGTATCCGGGACATAATGGATCCAAAGCTCCGGAGGCGTTGAATTAGTTGACTGAAGCAGAGAACATTGTATTGAAGGTGAAAGGCCTCAAAACCAATTTCTACACTTACGAAGGCGTTGTAAAAGCCTTGGATGGCGTTGATATGTTTCTGAGGCGTGGGGATACCATGGGTCTGGTAGGAGAAACTGGCTGCGGGAAATCTGTGACTGCCCGCTCGATTCTGAGACTAGTTGAGCCACCTGGACGAATCGAAGAGGGAGAAATCATTTTCAACAGACTAGACAGGAAGACCGGAGAAATTACATCTATCGACATTCTGAAGCTATCGAGTAAAGAGGTGCTTGATATTCGAGGCGCAAAGATAGCCATTGTTTTCCAAGACCCTGCAACATATCCGAATCCTGTTTTCAGGATAGGTGATCAGATTGCAGAGGTTGTCCTTTTACACCAAGATTTGCGGCTCGATGTTCTAGATATGAAAATTCAGGAACTAGAAGACTCCCTTGAGGACGAAGAGATTCAGCCATTGCAGCGAACTCAGATTGAAGAGAAGATTCAGTATTACCGGTCTCTGATGGCAAACCCTCCGGAACCCGACGAAAAGGATGCGAAAGCTGCCGCCTTAAGAAGGGCAGTTGATATGTTGCGTATGGTGAGGATGCCTGCACCCACTTCTGTTGCTCAGCAATACCCGCACGAACTATCTGGTGGTATGCGGCAGAGAGCCTTGATTGCAATGGCACTTGCATGCAATCCTTCAATTCTAATCTGTGATGAAGCTACTACAGCGCTTGATGTCACCGTACAGGCCCAGGTTCTTAATCTATTGAATCAACTCAAGAAGGAAATTGGCACTTCAATCCTCATCATCACTCATGATATGGGTGTCGTGGCAGAAACCTGCAACTGGGTCAATGTCATGTATGCCGGAACCTCTGTTGAGTCATGTGCTACAAGGGATTTGTTTGCAAATCCGCTTCATCCATACACAGCCGGTCTTCTTACTGCTGTACCAAAATTACATGAAGAGAAAGAACGCCTTCCTCAGATTTTGGGGTCAGTACCAAACCTAATCTACCCCCCGCCCGGATGTAGATTTCATCCAAGATGTGAATATGCTACTGAAATTTGCAAGCAGGAAAAACCAAGATTAGAAGAACTTGAACCAGAGCATTGGGTTGCATGTTTCCATCCAATAGGAGGTCAATAAATGTCGGAGAAAAACCTTGTAAGAATCCGGGAATTAAAGAAGTACTTCCCACTAACTGGTGGAGTTTTCAGAAAGGTCATCGGCAGAGTTCATGCTGTGGACAACATCGACCTCGACATAAGGAAGGGTGAAACAGTTGGAATTGTTGGTGAGAGCGGATGTGGCAAGACTACCTTGGGTCGCACAATTCTTCGACTTCTGGAGCCAACAAGTGGCAGTATCGAGTTTGACGGAAGAGACATCACTCATTTACGCGGCGGAGACCTTCGTGAGATTCGGAGAGAGATGCAGATTGTTTTTCAAGATCCCATGGCTTCACTAAATCCTCGAATCACCATCAAGAACTCTGTGGGCGAACCGTTAGTTGTCAATGGAGTTGCTCGTGGCCCCAAGATGAGGGCAATGGTCTTAGATCTCCTGCAGAAAGTTGGACTGACTGAGGATCACCTCAATAGATTTCCCCATGAATTCAGTGGAGGACAAAGGCAACGTATCTGTATTGCAAGAGCACTGGCACTCAATCCCAAATTTGTAGTGATGGATGAGCCTACTTCGAGTACTGATGTATCGGTTCAGGCTCAAACTCTGAATCTGATGAAGGACCTTCAGGAAGAAATGGATTTGACTTACATGTTCATTTCTCATGATTTGAGTGTTGTTAAACATATGAGTGACAGGGTTGCTGTGATGTATTTAGGGAAAATAGTAGAACTAACTCCCTATGACATTTTTAGGGAATCGTTGCATCCTTACACCTTCGCTCTCGTATCTGCAGTACCCATTCCTGATCCGATATTTGCAGGAAAAGCCCAGATACTATCCGGAGAAGTTCCGAGTCCAATAAACCCGCCACCTGGGTGCAGATTTCACCCTCGATGCATATTCGCTCAAGAAAAATGCATGCGAGTTGACCCAGAACTAAGGGATACTGGCGATGGACATCTGGTCGCTTGTCACTTTGCAGGTGAGTTGGACTTTGGTGGTAGCGCTCAACAGGAATATGCGGACAGCTTTGACAGAGCTACTGCATGAATACCGTGTCATTAAAGAGTGAAATGTGCTACATGAGTGAACGGAAATGGGCGAAAATTACGATGACTATGAAGACACCAGGGAACCGAAAGAACCCGATTGGGATTCATATCGCTATTATGACGAAGCAGAACAAGGACAGGTATCTCTTGACGCAACAGATTATCTTGCTCTATTCGTCGCTGCCCTTCAAACGGTCTTCCTTCCTCTTGTTATCCTCATAGCCGTTCTCTTCGCCTTTGTACTCATATTCTCATTACTTGTATAGAGGATTGCTATCCAATGCCAGCCCTTAATGCCAGTATAATGGAACCGCTTGTCATAAGCAGTATCTTAGTAGTAATCACATTACTAATTTCGTTTCTAGTCTTTCTGACAAATGCATCTATACTAATGCTGGCCACAGCCGCTAGCTACCTCCTATTTGAATTTGGAGTCATGCTGATTCTAGGCGCCTGCCTTATGTCACGACAACCTCTCGACGACAAGAAAAGATATGATGAGGAAGGCAAGCCAGTGTCCAGCTGGAAATGGACTCTACGAGGAAAGAAAATTCTGTTCTCATCGCTTTTTGTTCTCCTTTTCGCCATTCTATTTAGTATTCTCGAAGGTTTGATTTAAGACCCGGACATAGATGGGCCATTTCTTCCTCAGCAAGGTTTCAGGGTTTTTCTGTCATTCTAATGCGAGCGTAGAGGAGCAAGTAGATAATGAATGGAAACACTGTTGCTAGATAAAATATCGTTAATGGCATCCAGATTCCAGCCAAAAACAGTGCTGGTCGCCAGAAAACAAACTCGGAGAATACTGCAACTACTGTCGCAATTGCAAATGGTAATAAATCAGCCCAGGGTGAAATCGCGATCAAAAGAATTCCAATTGAGAACGAGATGATTGTCCATTTTTTGATATAGTTCAGTGCGACTTGAGCATATGGCAAATCCTCACTGCGTAATTGGTGTTTCAGTGATTGACTTAGATGATTTAGGAGCTCTTCGGAGGTTTTTGCATCTCCTGGCCCAAGAGCTGTAAATACAGCAATTGCAAAGAAAAGAAGTGAAGCTCCTGCAGCCTCAACTGATTTGATGAGAATGAAGGCTAGTACAAACCCGGCAATTCCGGCTCCAAATCCAATCCAGAGGAAAGCGATAATGGTGTTATCACATAGATGCGCCTGTAATCGGCCAATAATCCTCCCATGCTTCTTTCTCACTATGTTATCCATTATCCATTGGCGTGCAACACTCTGTTCATACATACTAGCATCTCCTACTGGAGTCACACTAATTTCATAATCGTGCTGCACTGAATCTATAATCCTGGAGTATTCTGGAATCCTTCTCGCTCTCCAGAGTGAATAGAGAAGTATAACCATCCCAGTGGCAAGGGATGTAATAGCTAGTTCCAGATACATCAACTCTTTAGTTTATGTTTTTACTAAGTTCTCACTCTCTTTAAAATATCCGGCGGCTTATTACGTGATAATTTTGAAAAGTGCCGCCAACCATATATGATATGCCAAAATGGCTTCAGGAAGGGCTTCTTTCTGCCATTTTCTGCCCACCAGCAGCAAAGTTTCTCCAAAGAGGTTCTGTTCTCTTCTCTTGTCAACTCTAAGTCGAACCCCTGAACCATCAATCTTTATTGAGAATCCATGCTCAAAGAAAACTCTTGGATGTTCACAGAATGCATAGTCAACATCGTTCCTCGGACTAGGGTAGAGTCTTGCATCTATTTTATCAAGTGATACTCGCACTGAGATATCTCGTGGTTCGTACTTTGGTACCATGGTATCCGAACCAGGAAAGGTTGGTGCAATTATCGCCCTTGGGCCAACTTCTTGTTCCACAATCTTACCCTCTAGAATCCCACAGAAATCGCCGCCCGGTCCGGAAATTTCCAGATGATGGCTTGGAACGACATTCAGTTTGCCTGACGTAAGTGCATCTCTTCTGACTCCATGAGGGTTGCTCGTAGTGATAGCCCCATGCTTCCAATAGAACCATGGAATTGTGGCTGTTGGGAGCATCGTGTTCGGGGAATCCTGCTTTCTCTCCATAATTCTCCAAACTGCAGGATTGAAAACAAAAAGGGCACATGATAACGGTTCCAATTGCTCAGTCACATGTTCAGCATGATTCTCGAAATCCCTCGGACTTGCTATTGCATCTGCCGCAAGAGCAAGCTGTTCATAAGATAAGTAAGTCGCGCCAGAGGTGTCAATCTGCTCTATTTGATCTTTTGCCAAATGAAATGATACTCCATTATTTAACTCGAAACTCTCGATCGCGCTCTTTTGAAATGGGATTGTAGATTGCACAGTTTCACAAAATTCAGAGCACGAATAGGTCTTTTGGTTGGCGTATGATTCGGGACCAACTAACTGGGTAATATTGAAAAGACAATCAGTGACAGCAGGATATGATTGGGGTTGAAGAACACTATAATTGAAAAACTGACCTCAGAAAATTCAGATGGCTGGGCCGAGGTCTATAATCGTGTAATGAAAAAAAGCATTAGATACATACCTTTGGCAAAAAGGACTCTCCTAAAAATCGTAGAAGCTCTTCGCCATTTTGGAGTTGAATATGTAGTTGTAATTGAAGGTGAACGTCCCTCTGCAATAGGTAGCTACCTATTTGACTATAATGAGGGCACTCTTAATATCATTGATTTTTGTGTTCTCCCGTTTAGATCGTACACTGGGTCAACACTAATCGAAATACTTCTGGAGAATGCAAGGGATAAGAAACTCTCTCTTGTATCAGCTTGGATGAACCTCAATAATTCAACTTCATTAGATGTTCTTGGTGAATTTCTCTTCATCCCAGGAAGAAGCAGAGTTGTGTCAAGATGCTTTATGTCAAAGCCTCCGAATACCATTGATGGAAAAATCACAGAAAGCATTCCTGAAGACACTGTATCTCCGGCGATTCTGCCATTTCATTCCATGTATCAAATACAGTCAATCTTGGAGAGTTTCTCTGCTGCCTACTACCATGCCTATACATTCTCTGAATCGAAGTCAAAAGACACGTCAATCGATGTCTATCTATCTGATAGTCTGAAAAAGCAGGCCTGGATATTTCCTTCTTCATTCAATTCAAAACCCACTCCCTCTTGGTTCCTAAACGCAGCTCTTGAGCAATTATACGATTCAGGAGTCCGTGATGTCTTAACTGAGATAGATGCAGGTCATATTTGGCTGAAACCATATAGTGAGTGTGGCTTTGAAGATGTCTATACTAAATTCGAACTGACCTTCAACTTGGAGTTTTAGTCCGAATTTGCTAAATGGCGCCACAGGTGACCAGAATTGGGCCGGTCGCAAAAGATGTATATATCTAGGTATTACATCATTTACGTCCTAGCCGGGAGGATTGGGTGGGACAAAACAGGAAATAAGGCGTCGAAGAGCTACGGTTAATCTCTCCTTCGTATACCTCCTTTAATCATGGTTCTCTCATGCTCCGGTGATTCGATGAGGTAAAATCCCTTCGTGAGCGCTACGAGCGCTCACACCTTATTCTTCAGATATTTCACCGTAACGATGACAACTTATCCAATGATCAGTTTCAACTTCTCTGAACTCTGGAAACTCCCTAATGCAGATATCAGCTGAGTAATCACAGCGCGGATGAAAAGGACAACCCTCTGGTAGATTTGTGATATCAGGCGGTTCTCCTCTAATTCCTCTTAATGTGGGTCTCTTTCCGGTTTCGCGCATTCTCATCATTGCAATAGTCGGAAATGAACCCATCAATCCCATTGTATATGGATGAGAGGGATGATGAAACATCTGAACTGCATCACCAATCTCCATCATCCTACCGGCATACATCACAGCAACCCTGTCAGCTAGTTCTGCAATTACTCCAGCATCATGGCTGATTAAAATGATAGAAACGTCAAACTCCTCTTTTATCATGTGAAGTACATTCATAATTTGCCTCTGGATAGTAACATCTAGCGCGCTTGTTGGCTCATCTGCAATCACAAGATATGGTCCTGATATCAATGCCATGGCAATCAAGATACGCTGAGCCTCTCCGCCACTGAAACTCCCAGGGTCCATTACAAATCTAGTTCCGGAATCTGCAAGGCGAACAAGATTAAGATATTCTAGTACCTTTTTCTTCATCTCAATAAGCCGGACACTATCATCATGTATTTCCAATGGCTCTCCCGTTTGCATTCCAATCGAGTACTGTGGATTCAAAGCGTGTGTGAGTCCCTGAGGGATCATCGAGATTTCTTTTCCCCGTATCTTAACAAGTTCTTCATTATCTAGCTGCAATATGTCCCTTCCCCTGAAGAAGACTTGCCCTCTTGCGCCCGCTTTTTCCTCTCCCTCTTTCTCAAACTCGGTCAACAATCCTGGTGTTGAGGATGCACCTGCCACAAACTTGGCCATTCGATTGAAGAGACCAACAAGGGATAGAGCCATTGAGGTCTTCCCACAACCACTCTCTCCAAGAATTCCTAAACAGACTCCAGGCTTCACTCTAAATGATACATCTCTCACAGCCTTGATGAGGCCCTTTCTGGAGGGATAGTATGCATGCAAGTGTTTTACATTCAGAAGAACTTCATCATCGGGCATATGTCACACATTAGTAATCCCCCATTGGTCTGCTTTTAAAATCCGTTGATTGAGCAGGACACCATACCATTCATCATGATAAACCTCTTAATTGCTGTTCTAGATGTTGTTATTGATTCTTGATTCGCAGACGAGGAGATATAGGAATGCAACTCATTGAACCTGGAATGCTTAGGGATGCTACAATCTTCCTGGCAGCAGGTGTTGTTTTCTATTCGGTTTTCTTTGCACTATATCTTATTGTTGCATGGGCAAAGAGTCCACTACGCAAAATTGTGGATATTCGTCTTGCATGGGCTATATTCGTTCTAGGCCTTGGGATAAACACACTTAGCTTCTTAATATCAGATGTTCTTATTCTGGGAGAAAGCGAGTATACCTTATTCATCAAGATGGGATACATCTCAATGATGTTTGCTGTGACAGGATTCTTTTTTGCACTTGAAAGAATACTCCCATATCAGACTCGATATCTCTTTACAATATTCGGATTCATTATTGCATGTTTCACGATATTTGTGCCTCAGAATCTCATGAGAATTATGGCATTTGGATTCGGAGCTATGCTATTCATTTTGCTACTGATGTTCTTTCGTTATTTCAAAACATATACAACTGAAAGCACGAAATTGAGCTACAGACTATTATTTTCGGGAGTTCTATTAGGCTTCGTTGGCTTTATTCTTCGTAATGAAATAATTCTAAGAGAAATAGGTGCTGAATACTATTTGCTGGGAATTTTCTTTCTTATGATTGGAATAATGATGTTTGGAGGCTCAATTCTGCAATCTCCAGCTTATGATGAGCTAGATTGGGCTGACCAAATCCATGAGATCTATGTAATTGCAGATGGAGGAATCCTCATGTTTCACCATAGATTCCAGGAATGGACAAAGATAGACGAAGATTTAGCGGCGGCAGGTATTTCAGGATTTCAAGATTTGCTGAAAGAAGTTACGGAATCAGAGGAAGGATTTAGGAGAGTATCAATTGGACCAACAGAGATTTTGTTTTCGCATGGAAATAGCATTGTGACCGCTCTGGTGGCAAGAGCAGCATATGGGATTCTGCTCGAAAAAATCGACGATTTTACTGAAAAATTTGAACTTCTATTTAGTGAGAGAGTCCATCAGAAGATGCGTCCATTAACAGGAGAACTTGCAGCTCTTCTGCTAGTGGAGAATGTTTTTCTAACACAAGACATACCATAGCAGGAACACAAAAACAGAATATGGGAGGAGTTGGTGGTCCCGGACGGGGATGATCACGCTAACACAAATTGTCACCGGGACCACCTTTGAGAGAGAATCGGTGGGACGACAAAGAATAGGCTTTCTGCTCCGCATCGGAGCAGTTTTGCAGTCGTTTCTTGTCAAGTACCTCTAGCTCATAGAATGCATATCTATTCGCGTCATCACGCAAGGTACCAAGTTGGCAAATTTCACACTCAACTATGCACAAAATGGAACCTAGAGGTTCCTTTTTTCGTAAATCGACGCAATCATGGCACTGGAATCCTTTATACAGAGGTTGTTTCACCAATCTCAAGGGTATGATCATGAGAACATCTAAGGTATATTTCTCGGATCGAAATACTAGCGCATATTATAATATGCTCGACAAAGTCGAACATGTTTTCGAAAAACTTGGACTGAATAGTGATATTCGAGAATCTGAAAAGGTAATAATCAAAACACACATGGGTCTTTGGGGGAACACTAACCATATTCGTCCTGCATATGTAAGAAAACTTGTAGACTTGGTTCAAAATACTGGAGGGTTACCGATAGTTGCAGATACCTGCAGCTTGGGCTATGGGACTGATCGTCCCTATGGAGGCAGAACCACTTCCCCTGACTACTATTACAGGGCTGCGATGCATGGATATTCTCAAGGAACAATCGGCGCTCCAATCATTATTGCAGATGGCTATTGGGGTGCTGATTTTATTGAATTCGAGATAGAAGGAGATTTCCTGAACAGTGTGCCAATTCCTGCAGCGCTTCTTGATGCAGATAAAATCATTGTTCTTTCGCATTCGAAGTTTCATCATGTTGGTATAGCAAGTGCCTTGAAGAACGTGGGAGTTGGATTGGTTGCAAAAAAGGGGAAAGCCGCAGTACACTCTCAGAAGGGATTAGAGATATTTCCGAAGAATTGTAAGGGGAAACAGTGTTCTAAGTGTATTCCAAAATGTCCAGTACGCTGCATTAGTGTGACTGAAACTGTGGCTGTTGATATGAATCAATGTATCCAATGTGGACATTGCTCATCAATCTGCTCTGGTGAAGTACGTGCGGGAGCTCTCAAGCTAACTTGGTCTGGAGAGAATATGGCAGAGAAGATTGTTGAGAACACGCTTGGGGTATTGAGAGCGATAGGACCGGAAAGATTCTATTTTATCAATCTCGCAATAGACATATCCGATATGTGTGATTGTGTTTCTTATGGAGCTCCCCTCTTGATGCATGATGTTGGTGTTTTTGCCTCAAGAAATCCTCTCGCCATTGATATGGCAACGGCAGAGGCTTTCGCAAAAGCTCCTAGAAATCATCTTGCAGAATCATCAGAAAAAGTAGATGGTTTGATTAAGAAATCGACTTTGTTCTTTCAGCACGGAATAAAGATGGGTTTGGGGTCTGAAGATTATGATGTGGAGATTATCACAAAGAACAAGTAGCTGGATTAATTGAACCAAAGAAGTCGCATGATATTTGAGGTTTGCATATGGACGAGGAATGGTTCAGAATGATGCTTATTGAAGCTCATAACAATCAGAGAAGGCATCTAAAGAGAATTATCAATGGGCTTACCAGCGAACAGATTATGAAAGTAGTATCTCCAGGTGAGCGACTAGAGAGTATACTGGCTTTACTATGGCATATAGGAAGTGCCGAGACCTATTGGTTTCACAAAAGCGCACATTCAATCGGTCCGAGATTTGAAGCCACGGACCTCGATATTGCCCTGAAGAAGTTGGATGACAATACAGAGCGAATCGCAGAAGTTGTGAACACATGTAGCATTGAGCAATTACGAATAATCCCTCCCTCGCCTGAAGGAGGCCCTTCCGTTGCTTGGGCATTACTTCGAACATTCATGCATGGGATATATCACACAGGACAGATAGCAAAGATCCGACGAATGATAGGCGCGCCAGAATTGACAGAAGAAGATGTTGACAGCTGGAGCCTCGCTATTGATTCAGTTGCAAATCTCATTCATGGGTTTCTAACTGATTCAATTCAATTCTGATTTATAGTTCAAATTGGGGCAGTTCCCCATATCTGTGGCAGGCTATCCAGTGCTCCTTATCTACAAGCCGATACTCCGGAATCTCCGTCTTGCATCTTTCCTCACAGAATTCGCATCTAGGATGAAATACACACCCTGACGGGGGTTTAGACATATCCGGTGGTGCTCCTGGAATACCCCTCAAGATGAGACCTTTTTCTCTGATTCGTCGCATCATTTCCATTGTGGGATTACTCATCAAGAATGCTTGAGTGAATGGATGATCAGGTCGTTTGAGAATAGTAGCGGCATCAGCAAACTCAACGAGACGGCCAGCAGTCATTACTCCGATTTGTTCTGAGGCCTCAGCATGCAGCCCGAGGTCATTGCTCAACAATAGCATAGTCAGTTTGAGCTTCTGACGAACAAGCTGAATAGCGTCCATGATTCTTCTTTGAACACCAACATCCAGTGCTGTTGTTGGCTCATCCAAGATCATGAACACAGGATTCATAATTAGTGCCATGGCTATCAGAATTCGCTGGTCTTCACCCATGCTGAACTCCCGTGGTTTTAGGGCCTTTCTAATATCAACATCACCAAGCTCTACCAGATCCAGTGCTTGGAGAACCCTCCGCAATACTTCTCTCTCAAATAGAACATCGTCGTCATCATGGGCCCAGAGTGCTTCCGCAGTCTGCAGCTCTATGTTTGTATAGGGATTCAGTGATTTTGTTGTACTTTGCGGAACATATGTTATCTCTGCCCCTCTAATCTTCCTAAACTCTTTATCGCTAAGAGCCAGCAAGTCTTTCCCTTTATACCATACACTGCCTTCCACCCCTGGAAGTTCCTTTCCAATATCCTTTGATGTAAGTCCCTTCTTTCGAGCTGCACTTCTCTGCTCCCACAATTCCCTATTTGATTCATCACCGCTACTCGTACCATACCTTGCTACTTTTTCGAAAATACCTAACATTGCGAGGGCTATCGAGCTTTTGCCAGCGCCAGATTCTCCCATTATGCCTACTGCCTCTCCTTCGCGTATTCCGAATGATACATCTTCAACTGCCTTCACTATCCCTCTTGTTGATGTGTAGCAGGCTCGCAAATGTTCAACCCTAATCAGGAATTCACTGTTCTTGTCTGGCATAGGAAAAAGAGAGATGCTTTTACAATTATAATCTATTGATTACGCAGATAGTGCACTGAAAGAAACACCAGCAGTGTTAAATCCAAAAGGAATTTTGGCGCGAAGAAGTGGAGCTATATCCTGATGAGCATATCTGGCAGGAATATCCTCGCAATCTACCTTACATTCGCCCTGCAATCCATGGGACAGGCCATCGCATGGCAATTTGGAACCTATTTTCTGAAGGATGAATTGGGTGTTGTCAGCTACGTAGTTCTAACAATAATATGGACAATGCCAACTTTTGTGGTGATGTTTGGTGTTAGCCTGTGGGGGACGTTTTCTGACAAGAAAGGGCGACGTAAGCCGTTTATGACCATCGGTTTCATTGGATACTCCTTTACATTCTTAATGCTCTCTTTTGTCGCCAATGGCCTTCAGTTTCTAGTAATCGCAATTATTGGGGCGATGTTCTCTTCTGCTGCCATCCCCGCTGGACAGGCCTTGGCTACAACTGCAACAGCAAAGAAAGGTGAGCGTCTTGGATTTCTTCTGGTCGCTCAGTCTGCGGGATGGTTTATTGGTGCCTTTAGTAGCGGTCTGCTTTACGACATAGTTGGCATGTATCAACTGTATAGACTTGCGGCAATTTCATGTATTACTGCCACATTAGTCTGCATAGTAGTCGTAAAGGATGTGGAATTTGATCCCTCTGGTCTTATTGAGAGAGTTCCAGCTCTTGATTTGCTACGCAGACCAGGAATGAGTCGTTTAATACTGGCTGCAGGCCTCAGTTCGCTTGGGATTAACTCAATCACATCATTAATGGCAATCATGATCGTCGACGAGTTAGGTGGCTTGCCATCCTACGTTGGTCTGGCAAACTCATCTGCCACTCTCATCGCCGTTTTCATCACAGGTTATATCGGTAGGACAATTGATAGAAAGGGCCCGTCAGGTGCTCTTGTAGCTGCATATCTGTCATATGCGCTTTTTGCCATAGGATTTGCCTTCGCAGGTGACCCTATCACGGCGTCGCTGCTATATGCGCTACCTATATACCCGTTGTCGAATACAGCCGCATACTCCTTTGCTGCATTACTCTCAGGTGATAAAGAGCGGGGCAGTGCTTTGGGATTGGTAAATGGAAGTCAGAATGCGGGTGCGGCGATTGGACCACTCATTGGAGGTCTATTCGCTGATTTTATTTTCTTCAAAGTTCAGCCCATAGCTTGGATTGTATTGGTCTTTAATCTTTTAGCGATAATCATCGCAATTTCCCTTGTGCCACTGGCTCGTTCAATGAAGCACGACGAAACTCTCGACTCACTCATCTAATCTGTTGCTGTTGTGAAGAACAACTAAAATGAATGCGTCATCTTTGACCCGCAGTAATTAATGATTCACAATTTGGACATATCGCCGTATTCTTACTCACCCATTTCACCAAATCAAGCCTGATTTTTTCTCCACACTGGGGACATTGAGCTGGAAATGTATATTCATCCAAATCATCATCAACCAACTCATCTAAGACGGATTCTTCTTGATCGTACGATTCCGCAATCATTACTGCTTGTTCGAGGATCTCCCTTCTTTTCCCTGTTTGATTGCATATGCTTTGAGCACAAATGAACATGATAAAGAGGAATAGAAGAAATGCAAAAGATAAACCCGGAGAAAATTGCGCCAAGATAATGGCCACTAGAAGAATAATTATGACATATGGCAGGTTTTCATTGGATCTGTCATTTTCTTTGGTCATCTTCTCCAATCCCTGTCATTCATTTACCTCAACAATGGATTCGCAATTAGGGCATAGCCAAGTGTTTGATTCTAGCCACTTAACCTCAGAACTCACAGGGTTGTATCCGCAATGAGGGCACCTTGGTTTGTACGAATGCGAATCAGTGCCATCGATTACGATATCTAGCTCATCTGTTTGTCTTTGTTCTTCGGCTTTTTCAATGTGAAGAGGTTCACCAGTGGCATCATATATACCTCCGAATCTAAGAAAAAGAAGTAGAAGAATAGCGACTAACGCAGGCACCAATACAAAAGGCCCGAAGAGAATGAATGGGAAGGAGAGTAGAATGAATATCATAATTACACATGTTGCGCTTACAACAAAAATACCAGATGCACGAGATGGTGGTGAACTCACTTATTTTACACTCCTACATTAATTGCAGCCATATTGGATTTCTCCCCAAGAGCCTCTTCAATTCTGATTTCAACATATAATCGGAAAAACCTTCTGCATAATACCATCCACTATCTTGATTAGTTGCGACTTGCTAGTACTTGCTATGTCGTCTGGATGTACATTAGGCGCAAAGAAACTCCCATCTCACTTTTTCATGTTTAAGAATCGCGACTTAGTCTATGAGGACTTTAGGAGTCACCTTATCTTTGATGATCGTATTTTTGCAGTTCAAGGGGTTGACATTTCTTCTGGTTCTGCTTCAGGTGTATCAATAGGAATCAATAATTCCGGGCTTTCGGTTTGTAGTTCTACAGTGCTTGTGAACAACAACTCTCCCTATGATATTCTTTTGGAGCAATTACTAAGAGAAGCTGACACGATTGAGCAGGGTACTGAAATTGTTGGACAGGAGCTTGAGTCCGGAAAGCGCTTCCAATGGTGTAATATTCTAATTGGCTCACTAAATGAAGTGGGCGTAATTGAAATCGGAGATGACGATTTCTATCTGGAGATTGATGAGAATTATATCGTGCGTGCAAATCATCACCTCAAACTTGCGACTTCTGAAGCTATTCTTGGTGCCTCAGATCAAGAAAGAGAAGCTGCAGGTCCGTTGGCGGATAGTCAACACAGACGACAACAGGCATCAAAGATGGTTGCCGGAGCAAAGGCTTTGCAGGACTTCATTTCTATTGTTAGCACGCACAGTCCAAGTCGTGGATTCGATTCAATATGCAGGCATCGTGATGCACCTGTGAAGAGTGGTTCATTCCTTGGAGAGACATCGTACAGCTATATCATCGAGGTATTCCAACCCGCGATCGATGCACTTGACATAAAATTCCATGTCACACGAAAAAACCCGTGTTCCAATCCTTTTAGACAAATAGATGTCGACTTTGGACTATCACATTCGGACAAGCAAGCAGTAGTTGCTTCTTTTCCCTAATGTGGCTACAGTTGCATATATCAGATGGATTGAACGTAGGCATCTTAACGAGAAAGCAAGGGCGGTTCTCTTATGGATATTTCAAAACTCAAGGAATCATTGCGAGGAATTGCGGTAACAACAGTAACACCCTTCAAGAAGGAGTTGACCCAAGTTGATAAACAGGGAATAGAGACCAACATCAGTTACCTGAAAAAAGAGGGTGTTAGGCTAATAGTCCCTTGCGGAAACACAGGCGAGTTCTATTCGCTGAGCTACTCGGAATGGAAGGACGTTGTCACAACAACCAAAGACGCAGTCAAGAGCTCCATGACTGTTCTTGCTGGCGTTGGCCACTCCCTGCCAATTGCTGAAGATCAGATTCATCACATCAAGGAAACTGGGGTTGATGGCATCATGGTCATGTATCCTCAGCATGTGTTCGTATCTGAGGAGGGTCTGCTAGCATATTATCGTAGGATACTAGAAGCAGCAAAAGGGATTGGAGTCGTTCTATACAAGAAGGGCGGATTGCTAACCGATGGGGTTCTCGAAAAGCTCTTGGATTTCTCAAACCTAGTTGCAGTAAAATATGCGTTTGGCAGCATTGTTGATTTCTCTCGAACTGTGAACAGGCTCGGAAAAGGAATAGTCTGGTCGTGTGGCACGGCTGAGAGATATGTTCCATTCTTTTGGCTTGCTGGAGCTCAGGGTTTCACGAGCGGCTTGGGAAATTTCGCCCCCAAGATTTCTCAGATGATGTATGATTCTCTCGCCAGAGGTGATTATAATGAGGCGATGAGGGTCCAAAAAATGATTACTCCCTTTGAGGATCTTCGAGATGGCCGAGAGAAAGCCAATAATGTCCCAATGGTAAAAGCTGCACTAGATCATCTTGGGCTCGCAGGAGGCGACTGTAGACCGCCGATACATATACTGAATCCCAAGGAGAGAGATAATGCAGTGGAAGCGATTTCAAATTGGGGGCTCTAGATGTTCTATAATGTGCGCCATCCATCCAGCAGATCTGGCAATAGCAAATAGGTATGTATTGAACTCAGCGTCAATACCAAAAGTAGAGTAAACGGCTGCATTATAGAGGTCGACGTTCGGATATACTATCTTGCTTTTTTTCTCAATAAGCAGAGAGGTACCTTCTCTTACAACCTCTTCAATTGTATTATGGAGCCACTGCAGATCGGTTCCTTGGCTTCTTCGCCTAAGCATATTTGATAGTATAGCTGCTCGAGGATCAATGGTACGATAGATTCTATGACCAAGACCATAAATTTTCCCTCCTTCAGAAAGAATAGTGTTCAACGCAGCCCTGATGTCTTTCTCATTCCTAAGCTCGTTTATCATCCTCATTGCCTGAGTTCCTGCTCCATGGTGCAGTGTATCGACGTGCACAGAGAGAGTTGATTGCAATGCTTTGAAGGGATTGACACCTTTTGCAAGTTCATTTTCCAGCGTCGTCAGCGATGGGTTGTTTGGGTCATCCATATGGAGTATCAAGCAACACTCAAAGTCTTCAATATCATTCGTGGCGTCCAACATCTGAAGTATGTTTGATGGATGTGAGATCCCAGAGTCGGGTAATAATGGCTCTCTTTCCTGCATTAGCCTCCAGCTCCGGGTAAGAATGATTGGGATATAGGTGACGAACATAAGAAGAGAATCAAACAGAGAGAGATTCAATTCTTTGGCAATCTCAGGCATTCTTTCTAGGAAGGAGCTCAAGGGCTCTTCGCATTCCTTAGGTTTCTCGTCAAATAGCCCTTGCAGGAGATTTTGTGCCATATCTGTAAATGCAGCCATTTTCTTTGTGATTTCCAATACTCTTGTAGAATTCGGAAAGACTCCAGTGACTATGAGATCCAAAACCTCTACAAAGGAATTATTTGCCGCAAGTCTGGTTGCATCAATTCCTCGAAAGAGAAGCAGACCTTTGTCAACATCGATGCGACATATTGGCTCAGTCATAACAACCTGAAACCGCTCAACATGAAAAAGGATTATGGTGGATGTGCAATTGACACCCACCAAGAGTATGATTATAGCTTCTTGGCAATCATATCTGCCAGATCAGCCATCCTCTCAGAATAACCCGCCTCGTTATCATACCATCCAAGAACTTTTGCCATTCTGCCTTGCGTATCTGTTAGGAGAGAATCAAAGATACATGAATGCGGATCACCAATGTAATCCGAGGAAACAAGTGGTTCATCAGTATACTTTAGATATCCCTTCAGAGAGCCTTTTGAGGCTTTCTTGAAGGCTGAGTTTACTTCATCTGTTGATGGACTTTTCTCAAGATTCACCACAAGGTCAACAATAGAAACATCCATGACTGGAACTCTGATTGCAATTCCATTCAGTTTGCCTGCTGCTTTTGGATACACCAATCCAATGGCGCTTGCAGCTCCTGTGGTGGTTGGCACAAGATTCCATGTTGCTGCTCTTGCTCGTCTGATATCCTTGTGCTGCATATCGAGAATTCTCTGGTCATTTGTCACGGCATGAATGGTTGTCATTAGACCTGACTCAATGTCGAAGTTTTCATCAAGGACTTTGACCATTGGAGCTAGGCAGTTAGTTGTACATGATGCATTGGAGATTATATGATCAGTACTAGGAATGTAATCTTTCTCATTGACACCAAGTACGATAGTCCTCATATCCCCCTTTCCTGGCGCACTAAGAATCACCTTTTTTGCGCCTGCCTGGATATGTTTTTCACATTCAGAGCTACTTCTAAAGAGTCCTGTTGACTCTATCACAATATCCACACCAAGAGATTTCCAAGGAAGACTCGCAGGATCCTTCTGGGAAAGAACCTTCACTTCCTTGCCATTGACATTGAAGCCATCGCCATGAACCTCAACTTTCCCCTGAAAGGGACCCATAACTGTGTCATGCTTGAGAAGATGCGCCAAGGTCTCTGCATCACTTAAGTCATTGACTGCAACCACTTCGTAGGCACTCTTTTTGAGAGCTGCTCGAAGGAAAATTCTTCCAATTCTACCAAATCCGTTGATACCAACACGAACTGTCATCACTAAGCACCTCGAGATTAGATTCCCAAGTTGATTTGCTAAGTCCCTTCGCTATATGTTTTATGGACGAATATCAACTATCTCATTACCTTGTCTTCCTTCCTATTTCTTGTTCCTCAAGAAATATCAGTATAATCAGCTGCAGAAGTGTCAAGCTGGAGAAATTTGGTGAGCTAATTGCTAGAAGAAGTCAATAACTACTTAGACCGGAATTTGGAGAGGTCTCTTGCAGACCTATATGAAATACTCCGGATACCATCTGTTGCAGCGAAGGGCGAGCACATGGACGAGGCAGCAAAATGGGTTGCCGACAAACTCGAAAAAGTTGGTTTTGAAACAGTTCTTCACCCAACTTCTGGTCAGCCTGTTGTGACAGGTCATCTGGACATGGGTGCAAAAAGGACTTTGATGTTCTATGACCATTATGATGTTCAGCCAGCTGAACCATTTGAACTATGGGATTCGCCTCCATTCGAGCCATCACAGCGAGATGGAAGACTCTATGCCAGAGGCGTGGCGGACAATAAGGGGGACACTGTGTCTCGAATCTGGGTACTCAAAGCTTTCATGGACACAGGCACACCTCTCCCTGTAAATATCAAATTCATAGTGGAAGGAGAAGAAGAAATCGGAAGTCCTAGAATGCCTGAGTTCACGAAGAAGAACAAGGACTTCATGAAAGCCGACGGTGGGATATGGGAGTTCGGCGGGGCTGGGATTGATGGAAGACAAGAGGCATGGTTGGGCCTCAAGGGTCTACTATATGTTCAGCTTGAAGTAGAGAAATTGAAGATGGACGCACATTCAGCCTATGCATGTTTCTTGCCGTCGGCTTCCTACCGTCTTGTCTGGGCTCTGAATTCACTCAAAGATGCTAATGGCAGAATCCTGATTGATGGGTTCTATGATGACCAGATGAATCTTACAGATTCAGAATTGCAGGCAATCTCCAAAATCGATATGCATGAAGAACTGACCAAGAGTCATTATGGGGTTGCGACCTACCTCAACAACCTGTCGGGAAGTCGACTCAAGGAGGCTTACTATAACGCTCCAACCTGCAATATTGCAGGAATTGGTGCTGGATGGCAGGGTATGGGTTCAAAGACCGTTTTGCCTGCAAAGGCCTTCGCGAAGGTTGATTTCAGATTGGTGGCGTCAATGGATCCTCAAGACATTCTCAACAAGCTCCGGTCCCATCTTGACAAACATGGCTTTACAGACATCAAAATAGCATGGTCTGATGGATATCCAGCTGCGAAGACCCCCATTGACCATCCATTCATCGGAATTGTTAATCGAGCAAACCAGCTAGTTTTTGGTCAGGAACTGGTTATTCATCCAACGAATCCTGGTTCAGGTCCATTATACCTCTTCGTGGAGCACGTGCCCATGGTTTCAATTGGTTGTGGGGATTTCGCATCGCGTGCGCATTCTCCAAATGAAAGCATTGTAATTGACAACTATAGACTAGCCATGCATCGAATTGCCACCGTCATCGAAGAAATGAGCTTATGGTAGTCATGGAATATCAAATGAAAAAATGTGGTCGATGCGGCAAATAGCCGCATCATTTTATGGGAGAGGTGGTGTGATGCTAATCTCCTTTTCCCATTCCGCATCGAATTCATAAGTGATTTCAGCCTTGGAATTAGGTTCCAGAGATAGTTCCCATTCTAAGACTCCAAGTTCGCTTTTTGAAGGAACATGTGAGGGCTCTTTCATCTCGATGATAATCCTCTCTGAAGTACTATGGGGAATCCTATCAACAACTCTAATCTCAATTGGATCCTTTGAGAAACTCTCCAGCTTCAGCATGTACCGATATCCCCTCCTAGTCTTCCCTTTTGTGAATCCAGCCTTGTCTGTTTCTTTGGTAACAAGTTTCTTCTCAGCCTTGACATCATATGCGGTTCTTGTCCCAAGTCTGAATTTCTCCCGAGGCGAAATAATTGCGATTGAGGTCTCCCCTATGAAATCGCCTTCTGAGTATACTTTTACATTTCCTGGGAGGAGAACTGAGTTTCCATTGGTTATTTCATCTTGCGCAACAACCTCTGGCATCGCGTATGCATTCCAGAAATGTAATTGACGTGATTCGAATTCCTCCAGCAAGAGTGTCACCGGATGTGGATCCTCATCAGAAGCAATGGTGACTCTCCCCGGAACATCATAGACGACAATTCCACTGATAGTTTCAGATACATCCGCGTATGTCTGTTTCAAATCTGGAATTGGCTCAGGTTCGAAGACTTCTTCGTATTCCTTATCCATCGCCAACTCTGCTGGAGCGGCCCCGTAGTCATCGGCATAGCCAGTTGATGATGATGCTAGTCGACCAATTGACGGAGTGAAAGTATCAATATAGTAGGGAGTTGCATCAACTGCTTTTACAGGCTTGGCGGATGCAGTTGAAACGGTCAAGCTTACATCATCCCAATCTTCTAGCGAATTGTTTCTTACCATTGCAATACGTTTCAGTGAAGACTTGTCTTTCATGAGATCCACATCATAAACAGGATGCCAACCTGCGTAAGCAATCTGATATGTGACCTCAAGTTCAATCTCTGTGGCATCACGGACACTGAGCAGAACATGAACCATGTAATGTGTTTCTGTTCTTCTTTGACCTTGCACTCGGTTGATATTGTTGGTTAACGATTGAATTCGTGCATTCAGTTCATCAAGTTCTATCTGCACGTCACGAAATTTCTTCTTGGCATCTGCTACCTGCTTTGTAACAACCTTTTCAATATCCATGAGCTTTTCCAGTGAGCTCTCTCCCACTGCAAACCATTTCCCAAATTCATTCGAGAACTGGCTCATAACGGCCTCATACTGCTGTGCCCTGGATTGCTGCGTATTCATTACAGAAGCCAAGACTTCCCTCTCTTTCTCAAGTTCCTTTAGTTGCTCTCGCATTTCTCTCAAGTCGCCCTCTGGTTCAAAGGTCTGCGTCACCTGCCGTACATCAATTCCTTTTAGCGAGGCAGCACCTTTTCCCTTGACTCTGAAACTATCTTGCTGAGCGTACATCGTAATTCCTTCGACAATAACCGTTTGATCTCCAGCTGAAACCTTAGTCTTTCCAACTCTTGTAATTCGAGCTCCATCCCTGAATACGGTAACAGCAGCAATGCGTGTATCTATTATTTTGGACATCATTTCACCTCCTATGGTAACGGTGGGCTTATGCTCACATCCTTCTCCCATAGCACTTCATAGTCATAGACGATCTCCAGTTTCTTCCCAGAGTCAATCTTCTTTTTCCATTTCATGACTCCGAGCTCTGGTTTCTCAATTTCCAGTTTTTCCCAGGCGAGCTTAATCTCAATTGCAGTACTGTTGCTATGAGGTACTCTATCTACAATCTCAATCTCTGCTGCTCTTTTTGAGAAATTCTCAATTTCGAGCCTGTATTTGTAGTACCTTCGTCGTTTTCCTCTGGTTATTCCCGCTTTTTCTATTTCCTTCTGCAAGAGTATTTTCTTTGCCTTGACATCATAAGCAACTCTCGTACCTAGCTTGAATTCCTCCCTCGGAGAGACCTGATGAATGGTTGTTTCACCAACATAATCTCCCTCAGAATATACCTTGACTTTTCCCGGAAGGATCACATTGTCTCCATTTGCAACCACGTCTTGAGCAACGACCTCTGCCATTCCATCAGGATACCAATAGTGCATTGTTTTTGACTCAAGCTCTTCTTCTGTCAATGTGACCGGATGTCTTTCGGTATCGAATGGTATTGTCATTGGTTTTGGCAACTCGTAAACTGCTATTCCTGATGCAGTTTCGGAGGCATCAGCAAAGTCCTCCTCCATAACTGGCTTCTCCATTGCCATCATCCCGAGTCCTCCGCCCGGGACAGGGGGAGGTGCTGCAGCTGGCATTGCCACACGTGCGGACATCTTCCTCTCTTTCCTGAGCTCTCTTTTCACTGGAGGTTCATACACAGATATCCAAAAGGGAGTGCCTTCAATTGCTTCCACTGGACGAGCAGTTGCCGTGGAGATGATTAGATTTACATTCTTCCAATCCTCTTGTGTCTGGTTGTTTACCATAGCAACTCTTCGTAGTATTGATTTGCCAGGAAGAAGGTCGACATCATATGAAGGCGACCATCTAGCTTCTGAACACTGATACATTACTTCAAGTTCGATTTCTGATTCCTGAGCAACTTCTAATGATACTTCAACATCGTATGTTGATATTGTTCGCCTCTGCGACTGTAGCCTGCTCAGATTATTTCTGGCAACTTGAATCAGAGTTTCTGTTTTCTCAAGTTCTTCTCTCAGTTCACGTATCTTCTTCCTAATCTTCTCAGTTCTTTCAGTGGTAGCTTTCTCGATATCTGTTAGTTGTGAAATCTCGGCCTCATTTGCGGCATATACTTCACCGAAAACAGTGACAAATTGCGTTAGCATATTCTCCATGTTCTCAAGTCTGACTGATTGTGTTGATATCTCGTCAATAATCTGACTCTTCTTCTTTTCAAGTTCTTTGATTTCATCAAAAAGCGGCTTGCTATCTTGATCCGGTTCGAACACTGCATCTTTCAGTCTGACATCTATTGTTGACAGTGACGCCGGACCCTTTCCTTTGATTCTAAAGCTGTCTTCTTGTGCAAAGCTCGTAATACCTGTCAGCACAACCTTCTGCGGCCCTGCAGAGAGCTTCTTTCTACCTGAACGAGTGATCCTAGCTCCGTCTCTGAACACAGTTACATGAGTTATCTCGCTTGATAATTCTGTCACTTCAATCTCCTCTGAAAGCTGCTAAATTCAAGAGCTTGTCGCCTTAAGTACGTTCACCGAATAAATCCAAGCCATTGCCTTAGTATTTTCATGGGAGATTATTAATCTCAACGAAGACAGATATGTATGGATACACAAAAATGGGTATTTGCTAATGGTCATGTTTACAGATACTATGATGAGGTTCGAGGATTGAGTAAGGCTCTAAGGAAGGTAGGAGAGCTAAGTTCCGATAGATATATTCTCATCCGAGAGGAAGGCGGATATGTGTGGTCAGTCTATTGGAGACATAAAAAAAATCATGTGACCTGTCCTTCGATTGAGTGACTTCCTTTGTTCAATGGTTCCTTTTTCAGCGATCTCAATTAGTCATTAAACGGTTGTTCTAGTTTTGCCTCCGTTTCTATTCCATTTCCCTCAGTCTTCCAAAGTGAAAATCCTTCCGGAGGTCTGTATTTCAGAAGGATTAGCAATGCGAGAAGAGGAAATGGCATTGGGAACATAAGTGAGGTCATCCAGCCGGTCATGAAATATGTAAGGATGCTTGAGATGTCAAGGGGAATTGCAAGGGCGATTAGCACAATCTCTGAAATGATTCCCATGCCCTTGCTATACCTCAAACTCGACACACCTGAATATAATCTGTAGACTTGAAAAGAGAAAATGAATCTGGGGATAATAGCAAGAAACATAGCGATCCCACTAAACAGAGTAGCTAATGTCAGTGTCACGATCCCATGTAAGTAATCAAAAGTGTATAGCATCGAAACAATGGTAAAGTGAGGAGGCAAACCAGTTACAAGCGGATGAAACATGAAGACCACTGGTGTTACTAAGGATACTACGGCTATAATACCTGCAGCATTAATGGGAGTGATTGACTGATGCTTTAGACCCACTTATTAGACCCGGGTTACGAACCATACTGAACATAATATAACGTAACCAATTGGCGCAAGATAATGGATGTATCTCAATCTTTCTATACTGATGCACTAACTATCGTGGTTCTTAAGCATCCAATTTTGCCTTCAAAGCTTCGCGCTCATCTTTTCGGTATATCTTTGAGTAGTACCATCTGTACCCAACATAAACGATTGCCACGCCAAAACCCATTATAGCAGCATGGAGCGGCTCAAATGGAATGAATCCATAGAATGAAAGCAGCCAAGCAGTAATAGGGGTAAAGATGAAACTTATCACAGCATACTGTTCAATAGTGTACGGGCTCCCTTTTGGTTCATAGTGTGTATTATTTTTCTCTTGAGTCATAAGCATCCTGCCTTTCTGCAGATGGGGATATGATTAGGCTAGCTTTCCATGCAGAAGCAATCAGAAAATCGAAATGAAATGACAAGTATTCATATGAAACTTGAGATTTCATAGGTTGGACCAATAACTGCAAGCTCATCTACATCGATATTGTTTGTTATATTCTTCCTATTCATTGCATGATTTGAGATGAGATGGTTCAGTGTCCATTCGAAGAAGAATGAAGCACTAAAGCCGAATTCAGAATAGGAGGATTACGCATCTGCGAGGATGCTTGTGAAATTAATTCCCCCTCTTTCTATCTCCATCATCCGAGTCGAAAAAATCGAGTGGATCTGACATCTCTCTCATGATTATCCGACTTTGACTCGAAAAAACGGAGAATCATGAATTATGAAGAAAAACGCAATAATGGGCGGAATCACCATTGCAGTACTTGTCCTAATGGCACTGTCTCCCATGTTTGCAAGTGCACAATCAAATGCACTTGATGGTCTTAAAACAGGTCCATTTTTGGATAAAGTCGTCTATAGTGTATTGACACAAGATGACCAGCAGGTGATCGCTCTGCAAGATAATGAGATTGACCTTATTGGTGACATGGTTGATCCGAGCTTCCTTGAAACCCTGAATCAGGCAGAGAATATAGAGGTCGTAAATGTTCTGAGAAACGGATATGGGTATTTAACTATCAACACCGGGAAGTATCCCTACAATATAACAGCATTCAGAAGGGCGCTGGCATTTGCACTTGATAAAGAGGCAATCTCTGACGATGTATGGGATGGCCTCTCAGTTCCTCAGGACAGTGTTGTTGCCCAAGTTAATCCCTTCTCAATTGAGGGTCAACTGCCATATACTTACTATGAGGCAAATATACCATTGGGAAACCAGCTACTTGACGATGCTGGTTTTCTTGATATTGATGACGATGGATTCAGGGAAGCCCCTGATGGGTCTGACTTCGATGTGCTTGTGGAATGCTCTTCATCATCTAACATTGCCATACAAGTAGGTGAGATTGCTGAAGCTGCACTCACTGCGATGAGTATTAATGCCAACTCTGTATCAACTGATTTCTATGAGTACCTCAATAGGTTGAACTATCATGGGGACTTTGATATAGTCTTTCTAGGCGTAAGTTACAACAATTTCGACGTGAATTGGCTAGCTTACAACTACTGGTCCGAGTATGCCGACGAACCGTTCTGGAATTCCCCTGCTTTCAAGAACGAAACTTATGATTCATGGAGAGATCAGCTTCTTCATGCAACAGAATATGATGAGGTATATGAAGCAGCCATTGAAATGCAGAAAATCTGGGTCTACGAATGTCCTGAAATTGTGTGTTACGAGAACATTCTGCTCTCTGCATACCGCTCAGACAAGTTCGAAGGGTGGGTAAACTCACCAATTGATGGAGTCCCTGGATTCTGGACAAATTACAAGGTTCGAGTTAGGGAAAGCCTGGGAGGACCATTTGGAGGAACTCTACGATGGAGTAATCCACTAGATATTGATTCTTTCAATTTTATGGTTTCCACATCTGCATACACCGCGAATGTTTTGAATTCGGTTTACGACTCACTGATTCAACCTGGGCCAGATGGACTTGATGTCTTATGGCTTGCAGAGTCCTACACCATCGAAACTCATGATGATAACCCGGCCATTCCGGATGGGTACTCCAGATTTACGTTCAATATACTTCAGAATGTAACATGGTCAGATGGCCTACCATTAACGGCTGAGGATGTGGTATTCACTATGAACTACTTCAGAGATGGTAAGAGCAATCCTCAGGGTTCAAATCTTAATGAAATGACGGCCGCATATGCGCCAACAACTTATACCGCCGTTATCGAGTTTGGCACTGAATCCTACTGGCACCTTCACTCTATAGGCTTCAATAGTATCATACCAAAGCATGTGTTTGAGAGTATTGGAGCTGATAACTGGAACACATGGAATCCAGATCCGCCCCGTGAGCCAATGGTGACCTCCGGTCCGTTTAATGTTTCTGAGTATATTGCTGGAGAGTTTACTGAACTTGTCTACAATCCAAACTACTTCTTTGGGCCTGACAGGTCTTTGATATCCCCTACTACGTCCAGTGAAGCTCAAGGTCCAGATTTCACGCTAGCTATCGTAGCCGGAGCCATCGGTGCAGCAGTTGTTATACTAGTTGGCGGGTATGTGCTCATGAGAAACAGATAGAACAAAAAAAGGGGACTCGTTCCCCTTCTCCTTTTTTATGGAAGAACTGCAATTATGGTTAGAGGAAATACCGTAAAAATGTGGCTTCTTGAACATGAAGCGGATTTACTAGCTATAGTGTTGAAACGTTCGCATCTGCTACCATTTCTTGAAATCCCAATATACCCAGTAATTCATTGTCGATTTGAAAAAGATCATGGACAAGTAATGGGGCAATAATGCTTCTGAGCTGCTGAATTCTTTTTTCATTGATTGAGTACATTTTGTATCGCATGTCTATCAGGCTTGGTTTCCATCGTACAAGATCTTCATCTAGGAGATTGTTAATTGCATAGAAGACGGTCCTAATTGGCAGCCTTGTTATTTCCGAAATAATTCTTGGAGAAACAGGTCCGTTTTCATAGATGGATGAAAGCACCTGTACAGCACTTTTGGATAGCATGCAGAGAACAATTCCGGGCATTATGACCAGCTCACATCGCAATATATTCAATTATACACAGACTATAGCTTATTCACTATTAAATATAGACATTAGAGTAATAATGCATAAATAATTTGTATTGCAAACCTATTAATAGCATATTATACAATTCGTATATTAACTAGACCATGTATATATGGTCAATAAATTATATAAGCACTATGGCCAGTCTTGCGCTCAATAATAAATCGAGTCAAACCCAGTCGGATTGAAGTTAATACCAGATGTGTGGATGTGATATACATGGATGATCAAATTCCAAGTAGTTTAGCTGGAATTGAACTGACTCCGGAAGGAAAAATCCCAGTGAAAGAAATCGATCTAGTGATAGATCAGGGACGTGCAGATATTCTTCTTGATTCAACTAGAAGCAGCATTCTCAGAATTCTGAAGGATGGGGTTACGGATGTTATCACATCTGTATCTACTGATGCTGAATCAGGTGACAGGATTATTCGCCAGAAGGAAGTCACAAGGGATGTTCTATCTGTTGTGGAGCTCGTGAGGATTTCCAAGGACCCTGACAATGACATTGAATCGTTCTCAATGAGTCAGGCATACCATCATCTATCAAAACTGATTGAACATGGATTCGTAGTCAGGTATGGTACCATAACAACAGGGAAACGGACAACCGATTATTATCGTCGATCGGCAAGAACTTTCATTTTGGAACGGCTTCCCGGGGATAGCAGCAGCTCAATCGAGGATCGACTTAAGCTTGCAAGAGACCAAGTGAAATCGTATGCAGATCGTATTCTGAATTTGTTTAAATTTGAGCTTTCAGACAAAGATTATGATACGTTCATAGATTTACTGACAAGAAAGGAAGAAATCGAATTGAAATCATCCATGTTTGCCAAGGTTGTCACTCTTCTCAGGAGTGATATCGCTTCAAACGAAGAGTTGACTATTCTTCATGAAATAATGAACCTATATTCGGTCAAAAATGATGATTGGGTAAATGAATCAAGGAAGATACACGACCTGCTCTTCTCCGAAATCTAAAAGGAATGTATCGAGTTTGAAGGCGGGGATTGGAACTAGATGCAAATAGTATTACATCTTTCAATCCTCTAAAATATAGTAACAGGGTTTGCTAGGGAAAAGGAGGCAATCTGTATTTTCTCAAAAACCCTACCTAATATTACATATTCAGAGCCACTTGAAATAACCTACAGCTATAGAACTTTGTCTGTGAAGCACTTTGGAAAGATGCAAAGCTTCATTGAGAAACTCTTGTGCTCCGGAAACCTGAGCAATAATGACACCTATCACGAATACCTGAATGAACTCTCATTCAGAATCCCTGATTCAATGCCCGATGCAAAATCCGTCATTATCATGGCTGTTTCTACGCCCTTGGCTGTTGTGAACTTCCACTATAGAGAGAATGCCTACAAGGTTTTCATCCCACCGCAATACTATAAACTGGGAATTACGCAGGAGCAGCTTAAGAGCATCATAACTGACACAATCATTCAGGACAAAGGTTTCTCATTGGACTATGCGAATTCGTATCTCTTTCTGAAGCACATAGCAACTGCTTCCGGACTAGCAAAATATGGCCGGAACAATATTTGCTATGTGGATGGCATGGGTAGCATGCTATCCCTTCATGCGTTCCTTACCAACTATGAATTCCGAGATGATTACTATTCTGAACCGCAACTAATGGATCGATGTTCATCATGCAAAGTATGTCTAAAGCAGTGTCCAACTGGAGCAATCAGAGAGGAGAGTTTTGCTGTGGATGTTGGAAGATGCATTACACTATACAACGAAGTAGATTGTCAATTTCCTGAGTGGATGTCCCCAGATGTTCACAATTCTCTGATGGGGTGCATGAAATGCCAATACGCTTGTCCGGTCAATAGAGAATCAATAGAGAATACATTACAACTCGAGGATGTATCCCATTATGAAACCGAATCGATTCTGCGAGGCGCCCCTAGTGAGGAATTACTTGAATCTCTTTCGAGAAAACTTAGAGGTTTCTATCCTGCAACATTCAGCTCGCATTTCCCCATCCTCACCCGGAATCTTAGACAGTTGATCCCTATCTGAATCTACCAGGTATCACGTTCATTAACTATAGTTTATATAGTAATATGAAACCATGGTGTCTGTGAATCAGAATGAGTCCTCGTGATATTTTTGAGAATATAGTATTCCCGAAAGGTGGACCGAATAAGATCTCTCTCGTGGAGAGGGAAGGATACTCGGTTATGCGTATTGCCTTAGGAAAAGGAGCCCGAATTCCTCCTCATATAGCCTCGCACTCCGCATTCTTCTTCATCGTAAAGGGAAGTGCCATTATTACATCCGGAGATGAACAGATAGAGCTACGAGAGAATGAGTATATCGCTTTAGAAACCAATCAGATGAGAGGAATACAAGCTCTCGAAGATCTTGTTGTCTTGGGTGTTAGAGACTGAACAGACTTGATTATTGACACGTGAAGGTAATGCAAGTTACATTGCCTTCTATCCGCTTGCATGAAAGAAAGAGTGGCCCCTTTTAGAATGCTGTTTCGGGGCCTTTTGCAGCATGGGTAGATTAGTCGACCTTTTCGAAGTCCTCTTTTGCAGCCCCACACATTGGACAGACCCAATCGTCGGGTAGGTCCTCGAATTTCGTTCCTGCTGCAATTCCGCCATCTGGATCTCCAACTTCTTCGTCATAGACCCAGCCACAGACCATGCATTCCCATTTAGCCATTTTACGATTCTCCAATCTTACTATGGTACATTTGGAGCATAAAATTACTCCATCTGCTTAGTCTTTCAAGCTACAAACACGATAAAAGCATTGGGTTAAGAAGAAGGATGGCAACTTGAGCCATCCAAACTCCTTAATTCACTCCTCATCTTCATCAGCGGGAGATTCATCATAATCGGAGTAGTCTGAATCCTCTTCTTCTTCGCTTTCTTCATATTCCTCTTCATCAGGTTCCGGCTCTTCTGCATCTTCATCCATTGATTTGGTTTCAATAATGGGAGTGTGCCGCTCAACCTCGCCATGCTCATCATATACTACCTCTTCAACAAGAACCACAGGCATCTCTTCTGGCGCCTCGGGAATTGCTGTGGCTTTGCGTGATCTACGAACATATATTAATTCCACAACAAGTGCAACCAATGGGAAGAGCCACAGTTTTAGAATATCGCTGAATGGTGCCATTTGGTCTGCCGGGACTCCTGCTTGCAGCAAAAGTACTGTGAACATAACATCGACAAAGACATAGCAGGAAGCCAAGAAGTATGTGAATGTGGCTGCAAGTTCCTTTGATAGCTTCCATCTAGTGTCCAAATCCGCGCGACTTGAAAGACTTCTTCCTACTCCACTCATGGTATAGAGAAGGAAGAAAACGGTCACTGCCAATCCAATTGGGTCAGGTCCTAGGTCGGCGCCTTTGAGAACATTGTAAATGAAGTATCCGGAATATAGGGCGATGAAAAGACCTAGTAGAGACAGATTGTCGGCAGTCTGTTTGTTTCTCTCGGCTGTGATAACAAGTCCATTAATGAAATTGAAGAACCCTGCGATCAGTATGCCCACAATAGCACCAAACCAGGCGACTCCCGAAATCCCTCCAGGCGCAAAGAATAATGCAGTCACAATGGCAGCTCCAAATAGAATTGCATAGTTGAAAATGTTGGCTGCCCCAAATAGCAGAGTTGTGAGCTTGGATCGATATCCCACATTAACACCAGTCGCAATGCCTAGCGCTGTTCTTGTTGAGAAATATGCTTGGAATCCAATCCATATGAAGAATCCTGCAAATACGACAACTAGAAGGAATCCGAGAAATGCAAAAGATACAATCAAGAAAATGACACTTACTACCAGCCAAATTATCGTGTAGATTGCCGATTTCTTATAGGACTCCTCGTCAGCAATGTATCTTTGTAATCCGATTAGTGATACAAAGGTCGCAAGCATATAGAAGATAGGAAAGATAGCTCCCAGTAGAGTGACTATTGGACCCGCAATTGGGCCAGTATATGCCAGCAATCTCTCCAATAAATAGATGAAAGCTGCACCAATAAAGAATACAAGTGTAACCCACTTGAGGCGTCTTGATGCAAAGAACAGCTTTAGACCTTCAATGAAGTTGGTTATTATTGGAATCTCCACTAATATTCCTCCCTAGTTGTTTAACTAATTACTACACGCATCTATTTATTCCTAAGCACGTAAAGAATTTCCGCCTCTAAAGTATCTTTTACCCTGGGCTTTTCGATGAGCACAGCGACTTTTTCTCCATCTTTCTTGAAGAAGAAGAAGTATGGTATTGCAGTGATACCCCACTCATTTGTTTCTGGAGGCGATGGCGGGACCGCCCACTTGTGATTTGGATCTAGTGGCGCTGTCTTAATGCCACTAAATACAAGCACCTCGAGATTTAATTTCTCTTCCAAGTGAAGCATTACTGGCATCGCATTCTTGCAGTCCTTGCACCATGCTGCACTGAAAACAACAACGACCAGATTTCTTAGCTCATCTTTCAGCTCTTCGACGATGTTCATATCAAGTTTGTATTCATCATGCATTTCATAGAGGATATCGCGGTCTTTGCCCGGCAAGGCATCGATATATCCTCTGACACTAGTAGTCCGTGTTCTAATCTCGTCGAGGTTGACCTTCATATCAAAAAGGCGATACTAGTTACCTTCTAAAGCTTGCGAAGTGTGATTCACGCCTGGACAATGTCCAAAGAACTCTCAAATAGGGTCACATGTTTAGATTTGTCAGTTGGTGAGTTGCTTGGCGACAGAGGTGTACAAGGCCATAGTCATTGGCCCTGCAAGTGTGGGCAAGAGTTCACTCGTGAGAAGGTATCTCGAAGACATCTTCACAGAGACCTATACGGCCACGATTGGAGCTCAGTTGAAAGCGGCCAATATGAACTTCCCAGATGGCACAGTTGTCCTAAGTATAGTCGATTTGGGTGGCCAAGAGTCATTCGAGCTGCTTCGTTCGCAATTCTATCAGGGTGCTCACTATGTGATGCTTGTCTATGATCCTACGGAACGCGAAACATTTGATGCTATAATAGAATGGTACGAGGGCCTTGCGCTGAGTTTCTGTGAACGTTCTGAGAATCCAGTCAATGGCGCACTCGTGGCGAATAAGAGTGACAAAGAGAGTTTCTTTGAAGTCGATCCCCAAGAAGGACGGCAACTCGCCCAAGTTCTGTGTCTTGATTTCTACCAAACAAGTGCAAAGACCGGAGAGAATGTTGGCGAGCTCTTCATTAATGCAGCTATTAAGAGCAGAATGAGCTTTGCCAAAGCAAATAGCTTCTAAAAAGACCTGTGCTCAGGTATTCTTCCAATACCTGAGCTGACCATCTATTGTGTTGCCGCTGACATACGGCAATCACTTACTCGTATTGTTGGTATGAACGTAGGCGTGGCAACTTCCCACCAGAAGACCTGTTTTCTATCATTTCCAAGGGCATCAATGTTTGAAAACATGCGCATGGTATTATCGCTGATTCTTAGGTTCTTTATTGGTTTCATTTCGCCATCCTTGATCAAGAACATTGCATCTCTTGGAATCGATGAGAATTCTCCAGTCTGGTAATTCTGATATCTTGTATACCAATTGCTTGTGACATAGATTGTTGGTCTTGAGTTTTCCATGAGTTCTTCAACGGAGGCATTTCCTTCATCGAATACGAGGTTTGTGGTATTTGGAAGAAGCATTCTGAGACCTTCCCCGAGGGAAAGCATCTGAGAGCTGCCTGTTGAAGACGTATCGTACATTTTTGCTGTCGTTGTGTTGTGTACAAACGAAACCAGTACTCCGTCCTTGATGAGCTGTGTTTGCTGAGTTGGTGTACCCTCAAAGTCGTATGCATTGCATGCAATGCCATTTGGAATCCAAGGATTATCAGTTACGGTGACAAATTCCGGGGCGATTTTCTCTCCCATCTTATCACCAAGGGGCGACACGCCAATGAGAATCGCGAAGGGATTTGCACTATCAGGTATGCTGCCCAAGATATTTGCACCAACTGTAGGGCTCAGAATCAGGTCATATTTTCCTGGTTCTCCCTGGATTGCTCCGATAGCCTGCTTTGAGAGTCTGCCAGCCTGTGTGCCTGCAGCCACCATCTCCTTCTCTGCTTGTGTTGGTTTGGTTCCGCAATCCAGGCCTTGTCCTGAGTAATCCAGTTCGTCTTGGAATGCTCTCACATTCAGGTCATATCGAGTCCTTTGAGAGCTGCCTTCAGGACCGTAGCTAGATTTGAGTACACTAATCTCTTTGGAGAACCTCAGAGCCCCTGCAACTCTCTTTGCACCCTCAGAAAGGGCAGCGTCAACTGCTGCGTTTACATGCCCTGGTGCAATATCTGTAAACTCATCGATTTTTTCATCATATGCACCCTTGAGATCCCTATAGCTATGCATATTCTGTTCAACGCCTGCAAAGAACATGGAATCAGGTAATCGCTTTGAGAAGGATATGGTATCATCAACAAGCTGTTTTGCTTCATCTTCGCTTGTGACAGATCTCTGGCTGTATCCTGTCTTTGTTCCTTCAATGATCATAAAGAGCTCAATACCAACCTCTTCCCATCTCTTTGCGATATCAATTGCATTCTGAGAGAATCTGATCTGGGAGGCTGTAGATTTGTAACTGCGAGCTATTACTCCCTCCACTCTACTCTTACTATACTCAAGGACCAGATCAGCATAAGTTTGAAGCATATCGAGGTCTGCCATTATCCAACACCTCCAAGTCTGATGCTTCTGAAGCGAATCTCGCCGCCTCCCGCATACACAGGAACTCCCTGCATAGGATCGCTTTTTCCGCAAGTTCCTGGGAAGTCGAATCTCAAATCCTTGGAGACTGCATCAACAGCACTCAGGAGACCGACGCTTGTGGTCTCAAGGACTGGACGCTTTACCATGATATCTGTTACTTCACCATCCTTGATGAGGTATGATTCAGCACCGGAATACTTACTCTGATAACGTGTGGCGTCTATGTTCCATTCCATGAAGCTCCGCATGTAAACGCCCAGCTTGATATCTTCAATCAGCTCATCAAAAGAATGATCACCTGGTTCAAAGAAGGTGTTGGCCATTCTAATGATTGGCTCTCGGTTGTAGGCAATGGAACGTGCGGCACCATTCGAGCCCATGCCGAATTTGACGCCAAACTCTCTATTGAGTAATGGTTCATGAATTACTCCCTCTTTGATGAGAACTCTCTTCCTTGCCTTCACACCCTCATCATCATAGATATAGAAGCCTCCTGTATTGTCAATTGTTGGGTCTTCACTTACATTCACAGCTTCAGATCCAACTCTTGATTCACCAAGTTTGAGGTCTCTCCAAAAGCTCTCACCCGCCTGAGCCCCCTCGCGCCCCATTATACGATCGCCCTCACTGGGGTGTCCTACATTCTCATGTGCAATGATGCCAGATACCTCGGGACCGACCACCATGTCAATAGGTCCATTCATCAATTCATCTATCTTTTCTGCGTTCATTGCTGCTCTCTTCAAGCGTTCAACTTCATCTTCCAATTCATCAACTACTGCAGCGTCTTTGATTCGGTCCCAACCTCCGCACTGGGTCATATCAAGCATTCTTTGTTCCGTGCCAATTTTCCCTTTAGCAGTGAGAAGAAAGAACAACTTGATGTGAGAATTCAAAGACTCAATCTCAGTGCCTTCACTTGTTACCAGATACTTTTCACTCTCTGAGAGATTGAACATCATAGTGTACTGGGCAAGGTCTTGCATCTTTTCGTTCATCTCTTTTGCAGCGTTCATAATGGTGTCAATGTCAACATCAGTGACCCTTTGCCTTAGTTTCACCTTCCACTTAGCTTTATTGGAGATTGGCTCTCCTAGGTCAATCTTGACTTTCCTATCTGCTGCTCTAGCCATTCTGAAAACAGCAGAGATAGTATCTTCAGCTACTTGGCGGTTCAATCTGTCAAACGAACAGAAGCCCATGTTTCCATTTACAAGAACTCTAACGCCTATGCCAGTAGAGGGTTCCATTCCTCCGGAGATGGGTTCTCCGTTCCTGTAGGCGATCCCTCTAGAAGTCTGATTGACGAGTCGAGCCTCAACGTATTCTGCACCAAGTTTGCGTGCATACTCGATGCAATGTTCAGCTAAATCCATACCTTCAATCAAAGCTAATTCACTCGGCTGGTGCTGTTCTCATAGGTATAATAAAACCTACTAATCAGGTCATGATGCCCCTCGCCAAGCTTTATGTGAAGATGCAAACTAGAAATTCAAGTTTCTACCTGCGAAATAGGAGTATGATCCAATGTCACAAGTTGATGATGTAGCTAAGAGTAAATGGACAAGCTTGTTTCTCTTCCTGATTCTTGACGCGCTTCAGATACTTGTGGTGTCTATTCTTACACTTAATGAAGCGACTCCATGGATGATTGGATTTGAACTGTCACAGTCTAATGCCATTGTTTCCGCAGGGCTTTTTATTGGAATAGCCCTCTTCCAACTAATCATTGTATATTATGTATCTCTTGCAATGCTTCGCAACAAGATGATGGTTGAACTCTATCCTAATTTCGTCAGGAAAGAAGGCTTTAGATGTAAGTTCTCGAGAGAGGATCTTGTCAATTGGTCAATGGAAGTTGCCAAGAATTCGGGCGTTAGACTTGACAAAATATATGTTATGCAGTCCCCCCTACCCAATGCCTTTACCTTTAGCCTCCCCCTTGTTGGATCTGTACTAACAATTCACAGTAATCTCCTCGATTTGCTCAACCCCGGAGAGGTACGTTCAATTATTGCACATGAGATTGGTCACATAAAGAACAATGATTCATTTGTTTCAATCTTTACAAGGATGCCAGCCTTTTTCGTGGATGCAATCTATCTCTACATATATGTTAGAATTGGACTTGGTATTGCTACAGCACTATTGGTGCAGTTTGACTTGGCATGGGCAGGAATCAGACTTATTGTTCTCTTTGGATTCTTTATCATCTCACGACTTGTCATAATCTTGGCTCACCTACTTATTCAAAAAGCCTCAAGAGAAGCTGAGCTTTTGGCAGATTATCATGCGGCAATCACGGAAGGAACCGCGTCAACACTAAACGCCCTCCTCCGTCTTGGGCAGAGAGTAGAAGCTGTGACATCTCTAATAGAGGAGATTCGGTGGCTCGAGTCTTTAAATCCTGAGCGTGCCGGATCCGTTGGTCAAGCAGAACTTATGCGTATGATATCTGCTTACCCATTAGATGCAATTGATGAGCAAAACGCAAAGACAATGGCCCCGTGGGTGTTTCTATACACTAAGCTCAGACATCTGCGAGAAGTCTATGGAGTCAACTTGAATGATGAACAGATAATTAGCGTAATAGAACCTGCGACCATGAAACTACTTGACCAGAGAAAAGAATCACAGGAAATCAAAGCACCTCAGAAGGCGCCCCCAAAGCCAGGAATTGTTGATTGGAGAGAGGTTGATTATGATGGTGACAGCAGACTATCTATGGATGAGCTCAACGATTTAGTCAGCATGCTTAGAAAGAATCCCAATAAGTACATGTTTGATAGCGAAACAGGCACTAATCTGCTCATGATTGATCATCCCGATTTTCGGAGAAGAGTTCTCTTCTTGGCTGATAATTGCAAGCTTTGAGAGCATCTAGGAATCTACTGGTTGTTGTCACTCTCGTAGGCCGATATTGATGAAACGATTGAATCACCTGTCTCATTGTTTCTATCAATTTCCGCACTATTGAGTCCTCGAAATGCAGAGATTATAATGCCAACAATGACCAAGCTACAAAATATCCAGATTGAGAATTGAACACTAGAAGTGTAGGCTCTAACGAACTCAGGACCGGACACCAGTCCTATTGGATTGAATAGAATCAGTAGAAACGTGAACGTTGCTGTAACGGCTGCCGTACCAATACTGAAACCAGTAGTCCTAGCAATGTTGGTTAGCGCACTGATGACTCCCATATACTCCTTTGGAGCACTTGTCATGACAAAGTTGCCATTTGCCACGGTGAAGAGTGAAAGCCCGAAACCCATAATCATGACCGCGGCTGCCATAAGTATGATGTTTGGCATGACATAGGCAAGAAGAGTCAGGCCGAGTAATTCAATACACAGACCTACAACTGTTTGATACTTAGCTATAACCCTTTCAGATATGAATCCTGCCGCCGGCCCAACCACTGAAATTGTGATTGGATGGACTATTAAGAAGAGTCCTGTTAGTGACTGACTGAAACCTAGCGCTTCCTGAAGGAAAAAGGGCATGAGAAACGTGACTGGTACAAGTCCCATGTAGGCCAACAATGCAGAAAAGATGCTTGTAGATATCTTTCTGTCTGTAAGAACTGATGTCGGAATAATGGGAGTAATGAAGCGTCGTTCTCTCAGAATAAAAGCAGCTAATGATCCGATTATTATAGAAATAAACACAAATGCTTCGGTCAAACTGGCTGAAGTAGCAACTGATACATAATATACCAAAGATAGCAGGAATGTCAGGAACAGAGCTGCTCCAATCGTATCGAATTTGATTTCTTCAACTCTCTTTGTTTCTGGAATATACTTCTGAACCAGTAGGTATCCAAATATCCCCATTGGGAGATTAACCAAGAAAATACTCGGCCAGCCATAATACTGACTTAATACTCCCCCTAGAACCGGACCTATTCCTAGTGCTGCAGCAAGAATAACCGAAACCCAACCAATAGCTCTCCCTCTATTCTGCGGGGTGGTAAAATATGTGATTAACGCCAATCCATTTGCTGACATGATGCTAGCACCAAGTGCCTGGAAAATTCTTGATGATACCAAAATAACAAGTGTAGGCGACAGAGCACAGAGGAATGATCCTACAATGAATATTATCATCCCAGACTGAAACACTCTTGTTTTACCATACCTATCACCCAGTTTTCCCATTAAGGGCATGAACGATGTTATCACAAGTAGGTAAGCTAGCACTACCCATTGGATTTCATTCATATTGACTCCAAGATTTGCTGCCATGGTGAAGAGCGACACGTTCACAATGGACGCATCGAGAGCTCCCAAGAATGTTCCAAAACCAATTGCCACTACAAGGATATAGGTTCCGGGCATTTTCGTTGGAGTCTCAAACATATATAATGCGCCATCCTAAGTATTAGAACGAAGCATGACATATCCAACTTAAGCTTATGGCTTTGCTTTAGAATGGCTGAACCTAGGCCAATTTTATAATAATAGGACGTTGAACAAGTCGTTCCAAGTTTAGAACAGTCCACTTGTGCAACGATGATTTGTGTTCAAGTTTTCGAACCAAGGGTTCTATGATTAGAATAAAGTCAAAGTTGTTCATTGTATATATGATAGTCAGCAGAAATTCATTGATTGTGCATTGACTTCAATGTGTAGAAAAAAGCACCAGATGTGTTATGTCATTGCTGGCTATTCTTATTTGGGGGTTGATTCGTGTGAAAACGGTTCGTCAAAGGATAGCGGCTGCATTCTCTTTATTGGTACTCATGTTGGTCGCATGTTTACCAATGCCGGTTGTCGCTCAGACTGGGCTATTGGAACCATCGAGTATTTCTATTTCGGGATCCATTCTCGATAACTACGCAAATACTACTTATGAAATGAGTTTTGATAACACCGAGTCTTCCGTTAGCAAAGAGGTTAGCTGGTTCTTTGGGCTGCAAAAAGGAATTCGCCTGAGCAATGTGTCTGTTGTTATGAATGGCGACATTTATTGGGGGAAGGTAATTCCTGAGCAAGAAGCAATAACAACATATGAAGAGAGCGTTGAAGAAGGAAAAACCGCAGTACTAGTCACTCGCGGTCCCGGCGGGTACTACCTCAATCTCAACGTTGCCAATAATACACTTGCTATCTTGCGAGTATTTGCTGAGGGGCTTCTTGTGAGAAGTCTGGGCCTCTACTCACTCTCAATCCCCATTCTCGCTGAGGGCAGTCTTCAATGTGATTTTGCCTTTGATTTTACCCTCATATCACACTATGGAGGGATTTCCGGATATAGCGTCGTTGGGCTATCAGGAATGACCACTACTGATTTAGATGAAGGGGTCAGATTGCAATACTCAGCGAATGAGGTACCTATTCCCGATGAGATATCCCTGACTTATGTATTGGAGCGGCAAATCGGTGGGAGTCAGCTTCTGACCTATAATAATGGTTCTCAGAATTTCTTTGTCTACTTATTAGCCCCGCATATAACAAGTGTCGATGAGAGGGTTCCCAGAGAGTACGTATTTGTATTGGATAGGTCTGGTTCAATGAGTGGCACCAAATTACAGCAGGCAAAGATTGCCTTCAATGCAATGATTGCAGACCTTGGACCTGTGGATATCTTCAATGTCGTTTCATTCTCAACTGAGGTGCATGTGTTATGGGCGGAACCATATTCTGCAACAACTGAACATATCGCCACTGCACAAAAATATGTCAACAGCCTTGCAGCTGATGGCTCGACAAACTTCTATGGCGCGAGCATGGATGGTTTGGCTACCTTTACAGGAGGATCATATGCAAAGGTCATGCTTCTATTATCTGATGGCCTGCCCACATCAGGTTTTACCACATTCCCTCAAGAAATACTGAATGCAATTGAGGAGGCAAATACCCTTGATGTATCCATCTCTACCGTGGCTTTTGGCTACGATGCTGACGAGAGTCTTATGTCGAATGTTGCAGCACAGAATAATGGGTTCTTTGCCTTGATTGAACCTGATGAAGATGCGGCAACTTCACTCATGGATTTCTACAAAGTGTGGTCAACTCCCATAGCAGGAGGTTTCAGCATTACCATTTCCGGTGCTGTAGAGTATGTTTCAATGATGCCTCTTGGTAGTGCGCCTTTCTTCAATGGAAGTGAAGTGGTCATAAGTGGGAGGTATAGAACAGGGATTTCAATTGAAACAACCGTTGAGTATATTGAAGGGGCTGAATCCTATATCAATTCTGCCACAGATGGAGGTCCGGATAATCCTCATGTTGAGCTAATTTGGGCACAACACAGAATATCATGGTTGCTTCATGTCGTTGAATTAGAGGGTCCAACTGAGAGTCTTAGACTTCAGATCATGAATCTGGCACTGCAGTACGGGCTTGTTGTAGATGGCTATACAGGAATGATTCTCGTGGCGGAACAAGAGGCTGAACATGAGGAAACCACACTTGTGACTGAAGATTCATATGATCCTTT
>JBHLQM010000022.1:15663-46802 GCA_048884785.1 Candidatus Thorarchaeota archaeon | reverse complement strand
AAGACAGAGGACATGATACCCATCTGCGAGAAGCTCAACAAGGTGGGCTATCACTCTCTAGAGATGTTTGGTGGCGCCACCTTCGACTCCATGATGCGTTTTCTTGACGAGGACCCGTGGGAACGCGTTGAGACACTAAGCGATGCAATGCCTGATACAAAGATGCAGATGCTCCTTAGGGGCCAGAATGTAGTAGGCTATAGAAACTACCCCGATGACATTCTCGAGGCATTCGTTGTCGAAGCAGTAAAGGTTGGTATTGATGTATTCAGGATATTTGACGCCCTGAATGATGTCCGCAATATGGAGGCTGCCATGAAGTATGTGAAGCGCGAAGGCGGTCATGTTCAGGCAAGCATCTGCTACACTACTAGTCCAGTACATACCATCGAGAATTTCATTGCGACCTCAAAGGCTCTCTATGAGCTTGGTGCAGACTCAATCTGCATAAAGGACATGGCAGGTCTTATCTCACCCAAGGCGGCCTATGATCTTGTCAAGGGGCTCAAAGAAGAACTTGACGTCCCCATCCAGCTCCACTCACACTATACCAGTGGTATGGCTGCTATGGCTTATCTGAAAGCAGCAGAGGCAGGCGTTGATGTCGTTGACTGTGCAATCTCTGCGTTGTCTATGGCAACATCACAGCCAGCAACTGAATCAATCGTGGAAGCGCTGAAAGGAACACCCCGTGATACTGGGCTCAATCTCGCCATGCTCTCTGAGATTGCTGACTACTTCAGAAAGATACGGCGAAAATACCAGCAGTTCGAAGGCTCGCTGAAAGGAGTGGACCCACAGGTTCTTGTCTTCCAGATACCGGGCGGAATGCTATCAAATCTTGATAATCAGCTACGAGAGCAGGGGGCGCTTGATCGTTATGATGAGGTTCTTGCAGAAGTACCGAAGGTGAGAGCCGAGTTTGGATACCCACCACTAGTGACACCCTCGAGCCAAATTGTAGGAACGCAAGCAACACTCAATGTGATCACTGGCAAACGCTATAGCATGATTCCGCATGAGGTGAAGCAATATTTCAGAGGCTATTACGGAAGGCCACCGGCTCCGGTTGACGAGGAGGTCAAGAAAATGGCGATTGGCGATGAGGAGCCTCTCACTGTTCGTCCTGCTGACTTGCTTGAGCCTGAGCTTCCGGCTGCCAAAGAAGCGCTCAAGGACATTCCTCACGAACCACGGGACCTGGTATCATATGCGCTCTTTCCGCAGTACGCACTTGACTTTCTGAAGCGAAAGGCTAAGAAGAAGACTCTTGGTTTGCTCACACCTGAGTTAGAGGCTGCATTAATTGCCACGGTCCTACATTCCAGCAACATGACAAGCGGCGGAATGGTTGGAGCTGCTGCATCTGGGGATGCTTGGGCACACGGTGGAAGAGAAGCCCTTCATGCCACAAGGTCTGCAAGCTGGGATAGAAGTCCTTCAGCCTGGGCAACCTCGGGTCGCAAGCATCAGATGCGGCCACGGCAACAGGGGGGTCCATGAATGAGCTCGGAGTTTGATATTGGCATTAACAATGGCAAGTTCAGAGTGAGTGTAGACAAGCTTGACGAAGGAGGGCTGCTTGTTGTCAAAGTTGGTGATGATAGCTTCACCATAAAGACGAGATTGAATGATGATGGCACCTGGACCCTCAATGACACTTCAAACGACTATGTCATCAAGATTCTGAAGAAGACAGGTTCACAGCTCAGCGTAGACATCAATGGCGAACCACGAGATATCGAGTGGCAAAAAGTGGCCAAGACACAATCAACTACGAGTTCTGCAACAGCTGCCAAATCCAGTGGTCCAAGGATTCCAGGAGGTGTGTATCCTCCAATGCCCGGCAAAATCACCGAGGTTCGTGTTGCAGTCGGTGACACTGTGAAGAGTGGCCAGACTGTTTGCATACTAGAGGCCATGAAGATGTTCAATGAACTCAAAGCTGGCTCGGCAGGAAAGGTCAAACAAGTCAATGTTGAGCCCGGGTCTGCTGTAACCCCAAATGATTGTATCGTCTTAATTGAGTAGGATGTGCTCCAATGATGCCTGTGCATATCATCGGTGCAGGGATGACAAAATTCGGGATCCTTGAGAGTTCAATCCTTGACTTGGCAGAAGAGGCCTCAGTGAAGGCACTCGAAGCATCTAACACCCTTGACCAGAAATTTGACAGGATTGTTGTATCTTCTCAGAATCCTGATGAGTTCACTCAGATTGGTCATCTATCAACACTGGTGGCGGATAGACTTGGACTTGTTCATACCGGTGCAACACGGGTTGAAACTGGCCCTTCAGCAGGGGGAAGTGCATTTGAGACCGGATATGCGATGGTAGCATCCGGGCTTGCTGAATTAGTCCTAGTTGTTGGTGTGGAGAAGATGTCGGAAGTTGAGAGGGGAACCGCGTCTCGAATTCTGGCAAAGATGATGTCATATGAGAACGAGACAAAATATGGTGCGACACCGGCAGCACTTGCTGCGCTCATAGCAAGACGATACATGCATGACACAGGACTTACTAGAGATGAGCTCTCCCTCATTCCTGTCAAGGCTCACAAAAACGGTGCCAAGAACCCATTCGCACACTTCCAGAAAGAGATCACAGTTGAAAAGGTTAGTACAGCTCGCTTTGTCGCAGATCCCCTGACATTATACGACTGTTGTCCAACCAGCGACGGAGCTGCTGCCATTGTATTAGCCACCGGAAAAATGGCACGTGAACTAGGCCTAGAAAGAGAGTCTGCCAGAGTCCTTGGTATTGGTCACGCAACTGATTATCACGCAGTGCAGCATAGGCGATCGCTTAGTTCCTTTGCAGCAACGGTGGAGGCTGCAAAAAGTGCCTTTGAAACGGCCAGAATACAGCCATCTGAATTGGATGTTTGTGAGCTGCATGATGCATTTTCAATACTCGAGATAATCAACATGGAGGATATTGGTGTTGTCGAGAGAGGTGCTGCTATTCAAGCAATAAAGGACGGTCAGACAGAAGTAGACGGGGATATACCTGTGAATCCCACTGGAGGCCTGAAAGCCAGAGGTCATCCTACTGGAGCAACGGGTCTCGCTCAGATTCATGATCTATTTAGCCAGCTCCTTGAAAAAGCCCCTTCAGGAATTCAGGTCAATGGCTGTGATGTTGGATTAACTCACAATATCGGTGGTTTTGGTAACAATATGGTAGTAACCATTCTTAGAAGATACGGAGGATGAAACTGATGCGAATTCAGGCGTCACGCTGTACAAGTTGTCATAATGTTGTGATACCACCTAGAGGCAATTGCCCCTATTGCGGGCCCTCATCAACAACTGAAATGATTGAGATCAATCCAAATGGCATCATCCTAACCTATACGTCGCTTGAGATGCCTCCAGAGGGATTTGAGCCTCCTGTTCTTTTGGCTATGGTTGAGCTCGATGAGGGGGCCAATGTCCTATGTCTTGGTAAGAAAGAGATGCAAGCAAAGACTGTAATCGGTGCAAGAGTGCAGATTGATCGAGATAGCGAAGGTCGTTTTATCTACACCGTCAAAGAATGAAGAAGTCACCACGGAGATTGGGGGTCTCACACGAATGTTCAACCCCCTTTTCATACGAGTTTTAGGGACCGAAGCAATCCAAACTCGCAGCCGTGATGTGTAATAGTATTACATGAAAATTAATATAACCGTTACGTGTTTAACTACAGCTCGACAATAGGTCAATTGATTTTCGTCGAAGGTATGACTCATGAGCAATGAGGATAATCAGGGCGAGAGAGTACAGCTGCAAGAGAGCCTGAGAGCTGAGTTCTTGGGAAGAGCATCCGTTGATGGATTTGGGCTGAAGAAACGCGAAATATCCGTCATGACTCGCATGAGTGCAGACATTGTGGATGTTCTGGATGCGCTAGTTGAGCTAGAGATATTCAAGAGCAGATCTGAAGCAGTTGCTGCGCTCATTGAGAGGGCAATAAACTCAAGAAAGACACTATTCGGTGAGATACGCACACAGGCTGCTGACATACGGAAGAAGAGGGAAGCTGCCCGACGATTAGCACAGCAGACTATCCAGGCGATGCGAGAGGAATCCGAAACTGAAGAATAGCCGCTCTCGTTAGTGATTTAAGGAGAAGAATTTTGTGAATTCATAGGTTTACACGATGACTGACTATCTTAGCAACATTCTCTGGACCGAGGATGAGGTGAAATTTAGGAAAGAAGTCCGTGCCTTCTGTGATAAGGAGATTTACCCAATAGCTGACGAGATTGACAAGGGTCCATATCCGCGAGACCTATTGAAGAAAATTGGACAAGCCGGCTTTATGGGTGTCCACCATAGTAAGGATGTAGGAGGAACTGCAAGAGGTCTCTCCTATGAGATTATTGTGGCGGAAGAAATCTCAGCAGCAAATGGCGGTCTCGACATGGCACGTATGGCATCAACGACTCTCTATGGGATGCCTGTTGCCCGTTTTGGAACACCTGAACAGAAGAAGAAGTACCTAGAACCAGTTGTAAAGGGTGAAAAGATAGGGTGCATCGGTATCACAGAACCTGATGTGGGATCCGATACAGCTGGGATGAAGACACAGGCGACACGAGATGGTGATGAATGGGTCATCAATGGAGAGAAGCGCTTCATCACAAACGGAAGTCAGGCTGACTTCATGTGCTGTTTTGCCATTACTGATCCCACTGTCAATTCAAAGAAGGGAATGACTGCCTTCATTGTTGATACAAAGAAAGATGGGTTCAGTGTTGTAAAGGACCATGACCTCTTGGGAATGAAATCTGCCAGGGTCTCATGGCTAAAACTTGATAATTTTCGAATTGGCCCAGAGATGATTCTTGGCGACTTGGGACAGGGATTCCATATCCTCATGGATGAATTAGATAGCGAACGTACTGCAATTGCCGCAGAGGCCATTGGATACGCTCGTACTCCCTATGAGGTGGCTGTCAAATATTCAGATGAGCGACAGCAATTTGGCCGTAAGATTCGCGAGTTTGAGGGAGTCAGTTTCAAGATTGCAGATATGGCAACGAAACTGGAAGCAGGAAGAGCGCTCACTCTTACCGCAGCACGAATGTATGACAAGGGTCAGAAGATAACAAAGGAGGCATCTATCGCCAAGCTATTCACTACGGAAGCCGCGATTGCCATCTCTAATGATGCTCTGCAGATACTCGGAGGTATGGGATATACCACAGACTATCCTGTAGAACGATTCCTCAGAGACTCAAGACTCATGACAATCGGTGGTGGAACCGCAGAGATTCTTAGATTCCTAATTCAGCGGGAAGTCTTTAAACAGATGTTATAGCACGAGTGTGCCATTCATGCCATTGCTTTCGTATCAAGAAAATCAAGGATATGGGGAGCAAGAGAAGCAAATACGAAGCAATGAGAGCAAAGATGAAGAGCTCGTGAAAAGCAAAAAATGAAGATGGAGTTGGGTATTGCCCAACTCTCTAGTTCTTTACAATTGCTACTATTCTATATTGTTCTCCCACTACCTGAATGGTTGCAGTGAAATTATCATCCACAGCCAAGTTCAGAAGTGTGTACCAGTCAGTCAGGTTCATCCACGATCGTGCCCCCTCGATGAACTGGTATGTTGCATTGCTAGTACCCAGAACAATGCGAGTGTCACCGTCCTCAACATAGGAGCTAACACTGGTCACATTTGCAGTAAGATTGAATGTATCCACTGGTTCCTCAATTATCTCTCCACCTATTTCTTCGACCCAACCTTCTCTAACTGCCTGCACCAACGCTGCTCCTCGCAGACTTCCGGTTCTCTCTAACATGAAGGATGTTGTGACATCCTTGGCATCCGCCATTGCGAAAGCATGCAGACGAATATCCAGAATGTAGTATTCCTCAGATTCTGAATCATAGTAGCCATCAAGCCAGTAGATTGGGCAATACCATGCATACCTGTAGTATGTTGCATTCACCTGAACAGGATACAGGAGGGGCATCGCACCAAAGTATGAGCCTGTGACCGGCTGTGGAAATGCCTTTATCACCTCATTAATGGCTGCCTCACCACTCTGAATTCCCTCGGCGCTCAGGTCATGATAGAAGATGCCTTGCTTTGTTGCTCGAAGTACTCCACTGAGAGTGAGCGAAGATGAACCTGGAGGGTGTACTGTGACAATGCCCTCAACAAGGTCGGTATCAGGATTCAGGATGTACCGGGTGTCTTCAGTCATCTCGAGTCGGTCATTGGAAGGCTGAATGGCCCAGAGAAAGCCTCCTGCAAAGAGATCAAAGCCACTTCCTCTTCGATAGCCACCCCAACGGTTTACCTGACGTTCAAGCCACTCTTCGCTATACGCCTGTGTGACCCAATCTGGTGTGTCCTCAACAGTATCAAAATAGAATATAGAACCATTCTGGCAGTAGATAACAGGTCCAAGCGGACGCTCAACAAAGTCAAAGCCGAGTTGAGTTCTGGTCTGGACATAGACCAAGTTCCCAAGTGGATCCCACGTCGGGTATGCATACTCATAGGCATTTGTCATGTCGCTGAGGTAGTTGCCAAATTGGATATTACGGTCCCAGAATAGCCCTTCTCCCACTGGAATCTGCACGTCTGTAATGACCTCGACATTTGTTGGGTCATTGGCATCAACCACAATCAGTGCTTTCACATAGTTCTCTGCCAATACATTGGTAGAGACGACAACACAGACCCAGACAAGCCTATCACCTCTCGTGGTTATGTGTGCTGCAGCTATCTCAATGTTTGAACCAATCGATGCAAACTGCTGACGAGCCACATATGAGGCATAGGCATCCGTCACAAGCCGGACATGGTCATCCAAGATTGGTGATGAGAAAAGAGGCTCGTCTGATTCAATAATGAAATAATCATTCACATACTGAGCATTTGAAACATCAGAAGTCCAGCCTATAATTCCAGAAAAGACTGGCATTATTATGATTATAAGCAGACCAATGCACATGAGAGGCATTCTCGCACGCTCTATCATCTGCTCGATGTTACCTGGTCTAAGACCTCCTGCGAATAGCAGAAGGAGTGCAAAGCTCATCACAAGACTGATGAGTGCCCATGGCAGGGTCATCCCAACAATCAAGCAGATGAAGATCCAAGCGACTGTTCCCCATATCATTCTGACAGGAAGCCACTTCAACAGTCTATTGAAGCGTAGCATTCCCCTGTCATATGGGATGGGAACGGCATGCACAATTAAGGAAATGAGAAGAAACACCATTACATTCATGAGTAAACCTCATTGTAACAACTATCCCTTGAAGCAAGTTTGAGGGCTATTAGGGTTTTCTAGTAATAGAATCAGTCTCCTTTTAATCATGCCCTATGTTTCTTAAACCAGGGGATTGCGCCCCCAGCCTTTAGTAACTCGAGCATTCTCTCAGGAATCCTATCGCCATGTAGCTCCATGCCTGTTTCCATGATTATGACCTTACCACTCTGCAGATCTACCAGGATTATATTGCCCTCAGTTACTTGTTCAGAGATGTTGGGCACAACTAGAGCTGGCAGTCCTATATTGAATGCATTCCGGTAGAATATTCTTGAAAATGATTCTGCAATAATACAACCAATGCCGAGGACTTTGAGCACCATCGGAGCTTCCTCTCGGGATGAACCGCTGCCAAAGTTCCTGCCGCCAACGACAATATCTCCCTCTTCAACACTGCTGGCGAAATCAGGACGAATGACTTCAAAGGTGTGCTTGGCCATTTCATCGTAGTCAAGAAGTTTCAGATATCGTCCCTGAATTATCTGGTCCGTGTTTATGTCATTACCAAAGCGCTTCACCTTGCCTTTAATCAGGTTTCCTTCAGCGGACATCTTCACACCTCCCGTGGATCAGCGATATGGCCTACCAAAGCACTTGCCGCAACCGTCGCCGGAGATGCAAGATAGACCAGTGAGTCCGGGTGGCCCATCCTTCCTCTGAAGTTCCTGTTTGTACTTGAAATACAGACCTCACCAGGCCCCAAAACACCGAGATGCCCCCCAACGCATGCTCCACACGTTGAGTTGGTTACTATGGCTCCCGCCTGCATCAGAGTCTCAACAACACCTTCCTTCAAGGCAGCAAGATAGGTATCCCTGCTTGCAGGTGTGACAATCATCCTCACCCCAGAATGAATACGCTTTCCCTTGACAATCTCTGCTGCTATTTTCAGGTCTTCTAGCCTTCCATTCGTGCAGGAGCCAATGAATGCTTGATCGATCTCAACTGGGTCTACCTCAGAGACCACTTTGCCATTTGCTGGGCTGTGTGGCAATGCAACCATTGGTTCCAATGGTTCCTGTTTGAGATCGAGATGAATCCGTTCAGAATATTCAGCATCTTCATCAGGGGCAACAGCCTTCCATTGCCGACCAGGGGCTCGTTCCGCAAGCCATTTTGTCACTTGGTCACTCACTGTCATTATGCAACATTTGGCTCCTGCTTCAACACTCATGTTGCACATGGTCATTCGAGACCCAACGGTCATGTCTTCTATCGTAGGTCCATGGAGTTCAATTGATTGGTAATTTGCACCATCAGTTCCAAGGTCTCGAACTATCCGAAGGATGAGGTCTTTGCTCATGATTCTTGGACCGAATTCTCCTGAGACATCGATTCTTATAGACTCCGGGACTCTCAGCCAAATTCGACCAGTTGCGAGAATGAGTGCGCTATCAGTTGCCGCCAACCCTGTTGAGAATGCATTGAATGCACCATAAGTGGTTGAATGCGAATCGCTACCAATGATGAGGTCGCCTGGTGCCGCCAGACCTCTTTCGGCAAGCACCTGATGTGAGATGCCACAGTCTACATCGCAGAAGTACTTGATCCCTTGTTCGCGTACAAACCTTCTATTTTCAATGTGTATCTTCGCGCTATCTGCATCTGATGCTGGAGCCCAATGGTCATTAACCACCAGTACACGAGTGGGATCCCATACTTTCTCAAAGCCCATCTCCTCAAGTACAGGCATTATTCGGGAACCTAAAACTTCGTGGACCATGATGAAATCAACGAAGGCATCAATTATCTCCCCAGCGATTGCCTTTCTATCATCAGTATGAGCGGCAAGAATCTTCTCAGCAAGTGTTTGGGACATTGTTATTCGCCTCCGTTCATCGATGTAATAATCGCATCTGTTACTTCTTGGGTTGATGCTGGCGTAACTGAACTCCATAATCCCTGACAGAGGTCATAGGTTCGGATTCTTCCATCTCTAAGGACCTTTTCAACTCCTCTCTCAATGAGTCCTCCTGCAATTCTGCAGCTCTCATCTTCATGCATATCTCCAATCCATTTCAATAGCATTGCACTTGAGAGAATTGAAGCAATTGGATTAGAGATCCCCTTTCCATAGTGCTTTGGTGCTGAGCCATGTACTGGCTCAAAAACTGCATGTTTGAAGCCAATACTCCCAGCTGGTGCCATTCCCAACCCACCTTGAATTGCCCCTCCAAGATCAGTTATAATATCTCCAAACTCATTTGGTGCAACGACAACATCATAGAACTCTGGCTTTCGAATCACCCATTGTGTGAATGCATCTACGTATGCATAATCGGTTGCCACTTCTGGAAATGATTTGCTCATCTCATCAAATGAATTCCGGAATAATTGACACCCAGCAAGAAGGTTACTCTTGTCAACGCAAGTCACTCTTTTTACACCATCAATTGGAGCCCCATTCCGTTTCATTGCCTGTTCGAAAGCATACTTCGTCACACGTCTACTCGCGTTTCGCGTTATGACCCGCTTGTCAATGACAGTTTCGGCATCAGCGGATTTCGATGGGTCGTCTTGTCGTGCATATAATCCCTCTGTATTTTCTCGAATCATCACCATATCGATATCTCGATGAGTCTTCTCGGCCAATGGAGTTGGCACGCCTTCGTAGAGTTTTACGGGCCGCACATTGGCAAAAAGCTGAAGATCCAATCGCAACCCAATCACAATACTATATCCCGCCAGATGGCCATCTTGTCTCAATACAGGTTTACCATTGGGATGGTTTGCTCCAACTGCGCCAAGTAGAACTGCATCCGCCTCTGATTTTGTGAATTCTTCAGCCTCTTGGGACCACTCTCTTTTCTCCCTGAGGAAATACTCTCCCCCCACTTCAAACTCATGCACATCCAATTCAAAACCAGAGGTCTTTTCCGCGGCTGACTTCATTACACGTAGGGCTTGAGGTGTCACCTCTCTGCCAACGCCATCGCCAGGCAATACAGAAATCTTGTATGTTCTCCCCAATTGGAATCACCTTAATAGCTACCAAGCCAACCTAAATCCTTTCCATTATCGTCAATGATGTTGACCATGGTGTCCATCCTTTCCCTATCGTGATATCTGATTCTGCATCTTATCGTGAAAGGTTTCTCACATTTGCTACATTTGACTCTCCAATCCTCTACCACTGTTTCAGTCCCGCTCCCAGAGATATTTTCAGGACTACTAGAGACCTCAATGAGCGACAGCTCGGTTCCGCCGCAGCTGTATGTGCACTCTTTGAGAGGGATTCCTTCCATTCCACGTCTTCCCAAAGCAACAAATACCTGATCGGGCAGCTCATCTAGAGTTCTGGGCTCTTTCATGGTTTTTACGCTCGCTAAACAGTCACCACTACGGATAAATGAACCGCTTGTCCTACTTATTCCATGCGGCTGGTCACCTACACTCGGTTAGGAGTTCCATCAATTGGAGTAGAATTGGAAGATGGTGTCTTGGATATCCCTGATGCCGCATCCCGATTCGGAAGAATGCATCATGTTCATGGAAAGATGTTCCCCTCAACAATGATAGATCTTCTCAAATGGCCTGCAGGAATTGAGGTGGTCCGTCAAATCCTCGGTAGATTTCACAAGACTTCTGCAGATGAAAGACCTCTGCTCTATGATGCATCTGACGTGAAACTTCTTGCTCCCATCAGTCGTCCTGGAAAAATTGTAGCTCTTGGGTTGAACTACCGAGAACATGCTGAAGAAACCAGAAGAGAAGTACCCGGGTTTCCTGTCATCTTTGCGAAATTTCCATCATCAGTTATTGGACCAAACGAAAATATTGAGATTCCGAGTGTTAGCAAGAAGATTGATTGGGAAGTTGAGCTGGGTGTGATAATTGGGCAAGCATGTCAAAATATATCGGAGGAAGATGCCCTCACCCATGTTGCAGGATATACTATCGTTCATGATGTGAGTGCTAGGGACTTGCAGCGAAGCGATGGTCAATGGATTCGTGCCAAATCAATCGATACGTTCTGTCCCATGGGCCCGTGTATTGTTACGGTAGATGAGATTGGAGACGGTTCGGGTCTAAAGATGTCCACAAAAGTCAACGGTGTGACCAAACAGGATTCCAATACTTCTAACATGCTCTTCAATGTTAGGCAAATCATTTCATACCTTTCTCAGTCATTCACGTTGGAGCCTGGTGATGTCATTGCAACAGGAACGCCGTCTGGGGTTGGATTTGCACGAGACCCTCCTGAGTACCTAAAGCATGGCGATGAGGTGGATTTATTCATAGAGAAGATTGGACACCTTTGCAACAAGGTTGTCTGATTTACTGAGTGAACTTGACTCTAACTGTATCGCCCATTTTGTATTTATGTCGCACTGCCACAACTTCTGCAGCCACCTGTTCGAATTGAACGAGCTCATCATTCACATAAGCTCTTGAAGGAATCCACTCATTTCCGAAGACTATGAAGATTGCTTCGTCAGATTTGGTGCTTTTAGTGAGGCGCATACTGAGTTCGTTGCCTCCGCTATTCCAATCCAAATCACCAAGTTCAACCAATCCTTGAGTCACATGAATACTGGTACTGAGAATCGTTGGCGTCTTTGCTTCAGGTTTTATTGCGAAGAGTCGGCAGCTGTGAGGTCTGAGATTTAGGATTGACACACTATCTTCCGAGAGCCCATGATATTCTTGTGCCCAGAAATCGAAGACATGATGAGGGACTTCCCTGTCCAGACCCAAGTCCTCCATCTTTATTGTCACATCTATGGGATTTTCATTCAAATTGATAGCGGCCACTACAGCAGATTTTCCATTCTCGCTGCTGATAGGAAGACCAAAAATGCTCGGGTTCATGTTCTCAAGAGAATCTATAGCTTTTGCGCTTTTTCCATATGGTGGCAGCAGCTTGTCAACAAGTGCTAGACGCTCCTCAGAAACTTCCATCATTCTATCGCTCATCAGAACTGCGCCGCCACTCAGCGATACAATAGTCAGCCATAGCTTGACTTCATCCTCAGTGAGGTCATTATCATCTTGGCGAACAAGAATGCAATCTGGATCATTAATCCAAAGACGATCATGCATCACTGCACGTGTCATTGTATTCACTGAGCATTCATACACTCCTCCTCCCCAATCGTATCTCCAATTCGTCCCAATGTCTGTCCCAATGCGCATCATGTCTACCAGACCTACGCATACACCAAGAGGAGCCCCGCATCCAAGAACGAGGTCTTCACCCACGATATCACGAATTGCCACAAGTCCCTGTCTTATCGCCTGTGCGGTTGTCATGTTATTGTCATAGCGATTTCCTTGACAAGTGGCATGGTATAGAAAATCGATTTTGAAATACTCGAATCCCTGATCTTTCAGCTTTTTGAAGGTCTTCTTAATGTGTTTGATTACGCTAGGATTGGTGAGGTCAAGTGCATAGTAATTTCCAAGCCAGAGAGGATTCTCTCCCACAATAATGGGATTTCCTTCTTTATCTTTGACAAACCAGTCACGCTTATCCTTGAACAAATCTGAATGTTCTGATGCAACGAACGGAGCAGTCCAGATACCAGCTCTGAACTCTCGCTTTCTTATTTCTTTCACTAGGTTTTCGAGGCCGCTACTGAATCTAGAGTTTTCTTCCCAGTCACCAACCCTTTTCTGATAGCCATCATCTATCTGAATCCATGCAATTTGCCCATTATACCTATTCTTCAGATAATCAGTGTTTTCGATTATCTCGGCTTCGTCAGGCATTGTATAGTAGAAATACCAAGAGCACCATCCAACAGGTGTATTCTTCCATTTCTTGGCGTCCATGCGTAGGGCAATCATGTCCATATAGAGCGAGAGGTTCTCAAGTGCATTATTTCCCCAAAGTACAATCATCTCTTCGCTTACCAGAGAGTCTTTCTCAGTAACAGGAATATCATCTGTCTGCACTGATGCAGCAATTGAGGCTAGCCTTGATTTTTCCTCCTTTCTGCCATGCACAGATACTGTTGAGAACTGCTCGGAAAGAGATGTAAATCCAATGACGAGTGACTCCTTGGTATCGATATTGTTGAGAACTGAGAACATATGACTCAAATTCTCTCCCTCTTCAATGGCCTTCGCCTGACTTAATTCCCATGAATGGAATCCGTTTTTGAAGAGTCGGATGTTCTTTCCGTTCCATCCAGTAGCTATTCTTGAGGAGTCCTCCACATCAATGACTAAAGTATCAACACTCTTTATCCGTAACTCTTCAGATCTATTTCTAAACTGGACCACCATAGAAAAACCTGGTATGGCTTGGAAAACCGAAACCTTCATGCTTAGCTCTGCAGACTTCTCGACATCTTGTAGTTTCAGTATTATTGCCTTTCCCTTTACCTCCTCCTCCTCAAAATCGAGTGCGGAGAACGATTTGTAAATCATCTTGCGGGAATCATAGACTTGACGGTCCGTATGCACAAGTGCATATGCCCTCGAGAAGGATGTCTTTTTGTCTTTGAGTGACCTGAGAGATAGCTCTCCCATCCTTGTATCATAGCTGATAGTGACAATACCATTTGTCAAATGGATGGCATTTTCTCCCATCTCTACTTTGCATGACTCGGTATCAAGGTTCAATCAAGAGTGCCTCCATTGCAGGGATGGCATACTGTGGTCCTCTTATGCTTTACCTGCGAGCGAATTCTTTGTTTCTATAACCTTTCTGCTCTCAATAGAGCATCCTCAGCTTCTTCATACTCAAAGAGCTTCTTGTGGGCATTTGCCAGCATCTCCCAGGCTTCCTTGTCTTTTGGCTGCATCTTTAGATAGTAATGGCAGAAGGTCTTGACTGCTTCATATGAGTCAAGTTTCTCAGCGCATTTTGCTGCATAATATAGAGCACGCTTGTGATTCATCTGAGGTCCCATGAGCTCTCTAAAGAGATCCAGAGCTTCTTTCCAATCTCCATTATCATAGAACTCCTTCGCTTCTTCAAAACGGATCTCCATTTCACCATATTCTGGAATTTTGGCGGCATATGTTCCAGTCATCAGAGACGCCATACAACAAAGCAATACCGAACCACTCAAAATTCCAATTCCAAGAAAAACTCCAGTTGGAAAGCCCTCGCCAAAATATCCCCATCCAGAAAGCCACTCCAATACTATCCCGCTTACAATCAATATCGTACCTAATAGTGCTGAGATTTTCACTCGGCTTATACCTTTAGATGGAGGCTCAATGGTTTCCATTATCATCACATCTTCTAATAGTACCATCTCTCCCCTTTTTAGGTGTAATGAATCAATCAATTTCCTTTCCTATTTCGATTGCTCTTCATCCACTGTTTTACTAAGATTCTTCAGTCGTTCGCGATGTTTTTGCTCTGCTTTCCTTGCTTCCATCCTGTCCCTGGCAACACCTATCCACTGGGCCACTCTGGTTTCTAATTGAGGTTTAAGTTCAATCGCGAGTTCTGCATATGCGATGGCGTGCTCATCTTCTTCTTCTATAAAGTGTGCATTTGCTTTATTATAGAATGCCTCCGCATAATCTGGTTTTATGACAACAGCTCTGGTGTAGGCATTAATTGCAAGCTTTCCTTCAGCCAAACGAGAGTAGCAGTTTCCCAAGTTATTCCACGCTTCTGCGTCGTTTGGATTGATATCTACAGCTCTTTCATAACATAGTCTTGCCTTCTTGAAATCCGCAATATTGTAGAGTGCGTTTGCTTTGTTATACCAGATCTCGAAGATCTGGTTATCTATAGCCAAGGCCTCATCGTACGCTGCAATTGCCTCTTCATCCCTATTCAACTCCATTAGGATATAGCCTAGATTATACCATCCCTCCAGAGAATCTGGATTTTCGTCAACGTATCTCTTGAGAACCTCTACAGCCTTTTTGTAATTCCCTTTGTCAATAAGGTCGAATGCTTCATTGAATAGGTCTGTCATCGGGAATGTTCTTCCTTCAAGAGCGATAAGTTTTTGCTAGTGGTAGATATTCTGCCTCTATATTAGTTGACTACACTTGAAAAGGAATCCTTTTTCGAAATCTAGAAGGTTCGGTTTCACTGCAATCTCTCAAGAGCTGGATTGCCATTTCAATTCCACTTCCAACATCGCTTGGTGAATGTGCGTCAGAGCCAACAGTGACCAGGGTCACCCCTCTATCAATAAGCGCCTTCACAAAAGGCGTAGATGGCATAGGTTCAGACAGACCTCTGCGCCAAGATGAAGTATTGATTTCAAACCCTGTAGTGTGTTTTTTCATCAATGCTGACAGGTCGTCAATATATGGCCGCCAAATGTTGTGAATCTCATTTCCATAGTATTCCTCTCCATACCTTCGATATAGGTCCAAATGCCCGAGAACATCTATAGTCGAAGATTCTATGGTCTCCATTAGTATCGAGAAGTACTTCTCCCCAAGCTGATTCATTTCGTATTTGGAGTAGATAATATTGGCATCTTCTTTCTTTGATAGAGCAAGATGATCTATGAGATGAACAGACCCAATGACAATATCCCACTCGGTTTCATGAAAACTCTCTGGTAGGTTTTCTAGGACACTAGGATAGATGTCCAGTTCTGCTCCGAGAAGAACTTTGAGTCCTCTTTCTATGTATTTATCTCCCATCGTCCTTATGTTCTGTTCATAATCTTCAAACCATAGATTTGAATGAACATCAATTGTTTTGCCTCCTAGATTCACAATGCAATCTTCAGTGAAGGGATCTGTATCTAGATGAGTTGTGAATGCAATCTCTGTAACTCCTTTTGAGATTGCGGCTTGGCAAAAATCCTCGATGCTACCCTCTGCATCAAGTGAGTAATTGGGGTGGATGTGATAGTCAATCATTGTTCAAAAATGTCTATTTTTCCATATTATTCTAAGTTTTGTGATTTATGTACTATTCCTGAAGTGCACTCATCGTTTTTTGTGTTCCTTCTTTTGGCAAATCTTTCAGAAAAAGCCCTACTATGGCTGCTAGAGCAGTGACAACGACGAGAAAGAGTATTGATGATTCAAGTCCATAAACATCGCCAATCCATCCAAATATGATTGGTGACAACGCACCAGGAATTGCACCAACGGAGAACAGTAGCCCAAAAGCCAGTCCCTGAGATTTGGTTGGGGTGACTTCTGTTTCAAATGCCTGTCCGGGAGGCACTCCGAAGAAATAAACGAATCCTATAGCAATCAGAACTAGAATGAGTGTGATCGAATCCAATGAGTAATTCAGCAATAATAGTGCTGGAGCCATGAACGCGACTGAGATAATCATGAATGGAACACGACGTCCCGACCTGTCCGAAATGGGCGCTGATACAAGCTCTCCAAATAGCCCTGCGACTAGCATTATTGTTGTAAGTGACCCCGCCCAAACTGGTTCATACCCATAACTATCCACTAAATAGATGGGCATCATGAGTGTTGTACATCTGAATGGAATTCCTCGCAGACCTATCAGGATGATGACCAGGAAGTAGTTGCGGGTCCATCCAACCTCATCTTCAATGATATCGTTGTTGTTGCCCTTTCGTTTCTCAATTATATCTTGTTGATTTGAATACCTCATCATTATGATCGTAGGGATAAAGAGTGCAATCCCCATTATGCCTAGAATGAGGAGCGATTCTCGCCACCCTCCAAAGAGAACAAGAAATGCAACTCCCAAGAATGGGATTAATGCCATGCCAATCAGTCCTCCTGCAGCATTCAATCCAACAGCTTTTGCTCTCTCCCGTTTGGGAAATCTGGCTGAGATGGCAGGAAATGCGGATGGGTGATAGCCTGATACTGCAAGGCCCAGCGCGATCTGCGTTCCAGCAAGAAACAGAAAACTTGTGGCAAAACTCTCGAAAAGCATTACTATGCCAGCCAAAAGAACACTAATTGAGATGAATCTATCACGCCAGCCTTTGTCTCCTAGGTATCCCACAACAAGATGGGCAGAAGTCATTGTCACTATGACGGCACTGGTTAGAATTCCAGCTTCTGTGAGCGTGAGTGAGAGTTCATCCCGAATCAAGGGAAGAAACGGTGATAGTGCGCCAGAATAGATGTGGTTCATAAAATGCGCTATACTACATGCGGCTAGGACTGCATAGGACGCCGTAGTCACTCTTGCCAAGTAATCTAAGTCTCCTTTTGGTTCTGATTTGGCCGAGCGGACTGCTATGTAAATATGCTGCTAGGAGCTAGTCGTGCTTTGAATTAACAATAAGAAAAAAAAATGCGGAAAGCTGACGGTTGGATTTGGTCCTTCCATCAGCCCATCCGACTTCGACTCGGTTATTTTGTGTGTTACTTAGGATGTTGCATTCCCTTTTAAAGGTCAGAGACTAGGCAATCTAAGTGTGGACGGAAGCACAACAATTCTATCCGAGGAGATCGGTTAGCCATAGCGCGATCTTGAGAGCCAGAATTCTGTTCGAGTTTGAACTATAGAGTCCTCTCATTCCCCAATTATCTATGAAAAAGTTAGTTCCTGCTACGATTAATCTGCCTGTAGAGTTGTTTTCCAAGCATGCAAGAACTGCATACCCAAAGAAAGACGCCAGTAGTGTTGCATTCGAACCTGTGATATCCAGACTTGCTCCAAGGTGGTTGAAGGATGAAACACCTGTTGTGATAGGATGAGTCTCCAAGTCAGAAATCTCAATAGGAGTATTTCCATTTGGAATTCTATCAAAGTTTAGTGAGATTCCTGTGAAATTGAGAAACTCGTTTAGTGAAGCGATATCTATTGAGCTATTATCAAGTGCTGCTATGAACAATCCTCCTCCACCCTCGAAATAGTCTTGGTATGCCATAGTTTCATTCTGAGTGAACGGAATGAAGAATACCTCTGGATTGAGAGGATTGGTTTCATTCTCATATCTCGAACACGGATCCAGAATGAAGACAGCATCAAAGTTGGAGAGGTATGAACTTGTGATAAGTGCCCTATCTCTAATTTCCGTCACAGCTATATCGTTTTCTGTGAGTTCTATGTACAGCTCCTTGAACTGCCCATACATACTATCAATATTCCAAGGAGTATGAGTAATATCAAAAGCTATTCTTGCTACGGGAGCTGACACCATGAATTCAATTGCTAACGTCACAAACGTTTCTCCCGCATCAAAGAATAGTAATCCCTCCATGTTCCCTGCTATTCCATCTGGGACATTGATTTCTATTGGAATCTGCCCTGATTGATTAACAGCAACTGAGGTTGGATACGGTAGCAAAAGGTCATCCAAACTTTGATCCGTGATTTCGAAGGTTTCAAAATCTGATGTGAAGATCTGCACGTTGAAGGAATAATTATCCCCCTGAAACAGAGTTTCAAAATCAAGAGGGAGCTGCTTGGGTCCTAGATATGTAAGCAAAGGAAGAGTATCCCGTTTTGGTGCTTGGTCTATCCGGAGTTTGGAAGCCGCCAAATTCACTTTTCCAGCTCCAACGACATAGGATGGATATGACAACGGCTCGGCACCTGAAAGAAGTGCTGCAATAATAGATCCCGCAGTATATGTCAGGTCATTTTGAATGCAATATCCAATTAGATCTGCAACAACTCCTGCAACTTTTGGAGCTGCGAAGCTAGTACCAAAGTATATCGCATTGCTAGTTTGTACAGATCCCTCTGCGGAAATATCCGGCTTAACATATTTCTCTCTTGCTGGTCCCCAGCTTGAGTACGATGAAGGGGTATCATCATCTTCAAGTGCTCCGACTGATACGCCGTTTGAATATACACTTGGTGAACTAATGCTAGTTCCCGCGATACCTTCGAACCCCTCATTTCCGGCGGCTGATACAACCACTACTCCCTTTGAAAATGCGTAGTTAACAGCGGCTTCTAATGGGTCTCCAAACGTGGGGCTCGAACCGACACTTAGGTTGATTACGCTGCAATTTTGTTCGACCGCCCACATTATGGCTGCAACAAGAGCGCTTCCTGTCGCATAGCCTTGCTGGTCGATTACTTTTGCGTTTACAATCACTGCTGCCTGGCTTGTCTGAAGAATAACCTGGGTGACTATGGTTCCATGACGAACACGATTTCCTTGGCCGTCATCTGGATTGGAGTCTGTTGTTGTCAAATCCGTGGCATCGTAGCCATATTCAACTAGGATAAAGCTCTGCTGTGCGACAACTCTCGACCCAGAACTAAAATCCACATCAAGGCCCGAGTCAATTACTGCAACGCGGACTCCTTCCTGGGTTCCTGGAGGTATTATAGAATTAGGAAGCAACTGTAGAATTGAAATAACGCCACCTGTGAGTAGGATCATGAAGATTATAATGACGGCGGCCAGTTTTCTTCCGGTTGATGAAGAAGATTCCTTGGTGTATGAGGGCTCATAGTAATATCGCATTTTCTAGCACCAGTATTTTAGAGCCGCATGCGGCGAAATATCCTGTTACTAAATACACATGAACTTGTCGAAGGGGGCGAAAGGATGAGGAATACCTCAGCCGAAGCTTCAAAAGGCGCAAGTGTTGTTGAGGAATCATCCTAGAACGGTTTGATATAGTAGGTTCGAAGTTGATTTATCAATGCCGTCGCCATTCTAACATCGTAGTCTATGAGGTACTAATCGTGTCTGAACCTGACATTATTGCAACTGAAGCCAAACCACTGTTTCATGCAATGTCTGCAGACGAAGTACTTCAGACTCTGGCAGTTGATTCAGGGAAGGGTCTCTCAAACAGCGAGGTAAAGAAGCGTCAACATTCCTATGGACCCAATCTTATACCCAAGGTAAAGGGTTCTCTTTGGAAAGTCTATATTGCTCCAATACTCAACTGGCTGATTAACATCTACCTTCTAAGCTCCTTTGCATTAGTTGCGTTAGCGGTCCTCTTTCCTACTGAGAATTCAGAATTAGGTCAAGCAATCTTCTGGCTAGCAATTGTGACAGTAAATGCTGTCGTCGCAGTCTTTCAGCAGTTCAGAGCACAAAAGAAACTCGAGGCGCTTGAGAAGCTTTCAGCAGGAGATGCAAGAATTCTGAGAGATGGAGCCGAGGAAAATGTTAATCCAGCTGATATTGTACCTGGAGATATCATCATTCTTGAGCAGGGTGACCGGATTCCTGCGGATTCTAGGATTCTAACTTGCTCGAATCTTACAGCAAACGAAGCATCTCTCACTGGGGAGAGCGTTCCTGTAACGAAGGATCACTCACTAATCGTTGAGGAATCTGCTCCCCTCACAGATATGAGAAACATGGTCTTCCTAGGAACATATGTTGCCACCGGTACAGCCAAGATTGTAGCTACAAGCACAGGCAGTGCCACCGAGATCGGCAAAATACAGGGCACTCTTGAAGAACTAAATACTGGAGATATCCCTCTTAGAAAGAAAGTGAACCTGCTTGCGAAGTATCTGGGTATGGCCGCTGTAATCTTGATGGTCCTCTCAATAACATGGGCAATATTTCTAGGCCCCTTTCTAAGAGGCGAACCTCCTGTTCAGGAATTCAATGCAATAATTGATACAATTGCGGCTGGAATCACCAAAGCGATGACCATTATGCCAATCAACATCCCCTTGCTTACAACCATTGTATTGCTCACCGGAGTCCTCGCTATGGCAAGAGAGGGTGTGATAATCCGAGACCTCTCTGCAGTTGAGAGTCTTGGTCGAGTGAGTGTGATTTGCTCGGATAAGACTGGTACCATGACACGAAACGAGATGACAGTAAAGTTTGTATGGGACACCGAGAATCTGTTTTCAGTTACTGGAGAAGGATATACTCCTTCTGGACAGATAATGAAGATAAGAGAATCCACTGACATTGACAACCTTTCACTTAATGATGCGATACCCTTGGAGAGTATTGAATCCTACAACGGATTGAAAACACTACTCATTTGCGGAGGCATCAATAATGACTCTGAGATCATGATAAAGGAGATACCTGATCAAGGAATAGCCTACATTCCTATGGGTGATCCGACGGACGCCGCTCTGTTGACCCTGTTCAGAAAGAGTTCGCTAGATGAATCTAAGATTCTGTCTGAATACAAAATTGCATTGGATTTTCCGTTTGATTCTGAATACAAGAGAATGTCGAAGATATTCGGCAATGGTGAATCATATCGTGTTTTCTCAAAGGGTGCGACAGAAGTTCTTCTTCCGCGCTGTAATCGATTAACTAACTCAGGAACTCACTCTCGCCTTGATGATGCGACGCGCACAAAGATAAAGACACTAACTGATGGCTTTGCATCTCGCGGGTATAGGGTCATATCTCTTGCATATAGGGATTTGAAAAAACTTCCAGAGGGACCAACTGCAAGAGATAGGACGGAACAGGACCTCACTTATCTCGGTTTCACATGCATTGTTGATCCTGCTCGCGATGGCGTCAAAGAAGCCGTCAATGCCTGTCATAGTGCCGGAATAAACGTCATAATGATTACAGGAGACGCAGCAGCCACTGCAAAAACAATTGCAGGGAACCTCAATATTCTCCATGAAAACTCCATTGCTATTGAAGGTACTGAGATAGAAACTATTTCGGATGAAGACTTTTCGCGTGTGAATGTCTTTGCACGCGTGAATCCTGATCATAAGCAGATTATCGTAGAGAGATACCAAGACCAGGATAAAGTCGTGGCGATGACTGGTGACGGTGTCAACGATGCGCTTGCGCTTGCCATGAGTGACGCAGGCATCGCAATGGGGATTACTGGGACGGACGTGGCAAAAGAAGCAGCTGACATAGTCATTACAGATGATAGTTTCGCCTCTATAGTCAAGGGTGTGCATGAAGGAAGAGGTCTATTTAACAAAATACGCATGATGGTCTACTTCTATATTGCAATCAATCTATTTGAAAGCATCATCTTCTTTGGTGCATTGTTCCTTCTCCCGCCCGGTTTCAACATGCTTACCAATTGGCAGGCACTGATGTTGGTTGCCACAACACATTCATTTCCAGGTCTTGCTCTGGTATTCGATAAGACATCTCCCCGCGCAATGGAGGAAAAGCCTCGAGACAGCGAGGATATCATAACTCGCCAGCTCGCCAAGTTCATGGCTATTGGCATTATTCTGATGGTTATTGGCTCATCCATTGTATATGCTTTGGGTTTCACAGGTTGGGGTGGAATTATAGAAGTATTGCCAGAGAATCTCACCGGGTACTACAATGAAAACACAGTCTTCATTGATGATAGATGGAACATTCAAATCGCCAAAGCCACGACAATGCTTCTCACCATAATTCTCCTTGTTGAGAGTCTCATAGTTCTCGTAATAAGAAGAATCAATCTACCATTACACAAGAGCATTTCAGAGCCGGGCATTGGTCGATATGCCGTGCTTCTTGGCTTAATCTATCTCGCCAATCTATTATTGATGTATGTTCCCATTGTTCAGGAGATTCTTTCATCGGCAGGATTAGATTTCTACTTCCTGCCTCTCACGCTCTTTGACTGGATCATCTGCCTAGCCGCTGCATTTCCTGCCATCATTGGCATGGAATTATACAAGAAACACCTGCGCAATCAAGGTCGAACTTTATAGATACAAGGAATAGGTTGAGTGATACTACTGCAGATTCCACTGTTGGGTGACACGATTGGGTCAATGATCATAGCCCTCATATTATCTGCAATTGTTATCGGTGGATACATTCGCTGGTATACTCGAAGGCGAAAGAAATTCGTTGAAGAATTAGACCATTTAATGTTCTCAAGATTATCAGTCAGTCTTTCAGAGCTGATTCACCTTACAGAAGCCACGTGGATTGATACTAAAACCCTGCTAAATCTGATCAGCAGATGCAAGCTGGCAATCCTAAGTTTTTCCAAATCTTCCGTCGTATCGTCCCTGCTGCTGTCTACTAAACTAAAAGAAACACTCGTCAACAATTCGACAGTAAATATAGACAAAGAAGCAGTGCGCTGGGATGTGGCTCCCTCCGAGATATCCCGACTGGTTGAAGAGATTAGCGAGCGAGAGAGTCTAGATATTCTTCTAACAAAAGATGGAAATTACCTTCTAGTCCCGAATCTCAAGAATCGGATCAGGGAGTCACTCGAGCTTCAAGGCCGAGTTGATGTGATGGCTGAGTCTCAACGCCTGCAGGTGGATGTTGAGGAGCTAATACGGCTAGTTAGGACATGGGGCTGGTATGTGTGGCAGTCTTCTCTAGGATTGATGTATTCCGTTAAGTGGCTCCTCTCATCTCTGGAACGGGGTGTTGGAAAACGAGGGTATCTAGACCTTGATGCAGAATCCAATAGACTGGACCTCTCCTCAGAAGATATACTTACAGTGGTTCGTCTGTACAAGTGGGACTTCATTCAATCCACTGATAATAGGCTATATCCATCCCACATACTTCAGGAACATCTTCTTTCAAGGCTCGAGGAGCTAGGTTGTCTCGATTTAAATTCAGAAGCAAGGAGCCTAAACATTCCTTCTCCTCAACTGCAAATGCTACTCAGGCAATCAGGGCTAACTCTAATCTCAACGAATGATGGTTCAGTAATGACACTGGATCAGCTGCGTTCTCAGCTTCAGGATGATGTCGATCTTGCAGGTATCATACCTGTGGAAGAAGTAGCATCAAATATTGGCATTGACACAGGACTTGCTGAACGCATCTTGAGAAATCAACCTGGCATCCGAAGGACGAAGGACCGATATTACATCTCATATAGAGCGATGAAGAATTGGATACTTGAAGAGGTCCGAACAACAGGGATGGTGGATTCGGATAAGTTCCAAAATCAATGGAAAATCAATAGAGTTGAACTCGCTGCAATTCTGAAGCGTTTTGGACTTAGAGTTACAATGAATCGTTCAGGCCACTACCTTTCTATTTCGTGGATACGAAAGCTCGTTTCTGATAGTGTTAGTAAAGGAGGCTATTTTACCCCCGAAGAGCTAGCGAAGAGGTTTGATACTGAGCCTAGTGTGGTAGAATCCATTCTTTCAGGAATTCAGAATGATACACTTCCCGACGCTACAGGAAAGCTTGTTTCAAGAAAGGCGCTGACCAAGGAGCTAGAGAGTATTTTCAAGAAAGGTGGAGAATTAGATTTGGGGACATTTGCTTCAGAACGGGGATTTGATATCAATGATATCGAACGGTTGTTCACTCCTCTACGTGCATCTGCATTTTCTACATCAAATGACACCTTTGTTAGCAAGGAATGGCTTCTGAGCCAAGTTACGGATGCATTGAGATACCGAGGCATCTTCAACCTGAAAGACTTGGTACAGAAGCTCAAGCTATCCTATGATGAGGTTGCAGCTGAGACCAAAGAAACACTGAATGAAGATGATATGATTGTGGATTCATGCGGAATGGTTGCTTCTGAAAGGTGGCTCAATCTATTAAATGAGCATCTTAGAGATGTTGGGAACCTAAATGTATCTGATTTTGCCAAAAAGCAAAACATCCAACAAAGACTGGCACTCTGTCTTCTCAAGGCTTTGATCCAAGGTGTATATCTCTCAGCCACTGACACATTCTTTGCCAAAATCTAGAATAAATATATAGAATATAATGACGACCATATTCTCTCTTGGAATTCTATATATGCCAGAGATACTTAGTAATTCATTGGAGTGTTACTGAGTGTCGCGTAAGACCACATTCAAAATTCGTCAGATGAAAGCCAAAGGCAAGAAGATAGTGATGTTGACTGCCTATGATGCTCCTACTGCGAGGATCCTGAGTGATGCGGGCGTTGATATGATCCTTGTTGGAGACTCGGTAGGGAACAGTCTCCTGGGATATGAGAGTACCATACCAGTCACATTGGATGATATCATTCATCACTGTGCGGCTGTGTCACGTGCCAAACCCAAGAGTCTGATTATTGGCGATATGCCTTTCATGAGCTACAAGGTGAGTGAGGAACAAGCCCTTGAGAACTGTGGTCTGATGCTTCAAAAAGGGGGTGCGGAGGCGGTAAAGATTGAGGGCGCTGGGCGAGTCACAAAGATTGTCAAGGCCGTTGTTGATTCCGGAATTCCTGTGATGGGTCATATTGGACTCACCCCTCAGTCAATCTATGAGCTGGGAGGATATCGCGTTCAGGGCCGAACTAAAGAAACTACTGAAGAACTCGTTGCGCAGGCAGTATCACTTCAGGATGCTGGGGCATTTTCCATTGTGATAGAATTGGTCCCAGCTGAGACTGCAAAGGCAATTACTGACGCCATTGACATCCCCACAATCGGTATTGGAGCAGGGCTCCATTGTGATGGCCAGGTCTTAGTGCTCTGGGACATGCTAGGTCTATTTGACGATTTCAAACCCAAGTTTCTCAAGAAGTATGCCAATGTTCATGATGTCATTAAAAATGCTGTAGAAGAATACTCCAATGAAGTAAGAAATGGTGTATTCCCTGATGAAGAACATAGTTTTGAAATGGTAGAAGAAGAATCCGGCCGCCTTTATGGCCGTGCAAAGCCGAACAAAGAGAGTGAAGAGTCCTAGAGGACTCTGTTCTACTCTTTCTCATTAATTGCTTCGTTTAGGGCTTCAACTAGCTTGTCAGGGTCAATTCCATGAGCTAGGGCGCCCTGCTCGATGTTCTCGAACTTGGCTACTGCACATCCGTAGCAGTGCAGCCCCCATTCCATGAATGTGCCTGCAGTTTCGGGCCATTTCATAACCACTTCGGCTATGGTCTGTTGCTTTGTTATCGCTTGAGCCATGATAATCAACTCTATCTTAGGTGAGTATTAACTATGATTAATCTCAGAGTATCTCCATATTAAGATTATGATACTTACAGTTTCCAGATGCTATAGTACCATATGATCAAGACCAAGATCTCTCAGCACATCCGGAAAGATCTTGAAGAGGGGCTTTATCTTCGATAGCAATCCTAGTGCCTTGGCTATGGAACCTTTCATTTTGACCTCTCCCTTAGCCATTGCGACGGTTGTGTTTAGTTTTCCTTGCCAGAACTTGTTAGTAGTTTCGGATGTACTCCAGACAGTTATTTCAGGCTCTGCTGACGAGTCAAAACTAAGTGTTCCCAGCTTTCCGTCAGGCCCTGGATTCCTGAAATCAATGGTGACATGGATCTCTGGCTGTTCAATATCAAAACGAACCACAATACCTGAACTCACAAGTTTCTGATAGACATCTTCATTTGAGATAGCTCGAGGCCAAAAGGCTTCAAAGACGCTTTTGAGTTGTTCTGTACTCTCGTAGAATGGCATCATTCACTTCCTCCAATCAGTTGATATCAATCTCGGATAGAAGTCTTTTGGGTGGTGAAAAAACCTGGCAGAGCCCCCAGACTCAAGATGTCCGGGAGCTCTAGCTGGACCAACTATCTACTCGTTCAGGCTTTTGTCGAGTTGCTCCAGAACTGTTTCCAATTCAGCTCGAGTCATATCCTTGGCGCTTTCTAGAACCTCTTCAACTTGTTCAGGTGGTAACCCCATCTTGAGAAGACGTTCTCCAACTTCCCTGAGCTCCTCTGGAGTGACAGTTCGAGTCGCATCTTCATCCACAGCTTGCTTTTCAGCCAGCTCTTGAGCTCGTCTTGCCTTCTCCTGCTTGATGACTTCATTGAGGAATCCCGGTCGCTCACTTGGTTTCATCCTCGTAAGGTCGGTACGGAAAGCTGCAATATCAGACTCTGCAAGACCTGTTATGGATGCCAGTTCCATCAAAAGCGACTCCGTTTCTGGGACCTTGAAGTCGATGGTTTCGGTTGGCATTTCATCTAGTGGTTTGTAGATGCCAACTGGTGCCAGCGCCTCATTGACCATATCATGCAGAAGATCGTTCCTGCCAGCACACTCAGGCTTCTCTGGTACCTTACCTTTCGATACAGACTTGATCATCTTATTGAGTATCCGAATGATTTTAGGAATACTGAATATCTTAACCCATAGTAGAGCACCAATCAGTGCAAAGATGATTCCAGCACTTCCACCAATCATGATGAGGTTCATCAATGGATCTTGTGGCGGCGCAGTGGCAACTATGGTCAATGGTAGGTTTTGCACCTGGTAGTTTTGACCATTCGAGGCATGGATTGCAATCTCAAACTCCTCACTAACCGTGACGGCAAATGAGATGATATAATGCCCGGCCAAAGCTCCCTCAGTTATTGTCACATCGCCCTCTTCTAGCACGCCAGTTGTCTGAGTAACATAGAGCGTTGCTCCGGAGATAGGCAAGCCATGGTCGATGTCAGTGTATACGATTTCAATCTGGAGATACTGCCCATTGACAGCACTTACGTAGTTGTTTCCATCAAGTGTGGTCAGGCTGGTGGCAATTGGCCGGACTACGACAGTGATAATTGTGGAAATGGTGCGGTGATGAAGTTTGTTGACGATGATTGTTATATCATACTGACCAAGGCCTGTGTCTGCGGGGATGATGAATGTGTAGTTGCCAGGTACACCCACTAAGGCCTCTAGAGTTGGAGTTCCCAGCGCCCATACGACCGATCCATCGATGTCCTCTATTGTGCGGTTGTATGAGATATCATTGACTCTGATTGGTATCACCAGAACATCTCCCACAGGAACTTCGAAGTAATTACTAACTACGATTTCCATCTCAATTTTTGTGATCTGAACCGTACATGAGGTTGTCCTTGTCATATAGTTGCTCTTACTTGCCGTAACATATACATCATATACACCTGGAGTGACAGTGGTACTATCAAGAAGTATCTTGTATGTACCATTTCCTACTTCCTCCAGGAGTCCGGTACCTCCTTGCCAGCGATACTCGAGTGTCGCATTCTCAATTGGTAGGTCATAGTGGATATCGTGGTAGCTAAAGTAGACCTCACCTGTTTGCTCATATATCATAGTGAGAGTGACATTCAGTGCGGACGCAATCGTATTGATTCTCTCAACCTCTAGCAACATTGAGAGAGTTCCAGTTTCGTATCCTGGCTTAGTAGCAACAATATACAGGCTAAACGTTCCGGAATACAGCTGTGATGTGTAGATCGTGGCATTGTAAATTCCTGGAGAGCTCTCTGATAGTGTTCCGTTGTAATCTGCATCACCAAACCTGAACAGCAGCGTAGCGCCAGTCACAGGTGATTCAAGATTCACATTTGAGTAATTCACAAGTAGAGTTGCGATTTCTCCATACACCACTCTGAGTGTTGCTTCGCCAACAGGTGTCAAGTCAGTTTCAACGAGGCCAACATCCAGACTGAAGTAGATACTCGCTTCGATGTGGTTGGACTTGTTTGCTCGAACATATAGAGTATACACATTCACTGGAGTGTCAGTTGTATCAACGATTGCCGTGTAGTAACCTGCTTGGCCAGTAGATGCCATTACTCCGGTTCCGTAGTCCCATGAGTAAGCAACTGTCGCACCCAACACTCCACCAAATGCTAGAGATTCATAGTATACTGTGACATTGACGGACTCTCCACTGACAACTGAGAATGAATAGACATCTCCAAGACTCACAAATCTGGTCTCAAGAACTGAGATAACAACAGTTACCTGAATTATCCGCGCCTCAAAGTTGGTCTTATTTGCGGTGATGGTTATTAGGTAGGTTCCAGCCTTGACAGAGCTTGAATCTATTGTGACGTCGTAGGATGAACCAGATGATATCATTGGGTACTGCACGCCGCTCAATGTTGCCCTGACTATAGCGCCGTCCACGAGACCTCCTAAATCCAGATTATCATAGTATACTGAGAGGCTAATCGGATCACTCCAGTTTACTTGAATTATTGAATAGTCCGTTGTCAGCTCCGTTCTCACTTGTCTGAGCTGCAAATCAACTATCATTGATGCTGGATTGTGGAGACTCTTTGTCGCTGTGATATCATAAGAATAGGTACCTGCAGGTTGCAACCAGAGGTAGTATGTTATGCTATACTGCCCGGCACCCAATTCGACCCAGGCATAGGTTCCCATTGGCGCATTTGTTAGGATGTTGGCTCCTTCGATTCCTTGACTGTGATCCAGGTCTTCATAGGTCACTGTGACGGTGATATTGCTACCCGCAACCACCTCTGTTAGGAAGCTTGCCGTAATTCCAGTTTGTATTGCCCTTACTTCAAAGCGAATGCTGACAACTGCATTTGCATAATTCGCCTTCGATAGAGTGAATGTCACTGTGTACTTTAGCAGGTTCGGTACACTTGCTGTGTTGAGAGTTATACTGAAACTGCCGGTTGGAGTTCTGACCCAACTCCAGCCATATGCCCAGCTTGTGGCAATCGCACCATCCGTGATATTCACCTGGTGGTCTGTGTCAAAGTGGACGATTTCAACACTCACAGTATCTCCAACTGGTACAATCGAGGGATCTGGTGTGGTTGAGTATCCGCTTGTGCTTATGAGGCGAATCGTTAGATACACAGTTGCAGTCTTTGTTTGATAGAATGACCTATTGAAGGTGAACTGTGCCGACACCTGCCCTGTTGCTACAATTCCACTTGTTTGAATGGTGATATTGAAACTGCCATCTCCAAGAACTTCGTAGGACCATCCGTATGCCCACGTGGACGTTATTGTTGCACTTAGAACATTGCTGTCATGGTCCAGATCATAGAAAGCGATTACCACGTAGGTGGAGTCTCCCTTCGGTACCGTGCCTGGATTGGGAGCGTCTGCAAGGGTCTGAGTGAATATCTCTCGTATGACCGCCCTAATTATTGTGCCATTCACATCTGGGTAGAATGGTAATTCACCATCTGTCCATGAAACATCTATTTCAAAGAATATTGGTCCACTCGTCCAGAAGGGGGTGCTATTGATTGTAAAGACAAATACACCCAGCTGAGGGTTAGTCAATATGTATTGGAATGGCCCTGCGGGTGTTGCATTGAGCGGAGTGATTGATGTATGCACAAATCCGGAAGCATTGGATATTCCAAAACCTGTTGAGCTGTCTTTGTATTCAACGGTAATTACAATATCATCGCCAATTGGTACGTGCTCTGGCGGGGAGTAAGTGAGGAGTGAACCAGCACCAGTGATTGAAACCGTGAACTCAAGTGTCTGATTCTCATAGAATGGCTTTCCATTGATCCATGAAAATGAAGCCAGAAAGGCAAATTCGCCAGTAGATCCAAGATCAGTGGCATTGATCAATACCTTGAATCTGCCTGCTGTTTCTTGGACAACCCACCAGCTGACAGACGTATTAAGGGTGACATAGACTCCGCCTGCAATCGTGTCATTGTACACCCCTACATTCGCTTCGATGTCCTTGTAGTAGAAAGTCACTGTTGCGTTCTGTGTGTAGCTAGCCTGAGAGATGGGTGCAGTTGTAAGCTGCGTGTTTCTTGCCCGAATGTCTGCATCAACCGAGATCAATTGATCATCATATTCATAGGTTGGATTTCCAACGACGCTTATAGTGAGAATATATCTTCCATAGATGTCCAGCTTTGTGGTGTTAACATGTAGTCTATATGAAGCTCCAGATACAAACTCCACCCAATAATAACTTGAATCTACTGGAGTACCATTGAGTTCATCAAGACTGAAGAATGACTCGGCATTCGAGATTCCCGTCAATCCTGCATCCACATCATAGTAGTTCAATGCGATAATCAAGTCATTCCCGAATGGAGTTTCCGACGGAGGTGTGTAGGTAAGTCGTGTTGCTCTCTCTCTCACCTCAACTGGAATAGATGTTGTTCTGTTCTGGTAGAATGGTTCTCCTGAGTACCTGATTTGTGCCGAGATTGAATACGTTGAAACGGCCCCAAGTGCTGTGGTATCAATGAAAGCATTATACACCCCCGCGCCCAAATCTGATATCCAGTAGTTGGTATTCAGTACAAGCGATTCGGCTGCCGTTGCACAAGAGAGGAGAATAGTCCCTCCAGCAATTCCAACCGCGGTAAGTGTATCCTCGAATGTCACCGTAATTGTAACATTATCCAAATATGGAGCAGCCGCTTCCACATCATACGATAGCTGGGTAGGTCT
>JBHLQM010000022.1:0-15563 GCA_048884785.1 Candidatus Thorarchaeota archaeon | reverse complement strand
TACACTGTAGTAGGGTGATGATCCCGAGTGGTCGAATGTCACTGTGACGACATAGGTACCCACTTGTGAAAGAATGGACGAATTGAATGTCACCTTATATGTTCCGTCACTTGCAATGACATAGGTTATTGTTGGAGTGGAGCCAATACTTGGAACTACGAAAATGGCTGAAATGAAGCTTTCATTATTATTGATATATTGCAGTGTAGTGCTATCTCGAAGGTGGATGAAGAAGGTCACATTGTCAAGATATGGAGTCACATCTGGATATGTGACTTCCATAGTGGCGATTTTCATGTTGATAGTCAGGATTGCAGCAACACTGGTCTGATTCTCGTAATATGGTGTTCCGTACCATTGTATCGTCATGTTAATTCTAACTGCGCCTAAGAGACCTGTGCCCTCTGTCACGACATAGACTTCATAAAAGCCTCCAACAGGCGTTGGATTAACTGTGTACGAAAGTCCGTCCAAGACTGCAATGTTCAGGTTTGCACCTGTAATTAGTTGACCTGAGTTGTCCATGTCAACATATTGGAGTCTAATTGTAGCATCCTCACCATAATAAACTGAGTCTACTAGTATCTGAGGTACTGCAGTGTCTCTAATCCTAACAACTATAGTAACCAGTTTGTTATTCTGATCCTCGTAGTAAGGAGCAGCTCCTGAGTCAGTCCAATCTATTGTGATTCTGAACTCGAATGTTCCAAATCCATCAAGAAAACTGGTGTTCAAAAGGAGGAAGAAGGTGGCATATGCACCTACATTGCTGCCCTGTACTATATTCATAATGGTTGTATTCGAAGTATCCAAGCCTGGTTGTGTGATTGACACTACAGTAATTGCTGTATCACCACCTAAAGCACAAAGAACAGGAGTTCCTGAATCTACATCTCCCCAGTAAAAGGTGACATTTGCATAGTTGCCATATGGAACTGGATCGATTGGGTCCCATGCAAATTCTGTTGAGGTACCAGTGATCTGGAATCTAACTGTGATGGTCTGATTCTGGTAGAATGGCACTCCTTCGTAAAGCATGGTTATTGATACGGTTGAATAAGCAAATGGTACGAATTGATTTGCAGGCATGGTGATTACGAAGGACCCGGGTGCAATGCCATAGGTTACTGAGTATGTACTCTGATTTGTGGTCAGTCTGAGTGCATTCGTAGCATTTGTTATAGGTGCATTTCCAAGGTCTGAATCACTATAATACACTGTGATTACTACATCATCAGTGTATCCTACGCTTCCTACCGCATCATATGAGAGAGTTGTGTATCTCTCACGTACATAGACTCTGACATAGATTGATGTATCTTGGTAATTTGCATAAGCCCCTGTATTTTGTGTATTCATTACAACCCAATATGTACCAATTGCTAGGAATGCAGTTGTATTAATGCGAACTTCATACAGATTTCCTCCGACCTCTACAATTGACCAATATCCTGCTAGGGATGCATTTGATACCGTCAATGAAGCCCCTGTGATGGGCAGTCCAGTATCCAAATCGATGTATGAAAGCTGGAAGGTTGTGTTTAATCCGAATCCTATTCCTGCAGCAGGTTCTGAGAGCTGCAGCTCAGTTGAATGTTTTCTGATTGTGAATGTAAGTTTCACCAGTCGGTAGCCATAATATGGTGATGTATAGTCATAGCTGACATTCAAATAGAGTACATGCGTGCCTATCGGGAGAGTATTTGCCACACTTACTGAATAGGTATCGGTTCCTGGAGTCCAAACGACATTCAAACCCTGCAAGGCAGGTGAGGTGGCATTCTGATCCCCTATCCGAATACGTACTGCGCCGGTCGAGTTAGTAACATCACCAGCTGTTTCTCCATCAGTTAAATGAAGCAGAATCTCAATATCTTGCTGATAAGCCGTGCTTCCCACTGGATCCGCAGTGGCGAGAATTGCACGATACAAGACTCGCAGAGTGAATGAAGCTTGGGCATTATTACAGAATCGTGAGCCACCATATGTCATCGTAGCGGTGATTACATACGCCCCGGGTTCAAGGAAGGCGGTCGTATTTAGGATGACATCATATGTGCCATCACTATTATCAATGATGTCATAGTAACCTGTCAATACTAAGGCACCGCTTGTTAGCACAAGCGTACCTCCGAACATTGCAGAACTACTATCATCAATCAGGTCAATGTAAGTGAGAGTTAGAGAAACATTCGAATTGAAGAATGTTGGAGTTGGCGGTGTATATGTGAGCTGAGTAGGACGCATAGTCACAGTCAGCGATACTAACCTAGTCTGGTTCTGATAGAAGGGGGCACCAACCCAAGTTACATTTAGCTGCAGGGCTATTGTTCCAGTGCTTCCAATTGAGGCCGTATCAACAATTACAGTCCATGTCCCGGCATTGTATCCAAGTGTGTATGATATGCCTATGTTATTCAGCTGAACAAACATCTTAGATGAATTCAGGATGATTGTGTTTGTTGGAGAGTCGTAGAAAGCAAAGGTGAATGTTGCATCCTCATCATACGCTGTATTCTGTGGAGGAACAACATCTAGAAGAGTTGTCCTGTAGAGAATTGTGACAGTCAAAGAAAGTGTTTGATTCTCATAATATGGAGATTCTGTAGGAGTCCAATTCAGGAATGCCCTGATTGTAAATGAACCATCCGAAGCAAACAATGATGAATTCAGAATGAATCGGTATAGTCCCTCGCCAACCCATGTGATTTGGAATTCGTTTGGATCAATTGACTGACCAATAACTAATGCAAATGCCCATACATTACCAGTTGAATTCTCTACTCCTGTTGAGGATTGAGTCGCTTCGTAGTAGAGTGTAAAGTTAGTCAAATCGCCATAATAAATTGCCTGAGGCGCAATTGAAACACTTAGATCCGTGTCAGTGCCTTGAAGTTCTACAGAGAACATTCGATTGAGACTCTCATATTTTGCAATGCCAGTCCAGTTGAAGAATGCAGTGAATGAAACAGTGTAGAGTCCTCCAAATTGGCTGGCTGGAATCTCAATCAAATAGTGTCCGATTCCCAATGCCATGTTTTCCCGCACGAAGATTTGAGCCCAACCAGTTGCGGTTCCACTTGAATGGCTAAACCACACTGAAACAGCAATCTCCTGCGTGTCATTTGCTATACCAACACCCAGACTAATGTCTTCATAGAAGAGATAGACACTGATGTTCGACGCTATATCAGTTGGAATTACGCCCTCATCAAATGAGAGATAGGAATCGTGTGTGACAACGGAGATTACAATTATCACATAGGCATCTTCATACCCAGATTTAGTGAAATTGAATCGAATAGGATAGTTGGCTAAAGATGTGGCATCCGTTGTTACTACAGTAATCTGGTAGAGTCCACCACCTTGATTTAGATATGACCATCCTAAAGTGGTATTAGAAGTGATTGTGTCTGCCGCAATTCCAACACTATGGTCAACATCGTTGAATTGTACGGTAAATATTGCATTAGAGCCAACAGGAACATTGAATCTGTATCCTGATGCAATTGCCTCTGTATCAGTGACTCTGATCCTAAACCGTACAGTTGTTGTGGCATTCTCGTAGTTATTTCTTGTCAGAGTGACTAGAACGATATTGTCGCCAAGTGAGAGTCCAGTTGTGACCATTGATACCTGATAATAGCCCTCGCTAATCCAAGAAATCCAGAAATCAACTCCCTCGGTCAAATCTGTTCCATTAAGATAGATCCAGGTTGCATTGACTAGAATTCCTGATGCATCTCTATCTCTGAACTCCATATTGAAAACCAGATTATTCCCTGAAGGTACCGGATCCGGTGTCGGGGCATATGCTTCGGTATAGCGCTCTCTAATGTCAACAGTAAGTCTTCCCGTAGACGCCGCATAGAATTTTGTGTTTCCAGAACCTGCAGATGAAACAGATACGGTTAGTGAATATGTGCCCAATGGCCAAGTATCAGTATCCAGAACAACTAAGAACTCTCCTGCAGAATACGACCAAGATGCTGAAGTGAAGATTTGTCCACCGATATCTATCTGAGTGATATTATTCTCAGATACTATCAGCGATTCGTTATTCAGGTCTATTACTCTGATTGAAACCGTTGTATCATCAGAGTAAGGCGTTGCCGGAGGTCTGATTGCGTCGACGACCAAACCGTGGCTGACTATTCGAATTAGGACAGTTGCAGAAGAATCGCCATAATACTTGAAACCAGCAGTTGAAGTTGTAAGTGAAATACCATATGATGCACTTCCGATTACCCAATTAGAAGTATCCACAATGCATGTGAATGTCCCAGATGAATATGACCAGTTGGAGGCTGTAAATATCTGACCTGCAACAGCAACCTGAGTGATATTTGCCTCGTTGACACTCAAACTAGTATTGTCTAGGTCGATAAGTGTAAAGGAAACATCAGTATTCCAGCTCCAAGGTGTGGATGCCGGGGGTATTAAGGAAATTCCAATGTTATGCGCTCGAATAGTCACAGTAACACTTGAAACTCCATTTGAGTAAGCTTTCACAGGCGCTGATGTGGTTGTCACACTGACCTGATAGGATCCGGAGCCAATTGCCCAATTGCGAGTATCAAAGAGAATAGTAATTACACCAGTGTCATAGCTCCAGCTCGATGCTGTGAAAACCTGAATTCCGATTTGCACCTGTGTTATGTTGGCTTCACTAACAGTAAGAGAAAGATTGTCTAAATCTTGCAGTGTAATAGTGACTGTTGTCATCCAACTCCATGGTGTTGGAGTTGGTGGTGATGCTGATACGCCGAGCAGGTGAGCTCGAATCTGTACTGAAACGGAACTGATACCATTGTAGTAGAATCGACTCGGGGATACACTTGTTGTAACTGTTACCTGACGACTTGAGGTTCCAATTGGCCATGATGAGGAGTCTACCAATACATAGAATACACCTGAGTCAGCTACCCACTCTGCAGAGGTGAATACCTGTCCTGCAATTACGATTTGTGTGACATTCATTTCTGAAACTATGATACTTGAATTATCGGAGTCTATCAGAGTGACAGAAACATTAGTCCACCAACTCCATGGTGTGCTTGTTACGGTTGCAGCTGAAACTGATAACGAGTGTTCTCGAATTGTGATCAAGACATTACTCTGACGATTATTATAGAATCTTGCAGGTGTATCGGAGCAAGTCACAATAACTGTATACGCCTGTGATGATACAGCCCAGCTTGATGTATCAACAAAGAAGCTGAAAGCTCCATTTGCATAGGTCCAATCTGCTGATGTAAAGATTTGTCCTGCGACAGTGATTGACGTTATGTTTGCTGGATTGACCAACAATGAAGAATTGTCCAAATCACTGAGAATCACACTTACATTTGTATCCCATCCCCAAGGTGTCTGGGTTGGTGGATTTGCAGTAATTCCAATATCATGAGGGCGAATGGTAATCTGGAGGACGCTTGAGCTATCATCAAAGAACTTTGAGAGCCCAGAGCCACTGGTGATTACATTCACTGTCAAGGAGTATGAGTCAGTCGTCCACTGACGTGTATCAAGCCAGAACGCAACTGTGGCCAAACCAGTTGACTGACTATAAGTCCAGTTTGATATTGTGAATATCTGAGAGCCAAAAGGCGAATCAATTACAATGGAGGTCAGATTTCCTTCAGAGATTATTATTGATGAGTTATCTGTGTCCTCAAACGAGATATTCACCCATGTCATCCATCCCCAAGGTGTTTCACTTGGCGGAACTACACTAACACGACTGTGATGTGCTCGCACAGTAATGGTTAGCTCCAGCACTTTTTCCTGGTGCCCTGTCGCAGAGGCCTGAATCAGAACTGTATATTCACCAGGAGTGACATCCTTTGTATTGAGGTTCACTTCCCAGATCTTCAAGAGTGAGTTATAGGTGGGACCCACCTGAGTTCCTACTACGGATTGCTCGGGCCAATTTGATGTGATGGAAACTCCTGGAACAGCATTATTTATGGGGCGTCCAGCTACAAAGTCAAAGAGATCTAGACTATAGGTGAAGGCTGAAGTATGAGTAGCATTTACTCTTGCTTTGACAATGCCTTCTCCTGAAATGAAATCAGATGGATGGGTGGTCTTCCAGGTGAGTGTTGTGTCAATTGTGGGAGAATAGGAGCTAATAACAAGAACCCAGTTACCGGCTGTGTAGTTGTAGGCATAGACTGAGCCTGAACTGACGGCAACACTGAACTTGCCCTCTAGTTTGAAAGTCAGTGTAGTTAAATCAGCGACTAGGAATGAGTACGGATCGACATCTGTTTCAATAGTTAGGGACATGGAGTTACCAGCGCTGCTCACAGTAGTATACACGTTATTGGAGGTGTATGCATATGTAACATCAGGACTACTCGGACTTCCTGGATTTGCGGTCATTGTATCCGGATTCATTGCGATTGTATCTTCATATGCTAAGTAAATTGTCTTGGAGTTGCCCCAAGCAATCTCATAGTCTGTGGTGGGCGTTTGAAGGTTCTTTGGAGAGTATAGAGTTGTGCGTTCCTGTATCTCAATGGTGATGCCAGTTGTTTCTGCGAAATCATAGTAATCCTTAGTGGCATTAACCGTGACAGGGTAGCCTCCAATCACGGCAACTGATGTATCAACATAGCCTGCATACCATCCATTTCCTGCATAGCCCATATTGTCTGAACCATAGAGCCAGGCATAGTTGAGATTTGCACCAGCAATCCCTAAACCTGTTTCAGAATCAACATATTTGACCCTCACAGAGATAGTATCTCCTCGGAATGCTGAATAAGTAGCTGCTTCAATCTCTAACTCAGTATGATGGAAAATGTAGAATTGTTTTCTTATCTCGCCAACTGCAGTTCCATTCGACCATGCTGCCAGCGCAGTAACAGGTCCAGCCAGCCAGTTTGGCAAGATGGTTATGTTTGCAGATCCTGTTCCATTCTGATATGTGGTCTGTCCAAAAACATCGAGTGATTTTCCTGTTTCACTATAGATGAGTTGTCCTTCAACATCGTAGAATTTGATACCACTTGTGCCTCCAGTTGTGGGCGGATTTGACAAGCCATCTGTGAATTCTAAATCTGCTCTCAGCGGCGAGTAAGGATAGTAGTTTGATAACTCAGTCCAACTGCCTCCTGAATCTCCCATAAAAGAGATAGAATCTCCATAGTTTGGAGCTGTGCTGCTTATTGCCCACGTACCATAATGTGGAGTGCCACTAACTCCAGTACCATAGACATTGCATACCAAGACTCCATCTGTAGGATAGAATGTAGCATTGTAATAGGTGGTTCCAGATAATTGTAGGTCATTATATGCATCATATACAGTTGACAGAATCCAATCATCAGGAGCCGTTAAATTGAAGTAATAATAGGTGAATGGAAATGCCATTTCACGAGCAGTGAATGCTGAATTCCATATTACATCAGTGCCATTGGACACGGAGTATGTGTTTGCATCCAGTTTATTGTTTTTCTGGAGTTCCATAAATAATTGAAGTGTAAATTCGGTGCCTGTTTCATTTGAAAGAAATTCGAGGGTAACATCGTCAGACCAGTTGCCGCTAAATGTGGCGTATCCTTTTCCTCCTGGGCCTGTTACAAATGGTTCCTGGTTGGAAGTCTGGTCAGTGTCTCTTGCTCTCAAATTAACCACCTCGGACAGTCTTGAAGTCCTGAGTGTCAGGCTGACATTATCCATAGAGAGAACTCCCGTTGTTTGGAATTGTGTTTCAGCCCATCCCTGTATTCCGAGCGACACCTCCAGAGTGCCTGGGAACGTGAATGTGTCTAGCGGCAAATCGACAGAGTATGTTGTCCAATCCTGATTCACTGAGAATCTTTGGCCACCAGTGGGGAGTTCCCAAACAGTTCCATTGACATACAAGTAGGGTTGTGCATTTTGACCATTTGTACCGCTTGATGTATCGATTTTATAGGTCACATTGAGTGTTGCTGATGCTGTTCCTCCTTCAGTAACAGACACTGACTGATTCCAAGATCCACGATAGTCATATCTGACCTTTCCACCAGACACTCTAGTGATCGATATATACCCTCCAATCTCGTAGGCTCCTGAAACAACACCAACTGTGTCTCCACTATCATCATATATCCATGGGTCGGCTGAAGAGGTAAATTCCCCATTTGAGATCCAGTCAGTAAGATGATACATTTGCGAGCTTATTGCCGTGATTGAAGTTGTGTACCATCCTGATGGAATATCAAAAGTCTGAGGATAATAAGTGCTTGACTCATTGGCCCAGGCAATTCTTGCAGGATATGTTCCATTGGCAAACTCCTTGATGCCAAGGAGCATTCCTGATCCTGTTGTTGATGATGGTATTGCTGCCATTGTATACATATTTTGCATACTTGGAGGAGTTTCCAATGTTCCTTGATTATTCCCATCCAACCGTGTATCGATGGTTGGCATGAATGGTGTTCCATCGTAGTTTGAAAAAACACCTGGGAGAATTAGCAGAGTAACAAAACACAGAATCATTAGGGCTTCACGGCTGGCTCGCATTATAGGTGCCTCTTTATGAAAACTTCAAGGAACTACCGAGCTACTAGTCTACATAGTTCAGACTAGTACGGTCCCTTTGGTCAGTCCAAATCTATTTCATCATAATATAAGATAATCTGGAATCTAGTTGTTCGATTTATCGAAGACATTCGAAGAGGCAGTTGAATTGCCTACACCTGCAGGACCGAGGCAGGAGAGGCAACTCATTCTAATTGCAATCCAGATATTCACGCAATTCCCAATCTGTTATATCAGAGGGGCCGGGGTCTCCTGTCGTCTGAACATAGCGATTCCATTCCGCTCTTTTCAGAGATAGAAAAGTATCAATCACATCTTCTCCAAGAGACTGTCTAATTGCTAAATTCGATTCAAGAGCTTCAAGCGCATCGCCTAGGCATCCCGGCAGGGAGCCTACTTCTGAGGTACTATGGAATAAGTCTTCAGCGGTTGGATTTGGAGCTTTCTTCTCCTCTTGAATCCCTCGAAGCCCAGACGCCATAATTGCAGCAAGGCATAGGTGCGGACTGCTCGAAGGGTCTGGGCATCTGAATTCAATTCGTGCCTTTCTGGCTGATCCATTGAAGTGTGGTATCCTGAGCATTGTTGTCCGATTCCGTGGGCCCCACGCAATCCTGGTAGGTGCTTCAAAACCTGGGACCAGTCTCTTGAATGAGTTGACAGTAGGTGCAACTATTGCAGAAAGGGCCCTTGCGTCCTCTAGGATTCCTGCAACATAATATTCTGCAATATCAGAAATCTCGGATGACTTCTCAGTTGCAAAGAGGTTTTTGGTAAGGTCGGGAGTCCAGAGACTCTGATGAATGTGCATGCCACTTCCGTTCATTGATACAAAGGGTTTTGCCATGAATGTGGCTGAAAAGCCATGTCGCACAGCTATCTCTGCAATGACATGTCGTGCAAGCATCAATGATGTAGCTGCATCAATTGCCTGACTGTGTTGAAAGCCAATCTCATGTTGACCCATGGCTACCTCATGGTGATGTGTCGTTGTAGCTATGTTCATTCCTCTGAGAGTCATCATGACTTCTCGTCTGAATGCTAGACCCAAATCCGAAGGAACCGTTGCGAAGTATCCTCCATAATCTGCAGGAGAAATGGATGTGCCCTTTCTATTGACAAGGAAGAATTCCAGCTCGAAGCCAGCTAATAGTCGGAATCCTTGTCTTTCCGCATCCTTTGAGAATCTTGTTAGTATGTTGATAGGATCGTTCCTATGAGGTAGTCCGGCGGTTTCATAAACACGGCATGGAACTATCTCCATATGGGGATCCCAAGGGGCTGGAATTGGATTCCCGTAGATGGGGCGTAGGAGGAGGTCACTTGAATTCACTTGAGCATATCCTGGTACGGACGAACCATCGAAGCAGATTCCGTCTTCATAGACCTCTTCCTTACGGTCATATGTCACCTCAATGCTATGGGTAGTGCCCAATAGCGAAGTGAACATGATTCGTAGAAAATCAGGGTCTCGAGGCTTGTCGTTCATCAAATTCACCCAATGGTCTTGAACCATGCATCTCGAGTTTATTGTATAAGATTATCCTATAGAATCCGAAAAGTATTTCACTTTTTTCTAGTAAAATTGGCATATGAGTGAAAAAATTTCTATAGAACTAGACAAAACGGACGAAAAAATTCTATCACTTCTTGAGTCAGATGCTCGTATGACCATAAAAGAAATCGCAAAAGCTGTTGATAGAGGAATATCCACAGTTCACAAGCGAATTCGCGCCATGGAGTCTGATGGGATAATCAAAGGGTACACCACGGTGATTGATGGTGCGAAAGTGGGAAAGCCAACGTTGGCCATGGTTCTTGTAAGAATTCAATATCGAGTGCCAGGTCGAAGGGACCTCATCTCTCAACGAGAGTTCTGCAAGGATATTGCAGAACATCCGTTCGTGCAGAGTGTTCATGTTCTGAGTGGTGAGTGGGATGTTCTTCTGAAAGTACGAACACGCGACGTTGAAGAAATCAATGGATTCATTGTTGATTTTCTCAGGCAGATACCAGCTGTTGATAGAACCCTGACAATGTTTGTTATGGATACATATCTTGATACAACACGGATTCGACTGAATCAAAAGATCCCCCATGTAAAGAAGTAGATACCACTCTACAACATTAGTTTATGTAGAATGCCTATGGTTAATTCCTGATTCGCAATGACCGCACAGATGGCAGACGAGTTTAAGTATGAAGGGGAGGTCTACTTCCTCATTGGCAGGGATGGAGAGGGTTTCTATGAGCCGAGCGATTTTGGAATGAAGGCCTACTCTACGTGCACTGCATGTTGGAGGGGCTATATCATGTACTACGATTGTGTGGATGGGGAATTGCTTCTTAACGCCATGAAGATAAATGTCAACGATCCAAAGCCCATCAACGGTGTACAACCAGAACCAATAGAAGATCTCTTCAAATTTGGATACCAAGGCCTTCGCTTGAAGACTCATTTCACAGGTTCAATTATGCTTGCCAAGGATTTCATTCCCGAGATGTATGTCCACATGGGTTTCCAGCGCGCAATCGCCTTCAGAAAAGTGATTGACTTACAGATTCAGGATGGCAGCATACTTGTAGTGAAGGACTTTTCTGAGGAGATGGAAAGACGAAGACGCGAGAATCCCAGCAAAGGTGCTAGGCCTAATAGCCCTAGTGGTGTTGATGTTTCAAGTTGGATTGAACATAGATTCTCACTGAAATATGATTCAGAAGAAGAGTGAATTCACCTCATAGATACGGACGCATCCATGATAGGTCGAATGAGTATGCTAAGCTAGTCGAGGAATCAATCATTGAAGAAACGGAGAAGGAATAAATGAAGACCGCTTGCCGAATGAAATACTAATATAGGTGACACATTGAAAGGGAATCCTTAAGAACTAGTTACGCTTCGAAACTCAATCATTACAGGACTCCACTGCTAGACAATTCAGTGTGTGCTCCTGAGAAGATTCAAAGTTTCTTCCGCTTCAAATTGATTTGATATTTAATCAGATAAGGTGGTTAAATGAGCATGAAGGACAGAATCTGTCTTATTACAGGTGCAAGTTCCGGAATAGGAAAGGCAACGGCTCTCGAATTGGCAAAAATGAATGCACAGGTTGTGATAGTTGCAAGGAATAAGGACCGTGGAAAGGCTGTTGTTTCAGAGATTATTGCTGCAAGCGGCAATTCCAACGTAGATCTTATAGTAGCAGATCTATCCTCTCAGAAAGATATTCGCCAACTCGTGCAGGAATTCAAGAGCAAGTATAATCAACTTCACGTTCTAGTCAACAATGCAGGAACTTACTCGACAGTGCGATCGATTACTGAGGATGGACTAGAAACGACTTTTGCAGTAAACTATCTCGCTCCGTTTCTCCTGACCAATCTTCTGCTCGATGTTCTCAAGGCAAACGCGCCATCGCGGGTTGTTAATGTAGCGGGGGCATATCACAGGAAGGCAACCATGAATTTTGATGACCTAATGTCTGAACAGGACTACAGTGGGACCAAAGCTAACAACATGGCAAAACTTGGTCTAGTGCTCTTTACATACGAACTGGCAAGAAAACTCAAAGGTACCGGAGTCACTTCAAATTGCCTGCACCCCGGTGCAATAGCCACAGGACTTATTGAGAAAGATCCAAACTATCCTCGGTCATCATTGATGATATACAGACTATTTAGCAGGTTCTTTAGCAAGCCTGAAAAGGGTGCTGAAACCCCTGTCTATCTAGCATCCTCCGACGAAGTTGCTGATATCACCGGTAAATACTTCGAGAAGATGAAGGAAACCAAGTCATCGCCTGATTCTTATGATGAGTCCGCTGCTCTTCGCTTATGGAATATCAGTCTGAACCTTGCAGGATTAGGTTCCTAGGATTATCTCAATCTTCGATTGGAAAAATTGAATTGAAGAGCGGCACATTGAGTAGTACATGTCATCAAAGGACAATTCGAGGCCTCCCTTTACACTGGACCATGCATTGGAGATTGCTTCACGATATTATGGCATTTCAGGAACAATCAATGAATTGCCCAGCGAACGCGACCGCAATTTTCTCATTCAGACGGATGCAGGTCTGAAATTTGTTCTGAAGATATCAGCCACCTCAGAGGTTCGCGAGAATCTGGAAGCGCAAAATCAAGCCCTTACACATCTCAAAGATCATGCGCCCTCGCTTTCAGTTCCTCGTGTTGTTTTATCTCAGAATGGGAAGGACATCATAGAAACTATCGATGACATTGGTCAGCCTCACTTTACACGCGTCTTCTCATACATCGAGGGCCGAGTTCTAGCAAAGGTGAATCCCCATACTCCGAAGCTACTTCATGACTTTGGGGAAACTATGGGGATGTTAAGTAAAGGCTTAGAAGGATTTGACCATCCTGCGGCCCATCGAGACTTCTACTGGGACCTTCAAAATGCCCCTAAGGCGGTAGCAGAGTATCGGAGTCTTATCACTGACGAAACACGAAGAGAGATTGTCAATTACATTAACAGTCTATTTGAAGATCAGGTCCTTCCTAGGATTACTGACCTTAGGCAGAGTGTAGTCTATAATGATGCAAATGATTACAATATCCTGGTGAATAATGCTTGGTCCGATGAAAAGAGAAGCTTTGGCATTCTCGACTTCGGTGATATGGTGTATACTGCAACAGTGTTTGAGATAGCCATAGCTACTGCATACGCCATATTAGGCAAATCGGATCCAATGGCGGCTGCTTTGCAGGTTGTTGCTGGGTACCACAAACTGTATCCCTTGACAGAAGACGAGATTCAGTTGCTCTTTCCGCTGATATGTATGCGATTAGCTGCGAGTGTTTGTATATCAGCATATCAAAGTACATTAGAGCCAGATAATGAGTATTTGAGAATCTCCGAAGCTCCTGCCTGGAATGTCCTAATGCGATTTAGAGCCTACAATCATAGGCAGGCTTGGTATGCATTTCGTTCGGTTTGCGGCCTTTCCCCTCATCCCGAAAGCTCAGCCCTTGTTGAATGGATAGAAAGCAACCAGGATCAGTTTGCTCACATTCTGGGTAGCTCTTGGGATCAGATCCCAACCACAATACTCGACTTGAGCGTTGGAAGTTCTGACTATTCAATACCCTCCGATGTGACAGATATCGATGTTTTTACACGCATTGTTAATGCCAAACTAGAGGAAGACCAGGCAAAGGTTGGTATCGGGAGATATAATGAAGCCAGGATGATTTATGCAGGTCCTCAGTACTCAACTCCTGGCATCAGTGATGAGTCTAGAACGGTACATATTGCCGTTGATCTGTTTTCTAGAGAAGGAACCAAAATTTACGCACCATTGGAGGGGATTGTCCACTCTTTCAAGAACAATGACCTCCCGTATGATAATGGACCCACTATTGTTCTCGAACACGGAATCCCTAATGGATTGAAGTTCTACACACTATACGGCCATCTCTCAAAAGAGTCAATTGCGCGCCTGGAGGTTGGTCAACATATTTCCTGTGGACAGGAACTTGCTGATGTTGGACAATATCCTGAGAACGGAGGTTGGCCCCCGCATCTTCATTTCCAGATTATTCTGGATATGCTCGACTTTTCTGGCGATTATTATGGTGTTTGCTGGACAAGTCAGAGAAACCTCTGGACCAATCTGTGCCCGGATCCTAATCTGATTCTCGGAATACCTTTGAATCGCTTCCCACCTGAAAAAATGACCATGGATGAGATTATTCATTCACGACATGAGCATATGGGGAGAAATCTTAGTGTGTCCTACAGAAAACCCCTCAAGATTGTGAGAGGATATATGCAGTATCTCTACGATGAAGACGGAAGACCCTATCTGGATTCTGTGAATAATGTGCCTCATGTTGGGCATTCTCACCCTGATGTAGTAAAGGCAATTCAAAAGCAATCTAAGGTATTGAACACCAACACCAGATACCTCCATGAAAATCTTGTCAGATATGCTGAAGCTCTCTGTTCAACCCTGCCCGATTCACTCAGTGTTTGCTTCTTTGTGAATAGTGGGAGCGAAGCCAATGAACTAGCGCTTAGGCTGGCCCGGGCTCATACGAAACGAGATGGTTTCATTGTGATTGACGGGGCCTACCATGGAAACACTGGCTCACTAATAGATTTGAGTCCCTACAAGCATGATGGACCTGGTGGCGCGGGGAAACCGGCCAATGTCGAGTCAGTTCCTACTCCAGATGTTTATAGAGGGCCTTTCAAGAAGACAGAATTGAATGTCGGGGCAAATTATGGAGAAGATGTGAGAACCGCCATTCGAACTATCGCAGATCGGAATCATCCTATTGCAGCCTTTCTGTGTGAGCCTCTTATGAGCTGTGCCGGACAGATTGTTTTGCCTGATGGCTATCTCAAACATGTTTATTCGCATGTTCGAGATGCTGGCGGAGTTTGCATTGCAGATGAAGTGCAGATCGGGTTTGGTCGGACGGGTACGCACTTCTGGGGATTTGAAACTCAGGGTGTGATTCCAGACATAGTAACAATGGGCAAAGCAATTGGAAATGGACACCCTCTTGGCGCAGTGGTAACAACTTCTGAGATAGCCGAGTCATTCAATAATGGAATGGAGTTCTTCAGTACTACTGGAGGCAATCCAGTCTCTTGCGCCGCTGGTCTTGCAGTTCTTGATGTTATCAGGCGTGAGAAACTTCAAGAGAATGCACTTACTGTTGGAGAATATTTGATAGGAGAGATTCTCAAACTAAAAGAAAAACACTTGACAATAGGAGATGTTCGTGGGATTGGTCTTTTCATTGGAATCGAGTTGGTAGTTGCGAATGCGGAAAACTTGACTCCAGCAAGAGATGAAGCATTGTATATTGTGAACAGGATGAGAGAACTCGGAGTCTTGATGAGCGTTGATGGAACCTATCATAATGTCCTGAAAATAAAACCCCCCATGGTCTTTACCAGGAATAATGCTGACCAGCTCGTGCATTGTTTAGAGAGAGTGCTATCTGAAGACTTCCCCCGTGGTATCTATTGACTCCTTCCATCCTTTTCAAAGCGG
>JBHLQM010000021.1:0-47081 GCA_048884785.1 Candidatus Thorarchaeota archaeon | reverse complement strand
AACCATCTGTACTGCTTTTTGACATCGAGGGCATACATATACGTGAAGACGAACATGAAGGCAAATCCTGAGAAGAACATCGGCCACATGTCGGTGCTGGCAATATCAGGGAACGCGGTGTTGAAGTATGCTACAATTAACGCATGAATTGCGACCCAGCTCTCAAGAGTGATTATCCATCGCTTATCGATATGAACTGGGGTGTAAGCAAGCGCTATCTGCGTGAATAGGAGGAACATATAGAAGAATCCTGAGAGAAGCTGTGGATCATTAACTGCAGGATGGAACCAAAATGTATACACAAGTGCCCAGGCAATGATGTATTGATGATTCCTTCTGAAGAACCCTGAGACTTGTGCTGTTAGAGGTTTTCGCATTTTCTTGCCAAGGAAGATACCTCTTCTGGGATGCTCAATGACAAGTACCAAGACTAGCATGATGATCACTGAGCCTTGACTTGTCCAGATTGGCACATCCTGAGCAAGTCCGTCAAATAGGAAGACAGTCTTGAGAAGATGGATTGCCATGAATGTAATAGTTACAAGAATCACGAAGTAGTTGAATTTGGTCAACTTGGGACTAGGTGTGGTTTTGAATGACGTCAAATTCCTCGATGCCCAGTATATCGCTCCCCAAATTAGGAATTGATGCGAGAGATACAACACCCAAACTATGAGCATTGCTACATCATTTCTGGTTGGCAGCTTCCAATAATACCAATCAGCTCCTTGATCAGGAATTAGTTGATCGTACCACGGTTGAATCAGGGGTCCGGCAAGCCAGATCAGGAAGGTAAATACCACAGAGAATAGAATGAACAATCCCAACATACGATATGGTGTGACTGAATTCGCTTGACTCAAATCCTCTACCTCAACCGTGGTTGTCAAAACTTGACTAAATATATACTGGTTTTTGGTCACTCAGGCTTGTCTTGCTTTATTGCTGCAGATACCAGTTCTCTCATTCTGACTAGCTGGCTCTTAACCTTCTCAATTCCTTCCTTTGTGATTATAACAATCGTCGTGGGTTTCAGTTCAATGAACTGCTTTGTTATTCTCACATAGCCCATCTCCTGCAGTTTTCGGAGATGACTCGACAGGTTCCCGGAGGTGAGATTTAGCTTGTTCTGAAGATGTGTGAATTGGGAACTTTGTGTGAAGTAGAGATATACAAGTATTGACAACCGAGCTGGGACAAATGTTTCGCGGTCCTCTTCCATTAGGCCCACTAGCACGTTGAGTATATCCCCATCTAGTGACATCTTCACTCACTGTCCAATGTTCTTACCAGGATGCGTTCTGCGGTCACCAGCATATAGATTCCTAAACCATAGAGACCTCCAATATCTACAAGAATCATGACCGCGAATGCTATCTCAGGGAAAAGGACTATTGGAATAAGACTAGCAAAGATAAGCAACACCAAAATCAGGTGAGCATGCGCATAATCAGCATTTTTCGCATCACTTCTAGCACCATAGTAGATGAAAGAATTGCTAAAACCTAGAATTGCTTGGATGACAATTGGAAAGAGGTTCGCTTGCCCAGTTCCGAAGAAATAGGCGGCAGATATCACAATTATGACGCAAAACACACCCCAAAATGCCTTCATTAAATTGCTCATAGGTTCAGTCTTGGTCGATACGCTTGTGTAGGATTTAGTCAAGGGAGTAACCAGTCTAAATGTAATGATGAACGCTATTGACAGGCTGCCAATAACAAAGAATACAATACTAATCAGCTGTAGTCCCAAGCTTTCTAGAGCTGTCATTAATGATGTAAAGAAAAGTGTCAGAAGGGCAACTCCTCCACCTATCAGTACATAGACGAGTCCGGTCACACGGCGTTCCACTACAGCAGGGTATCGGTCAACAAGATCGGTCAACTTGAGAAGTTGCCTTGCTCTATCAAGCAATTCTTCCTGACTCAGTTCTTTTTCATCATTTGGGGTTGATTCATTATTCATGCTTATCACCTACTTGAATTACCCTGACTGCTTGACCAGCAAATGATGAGTTTCAAAGTAATAAATAGCGCGGGCAAAGAACCCGCGCCATTTGAGCTAGTCAAGCGAGTCAGAGATTGACTAATGCTTTGCGTTCTGTCTAGCGAACAAGAGAGTACCAACTACCAACATCAAGACACCACATATGGATACCAGCAATAGGTCTATCCAGATTGAGAGTGTACCGATGGGAGCTCCTCTTAGGAAAAGGGTTGTGAGTGCATGAGTCACATAGTTACTCGGCATGTACGTTCCAATGGCCTCAGACAAACCTCCTAAGGGCATGAATGTTCCAAACATCATCTGTGGCATGATAAATATGAACGATAGTCCAGTAGCCACATCTGCTGATTTGGATAATACTGCACTTATTAGGCCCATTCCCACGGATACCAATGCAAAGACCACTACAATCAGGAAGGCAAATGCCAAACCTAAGGCATCAGTGTCTGGTCGGTACCCTATAAGAAATGATCCCAAAAACACTAAGGATACCTGAAGAACTCCCAGAATCATGTACGATAGGGTCTTGGCAGCAATGAACTCTGATGCAGTTACTGGTGTGGTAGCCATGCGTTTTAGCAATCCACCGTCGCGTTCTACGGCCAATGATTGAGCAACAATCATTATTACGAATATTCCAGCAAAAGCGAACATTCCGGGTGCCATATAGTCCCATTGACTGAGGTTGCTTACATAGACCAATGAAGGGCTTCCGATACTAATTGGAAGTTCCATTGACCCCGCTTGTTCTCCATAGATAGTACGGAAGAGAACTTGCTGAATGATTGGTGGCACTGCACTAGCAGCAATCATTGAGCCACTGTCAAGATAGAGTTCTATAGTGGAGTTTTGCCAGCCGCTTCCATCAATGGGTGAGTTCCAATATGAATCAATACTGTTCCCAAATCCTTCTGGTATTATCACAAGTGCGTCAAGGATCCCATTGAGAAGATCCATCTGGCCTGTTTCGTTGGACGCATAGGGTACGACAAGAGTGCCATTTACTTCCGTCAGATTACCAACAAACGAATTGGACCAATCTGCGTTGGTCGAGTCGACATCCATATTCACAATGCCAATGTGGAATTGCGTTTCGCCCCCGGAGTCCATGGCACCAAATGCAATGCCAAAGACCAGAGAAACTAGTAGCGGGAACAATATCAGCAGAAAAAGTGTGCCTGGCTCACGAAATAACATCTTCAAATCTTTCTTAGTAAGGGAAGTGATAATTCGGATTTTCATTCTTACAGTCCCTCCCTGAGCTTCTTTCCAGTCATTTTGATGAACACCCCTTCAAGGTCCTCTACACCGTGGGTTTCAATCAACTCCTTTGGTGTGCCAAGGGCTATCAAGCGTCCTTCATCAATGATACCCACACGATCACAGAGGTATTCGGCTTCTTCCATATAATGGGTTGTCAAGACAATTGCCATTCCGTTTTGCTTCAGCTCACGGATGAAGTCCCAAACTGCTCTTCTGGACACAGGATCCATGGCAACAGTGGGCTCATCCAGAAGGGCAACCTTTGGGTTGTGGATGAGTGCCATTAAAGTACTGACTCTACGAACCATGCCACCACTGTATTCCTTTGCTTTTCTGTCTGCATGATCCTCCATGCCAATCTTCCTGATGAGGTCATCAGTACGTTCCTTGAGCTCTGCCTTTGGAATATCATGGAATACACCAAACATCTCGATGTTCTCACGGCCTGTGAGATGACCATAGTATGCTGGTTCTTGAGGACAGACTCCAATTATCTTTCTAACGTTCTTCCAATCATGCTCAACATCAAAACCACCTACTTGAGCACCACCCTTTGTTGGCTGAAGTATTGTGGCAAGAATGTTGAGTAGAGTTGTCTTACCTGCTCCATTTGGTCCTAGAAGACCAAAGAGTTCGCCCCATTTGATTTCTAGACTCAGATCCTCGAGCGCAGTCACTGAATCGAATCTCTTGGTGACGTTTTCAACAATTATCGCATTACTAGACATTGTTTATCACGAGTATTGTAATTACATAGAATGTATATAATACAGGTACTCAGCGTGAACTACAATCTGGTTTGCGATACAAGCAAGTGTGCTGGACAGCGTCGCAGATAATCATGAAGGTGCACATTATTGCCTGGATATGCTGGAAAACTATTGGTGGTTGATCTCACCCGTGAGAAGACCAACATACGCCCTTTGAACCTAGAGCATGCTCGGAGGTATGTTGGTGGGAGTGGCTATGCGTGCCGCATCCTCTTGGACTTGATAGATTTCTCAGTAGACCCATTGGATGGAAAGAATGTTCTAATGTTCATGACCGGGCCCTTGACTGGAACTCTTGCTCCCTGCACTGGCAGACATGTGGTTTGTGCAAGGTCTCCATTGACAGGATACTGGGGCGAGTCAAATTCTGGAGGGCTATTTGGTGCTGAATTGAAATTTGCAGGTTTCGATGGAATAGTCCTTCTCGGAAAGGCAAAGGAGCCTGTATCTCTTCATATTGATGACGAAAGGGCTGAGATTCTTTCTGCTAGACATCTTTGGGGTCTTGATACGCAAGACACGCAGAAGCAACTTCGGTCTGATTTGGGTGATGTAAGAACAGCCTGCATCGGACAGGCAGGAGAAAACCTTGTTCGGTTTGCAGGAGTTGTGAATGAGGAACGTATAGCAGCCAGGTGTGGAATAGGCGCAGTGATGGGTTCAAAGAATCTAAAGGCAGTTGCAGTGAAAGGTTCCAAGAAACCATCCTTGTACGATTCAGATGGATTTCGTAAACTTGCTACTGGTCTTTCGAAAGAACTACGGGAAAGGCACAGAATATTGGGGGAAGAGGGCACAGCAATGTATGTTGACCGAGGTATGATTGCAAATGATATGCCGGTCAAGTATTTTCAGGGAGCAGAATTTGATGTATCAAAGCTAAATGCAAGAGCAATGAAGGCAATTCTAACCGGTCGAAAAGCTTGCTATTCATGCCCAATCGCCTGTGGCAGAGTGGTGGATGTTGAAGACTATGACCTGAAAAACATCGCAGGCCCGGAGTTCCAGACGATTGCGGCTTTTGGTACAAACATGCTCAACCCTGAAATCCGGGCAATTGCTCATATGAACAGACTCTGCAATATCTATGGTCTTGATACAATAAGCTGCGGTAGTACAATTGCACTAGTGATGAAACTCTGTGAACTGGGGTTTCTTGATTGGAATGTTGAGTGGGGTGATATGGATTCAGTAGCAAGTCTAATTCATGATATCGCTCACAGGAATGGCCGAGGAAATGAGCTGGCTGAGGGGTCATTGCGATTTGCCAAGAAGCACAATGCTGAAGAAAAGGTGCTTCATGTCAAGGGGATGGAAATACCAAATCATGACCCTCGGGCATACCAAGGTCTAGCAACCGTATATGCAATTTCAGCCAGAGGAGCAAGTCATACAGAAGCGGATATGCATACCATCGATATTGGTATTGATGTTCCAGAATTGGGTATTCTTTCCTCCGATAGGATTTCCAGTGTGGGAAAGGGCCTTACCGCAGCCAAGTGTCAGGACTTTAGAGCATTTCATGATTCCATGATTCTCTGTCACTTTCCTGAAGTTCTGCCAAGTACTATGGTCACACTTTTGAACCTAGCAACAGGCTCCTCATATTCTCCAATGGATATTCTGGAAATTGGGTCGAGAATTGTCGGTCTGAAAAGACAATTCAATCTGAACTGTGGGTTATCACCCAAAGACGATACTTTGCCCGCCTCTATGTTCGTGCCACTGCCGGATAGCATGATTGAAGGGGCAGTCCCCAATTTAGAGATGCAACTGAAAGAATACTATGTTTACAGGGGATGGGACCGAAAGACAGGACTACCACAGGTGAAAACGTCGGAATCGGATTGAATGATTTAGCGCTATCCGGTAAGTTCTTTCGTGGTCTGAACTGCGCACCATAGGGTGCTAGTAGGTGCAGTTGATAGGCGATCTTATTGTCCGATTGGGCCTGTTTTACTTCTTTATTGCATTTGGATTTCTTGCAGCTCGAATCAGAAGAATGAGTGCCCCTCTGAATAGATGGACAACATTGCTTCTTCTATACATCATGATGCCTCTAATCATTATAGACACCCTACTAACAGCGGCCCCCTCCTCATTTGTTGAGCTGGCTGGAACCATTCTATTTACATTTTTGATTCACTTACTTGGATTTGGCCTAATGTTCGCACGGATTAGGAGCGTTCCAATTCCAAACAAAGAGAAAGGAACCTATCTTCTCACTGTAACATTCAACAACGCCATTTTTCTCCCCATACCTCTTGCTTTGATTTTTCTAGGCGAAGTCGCAATTCCGGTTATAGCGCTTTATTCAATCTCTCAGATGCTAATGCTTGCGACTCTTGGCACGCTCATGGGCTCCGTATACAGCGAGAATGGTGAGAATCGGAGAGCCATGATGAAAAAGGCACTAACGTTTCCTCCGCTAATTGCAGTTTTGACTGCAGTGATCTTGCTGGTTTCTGGTTTTACAATACCCATCGAGTTCGAGTCTATCATGGACACAAATAGCCTGATTACAACATATCTAGCTCTTTTTGCAGTCGGATTGAGTCTCGGATCACCTTCGGTTTTGAGGAGAAACAGAATGGCATACGAAGCAATAGCGATTCGGCAAATTGCTGTTCCTGTAGTCATAGGCTTTCTGCTATTCTTTGTGGGATTATCAAGTCTCACCAGAAATGTGATACTCTTGCAGGCAATGATGCCTCCGGCGGTTTTCACAGTAATCTATGCATCTGGACTTGGTTTGGATGCTGAGAGCGCGGCAACAGTTGTCACACTAGGAACAATTCTATTGCTTCCAGTCGTTCCCCTGATGCCATTGCTCTTTACGTAGTCAAGTACCCTATGTGAAACCATATATCGGAACCGCATTTCAAAGCTCTTGGGTATAGCTTTGACTGACGAAAGAGATGCTGATGCAATCAAGGAATCCCTTGATGAAACTGTGCACAAACTTGAGCAAGATCAATCATCAAGTGGAAGTTGGGGCGCTACAATGTCAAGCAATCGCCTCAAATGGCAAGAACTCAAGACCAAGATGAGGGAGCGACAGAAGGCGCTGAAGGACCTGGTGCAACAGAAAAAAGCCGGATCAATAGGTCAAGAGGATTTCGACAAGAAATACAGAAAGCTCCAAGATGAATTAACTGAGATAGAGTTTCAAATATACAACATGAGATTGGGCACTGACATTCATATGTAGAGAATCACTCCCTTTACTCCTCACTCCGTATTCTCTGAACTATAAGGACTGTTTCGACCAGTACCACAACCGAGAGAAAACCTGCCACTCCTATTGCCAAGTAATTCGTAGTATCCCCTACTTCTGATGGGGGCTTATCTCCAAGTGAGGCCGTGAGAACTCCGAGATTGTATGTCATAATTGACACAAAGTCTGAGAGTCCTGAGAAGAAAATCGCTCTCCACCAGATGACTTGAGACCCTGTGTCGGCAGCAAGTTGTTCCGCAAACTCACCGCCAGCCTGAAGTCGTGCAATATCTGAACCAAGAATCACATCAATACTACCATTTGCTAGAGCTGTCTGTACAGCCAAGAGCTCTGACCCTGAAATGAATATATTATCCCCCGCTTGCAAGACCGCCCTGACTTCAATGCCAAAGGTTTCTGCAATATACGCCTCTGCCGGAAATACGACAACTGCTGATAAATCGGAGAAATGATATTCTTCATCAACCTCCAGTACTAGGTCTTGAAATGCCTCTATGTCTTCGCGGAACTGCTCAAAAGAGGCGTGCCAGAAATCAGAGTAGTCAGGACTTAGAATATCGAACTCATTAAGTGTCGCATTGGCAATTGCCAACGCATTCCGTGGTAGCAACCAATAGGTATGTAGGTTCTCATTGCCATGTTCATGTTGGTCGCCTTCAGATTCTCCGATGTGCGGGTTCCCTGGAATTGGCGATAGCACAGCTCCTGCCGCCTCATAGTCCTCTAGCGTAATATGAGGTGTTTGTGTCTGATTCGCGAGCATCTCTTCCCATGGATAATGTCCAGTAAGAACGAGTAGATCGGCAGCCAGTGCTGCTTCAATTGCCTCCTGCGATAGCTGGGCCGCATGCGGTTCAACTCCCTCTGGCAGAATAACATGAATACTTACATACCCTTGCCCTACTTCGTCAACAATTCCTCCCAGCGGCGCCACTGACACAGCTATTTCTAAAACAGGCTCTACCTGAGCCCTTGTCGATGATACCAGCCCAAGAATGCTTGAAGATGTTAGGAGAACCGATAAGAATACAATCTTGGCAAGTTTCATGACGTCACTTCCGACGTATAATTAAGGAACAAAACCATCCTAATAATGACGCCGTATTAGGAAGTAATATGCTTTGGCAAAATGGAGGCAACTAGGATGACAGGCTCTATGCTCTTTGAGGTTGAGAATTTGGCTGTGCGTTATCCCGGAGGAGAAATCGCTCTTCATAATGTAGATTTCAAGGTCAAAGCTCCTACCTTCATGGCTATTGTAGGTCCGAACGGATCTGGGAAGAGTACGTTTCTAAAAACCTCTCTTGGAATGATGAAACCAATCAGGGGGAGTATTAGAGTTATGGGCTACGATTCCGTTTCGGAGAGTCAAAAGATACGGAAACTAGTTCGCTATGTCCCCCAAAGAGATCGAATTGAACTCACGGTTCCAATGAAAGTGAAGGATATTGCACTAATGGGCCGGCTACTGAAAAAATCTCCTCCTCGATTTGCATCTTCAAAGGATAAGACAATTACAAGGGAAGCTCTGAAAAGGGTGAATATGGATAGTCTCTGGGACAGGCCATTCAATGAGCTCTCAGGTGGACAGCGTCAGCGAGTGCTGGTTGCACGTGCGCTTGCAGGTGATGGTCCATTACTTATGTTAGATGAACCGCTAGCCGGGACAGATGCTGAAAGTCAGTCACTAATTGTTGAGGCGTTGGGTGAGTATCACAGAGAAAACAAAGTGAGCATAGTAATGGTCACGCACGACCTGAATCCTATCCATACATATGTTCGCGACGTTCTGCTACTCAAGAACACGATTGTTGGCGTGGGTACTCCCTGTGATATGATGTCGCCCGAGCTTCTCTCCAAGGTTTATGGTCCGTCAGCCAGAGTTGTCGAATATGCAGGACATAAGTACTGTGTTACACATGACTCAGGAGTGGATCGACATGATTGATACCCTTCTTAATATCCTCTCAGCGCCTTTTGTTCAGCGTGCATTGTTAGGCGCTTTTCTGGTTGCTCTTGTTGCAGCCACAAGTGGGACCTTTCTTGTATTCAGGGGGTTGTCGTTTATGACCTCAGGAGTAGCTCATGCAGCATTAGGTGGTGCGGCCTTGGGTCTATTTCTGCAGCACTCTGGACTGGCTCCATGGTTTGATCCCATAATTGGTGCATTGCTCTTCAGCGTGTTTGTGGCTCTGATTACTGGATATGCAGGTGAGAAGGGCATTGCCCAGAAAATGGAAGTAGCAGTGGGTGTGTCTTTTGCTCTATCAATGAGCATTGCTGTTCTTCTCATGTACTATATTCCTCCAACAGAGGTTCCGCAAATATGGGGCTATCTCATTGGAGATATTCTTCTACTTGATAATCTGGATTTGACACTGCTATCAATGACGGCTGCATCTCTATTGTTCTTGACTATTCTTTTCAATAAGGAGTTTGTATACGTTAGTGTTGATATGGAAGGTGCAACTGCGCACGGATTAAACTCTCGAGCATATCATTATCTGATGCTAATTACATCTGCCCTTGCGATTGCTTTTGCCACAAAGGCCGTGGGCGCGATTCTCGTCTATGCCATTATGGTGGCACCTGCTGCCGCATCCAATGAAATCGTAAAATCAGTACGAGGTGTAATATTTGCAGTCTTTGCAATTGCTTTTGCTTCAGAACTTCTTGGACTCATTTCTTCTTTCACTATCCGGGCATCCCCAAGTGCAATTGCAGGAATACTGGCTGCATTGTCCTATGTTCTTGCCCTACAGATCAAGAGGCTACGAGAACGGGGCAAAGATACAGAACTTCCAGAGCCAAAGGAAATACAGCAAAAAACGGTTCAACAAATGATGGAAATATCGCAGAATGGAGATCATCATCACCACTAAGTACATTCCTGATTATGTCGGTATCTTTAAGTGTGATACGTAAGAGTCGACGAAACCAAGGTCGGTGTGAACGACAGTGAGTGATGAAATTCCAGCTCGTGAGGAACTTATTCGGTCTACAATCATTACTGTAGTCATGACCAGTATTTTCATAATACTTGGATTGTTGTTTTGGGCTTGGACGGGACTTGAGGGAGGCTCTCCTGTAACGGCTCTGAATGACATCAATCCATACATAACAATAATTTTTGAAGTCATTTTCATGTTTGGAATGTTCGTCTTTCTTACAGTGACCGTGATTAATCTGCGACACTATCTCACCCGTATAAGAGCTGGATGGATGGAGATTATATTGCTCCTTATCCTGTCTGTTTTGATTGCATATTTCATGTTTGGTGCAGAAGTTGCAGCTGCGAGTTTTGTTCTCTTTCTAGGATTTGTAGCATACATGTACCTGCTACAGGATTAGGCTTCAAGATTCGAAAAGGGAACTACACCAGAAGCTTTATGTGTCTAGGTCAAGGTAAGTCGCTTCAAGCCTAGATGGCAGAACGCCATAGGCAAATATTGGGCGATTTCCTGTCAGGCTTCAGGAATTGTCAGGCAGTCTAACTATTGGTCCATTCTGACTTCCTAAAGCCACACAGCAATTTGCTTGGAGGATACTACTATGTTCGGAATTTCAGGTGCTGGCTATGACCATAGTACAGGCATCTTTAGCCCTGAGGGGCGCATCTTTGCAGCGGAGTATGCAAAGAAGGCAGTGGAGCAGGGAGCAACATCAATTGGTGTTCAGACAAAAGATGGAATAGTCCTTCTAGCAGAAAAAAGAGTGATGCCTCTTCAAGAACCAGATAGTGTTGAGAAGATATCAAAGATTGACACTCATATTGGTGTGGCCACATCAGGTTTCATGGCAGACGCCCGTCAGCTCATACAAGAGGCTCGAATTAAGGCACAATCGTATTGGCTGACATTCGAGGAACCAATTCCTGGTGAAGCCCTTGCAGAACACATCTGCAATGTGAAAGTTACGCGCCTATCACTTGATCCAAGACAAGGTGGACGTCCATACGGCGTTGCAATGCTAATTGGCTCAATCGACTTCGACGGGACTCCCAGATTGTTTATGACAGATCCTGTTGGCTATCACTGGGGATATCTTGCTGCAGTTATCGGAAGGGGTAGTAATCAAGCTGGTGAATATCTAGAGAAGCATTACAAACGCACAATCAAACTGGGTGGCGCAATAACACTGGGATTAGATGCTCTTCGCCAAGCTACAGATTCTGACCTTGATAAATTCAATGTAGAGATAGTGCAAATTACCACAAAGACACGCGAGTTCAATCGTCTTTCTTACTCTGAGATTGAGAAATATCTGGCTGCAGAAGATCCCACCAAGAAATCTGAGGAGTGAATCTAAATGACTGGTGGTTCTGGGAGAAAGACTGGTGAAAAGTGGCTAGAACTTGATGCAGTGGTAATAGGAATATCAAAAGGGCATTTTAGATTCGAGCTCTTTGTTGACCCTTCTCTTGCATTCGAATATCGTCGGGGAGAATCCATACCGATGGAAGATATCCTCAAGAGCTATAACATCTATGAAGATGCAAAACGAGGCGAGCATGCAACTGATATGATTGTTCAGGACGCGTTTGGATCATCTGACATATTTGATATTGCTCCGGAGATAATCAAGCATGGTGAGTTCAAGCTGACACACGAACAGAGAATCCAGCTAGTAGAAGAAAAGACAGAAGCAATCATCAATGAAATCGCCAAGAAAGCAATGAATCCTCAAACTGGACATCCTCATCCCCCAGATAGAATACGTCAAGCCATTGGAGAAGCAAAGGTTCGAGTGGATCCGTTCATCAGTGTTGATGAACAAGTCCCAACAGTTGTAAAAGCATTGAGAGTTGTGATACCTATCTCATTTGAGAGTGTTAAGATTAAGGTCACAATACCAGCGGCGTATGCAGGCAAAGGCTACAATATGGTCGCAAGCGCCGGTGTGATAAAGACTGATTCGTGGGAGAATGATGGGTCTTGGACAGGCCTTGTAGAGATTCCTGCTTCCAAGAGACAGGAGCTCTATGATGAGCTCAATAAGTTGACAAAGGGCCAGATTCGTCTGGATTTGGTCCGTAGCTAAAAGTCGACACATTACGATCGCATATGTATAACTAAAGTGAAACTAAACGAGTGAATAATAATGGCAATTAAAGAATCAATTCGGAGGGCTGACTGATGGCGGTCTATTTCCAAAAGCGTGAGATCGTCGTGCCTGGCCAATTGCTCGCAGAGGGTCGATACAGAGCCTCTGTAGGCTCCTATGGCTCAGGAGATAAAGTGTTTTCGGCCGTAATCGGTCTAGCTGAACTGAGAGGGAATACAGTGAAAGTAGTCCCGTTACAAGGGGTCTACATTCCACATGAGGGCGACCTCGTAATTGGTACAATTACAATAGTTGCAGGAAATAACTGGAAGGTTGATTTAAGATCCGGCCCCTACTTGGCTTCGCTACATGCAAACAACGCGCTTAGACGTCCATATGATGACGACATATCTAGATACATGGACATTGGCGATGTTATTGTTGCTGAGGTGTCGGCCTTTGATAGGGTTAGTGGCCCGTTTCTTCACATGAAAGGAAGAGGGCTAAGAAAGCTAGAAGGTGGAATGCTTCTAAGAATCAGTCCTGCAAAAGTCCCACGTGTAATTGGTCGTCGAGGATCAATGATTAACATGATTAAAGATACATTGCACATTCAGACAGTCGTGGGACAGAATGGTGTCATCTGGATTCGGTCGGGTAATCCTAACATAATGCGCCTAGCTGTGAAGGCATTCAAAATGATTGAGGCTGAGGCACATACATCAAAGCTCACAGACCGTGTGCATGAGATGATCAGATCAGAGCTTGAAAAACTCAAAGTAACAGATTATGATGAAACAGAAGATGCTGATTATGGCGAGAGTCTGGATGATGAAGATTCTGACATTGATGATGATTTAATTGAAGACTCTGATATCGAACCAGAGGAAGAAGACCTCGATGCCGAACTCGAATCAATGCCAGAGGAGGAAATGGAAACCGAATCTGATGTTGAGGAAATTGAGTCTGCTGAAGAACCCGAAGCAAAGGAATCAAAGCTTGACGATACTGAAGAAATGACGGTTGAAAAGGCAGATGAAGAAGATGAAGATATAATCGAAGAAAAGGAAGTGAGTGAAGAATGAGTCCTGAAGTCAAACCAGACTTTCTTATTAGCCCAGAGGGTCTGAGAGTAGATGGTCGTCGAGTTGATGAACTCAGACCTGTTGAAATGAAGGTCGGCGTTTTGAAACAGGCCGACGGATCCGCATCAATAAGACAGGGCAAGACATACATTATTGCCGCTGTTTATGGTCCCAGAGAGCTACATCCAAGACACTTAACGCTGAATGACCGCGCATACTTGCGTGTAGTCTATCGAATGACCACTTTCTCCGTTCCTGATAGGAAGCGCCCAGCGCCGTCGCGACGTGAGAAGGAGATATCCATGGTGATTGCGAATGCACTTGCTCCAGTTATATTCCTTGAAGAATACCCCAGAGCAGTCATTGATGTCTTTATCACTGTCATTCAGGCAGATGGTGGAACTCGGTGTGCAGCAATCAATGCAGCATCTCTTGCACTAGCCGATGCCGGTATTCCAATGAGGAGCCTCGTTCCATCGGTTGCTGTCGGCAAGGCTGATGGCCACCTCATTGTGGACCTCGGTGATGAAGAGGACAAATACGGTGAAGGCGATATCCCTCTTGCTATCATTCCTCAGACAGATGAAATAGTGCTACTTCAGCAAGACGGTTCTTTCACGCGTGAAGAAGTACTAGAAGCAACTCAAATGGGCATCAATGCATGCAAATACCTGCATGAAATACAAAAAGACGCTCTGAAACTTGCTTATGCCAGAAAACCTGGTGATGAAGGAGATGACGAAGATGACGAAGATGACTATGATGATGACCTCGAGCATGACCTTGGGGAAGCTGATATTCCAGGAGATGAGTAGACATGGGAGATTGGAGTTCTGAAGTAATTAGTCATATTGACTACGAGTATATCCGTGATATGCTTGGCAAGGGTCAGAGAATTGATGGAAGAGCTTTCGATGAGTTCAGACCCATTGAAATTGAAGTTGGTGTTGTGCCAGCAAAGGCAGAGGGATCGGCACTTGTTCGTCTTGGTGACACCAGCGTTGTAGCAGGTGTAAAAGTGCTGGTTGGTGAACCATTTCCCGACAGCCCCGATGAGGGCTTCGTAATGGTCACTGCAGAAATGTCGCCAATGGCATCACCTCTCTTTGAATTGGGTCCGCCAAAAGAAGATGCAATCGAGCTCGCGAGAGTTGTGGATAGAGGTGTACGAGAATCTGAAACCGTAGATACCAAGAAACTATGCGTTTTAGAAGGGAAGTATGTCTACACAATCTTTGCTGATGTGTATCCACTCGAATACGATGGAAATCTCATCGATGCATCATCTATTGCAGTCAATGCTGCATTGGCAACAACCAAGTTTCCTGAGATGACTATCGAGGAAAAGCAGCTAGTTCCCACCGGCAAAATTCTATCGGTTCCAATAGCCAATATGGCTGTGGAGGTCACACTTGCCAAAATTGGCGATTTTCTCGTGACCGACCCCAACCTTAAGGAAGAGATGGTCCAGAATACTCGTCTAACTGTTGCAATAGATGAGAAAGATAATCTGACTGCAATGCAAAAAGGCGGCGGAATTGGTCCTATGACACTAGACGAGATTGACAGGGCGATAGGTGTTTCCATCGAACGCGCCCGAGATATCCAATCTCTGATAAAGGAAGCCGCAAAATCAATCTAGAAGACATGGAAATCTGAGTGGGATTTATCCCACTCTTTTCTGTCCGATAGATACGCTAATAAGCGAAACCGGTGGGCGACTGTTTGACTCCGACAGCGCCCAAATGTAGCCATTGAATTGGAGCATTAAGATAACTTGGAGGCCAGTAATTTGGCGAGAATGAAGAAAGTTGGTAGCACAGGTCGATTTGGCCCAAGGTATGGAGCCAAGCTCAGAAGAAGAGTACTTGATATTGAAAAGAAGAGAAACGAACCTCATCGTTGTCCTGCCTGTGCGACAAGGGCGCTAAAGCGAGAAGCAGCTGGTCTTTGGACATGCAACAAATGTGGTCTTCTCTTCGCGGGCGGTGCTTACGTTCCGTACACTGATGCAGGGAAAGCAGCCAAGCGAGCTATCGCTCAGCGAGTTGCAGGTGACTTTCTAGCACTCAGGGATGAAGAAGATCTTGAGGAGTTGGAATTTCTTCCAAATATTGACCACTCCGATGTTGAGCCTGAAGACGAAGATCTATCAGATGAATAAGTCTGGCGAATACTATTGCCTTCAGTTCTGCTAACAACCTCCCGCCGAACTTCCAACAGAGTTCGAGCGTTTGTACGTGATCTATCTATAGTCATACCTAGTGGACATAGATTCAATAGAGGCGGAATGAGCATATCGGAATTAGTATCTAGAATAGGCCAAGCAAATGCTAATGCCGCATTTATTATTACATCATTTAAAGGAAATCCTGGTGTCCTGCAGATTGTTATGCCTGATGGGCGAACTACCTACGATATTCGTATTGAGAGTGGGATTCCTATGAAGGAAGTCAATCCCAACAGAAAGAATAGAGTCAGCAATCTCTCTTTCATTGCAGCTAGTGAAGACAGTGATGAAAACACAATCGATTTTGCCAGGCATTTGGCGTCGCTACTAGAAACCGGATTTATTTTGATCAAGGAGGTTTCAGAGCTATCAACCGAATCCACAGGAGAAGCCTTCATGTTTCTTCGAAATCTGAATAATAGGATTCTCTGGACATGCCACAATGCAGCGGATGGGGAAGAGATAGGCCCCAGAATACGCATTTCCAGTATTCGGAGGTTGTAAGATGGAATCCAGAGGTATAGAAAACGTGCATGCTGTTTTACACATTGATCTCGATTCTCCGGAATTAGTAGACATACTCTATCAAGCACTCGAACCTGAGACTGCATCAGTTCCATCGGATAGAGCAAGTGTCAAGCTAGAGAAACTAGGCTCCAGACTAATTGTGACTATTGATGCAAATGATTTGACTGCACTACGAGCATCCATGAACTCGTACCTAGCCTGGATCTCAGGGAGTATTAGAACTGTAGATTCGGTCACAGGCCAAAATCCTTAAGGGGGAACCCTGTGGCGCACCACTTGAATTAGTCATAGTTTTTGACGGTGGTTATAATAATGGCTCAGAAGCTACCCCCAGCACTAGAGGATAAAATACGGAATTATGAGAACCAGCGTCGTATTTACGAGTCCTTCAAGTCTCAAAACCTTGTGACTCAGCAGGAACTAAGTGAGATACGCCTGACATTGGAAGAGCTACGCAAGTATCCCGATGATGCAGTTACATACAAAGCTGTGGGAACTGTAATGTTTCGAGTTGATAAGGCTCAACTCATCACAGATTTCGATGACCGTTTGTCGACACTTGAAAGAAGGTTGGAATCAACCGGTAGAAAGACTTCGGAACTGGAAACCAAACTAACAACCATGAAGAACGAAATCCAGATAGAGCTAGGCAAGCTCAATTTGACCCTGCAGTGAGAAACATGTCGCCAGTTGTTGAGATTGGACTTCCCCAACTCGACGAAGAAAAGGTTGGGCAGCTCGCCGAGAACTGTGAGCAAGAGATTAGCAACTATATTCTGAGTGTTGTCCCGAGTAAGAGCATTGAAGAAATGTCTATCTCGTGTGTTCTCGAAATTGCGGACGAGCAATTGAATGTCAATATCGATGTTGACATTATCCAGAAGTATGATACCGGCCAAGATTTGGAGGAGATTATCGAGAATGCCTCAGAACACGGCGCAAAGTGGCTGGAGGGAAAACTATTGGAGTTGAAATCGGATTGAATATTCAGGCTCTGCTCTCCGATGTCGATGAAGTCTTAATTCTCGGACATCACAACGCAGATCCTGATGCAGTCTGTTCAATGGCTGCTTTTTATCATCTCTACAAGGCTATTAATCCCAAGGGAAATGCGGTATTGGCATGTGATGATATCAGCAAATTAGCCTCAAAGGTGCTTGCTGAACTCTCACCAGATGTGCAGTTTCACGAGGAATTGAATAAGAATTTTGAATTCATAGTTCTACTAGACACAAACAGTCCACTTCAGCTCGGCCCAAAGTTCGAACATTATGCCACCAGTACAGCACAGGTGCTTGTCATTGATCATCATGAGGAAAATCCAGGCATTTCCTCTTTTGCTAAGTACACTCTTGTGAAATCTGATAGATTCTCTGCATGTGAGATATTGGTTCAACTACATCAGGAACTTAATATTCCAATAACTGAGGCATCCGCAAATCTCCTACTGACAGGGATTCTTTTTGACTCTCGTAGGTTTTTCTATGCTGATTCACTCACCATGGAAATTGCTCTTCATCTCTTGAAAATGGGGGCCAATTATTCCCGTTGTCTACAATCCTTGGTGACACAGCCCGATAGGTCTGAGCGGATAGCTCGCCTTAAAGCAGCCGGTCGTGTAAAAATCGAATTAATAGATGATTGGATAATTGTCACATCAAAAATAGGAGCCTACGAAGCAAGTGCATGTCGGGGTCTAATAGACTTGGGAGCTGATGTTGCAATTGTCGGTGGAAAACCCTCCAAGGATGTTGTTCGAATTAGTTCACGGAGCACGCAGGAATTCTACTTGAAAACAGGTGTAAATCTAGGCACAGATATAATGGAACCAATTGGAGAAATTATATCAGGGAAAGGAGGCGGTCATCCCAATGCCGCTGGTGCCAATGGCGTCCAGAATCGAGAAAAGGCATTATCTGAAGCAGTTGAGCTCATAAGAAGAACAATCGATAGGAAAAAGAGATTATCTGAATCTGATTAAAGGTGGTGCAAAATAGTGGCGTTGGTGGAGTTTGATGACTTCAGCTTCAAGTACCTTGGAGCAGACTCCCTGGCGTTGCGTAAAATCAATTTAAAAATCGAGAAAGGCGAGTACGTTGTTGTTGCCGGTCCTTCTGGATGCGGTAAGACCACTTTATGCAGAGCTATTAACGGACTCGTTCCCCAGTTCCATCGAGGATATATTGCTGGACATGTATATGTCGAGGGCAGGGATACACGAGAAGCCAGAGTTGCTGATTTGGCTCAAATCGCTGGAATGGTCTTTCAAAACCCATCGAATCAATTGGTCACTTTGAATGTCGTGAAGGAGATAGCCTTTGGCCCTGAGAATCTAGGTGTAGACCCAGTCGAGATTCGAGAACGTGTTGAATACTTGATTGATATTCTAGGCATCGAGCATCTACGAGATAAGCATCCACATGAGATGTCTGGAGGGCAGCAGCAGATGGTTGCTCTTGCAGCAACCTTGGCTCTGAAACCAAAGATACTTGTTGCCGACGAGCCAACCTCCAACCTAGATCCCAAGAGTGCTGAAAATATTATCAAGATTATTGCTGACTTGAATAGAAATGGTATGACTGTTGTCTTGGTCGAACATCGTCTTGATCTTGTTTCAAGGAACGCTTCCAGAGTGATACTTATGGACAAGGGTTCAATTGTTGCAGACGGAGAACCACGTGCTACACTTGCCCTAAACATCTGTGAAGACATTGGAATTGGAGTACCCAAAGCAACAGAGATATACAAACGGCTCAAAAAGAAGGGAATTGTTCTGCCTCGGATTCCTCTCACAGGCGAAGAGCTAGCGCTCCTTGTAAAGGAGGTGCATTAGCTTTGATTATTGCTGACGATATTTACTTTGCCTATGATGGAATATATCCTGCCCTGAGAGGAGTGTCCCTTCAAATCGACGAGGGAGAAAGAATCGCTATTATGGGTGCCAATGGGGCAGGAAAAACCACTCTAGTTAAACATATGAATGGTCTTCTGCGGCCACAGGCAGGAAGAGTCTTTCTGAATGGGCATGACACTTCAAAAATGTCAGTGGCTGAGCTTGCGAAGGTCGTTGGGCTGGTCTGGCAAAATCCAGATCATCAGCTATTCCTTGACACTGTTGAGAAAGAGATAACCTTTGGCCTAAAGAACCTCGGCTATTCCTTAGAAACGATACAAGAGAAGTATTCTAGAACGATATCCAAACTAGGTATAGAGAGCATGACTGAACGTTCGCCTTTTTCACTTTCAGGCGGTGAGCGAAAGCGCGTCGCTCTTGCATCCGTTCTCGCTACTGAACCTCATGTTCTTGTTTTAGATGAGCCTACCATTGGACAAGACGCCTATCAGAAAAAGAACCTGTCTGAACTCCTGCTGGAGCTTAACTCAAAGGGTTGTGCAGTGATTTGTGTCACACATGACATTGAATTTGTGATAGAGCATTTTCCTCGCACCATAGTCATGGCTGACGGAAAAATCATAGCGGATGGCTCAACAAACACGGTCCTGACAAATGATCATGTGTTAGATATGTGCTCCCTAACCCCGCCGGAATTAACACAGGCATCAAGAGCATTGCATGATATATTTCCTGAGATATCCGACAAACTGACTCTTCTTCAAGAGCTTGAAGACACACTATCCGAATTCATAGGGGGTGGGTGATATCTCGTTTCTTGAAGTGTTTCAATATACCCGTCAGAAGTCTATAATTCATGATTTGGACCCTCGTGCAAAACTTGTTTTCTCCATCATTCTAGCGGCCATTTCTCTCATGTTCTCAGAAATCGTTCCACTGTTGCTTGTACTCACCTTTCTAATACCAATGATAGCTGCCGCCAAGTCCCTTCGACGATGGGCAAAGAGTATGAGAGGATTAGCAGCTTTATTGATATTCATAATTATTTTCAACACTCTATTATCTACAGCCGAGTATCCATTTTCCTATTCAATTGCCCTTTCGCTCAGATTGATTGCTCTTATGACTTCATTCTCTCTATTCTTCCTTACCGTGCACCCTGATGAATTATCCCAAGCATTGATACAGATGAGAGTAAGATTCGAGTTCGCTTTTGCAATGAGTATGGCAATGAGATATGTTCCTACTCTAGGTCAAGAAGCGTACGCAATTATGGATGCCCAAAGAGCTCGAGGAGTTGAGCTAGACAAAGGTAACCTTCTGAAGCGTATACGCAACATTGTTCCAATAATTGTACCTCTAATCATTGTATCTATCAGAAGAGCCCTCTCCGTTGCAGAGAGTATGGAATCAAGAGGATTTGGAGCTTCTGAAAACCGGACCTATCTTGAAACACTCTCTTTTCGAAAACGTGATTGGGCGGTGGTAATCCTTTCCCTAGTCATTCTCGTTGCTCTCATCTACGTTCGTCTGTTTGTACCTCTCCCACTATGGTTGCAATGGCACCTTTCATTCTAGATTCCATGATGTCAATCAAAAACCACTCATCCAACTATAATTTATCAGGGATGAACGCATAGTCTAGATGGGTGGGTGATGCCGAGGTGAGCTTCCCAAAAAGGAAGAAATACAGCGTTAAGGATTTACTTAACGACTTAAAGACAATAGACCCGACTCCAAAGATCACATATGATGTTGGGAATCGACTAGTCTACTATCAATGGAATTGTTGCATCCAATCTTATGGTGATGCGCACGTTATCACAAAGAACTTCAATGAACTGTTGGAATTCATGCAGAGGGGCTACGAGCTTCAACTTGTAAACGGTGAGTTTTGGCGGGCGTCAGATACACAAAAGGTTGCCCTGAACAATTTCCTGAAGAACCGCCCCAAGGAGTTTCTAAATTTCGTCTTTGATCGGCCGCCCGACTACATTCATGCACTTCTTGTTGAAGCGGCAAAGAATAGGAAACAGGAAATTAAACAATTCAAAAAGATTGAATCCGGCTTGCGTAAGTCACTCAAAGATGCCCCTGAGGATGCAGACCTCTGGAATCAGCTTCGACTTGTGCTCTGGATTCAAGGCAAGTTCAGTGATTCAAGTTCTGCCTTCCAGAAAGCGAAGAAGTTTGGATGGAACACAGAGATGACCTCTGTTGTCGGCCTCTAGAATACCCTCATTACTAGGATAACATATCCTACAACTCTGTCATCTTAGATTGGATTGATTCAGAAAGACTTGGAATTCAAGTATTCTGCCCTCTGGATCTTTTCCGAAGAATTGGTAGATTTCATATTTTGCATTTTCCTTGGGTTCTTCTTCGGCAATGTCGGTAAGTCTGAGATACACTTCATCGATATCGGCCTTGGTATTGAGAACAAAAGTAATCATAGCATCAACATCAGCCCCATCCCGTTGGCAAAATCCGAGCATAAGATTTCCATGTTTTAGGATTGTGCAGTCCTGTTGCCTGAGCCATAACTGCATTCCAAGTCGTTCGATATAGAACTTTTCAATCTCCTTGAGATGCAAACTACGAAAGAACACAATACCTCCCATTTCATAGCACTATCCTTTCATGAGTCAGGATGGATTTGAATCCAAGTCGCTGCTTTCATTCATAGAATGCTTGGCTTTTGTATAATACTTGCGCTAATTAGCTCATTTCCGCACTTGCTGGTTACCGTGAATAGATATTCACTTGATACTACAATATTTTGAAAGGCAATGCATTCAAAGACCACTCTTAAGCAAAAGTTCCATGAAATAACATCCAAGTTGCCAACTTCAGAGGATCTGAATGATGTTGATGAGGTCATCTCAACACTCTACCAAGATGACTGGTTGAGAATTTTGGTCATAAGACAGGTCGAGAATCCCAGTCTAGTAACAATAGAAGTCGAATCTTCTCTGCCTGTTATGGCGCACGGAAACCCGCCAAGAAACGATGCGAACCCAAATGCTACTGCACTACTAAATGGCATGATCCGCACTCTAGAATACCTACTTAATCTCCAAAGGAACCATTTTTCACTTGATATTATTGGTCAAGATTGCATGTGGACCGCATACAGAGAATTCGAAGGCCAACCAGATGAAGACATATTCAGAATACTGACCCCTCCATAGGCATGGCCTTAAAATCACATATTTTCATCCAACTAGATGGAAACCCATTCATTCTTTTTCAGTGAAATTCCTATTTTGATGCCCAAGAGCAGACTAAATGCTCATCTTGTACACTTTCCGAACTTCTCGGTTCGTATTTTTGCGTAGAGCATATCTCAACAGCTCATTTCTGAACTTGCTGAATCCCGCGAATAGATATTCTTTCTGCATTACATACTTGCTTGACCTACAATGAGTGTAAGTATTCCAAAGAGCGCACGACTTGTCCTTCATAGTCTTGCAACAGGAGGGCCAATGTCTCCAAAGGAAATAAGTCGTAAATCAGACCTACCTCTCCGAACTGTGAGCTTTGCACTCCGGAAGCTGACTGCGTTCAAACTCCTGCGCAGAGTCCCCAACCTCCAAGATATGAGGCAGCCACTGTATAGAATTGAATCAGATGAAGTTCGAAGACGTCTTATCAAGTTCGGGACTGACAACCTGATGAAGATGCCTCCGACTCTCTTGGATCTTCGCAAGACGATTTAGATGCTTATTCCTTCTATCTCTAGCTAACTATTCCTCTCTTGGGCCCACCCCAAGGCGTGGGCCCCTCCCCTAATTCTCCGCCTCTAGTTTCTCATGATATTTCTTATACTGAATGCGACATGTTTTTCATTTGGAATATATTTCTTCTCTACCCCCAGATTAGGCTATAGCTACATGAGTGATGGTGTAATTGGATACAATAGACAAGGGAATACTCATTGACCTAGTTAGAAATTGCAGAAGGACATATGAGGAACTATCCCGAAGCCATGGAATATCGGCAAATGCAATAAGAAAACGGATTATTCGGCTTGAAGAAAGCGGTGTGATCGATAAATATACCATAGCGCTCTCCCCTGCGATGATCGGATCAGAGTTTGCTTTTGGTCTCGTTTCAACAGATGGATCCAGAGATGAGGAAGAAATGATTATTGAGATTGGATCAAATCCGAATGTAATTGCAGCTGCATCATATACTGATGGAACGTATGACCTTGTGGGAGAATATACCAATACGAATGAGTTGATGTCTATCAGCACGCATCTTCGTGCACTACAAAGCGTTGAGAAGGTCGTGATGCATACGATCCTTCAAGACAAGGGTGGAGAGTGCGAATTGACAAATCTCCACTTGCGAGTCTTGCATTGTCTAGTTCAGGATGCTCGCATGTCCATCGTTGATATTGCCAATCAAACAGGCTTGACTGCAAGAAGAGTTCGAAGAGTCCTTCAAGACTTGGAAGAAACAAACAGTGTTAGAGCCACGGCAAACTTGGAACTTGGTGCCGCGAGTGGCATACCGTTCATTGTATGGTTCTCATTTGATGAACGTAAGATTGGCCCCGAAGAATTCCGAGTATGGTTATGGGAGAATTATAGCCACCCGTTATGGCAGGTCTATGTTTCAGTTTCAGAACCCATTGTTGGTGCCCTATTTGCTGTTGATAGCCTACCAGACCTCGATTCATTGGTACGAGCTGTGAGAAGCTCCGAATATGTAAAAACAGCGAAGGTTTCAATTGGCACTCATCATCATTACTTCAAAACACCTCGACGTCGACGATTGGAAGAAATGGTTGCCCGGGCATTTGGTGAATAAAAGAATCATAAATCCATAGTACTGCATATTGAAATCAAAATGGAATTCAGACCTTGTTCTATGACAGAAACATTCCACTAGACACCTCTATTTGCTTCTACTAGAGCTCCACTTCACCAGCACTACTATAATAATAACTACACTTGGTATTGTTACGAAGATGTGCTGTAGTGGTATTGGAAATATAGTATCAGTAGTTGGCTGGATGTTGGTCGTATTAGTATTATCTTCAAACTTGAGGACGCGGAAGTAGTCCAGATTCTTTGTCAATTCGATGATTTCACTCGGCTCATACCTTGATACCTTGAAAGGGCCTGATGTGATCATAGTTTCATTAGGGGGAATAGGATTCCAGAGGTTCCAGTTCTCAGAACCAATCTCTTGAAACACATGCTTTGGGATGATTGGCTTATATCCCACATTATGCAGGTACCAATAAGATTCATTCTCAAACTCAACGACTGCTTGATAGGGATTGGGGGCATATGCAGCAGTCATGTCAGCAAGGTCGAGTCCGTATGGATTCTCAGCGTCTTCATGATAGTAGTTCAAAGAGAAAGTCACATCATCTGCAGTTAGCTGACTTCCATCAGTCCATGTTATGTTCTCTAATATTTCGAATGTGATTCTGGTATGCCCTTCTGTCACAGCAGGATTGTCAGCATGGGCTTCTACGAAATACGACTCAGCAAACCAAGGAAAATCTGTTCCACCAGGTTCTTGTCGTAGAAGACTATCATAGAGCATCTGTAGCACATTCCAAGTATATTGAGAAGAACTAGACATGAAATTGAATGTATCAACATCTAGGGGATTGCTTATCCTCATGGTGCCGCCAAAGGGACCGCCTTCACTCTCCTTCAAGTGTGCTCTGTAATTTGTCCACCAGCATGAAACTCCGTTATGTGCATCATTGACAAATCCGCTCAACTTTTCAGTTCTGTAAGCTGATAGCCATATATTCTCATAGCAGATGACAGCTGGGCACTCATATACCCAGATCTTTTGCATCTCTACAGCAGCTTCGTAGACTTCATCATAGTCTAATGAGTGTAGGAGCTGTTCTCGCCAAGAGTCATATGAAGCGTTACTCCATCTGGGGAAGTTCCGATATTGATCATCTGCATAGTAGGACCAGTATTCGTAGGCGAGCCAATCAACATCAAAATCAGAAAAGGTTGCTCCAAGCAACCAGATATCATAATCGTCTGTACTATAGGGTGGTGGCCAAGGATAGAAATCGTCAATTGAAGAGATTGCATCAATACTCAGGGATTCCAATGCCTCTACTGCAACCGTACATATGTCAAGATAAATCTGACTTGCCTGACTGCACCCCACCTGAATCTTAAATGCGGAACCATCTGGTGCCTCTCGATAGTCATCATCATCAATATCAAGAAATCCAGCAACATCCAGAAGCTGATTTCCGTATGCAATATTTGCCTCATAGTAATTATATGGAAGCTGCCCCTCGATTGAATATGGATTGATAGCTGGAACTGGAGAGTCAAGTGGCAGAGAAAGCCCTTCCCAGACCTCAGCGGATATTCGCTGCTTATCAAGTGCAAAGGCAAAGGCACGTCTGAGAGCTGTGATATTCAGCGGATACTTCTCACAATTAATTGTGAAATAACCATAGCCATTTCTCAAAGTGTTGGCGACTTCTATATTAGCATCAGGGTTGAACGACGGCGGAATGGTCATAGGATCAACAAAACCCCCAATTAGATCGATCTCACCATCATACAGGGCTAAGATTTGCTGTTCATCGCTTTCGATGACATGATACTCGATCGAATCCAAGAAAGGTCCCGACGTTTCGGATATATGTTCAAAGATGTCTACACTTGCTGCAATAGGTTGAGCAATGGATGTAAAGATAATAAGAGATATCAATGACGATTCGATTGTCCAAGCTCTCAACCCTGACCCAACCTCTGTCTGAATTCAATATTTACGGCCTATTAATTTCACTTTTGTGTATCAGTACACAAGTAATCACAGGAAAGCTGCTTCACCGAAGCTAATGAACTCTATGAATCTCTGGACTCATTTAATCATGAAGGGTGGCCTATATTCAAGATTCCAGCTTCTGGTGATTTCTTTCTCAAGAACATTAAAACAGAGAGAGGAACGCATAAATTGTGACACCAGAGTTTCTACTTACCAGAGGAAGTGAGAGTATGGAACTTAATGTTTCCAAGGCAATGACAATTAAATTGTCATCCGAGCTGCCCCCGGAACCTGAATTCGATCCTAAGTATAGAAGAGCACCTGATAGGGGCCTACAACTAGACCAAAAAGAAATGGTTCTTGCTGTCAAAAACGCTTTGCGTTATCTTCCCCTGGAGATCCATGAGAAGATTGCTCCTGAATTTCTTGAAGAGTTAATGACACGTGGTCGAATCTATGCATACAGGTATAGACCCAGAGGAGCAATAAAGGCAAAACCCATCAATGAATACAAGGGAATTCTTGAAGCAAAAGCCATGCAAGTCATGATTGATAACAATCTTGACTTCGATGTCGCACTCTATCCATATGAACTTGTGACCTATGGGGAATCAGGCCAGGTCTGCCAAAACTGGCTACAGTATAGATTGGTCAAGCTCTACCTAGAAAGCATGAAAGAGGATCAGACTCTAGTTGTCAGTTCAGGTCATCCTGTTGGGCTCTTTCCATCAAACCTTGAAGCACCACGCGTGATTTCAACCAACGGGTTAATGGTCGGTATGTTTGATACACCTGAGGATTTCCGAAGGTCAGCCGCCCTAGGAAATTCAAATTATGGCCAGATGACTGCCGGCGGCTGGATGTACATAGGCCCCCAAGGAATTGTCCACGGAACCTATATCACGCTGCTGAATGCTGGGCGTTTATACCTTGGACTACCAGAAAATCAAGACCTGCGAGGTAAGTTGTTCATTACCTCTGGCCTTGGAGGCATGAGTGGAGCTCAAGCTAAAGCCATAGAGATTGCAGGTGGCATCGGAGTAATCGCAGAGGTTGATAAGAGCCGTATTGATACCCGGAGTGAGCAAGGTTGGCTAAGCAAATGGTCTGCCGACCTCGATAAGGTATTCGAGTGGGTTCAAGAGCATCGAGAAAACGGCAATGCAATATCAATTGGGTACTATGGTAATATTGTAGATGTATGGCAATATGTGGTAGACAGGGGTCTCAAGGTAGAACTTGCTTCCGACCAGACTTCCTGTCATGATGTCTATGGTGGAGGGTACACCCCACAAGGAGTGACTTTTGATGAAGGCAGAGATCTCCTGAAGAGCGACCGTGAGACCTTCCGGGATTTGGTCGATAAGTCGCTGATCAAACAGTTCAAACTCATCAAAAAGATGACAGAGCGTGGCACCTTCTTCTGGGACTACGGTAATAGCTTCTTGAAAGCCGTCTTTGATGCAGGAGCAAAGGAGATTGCCAAGAATGGTGAGGATACAAATGATGGTTTCATCTTCCCTTCGTATGTTGAGGATATCATGGGCCCCATCTGTTTTGACTATGGATACGGGCCTTTCAGATGGGTATGCCTGAGCGGGAAACATGAAGATTTAGTGGCTTCTGATAAAATGGCGATGTCTTGCATAGATCCTAATAGGCGAGGGCAAGACCGCGACAACTACATCTGGATTCGAAACGCCGAGAAGAATGCCTTGGTGGTCGGCTCTCAAGCTCGAATATTATATGCAGACGCTCAGGGTAGGGTCAATATAGCTCTCAAGTTCAATGAGATGGTACGCGAGGGCAAAGTAGGACCAATCATGCTGGGGAGAGACCATCATGATACCGGCGGCACTGATTCACCATTCAGAGAAACTGCCAATATTTATGATGGCAGCAACATTACAAGTGATATGGCACACCAGTGCTGGGCTGGGAATGTTGCACGTGGTATGAATCTATGTGTTCTGTCAAATGGTGGGGGAGTAGGCACGGGCAAGGCAATTAATGGAGGATTTGGTCTCGTGTTGGATGGCAGCGAGAGAGTTGATGGAATTATACGGTCAGCCATTGACTGGGATGTCATGTGCGGTGTCGCCAGACGAGCCTGGGCAAGAAATGATCATGCTGTTGAAACAGCAATCAACTGGAATGATAATATGGGCAAAGCTGGACAAATCACTCTACCCTATACTCCTAAGAAAGGACTTGTAGAGGACTTGGTCAAGCGAGAGCTGAAATCCTAGTACTAAGGAAAGTCAATACCTATCACCATTTGAATGAACGATAATTACTAAAGCAACACGCAGCTGCTGGTTAGATACTGTCCTGACGGACAGCTAATCCGTCAATTATCATTTGGTTGAGTGATATTCGTGGTTGTTTCAATTGATGGTGAGAGCCTAACAATAGAAGATGTGGTTAGTGTTGCACGGCACAAGTCAAAGATTGTCCTAGATGACATGGCTCGGAAGAAAATGCTAGAAAGTCGTGCTGTAATTGAACGTGCTTTGAAGGAGAAACGAACAGTCTATGGCGTAAATACTGGATTTGGCGATCTTGCAGATGTGTCCATCAATGAGAATGATCTGGCTACGCTTCAGGTGAATCTGATAAGAAGTCACAGTGTTGGTGTTGGCGATCCTCTACCAAAGGAAGTAGTCCGAGGTATGATGTTACTTAGAGCCAATGCACTTGCTAAAGGCTACTCAGGCACAAGAGTGGAAGTTGTCGAAACCCTACTCGCAATGTTGAACAAGGACGTTGTTCCTGTTGTGCCCGAACAGGGTTCCGTTGGCTCAAGTGGAGACCTTGCACCATTGGCACATATGGTTCTTGTGATGATTGGTGAGGGTGAGGCATTTTTCAATGGGGGACGAATCGACGGTCCAAAAGCCCTAAAGAAGGCCGGAATATCACCTATTGCTCTTCAGGCAAAAGAAGGAGTTGCTCTTATCAATGGCACGCAACCAATGACTTCCATTGCAGCACTTGTGGTACATGATGCATTTCTGGTACTTCAGGAAGCAGCTATCGCAGCAGCAATGAGTCTTGAAGCACTTCGCGGGACTAGAGTGGCATTCGATTCAAGGATACATGAGGTTCGTCCTCATGAGGGGCAGGTACATGTCGCAGAGCTAATGCGAAGATTACTCCCAGATAGCGAAATTAATCAATCCCACGCCAAGTGCGGGAAGGTTCAAGATGCATATTCCCTCAGGTGCATTCCCCAAGTTTTGGGAGCCTCTCTTGATACAATTCGGTATGTTCGCAGTATAATTGAAACCGAAATCAACTCTGCAACTGATAATCCGCTGGTCTTTCCACAGAGTGACTCAGTTCTATCTGGAGGCAATTTCCATGGCCAGCCAATTGCATTGGCGATGGACTTCCTAGGCATTGCCTTATCTGAGATAGCTAACATCTCGGAGCGCCGCATCAATAGGCTTCAGAATCCGGACCTAAGCGGTCTTCCTGGATTCCTGACCAAAAGCGGCGGATTGAATTCAGGGATGATGCTTCTTCAGTATACTGCTGCTTCACTTGTATCAGAGAACAAAGTACTGGCGCATCCCGCAAGTGTTGATTCTATTCCCACAAGTGCGGATCAAGAAGACCATGTTAGTATGGGCACAATTGCAGCACGCAAGGCTTGGAAGATACTTGAGAATGTATCGAATGTGATTGCAGTTGAATACCTCTGTGCAACTCAAGGTGTTGATCTGCTCTCTCCACTAAAACCCTCCGAACCATTAGAAAATGTTCGCAAATTGATTAGAAGTTCTATTCCAACACTTGAAGAAGATCGGGCATTTTATAGGGATATTAAGGCAGTTAGGGAAATGATGAGGGCTGGTTCCATCCTAGAGCACGCTACAAATGTGGTTGGTGTTCTTCTTGAGGAATAATACTTGACAATGGACTTCTTGACAGTCATATTCATCTAGATTGAAGCAGGTTCAGCTTCTTTGTGCATTCATGAAGCTTTATGTTAATACGCTGAATATTGTTAGATGAATCTAAGAACATAATTTGAAGGCAGGAGGATATCTCTTGGAAAAACTATCAAAATCTATGGAGCAATATCTAGAAACAATATATGAAATTGAACGAGATGGCAGAACTCCAACGGTTTCTGATATTGCGGATGCAAAATGCGTGCGGCTGCCCAGTGTTACCTATGTTCTTCGAAAGCTCTCCAAGCCTGACAGAGGTCTTGTAAACTATGAACGATACTCTCGAGAAGTCACCCTTACTGCCAGAGGTCGTGCAATTGCTGAACGTCTCGAGAAGACCCATGCAACCTTGAAATGGTTTTTCGAAATGATTGGGCTCGATTCAGAAATTGCCAATGACGATGCATGTGAGATAGAGCACATCGTAAGACCAGCGACAGTCGATAAGCTAACCGGATTTGTAGAGTGGGTCCAAAATAACGCAAAAGCATCAAAGCTACTATCAGAGTATCAATCGCAGTGATCACGGACCCAATTTTGTATGAACTACATCTCCATTTGACACGACAGTATGTATTAGATTCACACCAAATCTATATGCAAGATATTCTGGGTTAGGACACTCTAGTGCTATAATATCTGCGCGTTTTCCCACCTCTATGCTTCCCAGACTATCTGCTCGATCTACTGCGTGTGCCGCATTTATTGTCAAGGCAGATATGACTTCTCTTGGATGCATCTTCATCTTATAGCAGGAGAGTGCAATTGTGAAAAAGAGAGATTCATTTGCGCAGTTAGGATTGAAATCAGTTGCAAGTGCTATTGGAACATCCATCTCTATCATATCGCGTGCTCTGGCATAGTTTGTATTAAGGCTGAACGCCGTTGCCGGAAGTAGCGTGGCGATAGTTCCTGTCTTCTTTATGGCTTCAAGGCCATCATCAGACGCCATCAAGAGATGGTCTGCAGAAACAGCCTCAACTTCTGCTGCCAATTCTGTACCTCCAAGCTGAACAATTTCATCAGCATGGATTTTGATTTTCATTCCTGCCTCTTTGGCAGCCAGGAGAATCCTCCTTGATTGCTCCACATCAAAGACTCCCTCTTCACAGAACACATCACAAAACTCTGCGAGATTCGAAGATGCTACTATAGGAATCATTTCATTGATGACAAGGTCAACATAATCATCTACACGCCCAGAATATTCAGGGGGAATTGCATGAGCTCCGAGGAATGTTGATACAATGCCTGTGGGTATCTTCTCTCTTAGATTATTCATTGCATGAAGCATCTTTAGTTCATGCTCAGTATTCAGTCCGTAGCCACTCTTTGACTCAATAGTTGTTGTGCCCTCACTCAACATGCGTTGCGCGATTGAAAAAGCATTCTTGACAAGCTCCTCATTACTTGCACTTCTTGTGGCTTGAAGAGTATTGAGAATTCCTCCTCCCGCTTCTAGGATTTCCATGTAGGTCTTGCCAGCGAGCTTCATCGCAAAGTCGTTCTCTCGAGACCCTCCAAAGACTAGGTGTGTGTGACTGTCCACAAATCCCGGTAGCACTAACATATGCGGGAGTTCAATTTGAGGGACTGTTGTAACATCATCAACTGTTGAGAGGATCTGTTTGGTTGTGCCAACCTCGGCTATTAACCGGTCCTTAATCGCGATTGCTCCATCATTGATAACTGAGAGTTCTCGCATCTCTTCGCCAGTCTTTGGTCTTCCTTCAGTATTAGCTAATGTGGCAAGTTGTCCAATATTGGTAAGGAGAAGGTCTGGTTTCATCTGCATTCCTGCATCATAAAGAATCTAGCTTCTTGTATATTGTGCTCTTCTTGATGGTGTAATTAATTAGGTGGTAACGAGAGGACAGGTCAAGCCTGATTGGTAGTGGTTGACATGAAGTACTTGATTTTAAGCTGGAGTGATGTATACAATTTGACTCTCCAGCTATCTGAACGCATTGTTGAGAGTGGATTTATTCCAGATTTGATTATTGGAATCGCTCGCGGCGGCTGGATACCTGCCCGTATTCTCTCCGATGTGTTGTATGCCAGTGCGATGTTTAATGTTCGAATCGAGTACTACACAGACCTAGGTGTCCACGGGCGAGAACCCAAGATAACACAACCACTCTCAATCCCAATTGAAGAGAAGAATGTGCTCATAATTGATGAAGTTGCGGACTCAGGAGAGAGTCTATACCAAGCAATTGAATATGTTAAGAGCCTAGGAGCCAAACAACTCCGTACTGCAGTCCTTCATCTCAAACCAACGTCTCGTGTTATTCCGGATTTCTATATGCAAATGGTTGAGAGCTGGACGGTCTATCCCTGGGAGATTCGGGAATCTATCATTGCACTTGTAAAGAAGTTCAAAGACGAAGATAGATCGCTCAATATGAAAGAGATCAGAAACAAGCTGGTCTTTGAAGTGGGTTTTGAACCCACTGTGGCTGACTACTTTCTCCAGAGATTATAGGCAATGAGAGGCATGGTTCATGTATATTGACTCGCTGCTATCTGACAAAGGCCCACTTTGTGTTGGAATTACAGCAGTTAGGAATGAACATGAATTGGATGGTGAGCAGCTAATCGCCATTGGCGTGAGCCAGAGCAAAGAAGTTCTCGCCGTCCAGCTGTTCAACGCCTCCAAAATAGTGGATGTTCATCACCTTTTAGCGGCATCTCAGAATGCACTAAATGCATGGCGGGGAGATTATGCAAAATCCAGGTCCTTAGATGTTGAGATTGCAGTATATGCATCAGGCCAACGTCAGATTGGCCGCGCACTGGAATCCATAGGGGTGTCCAATAATCTCACAGATATTGGTGCTGTTATTATTGCAGAGCGAGAAGAAAATGTCTTGAGTTGTCTTGAGGCGTTGGTCCGAGAGATTGGTGCCGAATTGGAGGATCCATTTCCCGCTGACCGAGATCGGCTTGAGATGATAATGAAGTATTTTGAGATTGAGCCGAGAGAGCTGAATTCTTTCGTAACTTCTGGAGATACAAGGGACCTGCAGAATGCCTTGTCGCGATGTGTGGCAAGCCGAGTGTCTATGGTAGCATTAGATACTTGATATCAATAGATGTCATCTCGCAGTGTCATGATTGATAGAATATCCACTTCAGGATTCAATACTGAAATACCTGTTAGCTCGCCAACAATTTCAACCCAGACGGTCTTGTCGGGATTTTCGAGATTCACTTTGCGTGAAATGACCCCCGCAACTGCCTCCACGACTTCCATATTTTCTAGGTTTGTGTGTCTTCGACGAACTGTGACTCTAAATGTTTCATCTTCTTCAATCTTTGAAATTAGCGTTTCTGTCGCCTTAACGATACTTTCAATATTCGATTTAACACAAAGCTCCAGAGGAGTGAATTTTATTGCATACCTGAATTGGTAGGGGTTTTCATCCGCGAATTCTTTGAGCTTCTTGATTACATCGAATGGGTTCAAAGCCGTCATGCAAGTGATAAGTCCAATCACACTTGTGCTATGGACTCTCAGTTCATCATCTCCAATGAGATCTCCAATGAAATAGCGAACTTCAGATTTCGCTGCCTGTTCTCTCTCACGGGGACAACCCACGAGGATATTAAATTCTTGCAGAAAACCGACCTCACATTTCAGCATAAATTACTCTACTTGTCCAAAATCGAACTGCCTCAGTATCCACTCGTAGACTTTCTGTAAGTTTCTCAATTGAAAGCGCTCCTTCACGATAGACCTTGATGCTAGAGGTTCCTTCCATCTCTTCTTCAACACCAATTATTGTTGAGTTGTTGCTAGCATTGGATGGTCCCCCGTCAATATACAAATCCACGCCATCTCCCAATTGCTCTAATGCAGTTGAGAGTTCAAAGGGACTTGCTCCACCTGTGAGATTCGCACTAGTTCCTACAATTGGCCCTCCAATTTTTTTGGCAATCCCACGAGGTAAATCATGGTTTGGCACTCGAATAGCTATTGAAGCTCGTCCTCCAGTCAGATAATCTGGAACTGAGTCTTTTGGTTTTACGATAAGAGTCAGGAAGCCCGGCCAGAATAGTCGAGTTATAATCTTCTCAAGACCACCGAACTCATGATATCCTTCACACTGCGATATATCTGAAAACAGTAGAGGGACACCTATCTCTTTGCTACGCTTCTTAACATCAAATAGTCGATCCAACGCGTCAGGCAGGCGAGGATCACAAGCCAAACCATAACTAGTGTCTGTTGGATATGCGACTAAACCTCCCTGACCTAGGACTAGGGCCGCTTCGTCAATCGCCTTCTGGTAGTCCTCAGAAGTATCAAGTCTGAGTATTCGTGGGCTCACCATTTCTTCACTTATTTCCTACTTGGTAAACATACATAAGAACCTTCTATTTTGCCTATATACTAGGAGGTTTTCTCATCCTCGGAGTTATTCTCGCAGCTGGCCGTGGAGATAGAATGGGCCCAATCACTCAAATGATTCCAAAGGCACTGCTGGAATGTGCCGGAGCAACTCTGCTTGAGCATCTAGTGGACATTTTACGCCAAAACAACATAGACGAAATCATTCTTGGCGTTGGATACAAACATGAGAAAATTTCAAGTTTTGTTGAAAAAAGATTCCAAACAACACATCTAACCTTGGTAGAAGTGCCAAGCTATGAGATTGGTGCGCTAGAAACATTGGTCATGTCAACATCAGGCATCGACCAACGTGTTCTTATTTGTCCCGTAGATATGTTTGCAGAATCGTCAGTTTTGCGCAATGTTATCAATGTACACCATGAGCAGCCGGAATCAATCGTAACGCTTGGAATCGACACTTCTTTTGAGGCTGGTACGCCCGTTTCAGTAGACTCAGAAGGCCGCTTGACAGGTATTGGACATGATATTGACGAGTCGTCAATCAGCGGCACTTCTGCAATGGTTTTGGTTGCTGAAGCATCTTTCCTGAAACTATGCCGAGAGTGCAGGAAGGAAGGAGTGACGAGCATCGTTCAGGTGCTCAAAGAGATGCAGCTCAGAGGAATTGAAATAGGGACTGCGAAGATATCCGGAACGTGGTTTGATATTGATACGGTATCAGCGCTTTTAGATGCAAATCGCGTGTTTCTTGAGAGAGAACACCCTCAATTTCCGGGTTTCTATATGCCATTAAATGACACTCTTGAGTTTGGTGACTCACTAGAACTGAACGCGAATGTTAAGATGGGTGTGGGAGTCACCATAAATGGTCCTGTTTTCGTCGCACATCAATCTACCATAGGAGCTAATTCTTCAATTGGTCCTCATGTGAGTCTAGGCAGAAATAATTACATAGGAGAGAGATGTACAATTGCAGACGCAGTCCTTTTTGACTCTACAACCATACGTGAAAGAACAAGTCTGTCAAGAGCCGTGGTATGCAACAACCGAGTGTTTACGGAGTAATTGTTAATGAGTCCAAGCAAATTTAGACTTCGCAGAGTGTTCCGCAAGCCAGTTCTCATGGCTGCAGGACCCTTCATTAAACGGGATGTTCATCCAAACACAATAACGTACACTTCTCTTCTTTTTGCTTTCTTCGGATTTCTGATACTGGTATTCACTCAAAATCAAATGATCTTTGGAGTTCTTGTGTTCACTGTTGGTTTTTTGGACGGAGTTGACGGCGCAGTAGCAAGGGCAACGAATAAGGCATCAAAGAAAGGTGCATTCACTGACTCAATAGTTGACAAGCTATCAGAAGGTATAATACTTCTGGCAATTCCACTAGCCTTCCCGTCCATTGAGGTACTCGGTCTAAATATCGAACTGTGGGCTTTTGCATGTATCACAAGCTGGCTGCTTACTAGCTATTCTCGTGCAAGAGCAGAACCTCTCGGAGTTCAGGACCTTGATATCGGACTGGGTGCACGATCAGAGCGGTTGTTCATTCTATTTCTCTTCTCTGTCATATCCTTACTAATAATTGGTCTCATTGTTGTTACTATTGTTGGTATTGCAACTGCAGTCTACAGAGTAGCTCACTACAGAAACCAAATTGTCGCTCAAACTAGTGAGTAGTTAGATACCGTTCACCATTATACTTAAGAGTCGAAGAGAACAGGCCGCCATCATTCAATTCATGGAGTTTCAAAACATGGCCATTTTTAGAGCCGATCATTATCTTGTGGCAGAATTCAAAGAAGTATCTGACGTGATGGCAACAGGAGAGAAGGTCCTGCAAGCTTTGCGAGAGGTTCCAGAGTTAAAGGATCTTGCTATAGTTTCGAAAAGGATGGAGGGGCGGCAGTGGTCGGAGATTGTTGGTAGTATTGATGTTCCTGAGGGTTCAAGGGCATTCTGGGCAATGGTAAAGAGAGAACTCTCAAACAGAGAACCCTATCATCTCTTCATAAGGCTGGACCGAAATGCACAAGGCACTGACATTGAGGATGCTAGAGAGTTCGTCAGGAAATGGGCTGAGAATAGTATTGTGCCGAAGATTCAGGGAAAAACTCCTATCAAGACAATAAAGGTTCTCCAGGCAATTGAACTCTACATGCCACCGATGAAATAGATGGATCTATGCAGCCGCTTTTATTGCTCAATGGTAACAAAATGAAGCATATTTCCTACTGCTTGAACAATCTCAACATTGCCATCTGCATCGATGTCACCAAAGGCAACTATTGACTCGGCACTCTTGCCTGTGTTTTTCAGGGACGCTTCTTCAAATAGCTCTTTTCCTTCAAGCGCAAGTATTGATAGTTTCGAGTTTGCTAAGCTAACAAGAATTTGACCACTAGACTTGCTGTTCTTCAGAATATTTCCCATTCTGACAGAAGTCACATCATTTGGTGCTCGAATCTTGGCGAGCGTTTCAATTGGTTTTGAACCTACATTGAAGAGAGTGATGTGTCTTCCATTGCTCGCCGTTACAACTTCATCTAGGCGATTTCCTGTTACACGCCCTGCTGCAACAAGATTGACTTCTCCATTCACTTTTGCATCTGCGATTTCATGCAATCTATCATCTGCATATTGGTACAGATAGAGGGTTTCTGAATCATCGCCAAAGACGAAACGAGAGTATGGGGTTCCCTCCATATACAAGGGCATCATCGAGAACACAGGTCTCTCAACAACCTTGTGGGCGAGTTTGTCAAGGAAACTTCCAAACCAGCCGTAGCATCGCAATGCTTTGTCGTTAGTTGCCACAATGACCTCTGCTTTCTTATCATCCATAACATTTGCCACAACTATTGCTGTCGGCAGATTTCCTAGAGGCGTATCACCCTTCAGCTCTAGCTTATTCTTCACAAAACTGACAACCTTTAGTGTATTATCGAGCCCTCCTACAACAAAATCAGGAGTCCCGTTCCCTGTGACATCACCTACTCCTAGGGTTGATATGGGAATCAAGTCAGAAAGATGTGCAAGCTCCTTCAATTTACCATTGTCATCCAAATAGTCAAACACTCGTATACTTCCGCTTATTGAACCAACTACAATATTGTCCTTGCCATCACCCGTGACATCCAGGACTTCCAAATGAGTAATTACCTCTTTCTGAGGTGCACTTGCAGTTAGTTTCAATGAAGGCATTGCATATTTGGCCTCGTGTAAGCAGCATCAGAGTATAAGCTGAACCTGTGTAAGTGAAATTTAAGATTTATCGGTTAGTATCCCCTCTTTGAATCTATCCTGTATCGCATCAACTGATGGGCTTAAGAGGTGGATTGTAGACTATTCTGTGATTGCCTGATGTCTTCCGAACCAGATACCCCCTATATCAGTCAGGAATACTGGAACTGTGATGTTAAGGAATTGCTTCGAGAGCTCAATTCTTTCATTGAGGAATTTCGTTCTTTCACTCCAGACTGGTTTGCAGAGGTCAAGTTTCATCTCTTGCGTGAGCCCGGTCTTACACTCATGACTCGCGATGAGTTTTGCTCTGTATCTATCTATGGGAAACTATGCGGAAACTGCGATGATCTATATCTCTCCAAGAATTGTCGGCTATGGTATCAGCTATTTGATTTGATAAAATGGAGAAGCGTTCAGCGAGCCCCTCCTTGCATTAGGAATGCATTGCGAAGCAAGAGCATCAAGACCGTCGCCAATTATCTAAAGAAGGCCAATCTCCTGTCCCCTCCCTTCTATAAGGCTCGGGCAACACCTCGATGTGGAAATATGAAGAAGTGGGGCTATTGCAGTCCTGATGAGTACTGCAAAAACATGCAGACCGACAATCTTCTAGAATATACTAAGGCTCGCCAACACACAAAGATGACACGATGAGATTCTAGTCCTCTTATCACACTTTTAATAGGAGATACTCTTTCTTGTGCTTGGTGGGCATTACATGCATCCGGAACTTGATATTGAGATTGTGAACCTCATTCGACTGACAGGGCTACGAGAAGATATCATACGAGAATCCCGTGAAGCAAAGGCCAATAACTGGTCTGAAATCTCTGGAATGTTGGACGAGCACAATCGGATTTTGGCGCTTGGAGAACGTCATACACGGCAAAAGGCAATACAGGATCCTGTTCACGGGGCCATCCTGCTGGAACCTTGGGAGCTTGATATCATCTCAGGTTGGGAGATGCTTCGACTGAGATATGTCAAGCAGCTTGGCCCAGCTCATATTGTCTATCCAGGAGCAACACATACTCGGTTTGAACACTGTATTGGTACCAATTTTCTTGCCCAGAAATGCATTCGAGTGGTCAACTACTGCGATGACATGAATCGTCCCCATTTTATTCCCCTATCCCAGTTACTGGATGCGGAGTATCAGAAGTTGTTTAGAGCCGTGGCCCTCTTACATGATGTCGGACATCCTCCCACATCGCATACCATTGAGTTTGCGTTGGAGAGTTGGGCAGGCCTTACTCATACTGATTTGGGTATGTTCTTGATTCTCCACAGCAAGCTTGCTGACACATTGAAAGAGAATGGGATTGATCCTGCTTCCGTCGTTGATGTACTGAAACGAAGATCATCTGACCCTGTGATGAAGTTGCTATCGGATTTTGTTGATAGTCCACTTGATATTGATAAGACTGACTACCTGATTCGAGATGCCCATTTTAGTGGTGTGGAGTTGGGTATTTTTCCAGCAGAGCGTGTTCTTCTGACAAATAGAGTCGTTCGTGATGACAAGGGACAATATCATCGCGCATTCATGATTAAGGCAATTCATTCTCTGGAAGCACTGATTCTTAGTAGGTCTTGGATGTTCGCTGACCTCTACCTTCATCACGCAGTTAGAGTTGCCGAAGCTCTCACTTCAAAGGCCTCGTATTTCAGAATGAAAGAGGAAGATCTGTCAAAGAGTGAATGCATTGGCCTGTTCACACGAATGACAGATGCTGATCTTTATCGGTGGCTTGGCGAATCTGAGATACCCTTTGTCAGAGAGTATGCTGCCAGAATAAGATACCGTAGGCTGTTCAAGGTCATCGTTTCAAAACCAATCGCGTCATTTAATCAAGAGGACCAGCTTCGATTTCGGAACATGACTGAAGACATTGAAGCCCTTCTTGAATCTGAACTTGAAGTGTTGGAAACACCCGGCAATGTGATTATAGATGTCGTACTGCCGCCATTAGGTGAAGACTTTGTCAAAAACATCCCTATACTCATAGGAGGTGATTCTGGTTTTGATCTCGTCAGGCTTGATGAAACCGAAGAAGGTGGCCCCTTAAGCAAAGCACTACGACAACAGAGCAGAACAATTCCGTCTGTGAGAGTCTATTCGGACATAAAGAACGGGGACGTTGTTAGGAAAAAGTTTGAGAAATTGTTTCCCTCTAGAGAGCCCAAATCATATAGAGAGGATGAATACGATTTTGCTGAGTATTGATCACTTGCTCTTCAAAAGATGTACAACCAGCTCGCGTACTTTCTTGAAACCCTTTTCAATATAGATAGCTCCATAGAGCGCTTCAACTAGGGTTCCCTTGTCATGTTCTATCTCAGCCTTCGTTGAAGTTCGAGGGTCAAAATGAATTCGTGCATCATAGAGTCCCCATTGGTCGCATATAGTTGCGAGGTGCTCATTACTCACAAGGTCCGCCCTGTCCTGTGTTAGTGTGCCCACGCCCACAATTTTTGGAGTCCAAATGTGATGAAGGATAGCCATATCGATCACCGCATCGCCAATTAATGCCAGCATTTTACTCATCTCACTTAGAGATGCAAGATCATCTAATGCACCACAGTCAACATGGGAGTTCTTCCTCTGGCAGTAGTGAGTGTGAATCTCAAGAAAGAGGTTCTTTGTGCTGGGTTGAAAGAGTAGCACTGTAAGATGCCCATTGCCATTCAGGTCCAAACCCAGAAGACGCCTAAGTTTAGGAGAAACATCGTTCTCCGCTGACTTTACGCAATCCATGATATAATCCAAGTCATCCAACCAGCGCTTCAACTTTCTTATTGTCCTTGTGTTAATAGACGGAACCAATGCAAGGTCTTCTGAAATGGCAGTTCTGATTCTATGTAAATTTCCCATGACGTCTATCCGCTGCCAAGGTAGCCCTGACTCACCAAGATTCACTACTACTCCCTCGTGGATAGTACTGGATGATCCTGCCCTTCTCATCCTCATAGCTCTCAACGTGAATGGCTCGTAGAGAGTACTCTTCAGCCAACCGAACAAGTGCGAGAATTGTGAGTGGAGTTCCCATTGATAAATCCACAACTAATTCGTGTGTGGGTATTACTTTGACAACCTCATTCCGAATGAAACTGTAGACCGCCTCAAGGTTCCCACGTTGGAGGTCCTCCGAATCACTTGTTATTTCTACGGGAATGTCATACCATTCAGTTTCTGTGTCCATCATCCCTCGGGACTCGCCAGTCATGAATCGATCGAGACTTCTCAGGGTCTGACGTTTCCAGACACGGCTCTCAGTGAAGAGTAAAAGCTTCTTTGGCTTGAACTGCTTTCCCCGACGTAGCCAGATTGCAAACGGTCTCTGGTCGTCTGGTTGTCTGACGGAGGCGACATATGCAACTGGTCTATTCACTTCCATGAGACCCACTTCCTTAAGCGCGCGCCTTACAGGATGATACGCCCTCAGACTGAGCTCGAAGACTCTCTCCCTTGATTCTCTTCTGCTGTTGATAATTCCAAGTGATTCCAGATGCGACGTGTTATGATAGAGCTTGGGATCGGTGACTACTACCTTCTTCTCCTTGGCCGTCTTCTTTCCCTTCTGATCTATGAGCGTTAGAGCCATATCTTTCCTGATACTCTCTCTGAGTTCTGTACCTGTCTTTGGTCCTCCTTCAAGCTGGTCCAAGATGATCCGTCTGGCTCGCACACTCTCAATCTCTCTCTTGACAATATCATCAGCCGATTCGTATAACATAGTACTCACTTCATTTAATATATATATGATATATATATGCTTTGTAGATATCCTTTCTTGTCCCTTTTTTTGTCCGAAATTCACCACTGTCCGATATAGAAAAATCTTCCAGAAATAACGAAAATGGGTTCAAAACCCTGTTTTCGGCACATACAGCCTATTGCATAATTAAACCACATGATATACATATATAATATATTCGTTTGATTTAATTGACGAAATCCGATAAACGCTTAAATAGCAAATAACAGGACTTATTGTCAGCATAGAGTTTTGGAAGATTCATTTCTCGCGAGACTCTCTGTATAATTCATTGAAAGAGGACCGAATCAAAATGGCTGAAGACGAGTTTCTTGGAACAAAGCCAGTTGTCATCGACAATGGCACTGGCCTTAGCAAGAACGGATATGCCGGCGAAGATCAGCCCCGAAGCGTCTGGCCCACTCTCATCGGTTATCCCCGATATGAGAGTATCATGACAGACGTTGACCACTATACTCGCGATTACTACATCGGAGAAGAGGCCATCAACCTCCGTGGTGTACTACGCTTGGTGTATCCAATCACACACGGTGTTGTAGAGGACTGGGACGCAATCGAGAAGATATGGAGCTACACATTCTATAACGACTTGAAGATCGACCCAAGTGAGAACCCAGTGTTGCTCACTGAAGCACCCTTCAACCCGAGAGAGAACAGAGAACGCATGGCATCCGTGATGTTCGACAACTTCGGCGTTCCCGCTGTATATGTTGCGACTCAGGCTGTGCTATCACTGTACGCATCAGGTAGGACGACCGGTCTAGTTATTGACTCTGGCGATGGTGTCACCCACATTGTCCCTGTGTACGAGGGCTTCTCAATCAACCATGCCATTCGAAGAATTGACCTTGCAGGACGTGACATCACCGAGTATCTGCGCAGACTTCTCAGACAGAGAGGCTACTCATTCGTGAGCGGCGCAGAGAAGGAGATTGTCCGTGACATCAAGGAGAAACTCTGCTACGTAGCCCTTGACCCCGAGAGGGAGAGGACCGTTGCAGACAAGGCTGGTGTTGACAAGCCTTACATGCTGCCAGACGGTGAGGTGATCACAGTCGGTGCAGAGCGCTTCCAAGCACCTGAGCTGTTCTTCAACCCAAGTGCAATTGGCCTAGACACAATGCCACTCGATGAGCACATTGTCGAGTCCATCAAGGCTTGTGACGTTGACCTACGACGTGACCTATACGCTAACGTTGTCCTGTCAGGCGGTTCAACCATGTTCCCAGGACTCAAGGAGAGGCTCCACAAGGAGATCACCGAGCTAGTCCCAGAGAACATCGAGGTCCGAATCATCGCTCCTCCAGAGAGACAATACTCTGTCTGGATTGGCGGAAGCATTCTTGCTTCGCTAAAGACGTTCCAGAAGATGTGGGTCTCACGCAAGGAGTTTGAAGAGCAAGGCCCCGAAGTCATCCACCGCTGTATCTAAGCGTACTAGTATCTGAAGGAGTGGGAGCGTTCCCCTCCTTCATTTCTCTCCCTTTTCTAAATCATTTCTTTTCTTTCAACAATGAATAGGATTGATTTGATATTGGCACTCTCTCATATTGGAATTTAGGAAATATAGAATCAACCCGCTGAATAGCAATGCTGACTACCTCAGCTCTTCTTCTCAATTCTTCAAATTGCTTCAATTGTGTTTCAGATTTCTCAGCCCTAGTTGTCAGTGGTTTATTGCATTTATCACAGTTGTAGGAGTAATTTTTTCGACTTGTTTGTTCATGAAGCACTCCCTTAAACCCATCAAAGCAATCCAAACATAGTGAAATTGTAACTCCTCCAGGAGTTTTACATGCACCACATGTAACCTGTTTAATACTATCTGGAACTTCTGCAAACATCTTGGCATGTATTCCAATTTGAAGAATTGCAACATCTGGACCAAGTGATGGCTGAAGCTGAACTTTGCTAGTGAAATTGCAAGTAGGACAATTGTATGTGAACTCTTTCAGCCTAGTCTGTGGAAGTATATTCTTTATATTTCCAAGTATGTCGCCAGATTCAGGGAATTTCTTGGTTGCTTTAACTAGAATATCAAATGCCTTATCGAATTCCTTCAGAGATATCAATTCTTGACTCTTTGCAAACATCTCCTTAAGTTCTACCAACTTATCATCCAATTCCAATGCACCAAGTTTGAGTTTCTGAATCAGTGTTGGATCTAATGCAACTGCTTGTTGCAACACTTCATTTTCTCTTTTGAATTCCTTTAACTCTCTGAAGACCAGACTAAGTGAAATCAAAGTTGGAACACTTCTTGGATCGATTATCAAAGCTTTCTCAAACGCCTCCTTTGCATCAGAGTGTCTTTTGAGATGGAAGAATGCCATTCCTAGACTATGCCATAAAATATGATTATTCTTATCGAGAGAAATTGCATGTTCTATTGGAATAATAGCTTCTTCAAATCTCTCTTGCTCTATTAGGATTGCACCAAGATTATTGAACGCAAGAAGATACTTAGAATCCAGTTCAGTTGCTGTACGGTATGCATTTTCCGCTTCTTTTGGGCGTCCTTGTCTAGCAAGTGCTACACCTAGATTAACCCAGACTGTTGCATTAGAAGGATCTCTCTCCAATGCTTGTTTATATGCAAATTCTGCCGCAGAGTAGTTTCCTTCCCGATGGAAATTATCTCCTGCTGCGATTAGCAATCTCGGGTCAAATATCCCCTCATACTCTGGTTCTGGTGAATGTTCTTGAAATGATATGTCAACATCCTTCAATTCATCTAAAGCTTGCGCTATCATATTGTTAGTAGGTGCTTTCTTCCTCATTATTTGAAGAAGATATTTTGCTTCGTGAAGTCTTCGATCTCTCTTCAATTGAGCAACTAGACTAATTAGACGAAGAGGATCTCTTTCTTTAGATGCCCTGCTAGGCACATTTCCGTTAGGGAATCTGTCTGTAAGATAAAGTGTGACTTGCCATTCACCTTTCTTAGATTCTAATTCTGTTGTTAGCTTATACCCCTTTCCAGCTTCAAGATGTCCTATGCTGATTGTATCTACAAAATTACCGGACACCTTTGAAGTGGTTATCTTCTTATCATTCACAAGAATTGTATAATTACCAGAGAATGCTCTCTGAGCAAAGCCAAGAATATGAACTGCATATTGTGTGTCAGATTCAGCTGAGAAATTCAGGCTTTCATTTTGTTTAGTCCCAGACCATACCACCCATTTAGATAGTAATCTAACTCCCATTTCTAATCCCCTTATTCTTGAGAGGAACCCATATCAAACAAATAGTTGTCGATTTACCTCGGGTCTCACGCGAGGAGTTTGAAGAGCAAGGCCCCGAAGTCATCCACCGCTGTATCTAAGCGTACTAGCAAACGAAGGAGGACTAGCAGAGTTCTCCTTCTATCTCTCCCTTTGAGGCATTTCAATCATCTCTTCTTATGAGAACACATCTTGATTCAATCCTATTTCTTTTCTTTCGCTGGATTGAGTGCGTATTGATATCCAAAGAATGGTGGTCCTACCTTGGATACGAAAAATGGGAGCTATATTGTTTGCACCAGTATGATTATGTGAAAACGATGATATTAGAGGAATCGGAGGTTTCTAAATGACCGGCAAGCACCTAGCGATGGGTGGTGCGTTTGTCATATTCTTGGCTTTACTCTTGCAGCTTCATAACCCATTTTATGATATTGATCCTTGGATTTTTGCTCACCTCCCCTTCGTCATTTTTCCGTTTGGAGCAATTGCCTTTCTTACAGGGATTCTTTTCATGCGAATTGAACAAGAATCCACTTCAGCTGATTGATAATCTATGTCAAATTGCTCGAAATCGAGTTTGTGGGTCTCACGCAAGGAGTTTGAAGAGCAAGGCCCCGAGGTCATCCACCGCTGCATCTAAAGCGTACTAGTAAACGAAGGCGAGCCAGCAAGGCTCCCTTCTTTCTCTCCCTTTTGCCAATCCTGACCAAATCATCTCAAAAGCATTAGGTTATCTCTTCTTCTTTGGCGGATAGAGCTCCTTCTTGATTTTGAGGACCTCCTTTGCTTCATTAGTTCTTCCTAGAGTCTTCAAGTGTGAAGCAACCTGGTCAAGTCGCCACTTGACCAAGAGTCTATGATTTGTGTTATTCTTTGCAAGGTCATCCAACTCTTCGACTGGATTCAGCCACTTCACACCTCGTACATTCCCCACACTCAACTCATCACCTTCAAAGAGCACCGTTTCCCCGTACCCTAAAAAGAAGAGTCCTTCTTTAGACTCATGAGGGTAGACGGGTCTTAGTCCGTAGTCTGTTTGGATGAAGAGCTGTCCTTCTTTGACAAGAGCTAAGTTGAAAGTAAACTCGCCTCCATAATATATTGCCTTGTAGATTCCAGTCAATTGCTCTGAGGTACTCTCATCGATAAACTGTAGCTGGGAAGGAGGTTCAACAGGTTTCACGCGGTACATATTCAACATGGCTACTGGATAACGCGGATTCACGTAAGTAAGATAATAGGGGGTCCTCGATTTCTTTGATTTGAAATTGAATCGAACTGCATTTCCTGATGGGAGAATGTATCCGTTCCCCTTTGCTGTCATCTCCCATCTATCATGCCAATACAATCTACCTTCCCGAAATGAAACTATGACAGATGCATTCCAGAGACCTGCATAGAAACCAACAAGATTAGAAGGATCTGTAACAGCTGGCCTCACAACATCTTCAGCAAGAAATCCATCAGGAATCGGCCTAGCCAATGAGGCACCATGCACTCCTAGTAAATCCTCACGGGCATCTGTAGCCAGAGTATGGGGATTCTTCTTGCCACCAAGCGATTCCCAGTTTGTTTGGACACAGACTCCGAAGCCATACTTTGGAATCCAGTAAAGGCTGCATGCATAACCAAGTGACCCTCCCCCATGACTTAGAATCATAGGAGTAAACCCATTCATTATATCTACACCAAGACCATACTGGTGTCCTTTTTCTCTCGCAAAGTGAGGCCTAGTGATCTCACGAAATAGCTGTTTCTCAAGTATTTCCTCTCCTTCATAGGAACCTTCGTTCAAAAGTAGGTTCAATGCCTTTGCAAGGTCAATATTCCCAATCCAGACGTCACCACAACCATAATCTTCTGATGAAGCAAATGTGATTTCATGAACTCCGTCTTCACTTCCAATGGCAACATTGTCTTCTTGGAGTGCCTCAGCACCTCCATATCTAAGAGTTGACATCGCTAAAGGTCTACCCAGCTTCTGTTTGACCCATTCTGGATATTTCATTCCAGTTATCTTCTGTAGTGCGTAAGCCACTGTATCCATACCGACATTGGAATAATAGTACCTATCGTTAACTGGAGCAACCATCCAACAGTCCTTAAGGCTCTCTACCATTTCTTCGAATGTGTACTTCTTATGACAACCAAAGATACCTCCTACTCTCGGATCTCGAGGGAGTCCTGAGCGGTGTGATAGAAGATGCCTGAATGTAATCTTACGAAATTCAGCCTCCCCATATCGACTATGTATTGTGAACTCAGGCCAATGATCCACAAGCCTATCATCTAGAGCCACTAGGTCGTCCTGAACAGCAAGCATGAATGCAAGTCCCGTGAATATTTTTGTGGTGGACCCAATTTGAAAGATGGTTTCCCTATCGACCTTTGCAGACTTAGCAAGGTTTCTGTAGCCATAACCTTCTGAGAATATTGGGCCATCTGTTGCAACTACAGAGAAAGCTGCACCTGTTGCAGGACCTGATTCAGTCCACCTCTCCATCTTTGCTCGAAGACATTTTACAACCGTTGAATACTCTTTCACTATCAATCCCTTCAATAATCTATCTTCAGAGCCCGCCTTGGAATGAATAAGAAAAGTATATGCAACGACGTAAGATGTGGGTTTCGAGGAAGGAATTCGAGGAACAATGACGCGAGGTCATCCACCGTTGTATCTAAAGCGTACTAGGGCTTGGAGGAGGGTTAGCGAAG
>JBHLQM010000020.1:0-49537 GCA_048884785.1 Candidatus Thorarchaeota archaeon | reverse complement strand
AACACTAAAAGGCCAAAACTGATGGTTGAGAGAAGGATTCCCAATCGAAGAACAATTCTGCGCCCATAGATGTCTCCTGCTCGTCCAAAAATATAGCTGGAGAGAAAAGATGCTGTTGCATATACTGCGACAATGAGTGTGACATAGAGTTCATCTGCTCCAAGGCCTTCCCTCGCCAGAATTGGAACGTAAGTAACAGCTGATAACACAGCAGCTCCTGCCATAATCTGGATGATTTCAGTTCTCAAAGTCTTGTCACACTGCGACAGGCTGCCTGCAGAGCCATCTAATTAACAGTCTGGTGTGGCACATGTAACAAACCTTTTGTTCCTTCAATCATTATTACGCACAGACTGGAATTGGATGTGTTGTTATCGTGGTCTCTCCAAAAGTGAAATTCATAGCAATAACTGTAGATGAACTAGTGCTAGTTCCAATTGCAATTGTTTTAGTGTATTACTTCATTCCGGAACTATTCTTGCCAAGTATCATTATTGGTATTCTAGGCGCTGCAGTCTTTGTGGCCATTAAATACTACTGGGTCTATCCTAGCCTTTCTGACGAGTCGTATGGTCTATACGAGATGAAGGGAATCACAGGCACAGTCATGGAATCTGTAACTGCACGGTCTGGAAAGATCAAAGTTGGCCAGGAGATATGGGACGCTCGTTATGAGGCTGGTGTATTAAGTCCAGGAACCAAGGTCCGGATAATTTCCAGAGAGAGCATGACGGTTCGAGTTGCTCCTTCGCCTGAACAATGAGGGAGAATCCTGATAATTAAACCTCAGATATCAGAAAATGATAGATTAACTCCAGGGTATTCTCAACATCAAGCGGGTCGATTGACTCAAAACTGCTATGTGAGTATCTACATGGAACTCCGACTACTGCAACCTGCTGTCCCCGGGATACTATAGCATACCCATCAGTAGCGTAATTGTGATAGACAGCTCTCTGAATGGCTATGGCTCTATCTTCTGCAATTTTGATTATTCTTTTGTTCAGCTGGTGTGAATAGACGATCTGGCTATCTTTCACTACAATGACAGGGCCCTTGCCAAGTCCAACTGAGGCTTCTCCCTGAGTGCCCGGGTAGTCATCCGCAAGACCAATGTCAAGGATTATCACTCCATCGACATCGAGATCCCTGGCAATGGCTGAAGCACCTTTAGCTCCAATCTCCTCCATAACTGTTGAAACCATAGTCACTGTGGGTCTTTGAGCCTTTGGAGTTTTAGAGAGTCGTTCAGCAAGGACAATCATTTCAGAGAGGCCGACCCGATTGTCAAATGATTTTCCCATTAGGTGTTTTCCAACACGTTCAACGGGCGAAGCGAAAATCACCGGAGTACCAATGTGGATCCCAACACTCTCAACTTCCTCTGCAGACTCAACGCCGATATCAATGAAGACTTCCTCCCATTTTGGTATCGTCGCCTTTCCCTTCGGTCCTGCAATATGTGCGGTTTTTACGCAGAAGCAACCAGGAATCAACCCTTCCTCAGTCATTAGCAATACCCACTGTCCGGGAAGCAGTCTAAGGTCCGGCATATGTGACTGAGTGCTCCACTTTGCCTTGAGAAAACCTGCTTCATCTATGTTGCTTACAAAAAACCCAACCTCATCGGCATGCGCAACCAAGGCATAGTGTCTTGAGGAGCCTTCAATTGTAGCAATCAGATTGCCAATCTTGTCTGTTTTGATTTCATTGCAGTATTCCTTGAGATGCTCTCGCACATATTCTTGGACCAGTTCTTCCCTGCCAACAGGTCCTGGTGTGGCGCTTAATTCGTTAAGTATCTCAAACACCCGATCTGACAATATGACACCTCTTCTTTCTGATTGCACTCTCCCTACATAAGGCCTCTTGTAGCCTCGGCCTTCTGATGGTATCTTTGGGACTTCGCGGTTCTTCAGAAATGGTCAAAATGTCGTTATCTCACGCCTAGTAAGCTAACGCCTCCTCTTCCAAGCAAAATACACCAACACAACTACGGCAATGACTACCACAATGGTGCCTATAGCTAACAGTATCGCATCAAAAAGTGGAAACGTTGGTTGATTGGATGTGAGTAGTCCATGAGCATAGTAAATGTCCATCTCATCGTTCCGGCCATCTGACCATACGACATGGGGAATATCCGCTGAATCAAGCCTAATTGTGAAGTAGTCTCCTGGACGTGTGAAATCGCTTGATGTGGTTTCACTAGCAATAGGAATCGGATCTCCAAATACTGGAAAGTCACCTTCATCCCCGGTCATATTGACTATAACATAGAATGGACGATACTCTTCAAACACTTCACTGTAGTATACAATGTGTATTCTGCCTTCTGAATCGATATCCATATCAGGTTGCCATTGGTCACCAATAGTTTCGGGATTGACACGATATCTCTGGGTCCATGTCTCGCCATCGTCAAGTGAGATTCGCATATAGACATCAAGGGAATGCGCGTCAGGTTCGTATTTATCCGCCCAGAGCAGATACATCCGCCCATACTCATCGAATCGGATTACTGGCAATGTACTCTTCCCTGGATACCCGTTCACATTTTCGAAGTAGGAGTAATTGCCCTCAGGATTGATTAAACGAGGAGTGTCAAAGGTCTCGCCGCCATCGGTGCTCTTGGCTACGTAGATATTGCCTTCATAATTCTCATTCAACCAGCTCCACGCTACAAACAGATCGCCTTCTGAATTGAAGGTTAGATAGGGTCCCAAGTGGCCGGGATCTGGCAAGCCAATAGTCCCGACTTCTTCAAACGACAGTCCTCCATCAGTTGAACGGGAGACCCTCAGTGTCACATTTCCATCAGATGTTGAAACGTCCGCATCATCGTATGCAAGGTATACTGTTCCATCTTCAGCTATCACCATGGTCTCCTTATCAGCAAAGTACTGGTTATAGGATGCCTGAACGGGATTCCAGGACTCACCATAGTCGTTGCTTTGAGCCACAGTCAATTGTGTAAAGCCAGGTGCAAGAGTGTACTCAAGATATGCATAATACAGTGTATCATCATGCCAAACCAGCCAAGGGTCTGATTGTCGTGTATTCAATTCATTGAACTTATCCATATTGTACGGGTCTGTCCAAGTTACTCCGCCATCGACTGATTTCACCACGCTCACTCTTGCCCCACCCCCATTATGCGTTTCAGAGTTTTTCCAACCAGCAAAGATTGTGCCATTGTCAGAGATTGCCAAAGTGGGTTCCACATGATGTGCATAGGGCGTATCCCTTGTAGAAAGCAGAATGTTTTCAGAAAAGGAAATGACATCGCCAGTCCCAGCTTGAGCCGCATCATACTGGAATCCGGGTGTCACTTTAGGTACTATAACCAAAACTAGCATGAAGATAAATATCCCTGAAAGTAGCTGATGCTTCTTCATTGATACCACTCACGTAGATATTCATTCGTATCTCAGGGAGATAACTATCTTCTTTGCCATTGACGCAACTAGGTAGACGTATTCTAGGATGGATAACTCTTCCAATTCTCTGCAGTAACCAGGGCTGAGCCTACTATTATCTCTCCTGTTAAGAGGTGGCGGATTCGTGGGAATCGGTAAGAGGGGGTCTCGTATGAGGGCATATTACGGAAAACTAGCCCACGCACCCGCCATGAGATGAAGTACGAAACTTCCTTAATCATGGATTGGTGCTATTCCTAATAAAGTCCGAATCGCTGTGAGAGACGACCCACCCTTGAGCCCTCATTAGGGTAGGGCCATACAGAAAGAAGGCATACATATAGAACTAAACCACGGACTGGAACCCCCCGATTCACAGACCTAACATGATTGAGTATAGCTATGCCCTCAGTCCTGCTCTCTCACACAATACCTTCCAGTTTAATTGTATTTAATCACCACGAGAAACGAATGTTTCGATTTGGGAATGATGTAAAGATCAAGCAACTGGAATTTCAATATAGAACCGAAAAGCGCCCTCTGAAATTTAGCGCACATTATCTTATATTTAAATTAGTCAATCTATTTAGGTCCTCAAATCAGCTGAGGTAGAATATGCAAACTGCAATATAGAAGACTCCGTTCTTAATCAAGAGCGATAAAGCTGGGCCGAGGACAGGGTGTTGGCACATCCCTTGGGACAGTGTAAGCCCAGCATCCGAGCTCCCTCACTGATCGCGGTTGGTGAGTATAACGCATGTGCTCTGGACAGAATAAATGTCCGGACTTCAACGAGGAGAAATTAATTGTCAAAGAAGAAACCCGCAGCCAAGGGTAAGAAGAAAGAAACCGCTGCTCCAAAGAAAAAGGGAAAGAAGTAGTCTTCTTTAGAGCACAAAGCATACTCATGCTATATTCATTGGACTCGGGTATTGATTACCCGTGTCCATTTGTTTTTACTCCTTTTTGATTGCTGATACGATTATCGTGCTTGGTATAATTCGATTTGTACGAATGAAGGCCTCATTTATGACACCAATGTCCTGATACGGGACTGCGTCTAGGGGAAGCTCATCCATCTCTTCTTTTGTATATCCTCTTGGTTCTGCGACTCGTTCTACAACGAACCCCGTTTCAATAAGCCCATTGATAATATGCTCAAACCGCCACGACCTCGATTCAAAGGTCGCAATCATCTCTCCGTCAGCATTGGTCCAATCCCAAATATCACGAATTCCTTCAAAATAATTGACTATCTTTGAGAAGTCATCATCCTCAAGTGCCTGTCCTAGCACGACGTACAATGGATGATTAAGACAGATGACAATTCTACCTTTTGATCGAAGAACTCTAGCACACTCATTGAATACCCTGATGAGGTCTGAAGCGTAGTTCATTGCATGAGAAGATACAACAAGATCAAATGAAGCATCATTTAGACCCAGAAGTTCTTCCATGTTTCTCTTTAGAAAGGTGATAGATACTCCCTGTTCTTCTGCAAGTTTCCTTGCATGGCCTAATTGCATCTCGGACTGGTCAATTGCTTTGACGGATTTTGCGCCCATCTTTGCAAGCACAATGGAGTTTTGACCCCCACCACATCCGACATCCAACACATCGAGACCTTTTACATCTCCAAGGATTCCCAGTTCTTTATCCCCTGGCGCAAAGGCACCATAGTGGAAATTATCAAGCGAAAGTCTGCGGGAGTTTTGATAGTATTCTGACAGCTTATCCCATGCCTTTTCATTGCGCTTGTTCATCTATCTTCTTCTCCTCGAATTCCATCAAACATAGTAGGTTCTTTTAATCTTCTTCAAAGGCAAGGGTGAGTCTATAGATTCTTGAGAAACGCACATGGTTAAAAAACTGATTTTCCATGTGTTGCCAAGAGAATACTCCCGAATTACCTGAGCATATATTGCACACTGGGTAGTAAACTAGCATGGCATTTGAGGACACACTCTTCGGACTATTCATAGGGCTTGCTTTTGGGATTATAGTATATCTGGTAATGAAGGCAAATCTAAGGCACCGGATTGCCAAGGTGGAATCAGAATTCAGATTGGCCTGGGAAGAGCAAAAGGCAGGCATCAGAAAGGATGCCACCGATAGAAGTCGAGTTGTTCTGAAAGGTAAGATTGCAGAGCATATGGTCCCGTTATTGGGTGATATCTTTCGATACGATCCATCAGATGCAAGATTCATTGGAGCTCCTATTGACTATCTAATCTTTGATGGCTATACTAGAGTTAAGGATAGTAATTCAGACGAGCCAATTACAATCATACTGGCTGATGTCAAGACAGGAAATGCGAAGTTAAACCTCACAGAGAGGAGAATAAAGGAAGCTGTTGAAGCTGGTCGAGTCAGATGGGAAACAATCCAATTGGATTTCTAGAGGAGTTAGTCTTCTTACTTGGGATGACTGCACGGTCTCCATTTCTCAATGAGAACTATAGAATTACTCAACACCCCTCGCAGAAGCAATCCTGCATGATGGCACGAACAAGAGCATCCCTAATACTTCCCTCATCCGGCATACCCAGAATAGTTTCTTCACAAATCTCAATAGTGGGAAGTCCAACAATTCCTCTCTCTCGGGCGATATCTTCTTCCTCTTCAACATCAATTTCACATATCACATTGTCCGGCACGCCGAATTGCTGGAGAGATTCTTTTAGTATCTCATTCGCCGGCCTACAAAACAAACAATGCTCTCCTTTGTAAAAGACAACACACCCTTGTTTTCCACAAGGGGTTTTGACCTCACTGGTGGCTGAGATTGGCACATCTACTCGCATTTTTTGAATTCTCCCGGCATATTTACTTCACACATATTGCAGCGTGCTATCATCGTCCATATCTTCCAGACAAGACTAGATATAGTATATGCTGTTATTTTCTATTATTTAATATTTGCTTATAGGGCTACCCTGCATGGACTATATGCTCACTTTCCTATTACCCAAGTAGTTTCTTCGCAACCTTCTCACCAAAGTTTTTTGCATTTTGCTCTTCATCTTTGGCAAGCGGTCCTTTTCTGCCTTCGACCTTGGCTGAAATTCCATTTTCTACAAGCTGTATTCCTGGATACTTCTCCTTCACAATTGCGCTTAATTTTGCAACTGCAATTCCCTTGTTGCCTCCGGTATACGTATCGAATACCCCTCCCATTTTTCCTTCCACATGTACAATTGCAGCTCTTTCAAGGAATTTTATCATGTTCAAGGCAGGACCTTGATTGTGATTGGGTGCGCCAAAAACCAGTAGATCATAATCGCAAATCTCGTCTGTGTGAATCTCTCCTGTTTTTGCCACTTTGCATTCGATATTCGGGACAGAACGGATGCCATCTGCGATTGCCTCTGCCACTTTCTTTGTATTCCCATAGACACTCTCATACACAATTATAGCACGCTTCATTGCTATCCTTACCTCTCTTTCTGTGTCCACTTATTACTTTCTTGATGCCTCTTCTTCTTTTATCCATCTACTAATCATGCTGGACAGTAGGTCAATCTGTTCATAGGTCAGCTTTGGCAGCATTGAAACAATCCAGCTTCGTTTCATCTTGGCATCCACAAAGTCTTCTTTGAAAGATTTCTTTTTTGCCAATAATAATCATACCTCAAATTGATGTGTAATTGCCATATCAACCAATGATAATAATGATTTCTAGGCCTCAAATACTGCGGCGATAAGATCCTTGACGTCCTCAAATTGAAGGGGTACATTTGGAGTTTCATGAACATATCTTCCAAAGACTAGTTGAAACTTGTTTACAAAGTCTTGAACTTTGGCTAGTAGAACGCGATACGCCCGTTTTCCAATCAATACCCCAGTGAAGCTCTCTCCATGGGCAAAGAGGATGTTGAGTTCTCCGATGGAGAGATTGTTCAATCCTGTTGCACTGTCAGTAATTTCCTCCAGAAGCGATTGAATTCCTGCAATTCCTGCGGCAGCGAGATGCTCATCCATATTCACAGTTGGCACGAATTTATGATGAAACAGGAGAACGCCGCTCTCATGAATTACATACAATTCCAGCATGTGAGTGGTCCAATCTAATTCATCCAAAGCAGGAGACCCAAACACAGCAACTCCAAGAACTAGGAGACCCACGAATAGCATGAATGCTCCCATCAGATACACATTTTCTCCAAGGCTACTGTAGACAAAATCACTTCTGAGCAGATATCCCACAAATCCAATGAGAAAGCCAAGCAGTATCAGTCGTATACTACTTCTGACCTCTCCTGCAGTTGTTCGCAAATAATAGATGAAGAATAAAATCAAGATTCCAAATGCAAAGAGGCTTGCTGTTAGAGCCAAGGCAGTCATCCATTCTCGTGGAGCTATGACTGTTATGCCTGTCACAATAAGACCCGATATTGTGAACATGTGGCGCGTCTTGAAAGGAAGTATCTGCTCCATTGCAACAAAGAACCCAATGAGGGCAATCATCATGGAAACATATCCTGTCTTGACCCAAAGAAATGATTCAACAAATCCTGTGAAATAAAAATCTGACATAACGAAAGAGAATGTATTGGATGCCATTCCCAACATAAAGACCGCCCAAGCAAGACGAACATCATTCCACTTTCGAATAGGGCCTTTCAGCCATTGTCCAAGCAACGTTGACACGAATAGAAGAGAATAGAATACAACTCCTGCATCAAACACCAAGACAAGATCCCGTAGAATTGTAAGTGTATTAAAAACAGGCATGCATAGGCTCCTCTTTGAAATGATATTAATGGGTACGCAACCTTGCTGATGAAGGTTGCTCTCCTTAATACATGAATAATCGATTCAAGAGAAGGATTCAACAAAGTCTGTGTCCAGAGAATAGCGAAATAGACGAATGTGTTGAAGTCTTCTATTCTATCTTATATTTGCGAATGAGTGAAGCATAATCATCCACGGGTATTTTCCAGGAGTCCGTATCTCTGTCGAACATGTCAAATACAGCCTCATATTTTGATTCCACTATATCCGGCAGGTGAAACTGGAAGTAGTAATATTCAAGGTGTGGCCTAAAAAATCGAAATCCGTCAAGGAACCTCTTCAAATTAGATGTCGTCAAACCAAATCTAACACAATAGTTATGACGATTTTCCATAAGCACTACACCAGGAAAGGGCAAGTCTTGGATGCACTTTAAAATGCCATCCGCATGCTGTCTAATTCTCATAAAGCATGAGAACCAGAGAAGATCCCCCACAAATCCATAGGCTCTTGCATATCCTTTAATTACTCCCTTTTCTCGGAGTTTCTGAACTCTTTCTCTCACGTGTTGAATTGGCAAACCTGTAATACTCGCCAAGCTATTCATCGTTGAGTCAGCATCATTCTTGAGTACTCGAAGAATCATTATGTCACTCCAGTCATATTCTATTACAGAATGATCTTCCTTCAGATTAAATGGTGCCACCTTTGTTTCAGTTAGATTGCTTTCAATCGTACTCATCCATTCATTCCAATCGCAGACCCAGCTACCATTAGGCCTGAATTTGGTGAAATCAATCTTCTTGGATGCGTTGTCCACAATATCAAAGAATGCAAAATCCTTGATTATGCCCTTCTCCTTCATGGCCTTGGTGATTTTCAATATCATCTCTGGCTTCTTAATATCAAACACAGTATGCACAAGATATCCATCGTACTTTCCATGGGTGGGTACATACCAATAGAAAATTGGGATACTCTGAATCAGTTTTTCCAAGATTTGGCTCATTCCTGATCCTTCTTGAAGAAGTAGAACTCCCTCACCAAGTCCAACCCTTCGCTCATCTGTTTGAAGATAGGATGGCAAGAGCAAGCCGCGTTCTATCAACGTGGATAATCGGTATCGAATCGTTCTAGCTGGGATAGGCTCTGTCTGTTTCTTTTCCTGCATATTATCATGTATATAGTCACTGATTTGCTGAGCCGATGCATTTCCTCCTAATCTATCTAGAGCTGTAAGAATCTTTAGATCCTTCTTGTCTATTGACCATCTCTTTTTCAGGAAATCACATCCTAGGGTTTCTATGGTATGTTTTCTCACTCTTATGATATGCATACAACAAGAAAACAGTCACGGTTGCGCACGGCAAAAGACCTTTTAATAGATTGCCGTATATTAATGGCAAGAATTTGATACGATTTTTGCCGATTCGTATCAAGAATCCTCGCTGGTGTTCAATAATGGCTCTTACAGGACTCCCAATTAGCGCCCTCATCGTGCTGGATAAACTTGCTTCAAAGGGTCCAATGACTCCAAAACAAATTCGTGGTGAAGTCACACTCTCTCCAAGGTCAGTATCTGATGCTCTTCGAAGGCTGCAGGACAAGAGGCTATGCAAACGAATTCCTAATCTGCTTGATATGCGTCAGCCAATCTATAGTGCCAATCCCGAGAAGATACGCGAGCTTCAGATAAACTTTGATCATGTCCGAGCTATGACCAGAATCTACATGAAGGTTGTATAGTAACCTACGCAGAACAAAACTGCGGCATATCAACTAATCTTCGCTAGTTACTTAACTAAGAAAATCCTAATCCAATTAGTCTGTAGGCCAGACTTCGGCCACTGAGGACTCTCCCAATGACACGTATCAGCTTTCTATCGAATAGCGATATAGATGCTATTCACTCTGCAAGTCTTGAGATATTGAACCGAGTTGGAGTGGAAATTAGGAATCCTGTTGCAAGGGACATCTTCAAAAAAGCTGGATGCGAGGTTGATGCAAGTCGCGTAAAGATGCATTCGGAGTTGATTGAAGAATGTATTCGGAGGACACCAAACTCCTTTGATTTGTATTCCACAGATGGCAAAACTTCATTCCCTATCGGCGAGGATCATGTCTTGTACAATCCTGGCTCGAGTGTTTCATATTTTAGAGACAGATTAACAGAGAAGATGCGGAAAGGGACAGCAAGAGATTTGGTTGAGATTGTTCATCTTGTCGATTTGCTAGAACACATACACGCTCAGAGTACGGCATTGATTCCATCAGACGTTCCTGAGATCATTACGGATGTCTATCGTCTCTATCTCATCCTGCGGGATTCGAGAAAGCCCATTATCACCGGAGCCTTTCGAAAGGAAGGCATTCAAGATATGAAGATGCTTTTGGAAGTGGTCGTTGGGGATGAGGAAGAGCTGGAGAGAAGACCTCCTGCAATATTTGATTGCTGTCCATCATCTCCACTGATGTGGGGCGACACAACTTCTCAGAACCTGATGGATTGCGCTGAATCTAAAATCCCCATTGAAATTGTCCCTGCACCACTCATGGGTGCAACAAGCCCAGTGACCATACGCGGGACGATAATTCAGACCAATGTGGAAATCATAAGTGGGATTGCACTTGCTCAATTGGTTTCGCCTGGCACTCCTATTATCTACGGAGGTGCTCCTGCTTCTTTTGATATGAGATATGCAACACCACGCTTTGCTGCCATTGAAGCCATCATTGCAGCGTGTGCATCAGCTGAGGTAGGCAAGCGACTCGGTTTACCTACCCATGCCTACTTGGGTCTCAGTGACTCAAAAACCCTTGATTCTCAGGCTGGCTTCGAATCGGGTCTGGGCATTGCCTTAGGAGCACTGACTCGTGTAAATATCATCTCTGGTCCCGGAGCGTATGCCTACATCAACTGTCTATCCCTAGAGAAGCTTGTCATTGACAATGAGTTATGCGGCGCTGCCTACAGGCTAATCAGAGAGGACTATTCTACTGAAACTAAGGATCTTATCTCCCTAATTGAAACAGTGGGTCCTGGCGGGGACTTTCTTAAACAGAAACACACAGCGAGAAATCTCCGAACAGAACATTACATGCCATCTTCCATCATCGATAGATTATCTACTGATTCGTGGATTGGAGCTGGCTCCAAAAATATAATGGACCGAGCAAGGGAGCGGGTGACAGAATTACTTGACAGGCAATCATCTCAACGACTTGACAAAGACACCTCTCAAAGGCTTGATCGCGTTCTATTTGAGATATTGAAGAGCAACAATATCTCAAAGAATCAAATTCCTATCTAGCAATCAATGACTACTAGAGGCACTTTCATCTCATCATCAGTTATGCCGCCATGATGCCCCCGAAGCACTGGAGGTGATATTCCAGGGAAGGAGTTTAGAGCTCCATAGCCATCTTTGAATATCAGAGTATAATCTCCAATTCTGCCACGGAGCTTTGAACTTGGTTTCATCAGACCAAACCACGCATCATTAACCAACTCCTCGCTTCTGAACATATCACAGACATTTCCGAGAGTTTCAGTCACATACTTCTCAAATTGCTTTACCATGGATGGTTTTACATAACAGAACGCAGTCCTTGAATCTCCACACAATGGCAATGTCAGACACTCTGTCAATTTCGGATGGTTTCCAGAGTATATGTTGTTGTGAGGTTTGACATCGTTGAATCCATGGTCCGCAGTGATAATCAATGTAGTATCTGTGCCTTGAATAGCTTCAATGAAACCCTCAAGTTTCCTGTCAAAGTCGTTCAAATGCTCTGTTGTTTCTTGACTCTGCATTCCAAGCATGTGCCCGATTGCATCTAGCTCTGCCCAGTAGGCATACGTATACGATCTTTCTTTTGGTTTTAATACAGCAGATTTCATCTTTATGAAGAAATCGTCTAGCCCCGCATATCCATGTCTGATAGCCCCTCCTGTCATGAATCTTGTAAAAACAGAATCACTAATGCTTTCATCCAATACTACATGGTACTCTCGCTGTATCTTAGAGAAAAGAGGAGTGACATCTAGCATATTGGAAATGTCAGTTCGAAGAACATTCCAGTCCACCGTTGTCGTAAAAGGGAGGAACTTTGCTACTAATCCGAACTCCTGAAGATGAACATACCAACCTGTTACTGCATGTTGCTGGGGGGCAAGGCCTGTGAAGAAGGTACTGATGGCCGGACCGGTTGATGGAAGAAATACCGAAGTCATCGAGTCAATCAATTTACGATTGAGTAGAGTCTTTCGCCCCTTGTCTTTCAAATACTTGTATCCCAATCCGTCAATAATAATGAGAACAATGTTCTTGGAATCGCTCAAATTCGATAGCGCATCGCCTTTGAGTGGTTCATATGGGCTTTTATGCCCTGCAGCATCTATAATGGAACTCATAAGATTGACAATTCCATTCCCTTCATAGTCCGGTTTCATACTCCTAGAGAACTAATCATATCATAAAGGGCTTCTGTTTTCAACTGCAGGTACTCATCATAGAACATTTCATGCATTGTTCACACTAGCTCTGCTTGTGCGAGAGTGGACATTAGGAGTGTTCTTGCTGTGTAAAGAAGTAAAATAAGAAACCCCCCTGCAACAGGTGAACTAATAGCCTTGTACTTGAAGATCCTCTTTCCCTGAATTTGCACAGAGAATATGTTATATGGAATACGCAAGCTCTCCCTTTTGTAACTCTATTAGAGGCTTGAATAGAATTGAACAATGAAGAAAACGTGAGTCTCTCAGGCACAGGGAGCACTCCTGAAAGTAGAATTGAATTCAGTGCTGCTAAAAAAGGAGCCGTCATTCTCCTCCTCATCGGCTACAGCTTTCTTACCTACAATGTGGGCGGTTACAATTCATTCATTCCTTCTGATATGACCCTCATGACAAGGATAATCGTAGTTGCACTTCTTCTAATTACCACGGTTCTTCTTCATCAAAAGGAGGGGACAACCGGTAGGTTCTGGAGAATATCAGCTTCGTTTCTAGTCGTTTCATTTGGTCTTCTCTTGGCTTGGTTCTTCGGACGATGGTATAGCCTGATTCCAGGGCTTTCATTGGATACCGTTGAAGGTGTGGCTATTGCCAAGTTCTCAGAGGTGCTACCAATTGTACTAGCAATGCTTGTCGGTACTTGGTTGGTGGAAAAGGATTTCCAATCTGTATTCTTAAGGGGTGGAGATTTAAGGAAGAGTCTCAAGCTGAGCGTTCTGATATCACCTATTGGATTGATTCCATTCATAGCTTTAGGCGGACTCGCTCTTACCGTTGGCACAGACGTTTTGATTGGCTGGATTCCATGGTTATGCCTTTTCTCATTTAGTAACGCCTTCATGGAGGAGCTGATGGTCAGAGGTCTATTCCTGAAGAAATACAACTCACTCTTTGGCGAAAAGCAATCACTATTGCTTACATCAGTTGTCTTCGCTATCTTTCATCAGGCAATAATTGGTTATACCGATCTCATCAGTTTCTCAATGTTCTTGGGTATCACCTTTGCTCTTGGGCTAAGTTGGGGATACCTCATGCAAAGATCGGATAACATATGGGGCGCAGTTATCGCTCATGCTATTGCAGACATTCTCTTCCTTCTCACGGTTTTTGGAATATAAGATGTCTTACTGAGAGAAAAAAAGAGTTGTAGGGTCATTTACAGTGCGAAAAGGGGGTGTAAGCATCCCCCTTCCACAAATAAGATCGATTCTACTTCAATGGGACGTAAGCGGAGCTCTTAGTTGCTCCAATACCCGGATTGCCGTGTGAAACACGCCTTGTTGGGATGGCAAACTCGCCAAGCACATGTCCTATCATCTGAGGCAGAATTTTGATTCTCTGAAACTCTTTTCCAGTATGCACAGCAATAGTAAGGTCCACCATCTCAGGAAGAATAACCATGTCACGGCAGTGTGTTCTTACAACGACCTCCTTCCCTTTTCTCTGTGCCTTTCGAGCATTTCTTAGCTTCATGAGAAGTTTCTTTTGCCTTGGAGGTAGTCCTCTCTTGAGAGTCCTTCTTCTGCGTGTTGGTAGCAGTTCAATAAGCGAGTCCATATTCAACTTGACAAGCTCTGAGAGCGGTACTCCTCTGTACATTGGTTCGGATTTTTGTGACATCTAATCACCTGACATGGTCTTGACGGAGGTAGTTACACCCGTCCAAAACTGGCCTCACTCGCCGTAGTATCAATTTAAACATTGAGGTTCTACCTAGGTAATCTACTAGAACATCCTAGGCTTGTTTGGGGGTCTCTCAATTGGATTTCCGTCCTCATCAAGAAGCCCTGCCTTCTCCATCGCGTCTTTAACCCAAGTCATGGATGATGCCATTCCAGGATCCCGTATCAGAGCAAGCCTTGCCAAATCAACTGCTTCTTCCCAGTTTTCCAGCTCGTAGTTTATCTCAGCTTTGTGCAGGATTGCCAATGCAAAGCGGTCTTCAATTTCCAATACGCGGTCAAACCCTGCCAGTGCATCCTCCAGTCTTCCAAGATCTCTCAAGCAGACAGCTTTGTTGAAGACTGGCACAGGATCCGTTGGATTTGTCTGTGCAGCTTGATCTAGATAACTAATAGCCTTCTCAATCACTGTTTCATCCTTATTCTCTTTTCCTAGCGATTGTATCAGGGCAACTCCTAGAGAAGTCAATGCATTAGTGTGAGTGGGAGTTTTCTCTATAATTGCTTCGAGTGCATCTATTGCCTGCTCAATCTGACCCTCAGCCAGTAGGCGAGCCGCCCTCTCATACTCCCTGTTCTTATTTCGATCGAATATTGGCATCTCTATACTCCTGCTAATGACCGCGTAGCAACTCTTAAGTTCTGACGTCCTTGCACAATCGAAAAAGGTGCATCTGCATGGGGAAGATCTTTGGAACCAATGGTGTCCGTGGAGTCATTAATGAAGATTTCACCGTAGATTTGGCCCTAGACCTTGCAAGGGCGGCTGGCACGGTGCTTGGTCCTGGAACAATCGCAGTTTCCAGCGACTCAAGAATGGGTGGAGTGATGTTCAATAAGACCGTCGTAGCAGGTCTCCTGTCAACTGGTTGCTCAGTCATTGATATTGGACCTGCACCAACTCCCGTGCTGCAATTCAATGCACCGCTTCTTGGCTGCGTAGGCGGCATCATGATAACTGCATCACATAATCCTCCCCAATTCAATGGTGTCAAAGTCATTGGGGCCGATGGAATTGAGGTGACTCGGGCCATTGAAGACCGGATAGAGGAAGTATATGTTTCAAGAAATTTCAGGAAAGCTTCTTGGGATTCAATTGGTTCGGTGACAACTGATGAGCTGGCCATTCGACGCTACATCGAGGCAATCAAATCACATGTGAATCAAGCCGCGCTGAAAGAGCGAAACCTGAAAGTTGTCGTAGATGGCGCCACAAGCGTTGGATCTTTAGTGACTCCCCTGCTTCTTCGTGAACTTGGATGCAAAGTCATCTCAATCAATTCCCAATTGGACGGCATGTTTCCTGGAAGGGATCCTGAACCACTACCAGAGAATCTCACTGACCTCTCGCAAACAGTTGTGTCTGTTGGAGCTGATCTTGGAATCGCTCATGATGGAGATGCAGATCGCGCAACATTTGTGGATGAAACGGGTCGTATTCTCTGGGGTGACCAATCATTCGCGATTATAGCAAAATTCATTCTTGGCAAGAAACCGAACTCAACACTGGTCACTCCTGTCAGTAGTGGCAGGCTCATAGAGGACGTAGTAGAGGAAACTGGTGCAATTATTGACTGGACAGAAGTAGGGAGTGTGGTTGTTTCCCATAGAGTCAAAGAGATAAATGCGGAACTTGGTGGTGAAGAGAATGGTGGAGTATTCTATCCCAATCACCAAGCAGTTCGAGATGGAGCTATGACATCTGCGCAGATAGTTGATATGATGGCTCAGGAAGGCAAGAAACTCTCTGAACTTGTTTCAGCACTTCCGCAATACTTCAGTTCCAAGACAAAGGTGCACGTCCCTCCTGAAAAGAAGGATAGGCTACTTGATATTCTGCTTGAAAAGACCAAAGATGAAGAGAGAATCACACTTGATGGCATAAAACTGGTGCTCGATGAAGGTTGGGTGCTTCTTCGCCCATCAGGAACTGAGCCTCTCTGGAGATGTTTTGCTGAGGCAAAGACTCAGATTAAAGCCGATGAACTCTGCAAAAAGGGTGTAGAACTGATTAAGAATGGCATTAGCGGGAACTAGACATCATTGCGTTTCAACTTGCCAATCTGCCATAGCAGGTCCATGACCATAAGAAAAACAGGTAGCAGAACAAGGATGTTGAGTCCATCAAAAAGAATGTAATATCTGATTGTGCCCTCTGGTGTCATGAGGAAAATCGTGGTTCCAACCGTCCAAATTGCTAAAAGTGCCGTGCATATGGCAACACACGCCCTGCAGAGCTGTCTATCTTTAATCCCCTTTTCACGCACAAATAGCCATGCAAGTCCGATTAAAAGTGACCATGCCGCTAGAAGCCCAGGGTCTCCAAGGATTTGCAATGACACCTACCTCCTCAGGTAAACTGCATCTGCCAATTACATATACATCTCAGGATATGAAAGTTCACACTATGAGAACCGTATACAAACTAAAAAGAGAACTGGTGAGAGGGCTCGAAAACCCTCTCTCAGGGTTATGATGGATTACTCTTCTTTCTTCTCAGGCTCAATGGACTCTTCGTCAAAATCGAAGTCCTCGAGGGGCTCAGGTGCAGGAGTAGTTAACATGGTCCAGCCAATCCACATGGCTATCACCATAACAAGAACTGCGGCAAGCCAGATAGGTAGAATGACCAGCCATTTCCAGTCAGGGGCGAAGAGCCACTCCCATCCTGCTGGAGCAATATTAGCCAGATCCGGAAATATCTGGATTAATAGCAAGCCCCAGGTGTAATAGATAAGCACAAGAAGCGCGAAGATGAATATTAGCGCACCAATGATTTTTTCCTTGCCCATTTACAAAACCTCTGGTTTGTTACGGATTACCTTTGTATCCACAACTGGTCGGTTATACTGAATCGTTACCACTATTGGCTAGGATAAAAGCATTGTGCAACACCCCTCATTAGCTTTATCATCTCTCAAACTCGTGAGGCACTTGGTCAAGTGCAACATCAAGTTTCTTTCGTAGCGGATAGGCACATAGTCCGGCAAACACACCCAAAAGGATTGATGAAAACACCCTGAAAAGGAAGAATGGCACTCCCAGATAGTAAATCTCGAGAGGTATTCTCATTGGACCCATGAGGGTCTGTCCTGTGATGTAGGCAATTAAGTAATGAGAGCCAATTCCCTTCTTCCGGAGCACCCAAACAATTGGAAATATCGAGTATATCGGACCCGGCGTGAATATTCCGAGGATGGTGATTGCTATCATACTGACTAGGAGATTCTGTTCCCGGAAAAGCCGTGTAGCAATATCCTTGTCTATCCATGCATCTACCCAGCCTGCAAGCAAGCTCGCGATTATGAATATCGGAATTGTTTCTATAAGATTCTCAACAGAGAAATCAATTGCATCACCAATCCTAGTTGGGATGGCTAGTGCCACCCAGACAAAGAAGACGACCAGCAAAACTAGAAGCATTCCTTCAACCATAATGGCATCAAGAATTCTCCGAAGACCTGTTTTTTCCTTTGCCACTGCCAGCTGTGGCGATTCTTGGTTCTCTTCAGTCATCTCTGCAAACCTCATTTACCCTGGTGGAGCTGTCCATAGGGGATAGAAGCTATTGACTAGAATCGCGAGATATGCTGCGACTATCGTGGTCAAGATTGCTATGACTAGTCGTGCCAAGAAGAATTTGGAACTCAGGTACTTAATCTCAATAAAGCACCCCTCTGGCACATCGATGAGTTGCTGAGCTGCTATAAGGGCCATTACTGACCCTACTCCTCCTCCTGCCATTAGAATAAACTCCGCTAATGGGTAGATTGCATATCGAGGTCCTGGCAATACAAATCCAAGTAAAGTGGCCCAGAAAATCCCGATATCTGCATTCCCAAAAATATTCAGCACAGTCTGCTCATCGGGGAACAACACCTCTTTCATAAAGCCGATCAACAAAACAGCCAAGAAAAAGAGAGGCATTGATTTAACCACAAACTTGCCTGATTTCTTCACTCCCCGAATAGTCTTGTCCTTATCCTTGAGAGCGCCCCATATGTAAAAAATCAGAACAGCAATACCTACAATCCACCATGATGAATTCAAAAGGTAAGTACTCCACCAAGCCGGGTCTAATAACCAGTCGAGTTGCATGTTCCATCATTGCGTTGGAATTCTCCGGAGTTAAAAGCATTAGTGCTGCACTTCTCAGAAGATTTGCATCCGAGGGCTGAATGCAATCACTAGTGTATGAGTGTGCATGTTATGGCGAATGCGCCTCTGATTCGCCCATTATGATAACATCGTATTGCTTATAATGGGGACAAGCTGTCCACGGCAGAGATATGTAACCAATCCGGTGGTGTACGATTGAAGATTATAGTACCAGTGAAACAGGTCCCTGAAGTCGCTGAGGTAAAGGTCAACCCCGAAACAGGAACTCTGATTCGAGATGGCGTTCCTAGCATCTTGAATCCTTTTGATGAATTTGCCGTAGAAGAGGCAATCAGGTTGAAGGAGGCCTATGGCGGCGAGGATAGTGAGATTACTGTGATAACCATGGGTCCCCCCCAAGCTGTAGATGTGCTTTACAAGGCAATGGCGATGGGCGCAGACAGGGCTATCCATATGACTGACCGTGTCTTTGCGGGTGCAGATACTTGGGTGACAGCTTTAACGCTTGCTGAACAGATCAAAAAGATGGAGTATGATATTGTAATATGTGGGAAGCAGGCGATTGATGGTGACACAGCACAAGTAGGTCCAGAGATTGCTGAGATTCTTAGAATCCCTCAGATATGCTATGTACGCAAGGTGGAGATTGATGAAGGCGGAAAGCATGTCATCTGTCGAAGAGAGACTGATGATGGATATGAGGTAATTCGCGCAAAGATGCCAGTACTTCTCACCGCCACAAAGGGTCTCAATGAGCCACGCTTACCCAATATCATGGGCATCATGAAGGCAAAGAAGAAGCCGCTAGAAGTGGTCGATGCGGCTACTCTGGGTGTTCCCCCAGACAAACTCGGGCTGAAAGGGTCTCCCACCACTGTCAGAAAGGTGTTTCCGCCTGTTAGGAAATCTGGAGGCATCAAGGTCGAGGTCCAGGATCCAAAGGAAGCAGCGAAAAAGCTTGTTCAATTCCTTTTAGAGAAGGGGGTAATCTAAGATGGGTCTGATATTTGATAGAGATGCCTGTACAGGCTGTATGCTATGCCCCAAGGCATGCAACTTTGGTGCAATAGAGAAGGATGATAAAAAGGTAAAATTCGACCTAGACAAGTGTGTTCTATGTGGATCGTGCGAAGAGGTCTGTCCTGCGGATGCAATTCATATTGAGCGCCAGACTATTGACAAGGAGGCAATTGCACAGTACAAGAACGTCTGGGTTGTTTGTGAGACTCATGAAGGTAGACTGAGAAGTGTATCTTTTGAGCTTGTCACCAAGGCACGTGAATTGGCAGACAAGCTGGGTGAGAAGGTCGTTGCACTCTTGCTTGGCCATGAAATTGAAAGCCTAGCCCCATCGCTTATCCACCAAGGGGCGGACAAGGTATTGATAGTGGATGATAAGATCTTGGCTGACTATACAACTGATGCATATACCATCGCTGTTACATCATTGATAACTCCAAGAAAACCCGCTATCGTCCTCTATGGTGCAACTGGTAATGGCAGAGACCTTGCCCCTAGAATTGCAGCCAGACTAGCTCTTGGTCTTACCGCTGATTGCACTGGGTTGGATATCGATGAGGAACGTCAGCTAGTCCAAACACGCCCTGCTTTTGGTGGAAACATAATGGCTGAGATTTTGTGCCCGTATACCCGGCCCCAGATGGCAACAGTACGGCCAAACGTCTTCAAACCCACAGAACGCGACACGTCACGAACAGGCGAGATTGAAAAGGTACATCTAAACATTAGTCCGGTGCAGGTTCGTACTCGTGTTCTGGAGAGAGTGAGAGAAGTGGCTGATGATATGATCTCTGTTGAAGAGGCCGATATCATTGTATGCAGTGGACGTGGCATCAAAGACCCTGCAAATCTTGAGCTTCCAAAGGAGCTTGCTAAGCTTCTTGATGCTGCAATAGGAGGCTCGCGGCCAATTGTTGACCTAGGATGGCTGCCACCTACACAACAGGTTGGTCAGTCTGGAAGAACTGTCTCACCAAAGCTCTATTTTGCTCTCGGAATCTCTGGCGCAATACAACATTGCGCTGGCATGTCTAGCAGCGATGTGATAGTTGCAGTCAACAAGGATCCAGAGGCTCCTATTTTCGAGATAGCAGATTATGGGATTGTAGGAGATCTCTTCGCAATAATCCCCGAGGTCATCGCCGAAATCAAGCGAGTTCAGGCTGAGAGGTAAAGAGCCCAAATACCCAGCCAGGAAACGGCTGGGTTCCTTCTTCTTTTTGATTTGTCCTGATTCATGACAACACTACCAATGGGTCAGTATTATTTCGTCATTGGTACTTACTTTCGGCCTGTATGTTTGTATATCACTTCAAGATTTCTTCTCGCTGCCTCATTGTCAGGGTCTAGTCTGATTGCCTGCTGGAATGAAGAAATCGCATCATCATAGTTCTTCATTCTGACATAGGTGATTCCCATTTTGACAAAGGATGAGGGATTCTCTGGATTTAATTCAATTGCCTTTCGGAAGGCAGATAGGGAATCCTTATTCTTTCCACGTTCTCCCATTACCTGTCCTAGTGTTATCCACCCCTCATGATACGAGCTATTCACCTGCACCGCCCTCTTTGCAGCTTTCTCTGCCTTGCCAAGGTCATCTGATTTGAGATGAGCTGTAGCCAGCATGTTTAGTGCTTCACAGTCCTCACCATTTGATTTTAAGCAATCATTTATCACATTGATTGCACCCATATAGTCCCCTTTGTTCATCAGATCCCGTGCTATCTCAAAGTGTGACTCGGATTTTGTTGGTTGAAGAGATACAGATTGCCGAAAGGCCTGGTCACTCTTCTCGATTCTGTCAGTTGAGAGGTATAGTAATCCCAGACTCTTGTATGCTTCCGATTTGGTCTGGTCCAGTCGAAGAGCCTGTTTCAAAGCCTCTTCTGCCTGTTCGAATTCCTCGTTTACTCGTAGATACTCACCCAGTTCATACCATGCTTGGGCGTCATTCTCATTCTGTTTTACCCGTTCTTCAAGCTCTTTCTTTGGATCTACAGGCTTCTTCTTCGGTTTGGCTGGCGGCTTGGCTTTTGCAGGAGCCTTCTTTGCAGGAGTGGATTTCTTCTTGGGAGTGGTCTTTGATGCTTTCTTCATATCTGAGGCTTTCTTCTTTGGTTCAGATTTTTTGGGACGGGATTTCTTCGAATCTGTCGTTATTTTACTTGTTCTTTCCTTTGGTTTGCTTTTCGAAATACTCGAGGCCTCCTCGCCAGTATGAATACCGAGTATCTCGTATCTCAATTGGTGCAAATATCTCTTTCCAATTCCTAGTCATTATCGGCCAGTCCGAATTCAGCACTGATGATTCGGTGTAGTGCAAATCGACGAACGCTTTTGTAGGGATATCAAATGAGTTTTCAATCATAAGCTTAAAATATCTGACGTTAATATAGTAACGATAAATATATAAGATGTCAGAGGTAATACTATTACCATGCGAGGAAAAAATTCTCGCGAAAAAACGGGTGTTCAAAATGGATGACCTTGAAAGACGAAAGCTCTCAAGTTGGAAGGTTTCGAATAAGCGGCTCCATTCAAACGAGAACTTGTTTGAGGCCTTTAGCAGCGATGGAGGTAGCAACTGATGGCTCTTGCAAAGAGTGGATCAGATGATGTGAAGATGAGCAGAAAGATGGCAAAGGTCCACGTGGCTGATGCTGTCGCACATGCCTTCCTTTTCAAGAAGGTATAGAGCAAGGAGGTTGAGGTATCTTGGCAATCGAAAAGAACGAAAGAAAGATCAATGGTAAAGCCGGTCAAAAAAGGATCTGCTGTGAAGCAATTGCTCGCGCCTACATATACAATCGGTAGGAATTGAACCATGACAGATGATAATTTCTGTTGTGTTTCTAAAAGCAATGCCGATGAGGAGAGCCTTCGGCGTCGTGATTATCTTACAATAACGGAGGTACTCGCGTTGGAAGCGACGTGAGTGCGCTCCTGACTATTTTTCAAATATTATCCCCTGACTCTTACTCTGATTTGAATCATACACTTATGTTGAGTAGAGAATAGTTCATATTCAAGTTAGCACAAGGTTGTGATACTGAATAATGCATTATATCATCGTGACTAATGCGTATTCGGGTCTCTGTTAGAGGGATGCAAAAAAATTGTCTGTACCAACAAAGAGTGATAAAATAAAGGCAGACCAAAAAGCCTGGAAGGCTGGTGTGGCTGCAATTGCTAAGTATAAACTGATCACAGTTGAAGAAAAGGCCGCTATGACTACAAAATATGATGCACAGTTCAAAGCGATGCTGGATGCTGAGAAAGCGAAGGCAAAAGCAAAAGTCAAGAAGACCAAATAATTCTGGGGTTCACTACTCTGGGCGTCGAGTAATACGCCGACGCCACTTCTTTTTCTTTCTTTTATCTTTTGGATCTAATGCCTCTTCCGCAGATACTGCTAGGAAATGTTAATGCGGTTTCTTGTTAATCACTAATTGTAATGCAAGAAATCACAGTTCGTAGTCTTGATACGAGTAATGTTTCCTCTTTGTTCAGGCGCATTCAAGAATCATGGTATGAAGTTAAGCCATGGCACTGGGGAAGTCTTAACCTGCTTTCCTTCAAGATATGGCCAGCGCCTGTAGAAACTCATGCCTTCGCAGTTTTTTCAGTTGGCCAGTTTGGCGTTGTCGTAATCAGTCTTGAATACAGCGAGCCTGCTGAAGAGGGTGCCCTTATTGTTGATGGAAAGGCCACTTTTGGATCGCCTATTAGAATGAGTCCTGGCAAAATCGAGGACATGGCAGTGAAAGCTATCCGCAGACTTCTGGGCGATGACTCTTCCCCTTCAAGATTCATATCGGGCCTTCGTCTTGTTATATGTCCACATTGTGGAGCCAGATACCATTATTCTCTTCTACCGGATGAGATAACCTGTCAAAACTGCTCCAAGGCTTTTACCTGTCAATAGAAGAATCATAGGAGCCGACGCCATGGGTAGAAGACTGGCGTGAAACCGACAGTCATATTGGTCAGATTGCCTTACCTGTACCAAGGAGCTATAATGATGTCAAACCCATCCATACGTAAGCTATCTAATCCTAGTACTTTTTCGGTGGTAGCTAGAGACCCTAGTAACGGCGACCTTGGAGTAATTGTGCAGTCCAAATTTCCTGCAGTGGGGGCACTTGTTCCTTGGGCTGTTGCCGAGGTGGGGGCAATAGCTACTCAGGCTTGGGCAAACATCTCCTATGGACATCGAGGTTTAGAAATGATGAAAGAGGGAAAATCAGCCTCCAGAACATTAAGAGAATTAGTTTCAAGTGATGAAGGAGAAGCTCATAGACAGGTTGGTATAGTTGACGCAAAGGGGAGAGTAGCAACACATACGGGAAGGGATTGTATGGATTGGGCTGGTCATGTGGCAGGAGATGGCTATACATGTCAAGGCAATATTCTTGCAGGAGAAGCTGTTGTTGTGGATATGGCAGAGTCGTATGAGAAGACTGAAGGTGATCTTATTGACAAGCTCTTTGCTGCTCTGAAAGCTGGTCAGGCTGCAGGTGGGGATCGAAGAGGAATGCAGTCTGCAGCAATACTGGTGGTGCGTGAAGGCGGAGGATATGAGGGTGGGAATGATAGATATGTGGATGTTCGTGTTGATGACCATCCTAGGCCAATTGACGAACTCGAACGTATCTTCAAGATTTACGATATGACGCTCCTCAGCCGCGAAGACCCATCGAATCTCTATCAAATTGGAGGTTCTATTGCGACAAAAATACAAGAGGCACTAGTGAGTCTCGGCTATCTGGACAAAGTTTCATTGACCAAGGACTGGACCCCTGAGGCACAGGCTGCTTTGCAGAAATGGACAAACACTGAAAACTTTGAAAACAAGTATGTTGAAGGCAAGATTTGGAAAAGCGTACTTGATTACCTATTCGAGCAATGGGAGAATCGATAATCAGTCCTTCCTCATGCTTTCTACATCAGGTCTATGGATGCATTCAGGCGTGCCATGGTAGTGCCAGATACACCCCGCGTCATAGCCACCACCAATACTACATCCAATCAATATGAAGGTGGCCAGAAATGCAAAGAATAATGCTGAAGGCCAGTAGGCAAGAGGAATCTGTGCAAGTGGAAGAGCGAAGAATGCATAGATTGGAAGAAGCACCACCAAATAGGCTGCATAATATTTCCAGGATTTTTTCTTGCTATGATTCTCGTTAGTCATACTCTTTCCAAATTTGTATACTGCACTTGAATATGAACAGTGTGTTCACAGAAAAAGATGTAGTGATGGGGGAGGACAGTTGCACCGCCCTCCCCATATGCACTATTTATGATTGAGAGATTTAGAGATCGTAGGCCTTCAAGGTCTTTCTCTTATTCTCTTTGCATCGGCCAGCTGCTGCCATGAGCATCTCACCGATTCTCACATTGATGGCATCATAGGCGTCAGAGCCCACCATCATGTCATTTGTCTTCGCGAACTCCTTGATTGCCGATTTGACAACGAAGGTTGGTAGCTTAACTGGTGCTTTCTTTTTAGCCAATTCTTTTACACCTCATATTTGGACGAACACCCTACAATGCATTAGTACAATGCAGGTGCACACCCCTCGATAATCGAGGAGTTAACGGTAGCTAACTCATTAATAAGGGTATTCTGCACGAAATGGCTTTTTGCGCCATTTATTGCAGTCCAAATGCCAATTTGCAAAAAAACTTTAATATAGTTAACGGTCTGGCAAACGAATTGAATACTGTAGCGTATTACAGTAAGTTTATATGTATAATATTACAGTAAGAATACTGTAATAAATTACATTATATGTGAAAGACAATGTTCGACGACATAGATGATTTCGATTGGGATGAAGATGAGTTCGATTCCGATGATGAAGATCCTGATAGTGAGAAGCTGGAAGATCTTGAAGACGAGCTGTCTGACAAGGAAGATGAACTCTCAGATCTCGAGGACGAACTTCACGACAGCATCAAAGAAACAAGAGAAACTGTAGACGAGACGAAGGACGAAATGCGTGAGAAGCTTCAGGAAATAGCCGAAATGCGACATGAATTGGAGGAATTTCGCCGCATGAAGGAGGAGCTCAGGCGTGAGATTCAGGATGCACGTAGATTCAAGGAAGAGCGTTTTCGAAGAGGACAGCGTCTACATGAATCTGGAATTCCAAGACCGCCTCCTCCGCCCCGTCCTCCAAAGGTGCCGAGGGCTCCACGCCGTGCAGCTATTGTTGACTTCTCACCATTGACTGAGGACCTTGAAGATATGATGGAAGGGCTTGGTGAACAACTAGAGATGGCGCTCAAGAATGTTGAAAACATCAAGATTCCGCATATGCGTTTCAGCAAGAAGGCGAGGCGCAAAGGATCTAGGAGATCCAAAAACTATGAGAAAATCTCCCCTGAACGCGTAGCTCGTGTCATTGGGCCGCTCGGGAGTGAGGAACGGTTGAAGATTCTTGATTTTCTCAAAGAGGGCGGTAAGACTTTCAATGATCTGGAGCAGCAAACAGGAAAAACTGGAAGCTCCCTGACGCATCACCTCACCCCTCTTGTTGATGCAGGTTATGTTATCAAAGGCGAGGTTAGGGGCACCTACTATGTAACTGTTGAAGGACGATTGGCATATCGACTTGCTCAATGGCTCACCAACAGACTAGAGGAAGCTTTGGTGGCTTCAGACAAGAAGAACACCAATGAGGGTTCCCAGGACCTTGAAACTGATGAAGGCGATTGTGAGGTAGTGGTCCATATAGATGAAGATGAAGATGAAGAGGAGGATGTCTAATGAGCTTCACATTCGACACCAACCTGATGGCAATTACAAGTGACTATCAACTTATTCGTGCAGAGAAAGCGGTTGTATCACTAATGCCTGGTACGATCTGGACATACCTGAGGCAGGATGAAGCAATCGTTGGAATTGCATTTCACGGGCCCGCTCGATTTGCAGTTGATGCAATAATCGAAACTGATGGAGGTGCATATGGCAAACCAATAACAGGCGAGCTAGTTGGAATTCAATTCTATCTTGGCAGCATCAGCATTGAGGAAGCATCCCGCGCAGCATCTAACGAGGATCTAATTGCCAATGGATATTCGAATGCCGAGGCCTTTGTGCAGGCTGCAGATGATAAATTCACCGCCAAAAGAATGAGTGATGGTGACAAGATTGACATTAGAGGAGATGGCGGTATTCTTCTTGGTGAGGATGCATCAGAGAAGGTCATCCTTGTGGCAAAACATGATAATTGTGTATTAACCTATGGAAAGAGAGTGTTTGTCTTGAATGACGAAAAAATGGTTTCAGTGACTAAAGATGGTGTGTACATTGGCGGCCGCGATGGGAGAACCATCATTATAGATAAGGATGGAATCTCTGGCCTTGATGAACTTGAGAATCTAGGGCCTATGATAGGCCAGGCAGTATCTTCTGCTGTTAGAGGAATAGGACGCGCCGCTCGTGACTTGCATGCTTGCTCAGACTCTCATCAGAGGTATCGACGACATGGGCACTCAAGGTATCAAGCCTATGATGACGTAAACACCTTTGATTGGGATGACTGATAAATTGCAACTATCTCCATATCCCAAGCCAATCCCTGTTTGACAGGACAGGGGTTGGCTACTCTTTTTGCAATCCTGTATGTGTACGCATTGCTCTTGGACGAATCTGTAATTCGTAGAGCGACTGATACTTTCCGCCTTTCTTCATTAGTTCATGATGTCTGCCAATCTCAACAATTCTACCATGTTCCAGAACAAGAATCCTATCTGCGTTTACTATTGTTGAGAGTCTGTGGGCAATGACAACTGAGGTCCGTCCTCGCAACAATGCCTTCATACCCTTTTGGATTGCGTGTTCAGTATAAATGTCAACTGAACTTGTTGCTTCATCCAAGACCAATATACTTGGGTTTGCCAGGAGAGCTCTAGCAAAACTGACAAGCTGTCGCTCGCCCTCTGAGAGTCTAGCTCCTCTCTCGCCAACTTCTGTATCAAAGCCTTTCTCAAGATTCTCAAATATTCTTCTGGCCCCTATGGCCTCAGTGGCTTGATAGACCTCCTCATCACTTGCATCTGGTCTTCCATATTTGATGTTGTCCTTGATTGTACCCATGAAGAGAAAAGCGTCCTGAAGAACAAGCCCTATCTTTGAGCGGAGCGATTCCTGTGTAACATCTCGTATATCAATATCATCAATCTTTATTGCCCCCTCCCAGATGTCATAGAATCTATTCAAAAGGCTAACAACGGTTGTTTTTCCAGCGCCTGTATCACCGACCAATGCGACAGTTTCGCCGGATGCAATCTCCAAATCAAAATCAACAAGAACAGGAGTATCTTCAAGATATCCAAAAGTGACATTCTGAAAACTGATTTTACCTCTTATCTCAGGCATTTCATAGGTATTCTCAGCATCAAGTATTGTAGGGGTTTCGTCCATAATACTGAACACACGTTCTGCACCTGCGAATGCGCTCTGCACTGAGGTGTAGAAATCAGCTATTATTAGGATGGGTCTGAAGAACCTATCACTGAATTGAATGAATAAGATCACAATACCCAACGTAATCGTTCCTTCAATTAATCTAGCACCACCGAGCCAGATTATTAGGAAGACTCCAATACCACCAATGAAACGAATGCTTGGAAAGAATGTAGCCTGTGCTTTTCCCGCATCGATATTAGACTGATAATCCGCCCTATTGACCTCATCGAAGTTTTCAATGTTGATTCTCTCTCTTGCAAAGCTCTTGGTCACTTTTGCTCCAGAGATGCTCTCAGCAAGATTGGCGGTAACACTCGATATGGTTTTGCGTGTGCTTCTATATGCATCTCTCAGTCGCCGCCTGAAATAGATGGTTGCAATCAGCAATAGAGGTGCTATTGCCAGTGAGGCTATTGCAAGCTGGATATCCACTGTGAAGATGATGAATCCTATTCCCACGACGACGAAGACTTGGGCAAATGTGCCGATAAGACCTCCACTCATCAACTCACTCATCCTATCGATATCGCTGGTAATTCGACTAATGATGCGACCTGATGCAGATTTATCATAGAAATCCTGCGACATGACTTGAAGTCGAGAGTACAGCTGTTGTCTGATATCGTAGATTGACCCCTGTCCCATCTGGGTTGTTAGATATTCTGTGCCATACGCAGTGACCCATTGGATAAGCTGAAGCACAATGTAGAGCAGCGTTGTGTAAAGAAGCGCCTGTAAATTGCCACTTACGAAATCCACATCGATAGCATGCTGAAGTATAAATGGCAATAGAATCTCTAGGATAATCCCAAAAGCCACAAGAAAAGTCACTGCTACGAACAGTTTTCTATAGCTCAGAAGGTACCGAACCATTCTGCCTAGTAGCTGGGAATCACTGTATAGATAGGTACGGGCATCTGGATCGTCCTCCAGATTCAGTCCACTACTCATTTGCACCGCCCCTTGGTCTTACAAGTGCAGCGAGTTCCATTTCTTCCAAGGTCCGATAGATTCCCGCATAGAGACCTCCCTGCTGCAAGAGTGTATCATGTGAGCCCATCTCTCTAATCCTACCCTTCTCCATCATGACTATGAGGTCTGCATTTCTTACAGTGCTCAGCCTATGAGTTATGATGAATGTGGTTCTACCAACCATAAGATTCTCCAAAGCTTCCTGAATTAACATCTCGGTCTTGGCATCGACTGAGCTTGTAGAATCATCAAGGATGAGAATCCGGGGATCGGCAAGCAAGGCTCGAGCAATTGCTATTCTTTGCTTTTGACCACCGCTGAGAGTTACGCCTCTCTCGCCAATGATAGACTCGTACCCATTTTCAAGAGTCATGATAAAATCATGAATGTTGGCGGCTTTTGCTGCATCTATCACCTTTTCAAGCGGAGCATCCGGACGCGCGAATGCAATGTTTTCCTGTATGGATGCTGAAAAGAGGAACGGATCTTGGTGTACCATTCCAATATGACCACGAAGGCTACTGATGTCATAATACCGAACATCGATGTCATCAATGTAAACTCTACCGGGTATACTAACCAAAACCTCCGTTTCATCAATAATCGCAGTGCCATTTTCTACCTTGTAATCTTTATCTCCAATCCGAAGATTTCCGTCTGAGCTCACACGGTGTGCCCTACCTTTATACAAAACTACTCTGTTTATATCAGCATCATAGAATCGCGGAATGAGATTGACCAAACTTGTTTTTCCTGAACCCGTTCCACCAAGAAGGGCAACAACCTGTCCTGGTTTCACCTCCATATTGATGTCTTTCAGGATATAATCAGAGCCTCTATAGCTAAAGTATACATTCTGAAAAGTGACTTTTCCCTCGATATTGTGGTCGACAGGTGTATCGGGATTGTTGACCTCTTCTTTATGATCCAAAATGTAGAACGTGCGTTCAGCTGATGCTGAGGCGCGTTCGTACATCCCGACACCCCATGAAAGAAATCGTCCTGGTAGCATGAGCATTCCAATTAGAGTGACAAATCCTACGAAGACTCCAATGGACACGTTTCCGAAAACATAAGAATATCCTCCAATGTAAATCAATGCACCAGTGACTATTCCAAAGAGGGTTGGAAGAAGAGGCCGATATAGTGCAAACAACCGAAATGCTTCAATTCTAAGATCTGTAAACTTCTTGTTTTCCCGTTCAACTCTTTCTAGTTCTCTATTCCCAGCTGAGTATGATTTTATCACCTTCATTCCAACTATGTTCTCTGCTAGAACCGAGCTCAGTTCGCCATATTGCTCACGAGCTTCAACAAATACTGGGCGAACTCTCCTTGCGAATGTTATAATGAAAACAGCCATGAGCGGCAACAAGACTAGCATATACAATGCAATTATGAAATCTAATGAGAACATTGCAACATAAACGCCGACCGTCATGGCAAATCCGATAAACAGGACACGGTAGCCCCAAAACTCGAACTCACGAATCTGGGTGACATCAGTTGTCACTCTTGCAAGCAATTGACCCGTTTCTTCTTGATCGTAAAAGGCGAGGTCTTTGTCCATGAGGGAGTCGTAGAGTTCTTTCCTGAGGTCGTAGATAACTTTCTGAGTCATAATCGCCGCGCCATATCTGCCAATTATATCGAATATGGCATAGAGTCCACTGAGCGAGATATAGAGTAATACCATTGGGATGAGCTGGTCGTATTGACCGCCATAGATGACACCATCGATTATATTGACAAGAACTAATGGTGTCAGTAAGTTGAATGCAGTTCCTATTCCTGCTGCGGCAAGAAATCCAAAGAATAGTCTCTTATGTCTAAGAGAGTATCCTGTTAGTCTTGCCATGTATCCCATACTGTCACCCCTGAAAATGCCATCTGGCTGCTAATGATAAGGTTTGCGCAATTTGCCAGTCTAGACACATGAGCCGGCGAGAGCTCGGCCAAGCTCCCTGCATTTTTCCATATCCTCTTCAGAAGGATAGTCCTTTACTCTGAGTGGTTGGTTACCCACCATCTTTGCTCCCCTATTCTGAAGCTCAGTTGAAATCTCTCCGGGTGCCTCTCCACTCCACCCATATGAACCAAAGGCTGCAGCAGGAAGTCCATCTAGAGGCTGCAATTCAGCAAGGATTTGGCGAGTTTTCGGAAGTGTTCTCTTCATGCGCGTTGAACTTCCGACAGCTATTGCGCATGAATCGCCTATCCCGTTGAAGTCTTTGGCGTCTACCACTTCACACTCTTTGCCATTGGATACAACGCCCTCGCAAATTGCATCCGCCATGACCTTTGTGCGGCCACGCGTGCTCTCATAAATAATCATAACCTTCATGGTAGCTCATCTTGTGGGTCACATAGAAGAACTAAAGACTACCGGAATGGTCTCCTCTACAGCAATGGAGATCAAATCATTGAGTGGTCCTTCGTCAAAAGCTAATCAGGTCTGCATGAAACTCATTGAAAATTACGGTTCGATTGTTGTAGAAAGAAAGCTAGACCCGATAGACGAGCTGGTAATGACCATTCTGAGTCAGAATACAAATGATGTGAATATGTTCCGTGCCTATGACAATCTAAAAGATAGATTTCCAACTTGGAGCGAAGTACTGAATGCATCCGAAGAGGAGCTTGGAGAAGTCATCAGATCCTCCGGGTTCTTCAGAGTAAAGGCAAAGAGGATTAAGGCAACCCTTCGAGAAATACTGGAGAGAGTAGGCAAACTTGATCTGAACCTTTTAGACGAGATGACTATTGAAGATGCTACAGCATGGCTCACATCTCTTCATGGAGTTGGACCAAAGACGGCGTCGATTGTTCTTCTCTTTTGCTTTGGTAAAGCCACACTCCCTGTGGATACGCATGTCTGGAGACTCAGCAAGAGACTTGGACTTGTTCCAGATGGAACTTCGCGAGAAAAAACACAGGCCCTCCTCGAGGAAATCGTGCCAAAGAGCTGTGTTTATTCTATGAATCACAATCTCATCCAACATGGACGTGAGATATGCAAGGCTATCAATCCAAAGTGCAGTATTTGCTTTCTAAACGAAATCTGCGATTTTTTCAGATTGGCGAATGTCTCTTGAAATAAATGTTTGCCTAAACTACAATTAGACAATCGATAGGAACATCTAAAGCAGCTGAATTATCATAACTAGTCATTGATACAAAGAATGTGAGATAGTGGTAGTTGGACCTCTCTTAATCATAGGTGCCGCATTAGTGTTGTCTTTTGTTGGCGCACACGTTATGAAGAGAGTAGGCATCCCTCAGATTCTAGGTTTTATGCTTGCTGGAGTGATTCTTGCGGTATCTGGTCTTTTTGATAGTGGGACTCGACAGTCTTTCTATCCAATTGTGGATCTTGCGTTAGGACTAATCGGATACAATATAGGACTTGAAATTAGAAAGGATGTCTTTCGTGGCAAAACACGTCAGATGGGCACAATTCTATTCCTGGAATCCGCGCTAACCTTCTTGATAGTATCTCTGCTTGCATATTGGGTTACGCAGCAAGTTCACATTGCCATGGTGTTTGGGGCTGTGGCAAGTGCGACTGATCCTGCATCAACTGTCATGGTAATTTGGGAAAATCGCTGCAGGGGAAACATGACTGATACACTGATGTTTGTTTTAGCACTTGATGATGTTGTGGCAATTCTGCTGGCAAATGCATCAATCGCTTTAGCAGTGATTTTTTATGCAGTACCTGGTACTTTGACAATTCTTGATGCTATTCTTATGACCATGTGGGATTTGGGATTATCAGCAATTCTTGGTGGAGTAGCAGGGTTTGCAATGGTGCAATTCATCAATGCCGAGAAAGACAGGAGTAGATTGCTCGAACTCGAGCTCGGAGTAATCATTCTCCTTGTCGGCGCTATGCTATTCCTCGAAATAAGTCCAATTCTAGCCTGCATGGTTTTCGGATATGTTGTCGGTAACTGGGTTGATCCAGAGAAGGATCCTGTCAACCATACTCTGAAAACCGTAATGACTCCTATAGTAATGATATTCTTTGTATTTGTAGGCGCTTCAATTGATCTTTCGATTCTTGCTAGTACAGCGGTCATAGTGCTTGCTATTGCATATGTCGTTGGCCGAAGTTTCGCTAAGTATTTTGGTGCATTCGCGGGGGCCAAAATCTCTGGTACCGCGGAGCCTACTCGCAAGTATGTTGGTCTTTGCCTAATGTCACAGGCAGGAGTTGCCGTTGGACTGACACTGATTGTGGAGCGTAGTTTTCTAGCACTGAATAATCCTGAAGCAACTCTCGCAGGCGTATTGATACTCAACGTAGTAGCACTTACAACTATGATTCTGCAGGTATTTGGTCCGATTTCTGCTAAAATTGCCCTTGCAAGGGCAGGAGAAACTCCAGAGGAACTTGGAAAATCGTTGATTTCTGCCTCTGAAGAAGGCCCATCAGTCACGGCCAATGCAAATCCTGTTTCTGAGAATGAAGGCGAAGACGAATCACCCAATGAATGACGGGTTACTTTTTTAGCTAAGATTACATTTCATACCTATGACAAACTCAGACTGTATCCGTAATGAACCCTGGCAGATAGTCTGCCGAGTGATCAAACAGGAAGGGACCTGTGCGGCTGGACATAAGATTGGAGACGAGGTTATCTTCACTGGTGAAGAAGTCAAGGGCAAAATTTGCATGAGTGCAATGTATTCAATGCTTCCAAAAGTGTATGCAATGATGTATAATGCAAGATTCCCATGGTTGAAAAACCAATGCGTATCCACACATGTTTGCCCAGATGGCTTTAATCCTGTAATGTTTGAAGTTGTTAGAGTAGATTCTAAATAGCCAGCAAACGTCATTCGGTATCTTCTTGAGGAGTTGGGTCTTCATTTGGGTCCATAAGTTCTGTGAAGGCACCTCTTAGGTCTTCAAGAATGGCGTCGTCCTCGGGTTTGTTTGTCATGTTTATATTGATGCGTCCATACCATCCACAATCAGTGCAGTAAAGCGCCGGTTGGAAACTTCCGATGTATCCTAAATCGAAAAAGGAAGTCAGCTCAACGAGTTTCCAGCTCTTGCAGACAGGGCAGATCGGGATATCTGCGTAGATACCTTTTCTCTTGAGTTCATCCAAGGCCTCCTTAACAATTCTCAATCGTCTTAGAGCTTGTAGCTCCCTCTGTGATAATTGATTGATTGATGCCTCGGACATCCCTATCACTTCACCAAACGGTCGACTGAACCATTATACAGTTTTCGGAGTATCGAATACTGTACTATGAACGTTTCTTCCTCATACTAGCACATGTCCAACTAGATACCAATAGGCTCCTAGGATGAAAGCTAGTATCCAAACCCCAATTGTTAGAAACATCAGAGGCCGGGCTTTCTTAAGCAGTTTAATAGGCATGTCCCTCTTGAATGCAAACATGATAGTAAGCACAATTCCTAGTCCTATCCCAAGAATCCCTAGGGTGTCATGGATGATTTGATACAGATTTCCGATTGGGTCAGCTAGCATTATTGACACTCGTCCTAGTGCTATTGGTATCATCCACAGGCCAACTGTTAGAAAATGAACAAGAACTACCGGATATACTACCCGATGATGAAGTTTAAGGTCCATTCTTCTTGCACCGTAGAGCCATCCTATTATTAATGCACTGAGAAGCACGGTTTCGGTAATCATGATTACAAATGCAATCATTCCATAATCTAACGCTATTTGCACACTGAACACCTCCTGTTATTTCCCTTGAATCTCACTCACACTTCCTCGAGTAGTGAATGTACTTGATTTTAGCAAAGCCTCACGACCTTCGTGTCCTGCAATAATAGCTGAAGCTATCATCCCCCATGGACAGAATCTTACATTGAGATTCGTATAAGCCTCAGAATCATGTATCTTGGCAAATGCACACCTGTTCGTAGCAACAGTAATTTCACTCTTGCCTACCTTTACTCTTGCATATTCGACAAATCCATGCTCTTTTATGAATTCGGCATAGGCTTCAAGTTTTTCTGTTAATGGCATATTCGGATCCATCATGTTTTCCGGAAGGTACGAAGAGAGGATATCTGACATTCTAGTAAATACATAATCCTTGATTGCAGTTTCGCCTAAAATTTCAATAAAGACACTCTCATAGCCAAATATAGCTGCGCGAAGTTTCCAGATTTCCTCCATTGTGAACTCTCTTCCTGATTTTCTTGACTGAGCCTCATGAACACGAGAACTGAAGTCTAGCATGAATGACTTCAATTCTCCAACAAGCTCAGTGCTGTCAGCTCGTATAGAGAATATTTCGGGGAGAAACTCCTTGACATAGTAGACCATCCGAGGTAATACATGTTCATCCAACACATTGGCACCTATCAATTCAATGCCTACAGCCTCGTATGCATCCAAGATTCCCATATACAGGAACACAGCATCGAGTTGTGCGCCGCTATCTGACATAGTACACACTCTTCAGGTTCTACTTATGATGGCTTTGTTCTCTCTTTAAAAAACCCGTTGATTCTTCAGGATTGCCTAAAACTCCAGGAATTCAATCGTTATGGTTTTGCTTCCGTCATCCTTAGTGATTACCAGTTCTCTGATGATGTCCTTTCCAGATCGAATCTTAAATAGACTGAATTGCCTTCTAGTGAGTCCCCGGAAGAACGAATCTATATTCTTAACCAGATTTGAAACGAAAACTCTTGCACCGGTCGGGAGTGCCCCTCCTGACAGGACTCTCTCAGAGCCATCTTCGTGCAATGCAGCCTTTAAGATTGTCTTACCAATCTTTTCGCCTTCTTCTTCTCGAACATGCGATGCATCCAAATCGTAGCACATTTGGTATGTAGCAGACTCAACAGCTTCAGCAGGAGTTCTCATTGCCCCACTTGCAATGCTGATTAATCTCCCAGCTCTGCAAGCAGCCACAACATAATCTGCTGACTCAACTCGAAAAGATTGATACTCGGAATCAAGTCCAAGCTTTGGAATGGATGAAAGAATTGTGGAATGCAGTAATAGAAAGTCTTGGACCTGACTTTCTTTAAAAAGAGGCCTTGGTCTGGCAAAATGGGCTAAGAGCGTTTTGTCGTAGGCGTCTACCATGAAAGCCAATGGTATGTCTGTCCTTTCTGAGAGCATCTCCTCTATATACTTCGCAAGCATATCTCTGCCAAAAAGCTGGGTTGCGATTCTATCAATTCTCTCCCTGATTTCCAGTCTTTTTTCAATATTTAGAACCTCTCCTGTATATTCCGGGATATTGGCATCTTGTATTATCTTTGCTATTCTCTGAAGGGCTTCTCTCGCAACTTGAGTCGGTGCCTTCCGATCAAATACGCCTACAAGGATTCTCTGAGAATCGGGACACGCTGTGAAGAGGAAGTACTCATTCTCAGTGGAAAACGACTCGAGAACATCAGAACGTGCATGCTGGCTGAAATCACGAATGGCAGTAAGAAGGCCTGAAGAAAGGAGAGCCTGATCGCTTTCATCAGTAGTCATATCCTTACTGTAGTGAAACTGTAGAATTCCCTGCTCAATCAGAAAGACTTCCTTCAGCATATTCTTTCAGCCTACTGAGGATACTGGGTTTGACAATAGGCTAGCGTGTTTTATTCTTTGTGACAGCAAGTTTTCGACATTAACTTAAAATCAAGGAGTCATATCACACTCTATGGATGTGCATGCAATGGAAGAGAAACGAATGATTAAGCAGATGGCTCTGACAACTCGAAAGTGGCGCGATCGAATTTTGCAGGAGATTGAGGATACGGGAAGGATGGATTTGGCTTACCGTCCTTCAACAGGCATGTCAAGCCTTGGCTGGCTCATCGCCCATCAAGCAGCGGTGTATGATTTTAGTTTGAACCGTCTAATACAATCAGCGTCACCTCTCAATCCAAAACTCTTCAAGGATCATCTCCCAGGGACCTCTGGAGAATGGCTAGGTACTCCCCTGGAAGAGATGTATCAGTACTATGATCTTTGTGAAGGCGCATTCATCACTTGGATTGAGAATGCTGCGCCATCAGAGTTTGATCGCGTCATTGATAGCGATGACATACCGAAATTCTTCCGAGGAATGACTGTCCGCGAAGTAATCTCCTACATGTTTGCCCATCTCAATCATCATAATGGCCACCTATCCGCAATAAAAGGTGATATACTCACAAAGAGAAGCATTCACATTTAGCTGATACAGTGGAGATGAGTGCTCTGAACAGAGTGACTGAAAGGACATGGAAGAGAATAGATTTACTTCTGGTTCTTCTCACAATCATAATTCTAACTGGATCGGTATGGATTTGGATTCTTGCGATGCCTGTAGCGCGAGAAGTAGTCTTTCTAGCTGCAACAATAGCTCTTGTTGTCGCTCTGGTTTTGGTGGTGAATGTTGCTGTACTTGTTCTTTTGAGGCTTCAGCAGAGAGTCAGTCATTTAGAGAGTCTAATAGCTGGCGAACAACCTCGCAAAGAAGAAGAAGAGCCACCAGAGATTCTTGTCATCACACTCACGAATATTGAGCGTCGTGTCCTCAACAGACTGGAAGAGAATGGAGGCACTATGACTCAGGATGAGCTACGACGAGCAACCGGATTAAGCAAATCCACGCTAAGTGTTACATTAAACGGACTGGAACGCAAAACGATAATTACGAGGGAAACACTTGGACGAACGAAGCTCATACATCTTGAGAGGAGTATTCCCAAATGAACACGACTGAACCGTTCACAGATACTATCTATTAATGGATTTGCAAAAGAATCCTCATAATGATTTCAAGCGAGGCATAATGTTGATGAATCTGAATTCAAGACACGCAGTTGCACTACTTCTTCTTGGAGTATTTCTTGTAGGAATCCAGCCTGTTGCGGGAACTCCGATCAGAACGTTTGCTCCTGCACAAGTTGCTGAGCCCTTTGAAGAAATGATGACCGGTGTATATGTGGCAACTCAGTGGTGGAATCAGTCATCTGATGACTGGCGATTCTATACAAATACTGGAACCTACGAGTATTATCACTATGTTGAAGATGCCGATGGCGATGTATACTGGATTCTCGACAGTAGTATATACGATATCTATGATGAATGGGAATTCACCAATCTCCTTGTAGTGATTATTCTTGATCCGGATGCTTCTGTGATGTCATGGCTATCTGCGAATGATTGGACAAACCCCTATCCAACGTATCCCACGGACCCAAGCACTCCGGGTGAACCCGTTAATGCTACTGGCGCTGATGATGCCAACTATCCGATTGTCAACAATGATACTGATATCACATACGACCTTTGGACATTATTCTGGAATCCACCCATTCAAGCAATGAATGGAGATGAAGTCTTTGTGTATTCTTCATTCTACTTCAGTTATTCATACTCTGACATCTATTATGAAACAAACTACACATGGTATGATGAGAACATGCAGGAAGTGAATCCCAATGATGTTATACCCAATCTCGCCGAGGAGTATATGTGGGCAGCTTGGTATAATGAATCCTGGCTCTATGATGAAGAATGGTCCTACTACGGATTTGGCTATGATATCTCCGAGATGACTAGGGTAAACGATCAGATTGAATGGATGAATCATTACTATTCAGGAATGAGTACATACAATGACACCAATGGCAATGGAATAATGGACATAGTCTACCAACAAGTGGAATACGATTTCAATGAGGATGGAATTGTGGATTGGACCACCTATACAATAGATACAGAGGACTCAGAGAAGGTCTATGAATTCTATTCTTATCAGGCAGCTCTCGGTGATGTGAGCCTCCCCAAGGTCAATGATAATGGTCAGATTGAATGGGGTGCCGAGGTCACTAACATCAAGGGTGATTTCTGGACATACACACCCTACGATGTATTCGTGCTGGAAAACACATTCACTGACACCGGTTCCTTTGTCGAACCTGAATCTGTTCCTGCGGAGGTGGAATACCTAGAAATGGTCTATCGATTCGAGGTCACAGATGAAGCAGCTATTGTAAAAATTGATCAACTCATTGGTGATTTCAATGACCCTCTAACTGACGAGGCAATCATGGAGATCCAAGGATTAGGCCTTTCAATGAACTACTGGAGTTCATTCTCTAGTTCTGGAATTGTTCCCGAAACAATGGAAGGACCCGTTGATTACACTGGCGTCTACAACGCGGAACCTGCCCCTGGAGGTGGTCTGGAATTCGTTCAGAATTCATCTGACTTCATGTCTATAAGCTTCGGAGGAACGTATGTTTGGGGATATGATGGTGCAACCTATGAAGTAGGTACTGTTATTCTTCCAAACTACAACTACCGCTACCCATGTTTTGAGGGAACCCTTGATTCTGCAAGTGCTTCTTCGCAAGACATTGGCTGGTCCTATAGCACCTTCTATTATAGCTCATGCTATTCTAATTGGGATGGTTATGAGATCATTCACGACCCAGTATATGCGGTATATCCAATGATAGCTCCCGGGAGTGTTTCAAGTATTATGGCTGGAATTCTCACAGCGTCATGGATATTGGGGATTGGAGGTCTCGCAGTCTTATCCATAGTCATTGTTCGCAACATCAATCTCAGAAGAATGCAATAGGGGGAGAGATGACTCTTCCCTTTCTTCTCTTTTTAGAAACCCGCCCACAGTAACGCTTATATACTTATTAACAATAGTTAAACCAATCGGTTATAGTACTGATTTTTAATCTTTGTAGGGAGTTTCTATAATGAATTCTAAACTACTTCAGTTAATGAATGTGATAGCAGTTTTAGGAACAATACTGCTCAATGCAATGGCTAATATCATCCCATTTAACAATGTGAATACCGGACAAGTGTCAGACGCATATCCGAATCTATTCACACCACCCGGCTATGTTTTTGCGATTTGGGGTGCAATATACACACTGATCTTTGCTTTTATGGTATACCAAGTCAGATCAAGTCAGAGAGAGAAATCTTACCTGCATGCAATTGGCCCACTATATCTCATAGGTGCAATAGTTAACATCGCATGGCTAATTCTATTCCACTTCTCTTATGGTAATCCAACTCTATTCCTAGTGACCCCTGTTATGATTGGACTGTTTTTGGTAATCCTATTATGGACATACATTCGGGTTGGAATTGGCACCGCAGAAGTGCCACGTGGTGAGAAGCTTGCGGTACATCTTCCACTAAGCGTGTACCTAGGTTGGATTTCATTGGCTACAATTGCCAATATTGCATCGGCTCTCAACATCATATTCTCTGGAATTCCTCTTGACACACAGGCATTATGGACAGCTCTGATAATTGTTGTCGCTCTTGTTCTTACAATGCTGATGCTTGTCAAGCGAAGGGATGTTGCCTATGGTCTAGTGGTCATTTGGGCCTCGGTTGGTATTGCTACGAAACAAGCAGCATATTCAATCATCTATATGACAGCTCTAGGGGCAGTCATTGTGATCATCTTGGCAATCCTTCTATTGCCCTTCATAATGAAGAAGAATCCGAAAGACTTCTACCTAGCTAAAAACTAATCTTGATGGGGAATATTCCATTCCCCTTCTTTTTACTCTCGACCTGCTCTAGCTGATTACCTCTTGATTCTAAACTCAGCAACATTATCTGGGTCATCGATTAGGCTCCATGAACCATCTAACCCATGATACTTGGCACCCAACTCGAAGTGCAGCATGGCAATTCCGCAATCTAATCTCGATGAGATGCCCATTGTGTTTCGCTTCTTCGTTGAGAGAGTCACGGAATCGCCGTCAATCATAAATCTCCATGGCTGTCGGTTGGCTGCAGAAGGTGCCAATTTTGCCGCTTCAATTGCTCTATAGAGTTTCCCAGTTGGTTGTTCAGAGCCCAAGAGTAGGATTTGACTAATCTCCTTTCTTCTCTGGCTTCCCAGCACTCTACTCATTGCGCTCTCAATTTTGGTTTTGGATTCCGTAGCGTAACCCAAAGGTGAAATTCCCAAAACTTGTTCACCTTCATGCAACGCAATCTCTTTTTCAATCTGATTTTTCCTGAAGAAGCCTCCAACCCAGCATGTTTGCACATCATTTGCGGTCGCTTCTAAGATCACGCCCTCTCCAAGATAGCCAACTGCAGCCTGAACATGTGGATTGCCCATCTCACCAATGAATGCAACCAGATGTGGTGCACCTCTGACCGCTCCATATGACCCTAATGCACCTGTGAATATGGACTCTGCTGGTGAGTCAATTCGGACACATCTAGCTCCTGCATAGGGTCTAAATGAGTCAATAACCATCTGTAGTCTTCTTAGTATATCATCGGAAATGGTTTCTCCTGTATACTTCCTTCGTGAACGACGCTGGAAGATGGCTTTATACCACGACTCAACAGGCAAATCCATTAGAAAACACCAGTGAGAAGGGATTTCTGGAATAGGAAAAACATTGCTCTATAGCAATTTTCTGCCAAACCATACTAATAAGAGGAATATTTCAGCGAATTATGAATCATGACCAAGCCGGATATTGAAGCCTTTATTGTTCGCAACCTAACCATATTCTCAGCACTAGGTTTTGGACTTAGATTCATGATATATGGAATACCCAGTATTGAAATGATTTGGCTGTATGTTTTACTCTCTGTGATGGTAGGTGTTGGTGGCTCTCTCTTGGCATTAGGCCGAGAGTTCCAAAGAACCAAATTCAGCGTTCTTGGTGTAGTCTTTGCTTTTCTTGGTCTGCTACCTTTTCATTATCTCTTCTGACTTACTCGCACCCTCGGAATCAGCATTGGGACCTCTCTCTTATACATTGCATACTCCTCGCCAAACTCAAGCTCCATTTGCTGTTCTTCCTTTCTGGACACTATGAAGTCTCTGAGAATTAGAACTGGGGTTACAAGAAGTGAATAGAATGCTGAGAGCAGGAGCGATATTCCGATATGCGAAAATATTGCTCCAAGGTACTGAGGGTGCCGAACTTTGGAATAGATCCCTGTTGTTACAACTGATTTAGCCCTATGAGTTTCCGAAACCTCAAGTCCCAGGTCTCGCACACCTTTGATACCGAACCAAATTCCTAGAAAAAGAAAAGGTGTTCCCAGTATGAGATCTCCGAGAGATACTGAGATTGATGACTCCAGCGTCAAAACAGGAATATCATCTAGAAGTGGAACTACGAAAATCGCCTGGGGCGATAGCCATATTCCAAATAGAAATAGGAAATACCCCCAACCGGATACTATTCCCAGAACTTTTCCGATTTTCTGGCCCTTCTCAGAGCCAAACCTTGCATCTAGTCTTCTATGCTCCACCGACCAGAAGTGAAATGGAACCAGTATCAGCGCGCCCGTCAGAGAAACAATAAACAAGATTTCCAGTCGCATCGCCCTCCGATTACTGTTTAGTAGAACTCTGTCATATTTTCATGCACATCGACCTAAAGAGATTGCCTTCTGATTCTATGCAATAGGAGAGAATCTGAGATTCACTTGCTATTGGGAAATTGGCATCAATCTGCTCTGGAGAAACTCTTCAAGACTATCGCGCTTTTCTTCGAGTTCCATTCTTTCATCTGGCGATACCTTGGAAACAAGACCGAAACTAACATGTCCATCTCTCTCAATCTCCCAACGACCTGCGACTTTCCCATTTACCCATATTGATGGTCTCATTTCTCCAGATGCATTCATTCCTTTTGGAGGCCCTGGCGGAGGGGGTTTCATTTCTGGTGGCCAGTAGTGCTCGGGTCTTCTTGGAAAGACAATTTCCTTCATTTGACTGCTGAGATACCAGTGCCTGTGTGAGTAGGCCTTGGGGAAGAAGTCCTCATATGGTGTTAACGTGATTCCAGGACGTACGCTTTCATCTATTGACGTTGCCATCTCATAATCATCAGAACTCATGTATGCTGTATGTCCATCCATCTTTACTACAATCAGTTTCTCATCTAGTGATTCAATATGGGATTTAGCTTCAGTTTTTTTGCATGGTAACCACCATGATATATCTTCCAATGTAACAGGTCCAAATGATACGATGTATTTGAAAAGAATCTCGGCTCTTGCATCTTCTTCAGAAATATCCGTGAGTGAAAATCGTGGGAGCCATCTGGCTGTCAGGTCGTACATTTGTATCGTACTCCTTGCATGAGTGGCCGAAGTGCGTATAACTTGCCCTCTTCCCATCAAGATGAGCAGAAGCCATCTCATCATTTCGCCTACATGTGGTAAGGCTTGCTTCAGTCCCTGCATAGTCATTGGTCCTTCTTCAAATGCACTTAGAAGTTCATTCAGCAGTTTCTCTCGCTCTGGCTCTTCGAGCTTCTTGATGGGTGGTGCCGGAATCATTGACCTTTCTAGCTGTGGACCTAATGCCCGTGTGATCAACACAAAATCCTCTATCAGGACTACATGCTGAGTATTTCGAAATGCTCTGGATCGGACAATCCTTTTTCCAGTATTTAATGCTTCAAAAACACTTTTTGCATCATAATCTCCTATACGTGACCAAACAGAAAGGTAAGGCGTCCAATAGTCTGTGGAATGCAACCCAATTGCGTTTTTGGTGACCTCGTAGAAATCCTTGAATTTTTGATCAAGATACCCTTGTTTCCTCCACTGATTAAGTCTAATACAGGTTGGTGAAATAGTGGGCATCAATATCAACTCTCATCAAAGATTTCGTCAACCAACAGCATATTGATTGGGAATCCTGTGTTTTACAGTGAAGTGAAATCTTCGTCCATTTTTTGTTATTCTTTGACTGATATAAGCTTGATTTAGGGAAGGCAAACATCTAAGAATGTGTTATTTCACTACTCCGAGAGAGGCATGAGGGCTTTACAATGACTACTCCCAACTCTGTTGATGAATGGTTTGAGAAGGGCAAAGAATTACTAAGAAGTGGAGATGCCGCGGCAGCTGAAGGTGCATTTAGGAAGGCGGTTCGTCTCAAACCTGATTATCTTGAAGCTTGGAACCAATTGGCGACAGTACTTCATGCTCTGGGTCGTGTGGATGAAACTGAACCTGTTCTTAGGAAAATCTTGGAGCTAAATCCTTCTGATGTATCGACTTGGTGCAGTCTCGGGAAATTGCTGTATCGTATTGGCAGTCATACTGGGGCAGTTGAAGCATTTGAAGAAGCTGCGAAACTGGATCCTGATGAGTTTGAAATTCTCGTATCTCTTGGACGAGCCCTAACAGCATGTCTCCGTTTTAAGGATGCAATTGATGTATTGAAGAAAGCAACATCATTTCAGGAATCAGATACGGATGCATGGATAGCACTGGGTGAAGTCTACAAGCAATCCGGGCATTTAGAAGACGCTCTTAATGCGTACAGATCTGCCATTAACGCTGATGAGGACTCTCAGGGTGATGACGATGCTCGATTATGGTTTGAAAGCGGAATGATATTTCGAATGCTTGGTCAACTGGACAACGCGGAAGATGCAATACGAAGATCCATTTCAATCAATCCCAACCACCCAGTTTATTGGAGTGAGCTTGGACTGATACTAGAGCGAAGTGGTGGTTTTACTGAAGCTGAGAAGGCAATCAAGAGAGCAATATCCACCAATCAGAATTCAGCTGAAGCATGGACAGCATATGGTCTCCTCCTTATGAAACAAGGAAAACATGAGGAAAGTGAATCTGCACTTAAAACCGCGCTCAAAAGCAACCCGATCTATTCAAAGGCGCATCGAGTGCTAGGCGATTTGCTCAGGTTGACTGGGCGAAGAAAGGAATCCGCGAACTCGTACACAAATGCTGTTAAACTCGATCCGTCGGACGCAGAAACATGGAAGAGTTTGGGGTCACTATTAATCGAGGTTGGCAGAAGCGACAAAGCTATGAGAGCATTCAAACGAGCAGTAGATCTGATTCCAGATGATGCAGATTCTTGGGCATTAATTGGTACTCTTCAAGAACAGGATGGGTTTCTGAGAGAGGCAGAAGAATCCTATGAACGAGCGCTTGAGCAAAGACCCGGTCATCAAATCGCCATTAGCAGACTTGCCATGCTACTTGTTCGAATGGGCAATCTAGTTGGTGCGGAAGAAAAGCTAAGAATCGCAGCAAATGAATTTCCAGACTCAGAAGCAATCCAGTACACATGGGGCATGCTTCTAGAAGAACTTGGACATATGCATGAGGCTGAGTCTGCATTAAGAGCAGCAATCAAAGCACAACCTGAATACTCAGATGCGTGGATTCTCTTAGGGACGGTTCTGTTAAAACAAGGCGCCTATGATAAGGCAGAGAAGACTATTCGAAGAGCGATTGATTTCAATCCTAGCTCAATTGAGGCTTGGTCAAATCTTGCTGTAGTGCTCTACCGACTTGGGAGAATGAAGGAAAGCAAAGAGGCAATCCAGAAAGCTCTCAATTTGAACCCTGACTACGCGGAAGTATGGGATAAGCTCGGGTTAACATTTCAAGAGATGGGCCGAGTTGAAGACGCTGAGAAAGCCTTTAGAAAATCTATCGAACTCGATCCTGCACTTGGTGTTGCATGGTCCAATCTTGGAACATTACTGGCAAAATCAGATAGGTTAGATGAAGCCCTAAAGGTGCTTCGCTCGGCCGTGAGAATCGACCCTAATAATGCAAAGGCATGGAGAAGATTGGGATCTCTATTTTTGAGTCAAGGCCGACTAAAAGAGGCCGAAGATGCATTAAGAGAATCAACCCACCACGGAGCATCAAATCCCGAGGCTTGGTGTAATCTAGGAGCCTTGCTTATTCAAGTTGACAAACATGATGAGGGCGAAAAGGCCTTGAGAACTGCAATTGAGCTCCGAGAAAATTATCCACTTGCTTGGGGCAATCTTGGAATTCTTCTGAAGATGAGGGGTAATCTTGAGGAGGCCGAAAAGGCCTTCAGGAAAGCCCTAGAGGGATCCCCGCATGTGGTGAAGACTTGGATTCTTCTTGGAGAAGTATTGGAAGACCTTGGTCGGGTTGATGAGGCAGAAAGTGCAATTCGAAAAGCAATTGAGCTTCGACCTGATGACCACACAATTTGGTTTGAACTTGGTACTTTGCTTGAGCATCTTGGAAGAGCCAAAGATGCTGCGAAAGCCTACAAATCCGCAACCGAAAGGGATCCAAACTCCTCAGAGGCTTGGATTAAGCTAGGATATCTTCAGAAAGAAATGGGCATGATGAAGGAAGCGTATGAGGCTCTGCGCATGGCCGTAAACCTAAGCCCGAATAATCCAGTTGGGTGGAATGATCTTGGTGAAACTCTAGTACAAATGGGCAGCCATAAGGAGGCTGAAGAGGCGTTTAGAACTGCCATCCAACAGAAGATAGACTACTCTGAGGCATGGTGCAATCTTGGTGAGATATTGACTATTCTAGGAAATCTCTCTGAGGCCGAAGATGCTTTCCTAACCGCAATTCAACACGATAGGAACAATACGAAGGCTAGGGATAACCTAAAGGCATTATTAGACTCCCAAGGGAGGTAGGCATCGCGCATGCATCAGAGATGGTTCTTTATCTGAAGTGCGAGAAAATCGGCAACCTGACTCACGTCAAATGGCCATGCGTAGATGATGTCTATGTTGGGACTCCTCTCTTTAGATTTCTCTATGGCCTTAGGTATATCAATCTCTGAATGCTCACCGCCAGGAGTCATCATCGGAGTTACAACAATGATTCTGTCTGGATTGCCGCTCGCAGCCTCATCAAGAGCTGTTTCAATTGATGGTGCACAGAACTCATTGAAACCGACTATGACTTCCCATCTCAAGGATTTCGATAGAGCTTCCGCCAACCTACTGGATGCATCCCAATATGGATCGTTGCTTGGAGTTCGTTTGAAACTTCGTATTTTTGAATCAAGCTCTTGATAGCGGGCTTTCATAGGATTGTCTGCATCCAATGGCATACGCTCAATAGCAGAATGGAGGCGAAACAGCTCGGAAATTTCATCTTCAGGAAACCCTTTTGGAGGTGTCCCATGCATTGCCAACACTACCACGGTCTTCATTGTTCCTCAAATCCAGCTATTGCAATGTTGACTTGTTTCATTGATTTGACTTCCACAATGCGAGCTCCAAAACCGCCAATCAATCCAGAATAGAACCAGATTTGATAGAAAGCCAATGAAACTCCTCCCAAATTCACTGGATTCCAGCCCACAATCGATTGAAGAAACGACCAGACATAAGCATCCATCAATATTGTCAGTGTAAGAAGGACAAGCCCCGCCATAGCACCTTTTACAAGTGCACAAATCTGATACTTCAGGTTGCATCCGCCGCCCACTAAATTGCGATAGGTAACTGGTATCACCAGAAGAGGTACGCCCAAAAGAAATACCCACCAGTACATGAAAGGTTCTAATGCAGTTCCAACTACAATACCGAATAGTAAGAGTAATCCATAGATTGGAATCCAGTATTTGCCAATCCATAGCCAGCTCTTGAGGTCCTGAAGAAGACTCATTTCACTCATTCGCGATGCCATTACATTTCCAATTATTATTCATTGGGTATGTACACACCCAGTATGCATATGCAGTCAGAAATAGAGTGCAAGATCATCGATGAAACAAGGTATTGCATGATTGCTAGAATTCCGATTCAAATAGAATCAAGATCGTGAACGCTTCCCGCATTATACATCTGTGTTTGATTCCCGGTGATGATAATGCCTATACCACCAAGAAACGGTTCCCTATCTTGCGATCCAACCGCTCTGCCAAGCAGTATCCTTTTCGCTGCCATAAGTGCGAGATCATGTGTGATATGAATGTGCATCGTGCCCGGTGCTGCCCCTCGGAGACGCTCTATTGTGTCATTCAAGAGTCTCATTCCATAGGCATCAAATGGTTCAACATATTCTCCATAAACTCCCTGGCCCCAGTTATTTACAAAATCAGTGATATTCTTGCCATCAGGCTGAAGTCCATTCCAAAACCTGTCATCATTTACCATTGGACTCGACAATACAGGCAGATAGTCCATTTCATCTATCCTCCCACCTTTCTCGACTATTCCGTTCCCAATCTCCTCCGCTGTCTGATAGCACCTCGAAACGAAACTAAAGAAGATGTGAGTCTTCCTCCCGGCAGGTAATCTTCTGCCCATCTCTGTGGACATAAGGATTCCAAGAGGTGTAAGCTCAGTACTTAACTGAGCCGAATGATCTTCAATCTCTTCTCTATGTGAATGTCTTACTAAAAGCATGATTCGACTATCCGTCTGTGTTTCTGAAGCCCATTCAACCAGTTTTCTTGCACTATGAAGCCAGTCTTTTGTTTCCCACTCATTCTTTGTACCCAACATAGATCCTCCGGATTGAGTATCCTGACTGGTAAGTTGCCTACTATTCAATGTCACGCTTGGACAAATCATCGATATCTGATGATTTCATTTCATCCTTATCAGTTGGTTCGGTAACTCCATCGATAAGAGCGTCCATACTTGGTGAGCTTTTATCATCCGGAATTGAATCAATATCATCAACCGGTATCAAATCCTTGTGCTCGATGGCATCCATGATGATCTTGTAGACTCTTGCTTCTTCAATACCACAGGTGGCCATCCTGTTAGCCATCTCTTCAAGATTAAATGCACCAATCTTCTTAAGCTCATCAATAGCTTTTGAAAGGCAACGAGGTCCCTTTGGAATCTTGCCAGTACTCACAATCTTGTGCCTTCTGTGAAGGTGCATATCAAGCATTTCATTGAATAGATCGTCAAAGCGCTTCTCTGATAATTCATCGATTGTGAGGATAGGTGCATCCTCAAAGTCGCTGTCAAAGACAAATCCGACAGCTCTTGCGAACTGTATCATCCTCTCCTCTTGTGTCGGAGTTGGACTGCCAAGAGTTATGAAAGCACAAACAAGGTTCTGAGTTCTAACAGCCATTATGATGTCTGAAATAGGCGTTATGACCCATTCTTTCTGGTCAACATCAAACTCCCTTCGGAATTGAGAGATAGCTGTAATGAATGCTGAAATTAGAGAATCATCGAATCCTCCTCTTATCATCCTTGAATACACGGGTATTCCGCTCACCCTGTGTAGAACCACAACTCCTAACATATTCCTTACATCATCAAAACGTCGCTTGATGGCCAGTGCCTCAATATTCTCCTTTCGTTTCTTGCGAATGTATGATTTTCGTCCCGCATAGCTGACAGACACAGCACCTGCAAGAAGTATAAACGGCATGTACTGCTCGAGCGTTCTTGTTAGTGCAGTTATCTCACTAACTGTGGGGTTTACATCTGCTTCGAAGAATTCGGAGTTATCGGCTAGAACATGACTTTGAAGTTCAATATAGATTCGAATTTTGATTTCTGAATCAGCGCCTGGCATTGCAAAGCTAGCACCGTATTGTCCATTCGTGAACTCCGACTCAAGTAGGAGATCGGTACTACCGGGAACGAGATCTACAATGAGCTGATAAGCAATAGTAGCTCCTGAAACAGGATTCCCAGTATCCGCTTCCACCAATCGGAGACTAAGCGTTGCTAACTGCCCCTCAAGGCCTGTCAAACCTTGGATATCCACAACTGAAATCCTGACAGGTTCAACATTGAATGATAAGAGTGTCACTTGGCTAACAAATCCAGTTCTGGAAAATTCAATAGCTATTTCAAAACCACCTGTAC
>JBHLQM010000019.1:13771-51903 GCA_048884785.1 Candidatus Thorarchaeota archaeon | reverse complement strand
GTCGGTAGTCTAGCTTGGTATGATTCTTGGTTCGGATCCAAGAGGTCGGGCGTTCAAATCGCCTCCGGCCCACCATCTCCTGTTTTTAGTGAATTATTGTGTTCTGTTTCTAAATTGTCTTATCGTTGGATAAAACGTAAGCAGCAACACAAGTAGTCCGCCATAGAAGTAGGGAGAACCCAGTGCAAGTGGAGATACTATTAGGATTATCAGTGCCAGCTGAAGAAGAAAAAGAACGTACACTGGCGAAATGGGATTTTTGATTCTATCCAGAACATGTTTCGTATCAGCCCAGTGAAGAGCTAGTACTGTAAGAACAACGCCTAGAAGAAGAATTAGACCAAGTGTTAGCCCTATAGAATAATGTTGGAAATGAATGTATTCGGACTGGTCATCCATTATGGGTGATTGTATAAGTGGGAAGCCTTGAGGCCAACCAAGAGATAATGTATAGTTGAAGAGCCCTGCGTCATAATTGCGGTATTGTTGAATGCTGAAGGGGAACGCCGCCGGAGAGAACACTCGTATTGCTTCATTATTCTCCAATGGAATATCTAGAATCGGTAGTATACTTGCTAGCACAGCAACTATGTATGAGGAGAGAAGGCCCACGGCTAGCAGGACCACAGTTTTGTCTTTGGCATGCCCACCTATGAGTAACCACGTTATGACAATCATTAGAATGACTGCTATCAAACGAACATCCCCACAGATTAGCAGGTAATATTAGTGCTCACTGTGTTCATATGCCTTTGCTAGAAAAAGGGGCAACCGAGAAGGCACTCTAAGACTACTTGAGAGCATGAAGGATTATTGCGGCAGTGCCTGCAGGACCTATGTCAATTGCGGCATCAATACTGTAACATTCACCCAAGTCCATTTCCTTTCTTGAGAAGGAACTGTTACTTCCAGAGAGCGCAATTATGATTTTCTCTCCGGACCTAGCACGATTCTCAAGAGCCGCTAAATCAAGTCGTTCCTTTGTAAGAACTGGCGATACAATCATTATTGGTTTCTCTATTTGTAGCAGCTCCAGTGCGTCCTTTAGATCGGGCAGAACCATGAAATTATGGTTGAGTTTCATTGCTAGACGATTTGCATCTGGGACTCCGGACTGTGCAGCAGAGCCTTCTGCTCGTGTGACTATGAAATTCTGATAGTCAAGTCCGTATACTACTTGTGCGGTTTCAACAACCCTTGATACTGAATGCACATTGTGAAGAACGACAAACAGGTTCTTTTTGATATCAGTCAATATGTAATTTGACCTCCTCTGCGATTTCTCTCGATATGAGTGGTGGTACTGATTCTCCTACTTGATTGTATTGGCTCTCGGAGTGACCTAAGAAGATAAAGTCGTCTGGATATGACATGAGTCTTGCATGTTCTCTCACTGTTAATAGCCTGTCTTCAAAGGGGTGGATATACCTCGAAAGCCCTATGATTGAAGTTGACACCTTGTTTGGGTGAAGACGCACCCAGTTTGGCCGAGTCTTCTTCTGAGCGCTTCTGAAATGTCGAACACCTCGACCCCAGACTGCCTTCCGTATTTGTTTGATCTTGTCCTCACTTACCGATGTATAGGAGTGATTGGGAATATCTTCATGATAATTGAATAGTGAGTCTAATCCAAGTGGGGGAAGATCACCGATCGTTTCTATTACTGTGGGAGGAGTTCTTTTTGGTAGTTTTATTCGTATGTTGCTGATGAAGAGCCTGACTCTCTTTGAGGGGTTTCCATGAAGGTGGGACCGAACCAGATTGAACTTCACATCATCAATGCCGACTCTTTTGAACTCCCGTTGTACAATCTCCTTTCCACCGCCCATCATGAGAGCAGCAACATTCTCAATTACAAAGATACGCGGTGAGAGGTCGCTGACTAATCGGATTGTATCAAGCAGCAGACGTGCAGTTCCAGTACCATAGATTCGTTCCGCGGCTGGGCTATCGCTATCGGGGTTTGCAAGACTGAATTCCTCACATGGCGGAGAGGCGATAACAATGTCTGGAGGCCCATTCATTATGTCGAGAATCTCATTGGCATGCAGACTTCCAATATCACACTGCAGAATCAGCGAGTCAGAGAAGTTGGCCTTGTATGTTTCCAATGGCAAGGTGTCGATATCAACCGCTAGATGCGTCCCTCCGAAGACCGATACAAAGCCATGGGAGAAACCACCTGCGCCACAGAACAGATCAAGAATCCTATACATCGTACTGACTTCTCTGATATTACGTGAGTGTTCCAAATCATCTATCCTTTATCAAAAGTCTGTTATATGATGACCAGATGGGGGAGATTCTGGTTTTGCCGAAGGAAGGGTTCAAAAGTATCGAGCTGATACGAGCCGTTCAAACGTTGGATTGAGAGTGATCAAATGGGTGTTGGATCAGGTCATGGAAAGAGCATCTTATTTGGTGAACATTTCGTAGTATATGGGTTGCCTTCACTTGCAGTAGGAATCGATGCAGTGACTTTAGCGAAGGTTACCAGAAGTAGTTCATCAGGTTGGACACTGGACGATCGAAGACCAGAAGTTGAAGGGTATAAAGAACAGAAAATGGATGAGCAGACAGTTTCAATCAACAATGTACTTCGGCATTTGAAAATTGATACCTCTAGACAGGGAATCCATATTGAACTCGGAGGCGATTTGATATGTGCATCGGGATTTGGGGCGAGTGCAGCAAGCTGTGTATCATTGGCCAGAGCCCTCAACGAAGAATTTAATCTTGGACTGGGTGATGCAGAAGTAAATGAGGCTGCCTTTGAGGGAGAGAAAGGCTATCATGGTACACCGTCAGGAATTGATAATACAGCTTCCACGTATGGCGGACTGGTGTGGTATGTGAGAGACCTACATGGCGGACCTCCAACCTTCAGCCCTATCACTCTTGACGGGTCTATCAATTTCATAATAGCATCAACAGGGATTACGGCCAGTACAACAGAAGTTGTGGGAGATGTAAGGGCAAAGAAGGAAGCCAATCCGAAGTGGTTCACTCGAATAGCGAATGAATACGAACACTTGGTCAAAGATTCCCTTTCTGCTTTGAGAGCATTGAAACTGGAAAAGATTGGACATCTAATGAACAGAAATCATGAACTGCTTCAAGAACTCACAGTGTCATGCGAGGAACTAGATAATTTGGTCACAATAGCAAGAGATAATGGAGCTCTTGGAGCAAAGTTGACCGGAACAGGAAGAGGCGGAAACATGATTGCCATTGCTTCCGACACAGTTACAAGGGATAAGATAGCACAGGCTTTGGAGAAAGGTGGAGCGGCCTTTGTTATCAAGACCTCATTTGGAGCTTGATTGGAGGAATAGAATTGATTCTTGAGGACTATCTGAAGGTATTGAATCAGAGAGGTAAACTGACTACTGTAAAGAAAGCAATCTCGAAGAATTTTGAGATTGCAGGCGTCCTGAAATCACTGGAACCAAACCCGGTTCTCTTTGAAAATGTAAAGGAGTCTCAGTTCAGAGTTGCAGGCAATCTCTTCTGCACTAAGACCCAGATTGCAGAGTATTTTGGAATAGAGACTGAGGAGATAATTCCGACTCTAGCAAATGCAATAGAGAATCGTAGTCCTCCTAAACTAACACGTGATGCACCGTGCCAAGAAGTTGTTGAGGATAAAGTAGACCTGAATAAGATACCAATTCTTTTGCACAATAAAGTGGATGGAGGCCCGTACATCTCATCTGGTGTTGTCGTATCCTCGGATCCTGAGTACGGTCAGAATCTAGATTTCCATCGTGCTATGCAGCTTGAAAAGAACAAGATGGTTGCAAGAGTGGTAAGTGGACGTGACTTTGCAAAATTCTTGGAGAGAAATGGAGAAGTAGACGTTGCCTTTTGCATAGGTAATACTCCAGAGATTCTGATAGCTGCAGCCACCTCTGTTGAGACCGGAGTTGATGAACTCGAGATTGGTAATGCATTGAAGTCCTTCAATGTTACAAAGGCAAAGACAGTTGATCTGAGAATACCTGCAGATTGTGAGTTTGTTCTCGAAGGAAGAATGTATCTTGAGGAAAGACATGCTGAAGGCCCGTTCATAGATCTCACTGAAACTGTTGATGTGATTCGCGAAGAGCCAATTTTTGAGGTCAAGAAGATCACACATAGGAAGACCGCAATATGGCAGGGACTCTTGCCCGGGAGATCTGAGCATAAAATCCTCATGGGAATGCCGCGTGAACCAACTATCTTTAGAAAAATAAAGGAGCGCGGCATCAATGTCTTGGACGTCAACATTACGCCAGGTGGAGCCAGCTGGCTCCATGTTGCGGTGAAACTAAAGAAACAAAATGATGATGACGGCTTGAAAGCAATTGAGGCTGCTTTTGCAGGGCATACAAGTGCAAAGCATGTCTGGGTATACGATGACGACATTGACATATATAACGAGGAAGAGCGAGAGTGGGCATTGGCAACAAGGTTTCAAGCTGATGAAGACCTCTTGATAAAAGATAAGGAACCAGGGTCGAGCTTGGATCCAAGTGCGGAACCAGAGACCAAGATGACTACAAAGGTCGGATTTGATTGTACGAAGCCACTGGAAACTAAGGGAAAGAGTTTCAACAAGGCAGAATTCCCAACCGTTGACCTTGACAAGTTCATGGGGTGATGAGAATGGGACTTCATTTAACTTCTGAAGAGAAAAGAATGCTTGAGGGAAAATATGGGAGAGCGACCAAGAAAGCGCTCGATTTAATCATCAATCTCGGTGAGATTTATGGTGCTGAACGACTCATACCTGTTTCGAGTGTTCAGATTGCTGGAGTTTCGTATCATAATCTAGGAGAAGCCGGGCTGGACTATCTTGCTGATATGGCCACTGACGGCAAGGTCAGAGTGTTGACTACCCTCAATCCAGCGGGAATGGACCTAGAAGAATGGAAGAAACATGGCATCAGCGAAGACTTTGCTGTCAATCAACAGAGAGTTGTAGATGCCTTCGAGAGAATGGGAGTTATTACGACTTGCACATGTACACCATACCTAATCGGAAACCTCCCACACTTTGGAGAGCATATCGCATGGGCAGAGTCATCAGCTGTATGTTTTGCCAACTCAGTGATTGGGGCATATACCAACAGGGAAGGAGGGCCAAGTGCACTTGCTGCTGCGCTCACTGGGAGAACTGCAGAGTATGAATTTCATCTGGACAAGAATAGGATTGCTCAAGTGAAATATGAGGTGAAAGCAGAATTAAGGAATACAGACGATTTCGGACTACTTGGTCAGGTAATCGGAGAACGTACAAGAAAAGCAATCCCCTATATTACGGGGATACCTCATGCTACATCTGAAGAGTTGAAATCCTTCTGCGCTTCAATCGCGACCTATGGTGGAGTTGCCATCTTCCACATGGAGGGGATTACACCAAACAGGACTGCTATTCCTGATGAAACTGAAATCGTCACTAAGACGGACTTAGACCAGGCAAGAAAGTCTCTCGATGATGAAAATGCTGAGATTGATTTCATTAGTATCGGATGTCCGCATGCCAGCATCAAGGAGATTGCTGAGATAGCAGAAATGCTTGATGGAAAAGAGGTTGTCAATGGCAAGACTGTCTGGATTACTACAGCTAGACCTACAAAGGATTTGGCCAAGAAGATGGGATACTATGACAAGATAGAGAGAGCAGGAGCCTTCCTTGTTAGCGATGCCTGTTGTGCAGTTGCACCCCTAAAGGGACGATTCAAGGGTCTTATGACAGACTCGGCAAAGGCGTGTTTCTATGCACGTGGAAAGAATGAGTTCAGAACAGAGATACGAACAATAGAAGAATGTATCAGGGAGGCGACGTCATGAAAGGAAGAAAGATTTTTGGTGGCAAGGTGAGAGGAGAAGTTCTTGCAACATCGGATGATATTTCATTCTACGGAGGCTGTGACCCCGAAACAGGCGTCATTGTTGAAAAGGGCCATCAATTAGAAGGACAATCCATATCTGGCAAAATCTTGGTCTTCCCAACTGGAAAGGGTTCCACTGTTGGATCATATGTCCTCTATTCATTAAGCAAGGCAGGAAAAGCCCCTCTTGCAATAGTCAATAAGGCAACCGATCCAATTGTTGCTGTTGGGTGTATTATATCAGATATCCCTGCAATCGACCAGATTGACACAGAGAATTTGAAGACGGGACAAAAAGTAGAGATAGACGCCGATAACGGCGTCATTTCAATTACAAATTGATTAGATACTAGAACTTCTGACCCTGCGGTTCAAAGTCCTCTGCAGTGAATGCTGCTTCACCTTCAGAAGTTATTTCGCCGCGCTCTCGCAAAACCTGTCTTGCTAGCAAGAAGTATATCAAAGCCAATGCCTTTCGACCACGATTGTTGGAAGGTATTACGAGGTCAACATTTGTAGTCACGTTATCGGTGTCACATAGTCCGATTACTGGCACCCCAATCCGTGCGGCCTCAGATAGAGCCTGTTGGTCGGTACGGGGGTCTGTGAGTATAACGAGTTCTGGTTCGATGTACACACGCGGACCCGCAATACTTGGGTTGGTAAGCGTTCCTGGAATAAATCTATCAGTGAATGCATGTGCACCAATATAATGAGCAAAGGCCTGTACTGGACGTTTGCCATATACACGGCCTGAAACAATGACTATCTTATCCGGATCAGTCCTCGAGATAAGTTTGGCAGCCACTCTAATTCGCTCATCTGTTTTTCTCACATCTAGTACATAGAGACCGATGGGTCTCTGTCTGTATACAAATGGCTCCATGTCTTGTGTCTTTACTTGGGTGCCAATGTGGCAGCCTGCAGCTAGATACTTGTCCATGGGCGTCAATAGGTCTGCTTCTGAAATTTCGCCTTCACCAATCATTGCCTAGCCTCCGCGCTATCAGTCGTTGCAAATGCCATGAAGCTGTCAATAATGTCAATGTGCGACAGTAACATCCTGCGACAACAGTATCTACTAAATCCCAAGCGATCTAGGACGACAGCAGGGTCTTCACCTTGACGTACCTCACGCTTGAATTGTTCATATTTGTCAGCAATCACCTTGCCGCAAGTAAAACAACGTACGGGTATTATCATTTCATATCGCCTACCTGTATGATTTCTGATATCTTGACCGTGCTGAAGGTCCACCAAACTTCTTGGGTTCTGTTCGTCGAGGATCACCAACTAGCATAGTCCTATCGTGTTCTAACATCCTTGACCGGGCCTCGAAGTCTTGGCTCATTTTGAAGAGACCAGTTGCAATCGCCATTCTGACTGCATCGGCCTGACTCATGAAACCGCCACCACGAACTCGGATGCTGATGTCGTATCTTTTCCATCCTTCACCGAAGATTATCAATGGTTCCATAATCCTAAGACGGGACATCTCTGGCTGTATTATTTCCAGAGGTTGTCCATTTACTCGGATTCTGCCAGATCCATTTTTCACGGTTGCTTTTGCAAGTGATGTCTTGCGCTTTCCTGTTGATACTACTACGCGCATTCTATACTACCTCCGGATTCCGCCAGCCCAACTCATAGCTCAGGTCTGCTATAGTGATGTACTTTCTTCTCAGACTTTGATATTGTGAGCCATCCAGCACTATCTTCTCTTTGTCTGCATACTCCTCCGGGACACCAATGTAGACGTTGATTAGTTTGTAAGCATCTCTGCCACGCGGCCTGGGCCAAGGTAGCATCCCACGAATAGCTCTGCGTACCAATTTATCGGGACGTCTCTGATGGAGTGGGCCCCTCAATGGGTTTGTTGAGGTTCTGATGTTATATCTGCTCTTCCATGCATTAATGACTGTGCGTCGATTGCCTGTTATTATTGCCTTCTCAACATTCACAATGACAACTTTGTTACCAAGTAAAGCTGCCTTTGCGGCCTTTGATCCAAGGCGGCCAATAACCATGTTTTCTGCATCATATATCATAATGTTGTTTTCGCTCATCTTGACCACCTATGTGATTATCAGAATTCCTTTTCCCTTCGGTTCTTTTGATAGAAGTTCATTAATTGATATTAGTGAGCCTCCGGCGCCTACAATCACAGATCTTGCACTTGCAGACGCATTAAGCGCTGCTACAGTGACTTTGTGAGGTAAATTACCTGAACCGAGGACTTTTCCAGGCACTACGACAACGTCGCCATCATTGGTATAGCGACCAATTTTGCCAACATTGACTGTAGCGCGTTTTCGCGTTGGACGGGCCAATAGTTCAGCCACTCTCTTCCATACTTTGACATTGTGTTTAGTTGATGTCTTTTGTAGCGCATTAATCAGTGCGCGTGTATTTGGGTCAGTTGCTCCAGACTGTACCATTTTTCTGGCTCCTTCACAGTGAGTTTGCAAAGTCAAGAGCCACTTGGACTCTCTCCTTGAGAAGTTCTGCCGATTTGACTACAATTTCCTCAGGAGGTAGTGCACCTGTAGACTCCACTTTGAACAGGAAACTGTTTGATTTGGAGTCGATTGTAATGGCTCCGGGTTCACACTCTTCAACACAGGCTTCACAGAGAGAACAATCTAGGGTATTCTGTGTAGCAATTGTGTCACCATCAAGCCTCAGAATCTTCTTTGGACAGACCTCCACACAGTCGCCGCATTGATTACATTTGGATTTGTCAACGGTAACGAGTGGAACGTACTTGTATGATACTGTGGAAACTGGTTGAAACTTGGCATTCTCAACACCTCGCCCGAGCCTAGCATAGGCTTCTATTATTACTCGTTGGTGTGGTGCAAGTTTTACTAGAGGAATGTCGCCTGAGGCGGGAACTACCTTCGGGTCCTGTGACGTGAGGTCGCGAGAATATATGACTTCATCAATATCGCCAGCCTCTTTCTCAAGTGTGAGTGTACATTGACAAAGACTGCATCCCTTTCCTTCACAATCACACTCATCCGGCAGATTATAATCATCAAGCATTGTGGTCAAAGGGATTAGTCCTAGGCGATGTGCCAGCATCTCGTCATACATGACACTAGTATTCTCAAGAACGAGTACTTCATCAATTGCCATTGCGGGTAATCTTGTCAGCATTGTCCTCCGAATAGCATTTGCAAATGATACATCAACGCCTTCTAAGAGGAAACGTATTTCATTCTCACCCTTGTGAATAATTGTGATTTCCATCGCATCACGAACCTTGGTGGTAATTACACCCAAAAGACACTGTTCCCGGACGGACTCGCTAAGAGGCTGAATTTTTCGCCAATCAGCTCGATCGCCCGTGTCCTGGGCAATGTGAGCAGGTTAATGTTTGTATAAAAGACTTAGGGTTTGGTCCAGTGGAGATACCTGCTTGTTAAATTGACTCTATGCACTGGCCGCTACCAAATCGGACAGACCTTGGACTATCAACTTGTATCCATTTAGTCTCTGTTTGGGGTCAATTGCAACCATGCCATACGTTGGTATTCCAAGCAAATCCTGAACTGATTCAGGTTTCATTGATCCGGGTATATCTTGCTTATTTGCAATTGCAATTAGCTGAACATTCTGTAGTTGCTCTTGGTATTTATGCAAGAGTTGTCTTGTCTTGAGTACAGCCTTAGGAGTGCTCTCAGTGACAACTAAGACTAATCTACTTCCTCGTAACAGGTCCGGCCACATGAATTCGAAATGTGTCTGACCACCCATCTCTACAAGGGACACCTTTGTCGAATCGTCAATTGTTATAGTGCCACAATCCATACCTGGAGTGGGTTTGTAGTTGGTTTCCAGTTTCGCAGTCCTATCAGTGAGTAGTTTGATCAGAGTGGATTTCCCTGCATATCCGGAACCCATCAAAGCAACCTTGACATATCGGGTCATCAGTATTGACTCCACTAGTCCTTGAAGATTCGAGGCACTGTCAACATTTCAGCTAGTGTATTTCCTGAGTAACACTCACTTGATGTTCGCATCAGCCCTCAAAAAGCCCTACATAAAGGATGTTGATTATGCCAATGTTTGGCGCTACTCAGTTTACAGATTTGGTCTTGTGGTCCTTTTATAGCGAACATCAGTATATCATTCCGGAGTTGTCTCATTCGGGAATGAGGGATGCTTATGGGGGCAAGAAATTCATCTGAGATGCTTAGTCTTATCGAAGGAATGACTGTAACTGAGCCAAGAGTATTTGGTAATGTGGCTGTGAGTGGCCTGGTGGATAGTGATGCAAGTCCGTATAGAAGAATGCTCTCAATGGACTTGGCACTTGACCTAGGCAAGCTGAAGGTAGACGAAACTGATAATGTACCAAGCCTGCACTTCAGAACAGACGAACCAATATTAATTCGTGCTGGAGAGGCTGTTCTAGATGGAGGAAAACAAGACCGCGTTGTTCGAGAGAGTATGATAGTCGATGGTTCAAAGGATGTGAGTGTGTTTTGTATTGAGGCTGGAAGATGGCAGCATTCGAAGGAACAATGGATTCATACTGATGTTCCAGTTTCCCTTCGTGGGTTGATTCTAAAGAATGCGGATCAGAATCAAGTGTGGCAGCACGTCGCAAAGATGCTTAATATGTGGAGTGTCAGCTCAGGAACAAGTGCACTTGGAGAGCTTTATCGACAGTTACGGGGAACTTTTAGTATGCGTGCAGCCAAGTTCGGTAGATGGGATAATCAAGTGGGGATGATTGTTACGGTTGATGAGAGAGTCAGGGGAGTAGAAATCTTTGGGGATGTTATGAGCTTTGGTCGGGATAGTGTAGGTATACTGAGAGACTCGTACATACCAGATGCAATCCAATTGAGAGAAGGGAATATGCCAATGAGCGTGATTCGCCAGAGTATTGATCGGTTGAAGTTGGAGCTTGAAAGAGGCGACCGTATTGTTGAGATTGTGAAGCATGAAAATGAGCTGGTATATGCGAGTGCTATATGATCCAGAATTATACAAAACCTCCACTATACATAGAGGAAGTCACGATTTTATGTAAGATAGAAGCCCTTAACAGGGATTTGGAGTTCGACTGACACCGAGTTGATAACATGGTCCCTGAGTGCCCCATCAAAGTGATTGTTTCAGAGGGGGCCATCCAACAGCTTAATTCCGTATTGGAAGGATATCATAGACCTCTTGTTGTGAGCGATGTTATGATATTCGATAAATACGGAAGGACTATAGAGGAGATTGTTGATGCGAATATTATCTGGTCCATCTCCCCAGAATACGAAAAAGGTGTTGTTTCTAGGTATCAAGGAGTAGATTTAATCGTAGGATTTGGCGGCGGAAAGAGTATAGACCTTGCGAAGCTATTTGCCAATGAGGCTGGTTTGGATTGGATATCCGTCCCTACCGCCGCATCACACGATGGCATAGCCAGCGACGTGGCCTCTGTTATGCATAATAGCTATCGATACTCCGAAAAATGTAAGCAGCCAAAGGTGATTCTTGCTGACTTAGACATAATGTCAACAGCTCCACGCATTCTCACCCTCTCAGGAATTGGAGACATTATTTCCAAGACCTCTAGCTTGGCAGAATGGAAACTTGCCCATGAACATGCAGGAGAAGCCCTTGATGAACAGGTATTTGATATCGTGAATGAATCACTAAACTCCGTACTCAAAAGTGATGACTTGGAAGTCCTTGTACGTTCGATTATAGATACAGGCAACGCAATGACGTCATTTGGAAGTTCACGACCCTGTTCGGGCACAGAACATGCAATATCACATGCCATGGATCGAAGAATGCAGAGCCTTCATGGTCTTCAGGTGGCATTTGCTACACCATTCAGTCTGTTCTTCCTAGAACAAGCTGGCTACTCAAAATATAATGCTCAAGAAGTATATCGCTATCTGGAGGAGAGAGAGATTCCTGTTACACTCAATGCATTGGACATGACGGATGCTATCTTTCTTGATGATGTCCATCATGCACTTAGAATAATGGAGAAGAGAAACAGATACTCAGTGCTTCAGCATATGAGAGTGTCCGATGCGGAGTCTATACAGGCGTTGAAAGAACTCGGATACAAGAGATAAATTCTCACAAAGGACCTGTTCGACAGTTTTAAAAGAAGTCAGAACGAGGCGCGGGGGGAGCAACTGATTGAGTTGCTTTGTCTGTGTTCATTCACATGAATACTGAATACCAATGAAGTAAGAACTGAGGTAGATTGTTATGCCAAAACCGAGTTTTGTCGATTGGGAAGCCACTGAAGAGCTTCAAAAGAAGGCCCTTGAGGCCCTCGAGATAGCCAAAGATAGTGGCAGAATAAAGAAGGGAATTAACGAGGCCACAAAGAGTATTGAGCGAGGAATTGCTCGTCTTGTAGTGATTGCTGAAGATGTTGAGCCACCAGAGATTACAATGTACATGCCTGGTCTCTGCGATGATAAGAAGGCTCCATACATCTATGTTCCAAGCAAGAGAGACCTTGGAAATGCTGCAGGTATTGAACGTCCCACAGCTGCAGTTGCCATTGTTGTCGAAGGCAAAGCCAAGGATCTTGTTGTTGATATCGTAGACAAGATAGCTGGACTACGAAAATAGCCGTTAGGTGATTGATGAAGATGAGCGGTGAAGAAGAAACCCCCTCAATTCCTGCCGAGGTCATTCAGCTCTTGGGACGCACGGGAGTGACCGGAGAAATCACGCAAGTTCGAGTTAAAATCCTAGATGGTAGGGATAAGGGCCGAGTCCTCACACGAAATGTGAAGGGACCCGTTAGGATGGGTGATATACTGATCCTGCGTGAAACTGAGCGTGAGGCTCGTAAGATGAGGAGGCGCTAGAACTACAATGGTTGGAACGCAGAAATGCAGTTTCTGTGGCAAGGATATTGAACCAGGAACAGGTTCTGCCTTTGTCCAGACCAAGGATGGCGCTATGCTTTGGTTCTGTTCGAACAAGTGTAAGGTAAACAGACTGAAGCGCCGTATGAAGCCTCGGGACACGAAATGGACAGCTGATTATGAAAAAGGCGGAAAAGCAGGCCGGTAGCCATACGAAGCTGGAGTTAAGGTGGCAGGTCATGTCACCTTAACTTTCATTCTATTTTGATTTTTCAACTTCTTCTCTTACAAAGTCGAAAATAGCGATAGCTAGGGCATTTATCTGGTCGGTATTTACACCATCGGCATCTCTACCAAGTAAATCTTTCAGTTCCTCTAAAACGGAATCTGAGATATCATGGGTTTCAATTGCATTCTTGACCACTTCCCGAATCTCCATTGTGTAATCCGCTCTACCCTTGGAATACTTCTCTATGTAGGCACGTGCTTCATCATCGGCACCAGAGGACTCCTTAAGACCTCCATGTGTTATCCAAAGCTTGATTTCATTCGCTGCCGTTTCAGGTGCATCAGACGCATGAGCTATGTTGATACCAGCCCAGATTCCATATTTTCCACGTAGTGATTCTGGAGCGGCTTTCTGAACGAATGTCGCTCCAAGTGCATCTCGGACCTTCTGAATAGCGTTTTCGGATTCTAGAATCATTGTAAGGACAGGTGCTGACGATATGAATTCCACAAGCCACGGAAAGAATGGTTTGTCCTTGTGGACATCATAATGCATCTTGGCCAGTGATTCGGGCACCTCCATCTCCTTGAATGCTATAACTCTTAGTCCTTGATTGATGAGTTTCTTCAGAACTAAGGCGCTGACCCGTCGCCGAGCAGTACCATCAGGTTTGATAATTACAAGTGATCTTTCCAAGAGTTTCACCAATTGTCATTCTGGACACCATGGAAGATGTGTCCGCTCTAGGCAAGTCCAGCTGATATGTTATATGAGGCTTGTGACCGTGTCATCGAATCGCCCAAACGACAATTTCATATGCTGTGAACTTTTGCGAGTCATTACTCTTCTGTGTGGTGTTGAATCTTGTCACAATCAACTAAGCTTCGGTCACCGATAGTCACTGTACTTGGACATATTGACCATGGAAAGACTTCTCTTTTGGATAAAATGCGAGGTACGGGCGTACAGGAGAGAGAAGTGGCAGGGATTACTCAGCATATTGGCGCCTCGTTCTTCCCCACAGAGACAATACTATCAATATGCGGAGAACTGCTCAAGGCAGTCAAGACCGAACTGACAATAGATGGACTCCTCTTCATAGACACACCCGGTCATGAAGCGTACCTGAATCTAAGAAGGCGTGGAGGAGCGATAGCTGATATTGCTATCCTTGTTGTTGATATCAATGAGGGACCATTGACTCAGACTTATGAGTCCCTCAAGATTCTTCGTTCAGGAAAGACCCCATTCTTGATTGCAGCGAATAAGATGGACAAGATCCCTGGGTGGAAGACAAAGCCAGGTATGTCGCTTATGCAGGCAATTAAGGCACAGCCCATGTCTGTCCAGGCAGAGATGGATAGACGGGTGTATGAAATAGTCGGAGCGCTCTCTGCAAATGACATTCCATCAGAGAGATTCGACAGAGTTACAGACTTTACAAAAAGCGTTGCAATCGTTCCAACTAGTGCGAAGACTGGAGATGGAATTCCAGAACTCCTAATGGTATTGTCAGGCCTTACTCAGCAGTATATGAAAGAGAGACTAAGGGTTTCTTCGGGTCCTGCAAAGGGAGCTGTTCTTGAGATACGTGAGGAAACGGGTCTAGGAATGACTCTTGATACTATCATCTACGATGGAATACTCAAAAAGACCGATACTGTAGTGGTGGGAGGATTAGACAAGGTAGTGGTTGCTAAAATCAGAGCCCTTCTACTGCCAAAACCGCTTGATGAAATTCGTGACCCAAAAGAAAAATTCACACATGTGTCGGAGGTGCATGCTGCTGCAGGTGTGAAGATTGTTGCACCTGACATTGAAGGCGCAGTCGCTGGAGCACCGGTCTATGCTGTTTCAGACCCGGAGAAATTGGAAGAAATCAAGAAGAAAGTCAGAGATGAAGTTCGTTCGATACGTATTCAGACAGACAAATCAGGAATTATACTGAAAACGGATACACTTGGCTCACTAGAAGCAGTTTCTCAGTTCCTTCAGGAACGAAAGGTACCCGTTAGATTTGCCGATGTTGGCCCTATTGTTAAACGTGATGTGATTGAGGCACATGCATCTGGCGATACTGACCCACTTAATGCAGTCATCTTAGGATTCAACGTTAAGTTTGCACCAGATATTGATGAACTTGCGGCAGAGTATGGTGTGGAAGTGTTCCTGAATGAGGTCATCTATCGACTCTATGATGAGTACAATGCATGGATTATGGTAAAGCGTGAACAAGCAAAAGCCGAATCGCTCAGCTCCATCATACGACCCGGAAAGATTGAGATTATCCCACAGTATATCTTCAGGCATAGTAAGCCTGCAGTAGTTGGTGTGAGAGTGTTTGGTATTGTGAAACCACGGGTTTTGTTGATGAACTCCGAAGGCAAGCGGGTTGGGACAATTCTTCAGATTCAGGATAGAAGTGTGAACATAGAAGAGGCGGTTACAGGAATGGAAGTGGCTGTTTCGATACGCGGACCTACCGTAGGTCGCCAGATCAAAGACGACGATGTTCTCTATGTCGATGTTCCAGACGCTCAGGTACTTGCAATCAGAAAGAAGTTCTTGGACGACCTCTCTCAACAAGAACGCGAAATCTTTGAAGAGATTGTGCAAATCAAGCGAAACACTGGTCGATTTGTCTAAGACTGAACGATTCTGAAACAGATTGGCCAATAATTGTCAATAAGAACTTAAGTTCTGTTCAATAATTGAAGAACAAACGAAATTCTTGGTGTTATGAATGGCAGGTATTGAAACATGGAAGACTGATTCCTTTGAGGCAAAATACACAGCAATGATGGCAGGTATGTCTGAGGCGGACCAGAAGAAGAGTGCGGTACAGGTCTTACACCTTTGTCAATGCAACAAGTGCTCAACTTGCATAGGTAGTGGAGAAACTGATCTTGTATTTTGCACATTAGGAAAAAGTGCAATCATCCACGAAAGAAAGGGTTGCCTTTGCTCAAATTGCGCAATATCCAAGACCATGAGCCTTCGTTGGGACTATTATTGTATTCAAGGGTCCGCCGTAGAACTTTCAGATCTTTGAGTCCTTAATTTGGATTACAGTAAGGTGCGACAGCTCGCCCACTCCGACTGTCGGTCCTCAATGAGCGTATCAATTGCACTTCTCAAAGCGGCACCCTCTGAGGCTCCACACCTCGTCCTTAGGACTGCTTCCGCCAGGACCTAGCCCGGTTCGAACGTCTGAGCACGCTCACAGTAGACCTACATCTACTGCTACGGCCGATGCAGACTTCAGAGACCACTCGTCAACGTCCTGCAACTGGACCCACTTCGTTCCGGTTCAACCTCGGTGATTGTTACTGGTTCCGGTATTGCCATTCCGGTTACAGGTCGCGGCAAACGACCCAACCCTACCCGTCGCATTCTAACTCCTTTGTTATGTGAAGTTAAGGATTTTGGAAAGAGCTTTCAAGTTATTAGATGCGTTGATTGAATACAAAAGCAACTCTAAAGGCTAGAATCGGGAACCTCGTAGATACGGAATTTAAGAAACGGACAGTCGAGGCATCACGCGCCGTTACATCTTTCCTATTGTTGAGATTTTTCCCTAATCAGATTGATATAATCACTAACAGGGATATCCCACTGTTTCGTTTCTTGATTGTAGTTTTTGAGGAGATGGAGGTGGCCCTTTGTTGTAACACAGATGAGAGTCTGCGTAAAGAATTCATCTGTATACTGCTTGATCCTGTTTATGCCCTGAAGAAGGCTATTCATTTCACCCGAGGGAACATATATCGTAAGGAAATAGTGATTGATATTTTCCATGGCGAATGAAACGAAGAAGGGCAAACGATGAATAGCGCAGAGGATTTCTTTTGCATGTTTTCGTGATTTGAATACTATCCCAACCGATGTTCCATCTTTGAAGGGTCTGAAGGATGGTTTGTATCCCCTAATTATACCGCTATCTTCCAGACTTTTGATACGTTTGTGTACCTGTGGCTGAGACAATTGAAGGATTTCGCTAAGTTCTTTCAGGGTTATCTCTGCATTCTCAATCATGTTCATTATAATCTGGATGTCTTTGAAATCAAAGCTAACTACCTGTGGAAACTCTTCAAAGTTCATGTCAACAGTTTCGCAGTCATCAATAATCTTGCCAATCTCACCATACCATCTCTGCCAATCCCATTCGTGCCCTGTTAGAAACGCCTCCACGTTGACCCCTTTGGTACGATAGTCAACAAGATCAAATTCATAGTAATCCTCTATCAGACCAGCATCTTTCATTTCCTCTGCTAGTCGAGTGATCATGTGAGAGGATGCTATCGGGAACATAGAGTACACAATAAATCCATCATATGTTCCATGGGTGGTTGCATAATTATAAAAAATTGGAATTTTATCAAGTATATCTTTCAGTGCGCTCTCTTTACTGGGTACGGATCGAAGAAAGAGTGCTTTTTCAGCAAGTCCAATCTTTCTCTCATATGTCTGGATGAAAAGCGGGTGGAGAAGTTCCTTCTCCTTCAATCGGTTCAGGCGATAACGAATCGTTCTATCAGGAATATCAAGAATCTTGCTTAGGTTTCTCGTTGAAGTCTTCGCGCCTTCTTTTTCTAATGCAAGTAGAATGTCTATGTCAATGTCATTTAGGGGTAAAGCTATCTCCAGACTACTCACCTTCTACTCTATCTCAGCTATGCTCTTTTTTGAGTACAACCATATAGAAGTTGCCAAAAATTAGTATTTAATTCTTGCGTTGGTAACAAATCTTATATAAATAATTGCCGGATTTTTCGTTGTGGTTAACATATGGCAATACAGCGAAGCGTTCGCTGCCATATATTTCCTCCTTTGACTAGAACTCCGGTACAAATTACAAGTGCGACACCAAGCTCGATATTGAGCGTATAGGTCTTGCAACTTGAACCTGGCGCTTAGTCGAATGCGGTGATGTATTGCCTATGTTCCGCTCATATTGAGAGCGTGAAAATAATGGAAATGCAGACAGTAACTGTGCTTAGACAGATGGTTGAGGTCGTAAAGACCCAAGTACGCAAACGAACAGCTCGATGGTTGGAATATGAAGAGGGTGCACGGTATCATCGCTGCGAGATTGCCGCACAGCAAGCCCTCAATGATCTTGAACGGATCAAGACATCTGGTCGAGTTGACTCCCTGAGAAACGGCTTCACTCGTTAGATTCACATAAGTTGTGAGTGGCCGGACAGAGTCTTTTCTTTGCCCGGCGTTCATCAAATATGATATGTGGCAATGTGAAGCTGTTTCGAGCTTTATTCTCCCGGAATTCTCATTTTGCGGTTAGGAACCCAAATCTTGTTCATTGTGAGGTTGTAAGAGGGCCTTGTCAAAATGTTTATGAGAGAACTACATCACGAGCGCGGTACAAGTGCTGAGGTATCCTAGCCTGGTAGGGAGCTGGATTGCTAAAGATTGGCATTCCAGCCATCCTGCAAAGATCCAGTGTCGTAAGACTCAAGGGTTCGAATCCCTTCCTCAGCGCCATCTCCCTTCTTGTTTATACAAATATACTGTGCTTGAAGATTCTGTCTGAAATGCTAATGCTTAAGGCGACACTCCGCTAGATAGTATCTGAGTTGGGGTTGAGTGGAAACAGAAAGTGAGGCTGTGCGGTCAAATGATACGGCCCTAGATGAGTTTGAAGCAATGAGCAATTTTGCATATTCTATTGTTAGTTTGCTCATTCTAGGTATAGGACAACTATTGCTATTTCCTGCAGCTGTTCTTACCAATCTAATAATTGATAGTATAATTGCAGAACATGCTTTGCGGATTCAAGTCCAAAAGAACCTCGGATTTCCTGTAATGACTCTCTTTATGTTCTTAATTGCCACATCTGGGTTGCTTTTGCTTCAATATGCTTTACCAAGAGTAAGTACAAAACTAAGCAACTCGATCATTACGAGTTCAGGGATTCTCATGCTGATTCTACCAGTACTGCCGCTGGGGGGATATGTCCTTCACGGAGGCGCGGTCGGAACCGTGTTTCTATTCCAGCTAAGCTACTGGTTCATGTTTCCAATAATTGGACTAGCTGTAATTCTAATGATGCGCCACAGAAATAGGATTCAATCCGATGCTATCCATGACAAGGCATTCTTTGCCCTAATCATGGCCCTAGGTTGCCTTTCTATTGTGCTCTATGGATACTCACTTCTGAGCTGGCCTACAGTGGATTCAAGCGGCGAAAACTTTCCAACACCATTCTCTCTCTTGGGTATGACAGTTGGTGTCTTCATTGTATCAAGCGCAATCACAAAGATTGTATCTGAATGGAACAAGTGAGATTGGCCATTAAAATCCCTTCAGTGTCATCTCTTCTGGTTATTCACCTTTTCAGGATGATTGATGTTGAATCGTCTAATGCGCAGATTACCTTGCGTGTGAGATGGAGTATAGAGTTTCAGATACTAAAAGCAGATATTCTTAGACTCAATTATATCATCTGGGAGTCTTCGGCTTTGAGAGGTAGATTATTCATTCTGACAATAGCAAGCATCTTTCTACCGTATGGTGTTGTAGTATCTCCTACGGCGATCGAATCGGTCCTACAATTCTGGCTATTTCCCTTCTGGATGTACGTGAATGATTTTGGATTTTGGATGGGGCTAGGAGCCATCGTGCCTGCATTCACTACATCATTTCCTGCGGTACTAGTAATTCTTGGGTTTACGTGGTTTGCTGTTGCCATTATTATTGGTGTGTTTCTATTCCGTTTCTGGGAGGAGCAAACACGAATGCAATGGATACAAAGGATTCTCTTTGGTGTCCTAATAGCTCAGTCAATTCTTACAATACTCCTTTTGCTTCTATTTTGGGATACCCTGATGGCTCCGATAATAATACCTCTGCCACTTCATACAGCATTTGCCTTTGTATCTGCCAAGTTGAGAAGCAATGACTTTGAAACTGGTAAGTCAGTCTTTCAATGATTAATGGGCCTCTTTTTCCTGCAAAACCCTATAAACGCTCAAATTAGATTATAGCTTGAGGACCATGATTGAATTAGTTGTGTTTGTAGTTGCGTTTGGGTTGTTCCTGATGTGTGCGGCATGCTCATTTGGACGTGCACCTTCATCTGGCAGAGTAAAGATGACAAGACCAGACGAAAAGACAGTCGATGGATTTGGAGGGACGAGAGGATATGATTATTCATACTCTGGGCAATCGGGCATGGGTCAGAATAGACCGTTTCCAGTTGGGCTCAGACTTGAGCGCAAGAAGACTGAAACACACCGAGCATATTCGATGGACGATGATGAAGAAATAGATTGATTGTCATTCCATTGACTGCAACCTATGGCACATCGACCATACTAACAGGGCCAATCTCTTCTATGTCAAGTCCCTGTTGCTGAAGTCTGAATATCGCTAGTTCGTATGCCTTCAAGACATCTGCCTTAGTAACGAATCCAATCATCTTAGTGGGTTTGGCTGGATCAACGACTACAACATGTCCCTCATCACGTTCAATCATTGCATGGAGCACACTATCCATTTTACATTCTGGTGATAGATGAAGAAAGTCCGTCTTCATTAAGACCCCAACTACGGGTTGTGGTGCTTCAGGATCAAGATCATGGAATAGGTCTTCAGTTATTAGTGTTCCAACAATTTTATCCCCAGCGTCAATAACAGGAAACTTGGTGTGGTGAGTCTGATCAACTATCCTAAGGACCTCATCTTGTGTCATAGTAGGAGTAAGAGTTGTTGGGTGAGTGGTCATTACTTCTGAGAGAGATATGACCTTCAGTACACCAATATGCAAGCCTTGTTTTAGTGTAATTCCCCTTCTGACTAACTTCATTGTGTATATGCTCTCTTCTTCCAGTAGAGAAGATACAAGAAATGAGGCTGAGGTCGCAAGCATGAGAGGGAGTATCAATGAGTAATCATTGGTCATCTCCATTACAATAACTATGCATGTTATTGGCGCTCTCCCAGTACCTGCAAAGAGAGCTGTCATACCAACCAAGGCAAAGGCCATAGGATGGGTTATTATTGTAGGTAACAAGAAGGAAAAGGCCAAGCCAAACGCGCCACCAAAGGCCGTACCAATGAATAATGTTGGAGCAAAGATACCACCAGACCCTCCCGAACCTAATGTCGAGGATGTGGCAAGCATCTTTAGGATTCCAAATGCAATAAGCGCAGGCAGGGTCACAGTAGATAAAAGAGCCGCATCAATGAAGGGATAATCGACACCCATTATTGCAGGGTAGTATGGCTGCGGTGATTCAAATTCACCGCTATAACCGAAGATTCCTTCAGAGAAAAAGGTCAGATAGCCAAACAGACCTGTCACAAGACCACCTATCGCTGGAAGCAGATACGGTGATGCCTTGATTCGATCAAATAGGTCTTCAATCGAATAGAAACCCCTGATCCATACTACGCTAATCAGTCCAAACAGAATACCCATCGCAAGATAGAATACAAGCTCGAGAGGGTTTCCCAATGAGAAGCTCGGGGCTTGAAATGAAACGTGACTCCCTAGAATTGCTCTTGAGAGAGCAGTAGCTACAACAGAAGATAATATGACAGGTATAATAGAGAAACCGACAAGCCCACCTGCAACAACTTCGATTCCAAAGAGTGTGCCACCAAGCGGTGCATTGAATGTTGCTGCGATACCAGAGGCGAGTCCACATACCAAGAGGGTCTTTGTTTCCTTCTTCCCAAGTTTCATCCATGAAGCTACAGCAGATCCTGCTCCAGCTCCGATTTGAGCAATAGGGCCTTCACGACCACACGAACCTCCCGATCCGATAGTGATTGCTGAGGCGATGCTCTTCATGACCGGTGTTCGTGTCCGCATTACGCCGCCTTGGCGGGAGTAGGCCACCATTACCTCGGGGACACCGTGACCCCTTGTTTCAGGAGCGTACCTTACCACAATAGCAGCAACGACTAGGCCTCCTAACAATGGTGTTAGTATCCATCCTACAGATCCCATAACCTGGGGGACGATAACGAACACCAGACTTAGCCCGAGTATGAGCCATCTAAACAGAATTGCTGCCGCTCCAGATATGACACCTACGATACCAGCGAGGATGTGGAGCTTGAGTTGTTGATTGAAGACTTCTTTCTTTAACATGAGGTAATAGCGCCCTCTATGAGCCAGTCTGTCCTATAGAATCAAGTATTTCATCTGCGATGATGCACGTCACTTAAACTTTCCTTGAAATGCAAAACCGAAGCTATTTCTTGCAAACGGTTTATTCCCGCAATCTTTTCATCTCGTGCTGTAATTCCGGAGCCTACTTGACAGTATTTCATCCTAAATATAGTCTGGTGCCGCAGAAGGGGCAGAGAACTACATTATCATCAATATATCTTGCATTTTGAAGCTCTAGGTAGTTTTCACATTCTGGGCAGCGATCTCGGTTCGACACAGGCACTGCACGACGACGCATTGATTCGAGCACGCGGTCATCGCTATTCGCGTTTGTATATGCAGGAGACCTCTCTCTATTGCAGCCTAGAACAACAATAAGAAGCAAACAAACCATGGGGAAGAAGATAGTCAGTGAAAGAACAACTGATTCAAAGGGAGATGTCATCAATAGAATTGGGAGAAGCAATCCAGCGATAATAATGACAATAAAGATGATGCGATTCCCTGATCCCAGCCTTGATGAGTCGTCGAAATCCGGAGGGGGATAACTTCTTTCTTCCAACTTGAATCACGCAAGAGTGTATGAAATCGGAAGTTAATACTCCTTCGAATCTAGCTCATATGATTGTGTTCTACGAATGATTCGTACAAGTCCATAGATGATTATGACTGTGAAAGGAATGATGAGAATTAAGAGAAACGGGCTGATTGATGTGTATGTGAAGAGCAAGAGAGATCCGGGTGAACCTATCAGGAGAAGTATTGCTACAACTAGAAGCAGATTCGGTCGTTTCTCATCATACGATTCTTCGTTCAAGGTGCTTCACAGTCGAGTTTGTCTTTTGTTATCATATATGCTCCGTTTGGGGAACAATCAAGCAGTTGCAAGACGAAATGGCACATAGTCTGTCATGTGAACTTCTTTTCCAAGGAGTCGTAGGGACTGTGTGATCTGTCCCCTGTGGTAAGTAGCATGGTTGCTCATATGGAAAAGGATTTCGGGAAGAGTCAGGGTAAACGTCTTGTTACCTCTTCTGATATTCATTGTCTTGGTTCCACTAGTAGACAGAAGATTCGCCCATTTCTCCACATATGTTGAGATAAACGTGAAGAGGCTAGTCCGAGACATCTTATCAAAACTGGGTTCGTCTTCCAAATCTGTTCCAGTCCATTCAGTATACCATTCCCAGTTATCCTGTGCAAGATGCACGTATCTCTGGCGAATACTAGGCACACTATCGTCAAATGTCTGTTCAAACTCGCTGTCTGAAAGCTCACTAACCAGACTCCAAATCGAATTGTCAGCCCATTGCCAATATGCCATGATTCTTTCTAGTAGGGTTGACATACTAACAAAGAGCTGCAACGAGGATATAATAACTGGCATTCTTACAAAATTGATGATGTGCTTATGGCAGATCAGATAACAAACCATATGGGATAATGACCGAATCAGTGCTTGAGAGAGTATGACCGACACTGTTGCTGGAGGGCGATGCTCTCCGGGTCATTAAGACCGGACCCTTCATCAAATGAAAAAAGTGAGAAAGGAGCCCGAAGGCTCCACAGAGAGACTAAGGTTGGCTATTTTTCAACTGTGAATCCAGTTAGATGACTACCAAAGCCTATAATCCAGGCCAATAGTGGATAGATTGCCCAGCGTTCCATAGATCCCTTTGCCATTCCAAGAAATGTTTCAGTTGATCCGACAGGCAATCCCAAGTAGGGGAAGAATACTACTACAGAAACAATAGATATTATTCCCAGAACTAGGGATATGTACGACATCGGTCTCTTCAGGTGACGAAAAGAATCTATGGCCGAAAACGAACCAAATAGGATAGCAATCAATGTGAAGACACTGTGCATTGGTTGAGAGTCTATGGTAAAAACACCCACGCCCATTGCACCTATTCCAGTAAGGAAGGTGAGAATCGAGAGGTCCTTCGCTTTCCGACTGGAGTAGTAGACGTACGCCCCTGCAACTAAGAAAGCTCCGAGAATAAAGACGGATGTATTGTATAGCACAGCGGTTGGTCCAACACCTAAATCACTCACATAGTCAATACGGTTACTGTACCCAGGATACCATGATTCTGCGGCAAGAAGCCCGAGAAACCATTGAATTCCGCCTATAAAGAAGAGATAGCCGCTTAAAGCAAGTCTGTCAATCCTCATCTGAAAGCGTCCGACAACTGCGAGATTATCACTATTCATTTTTATTACCTCGAAATGTTTCGATATTATTAGATTTTGCAATGATGTGAACTAATAATGTTTCTTCTCGATGCAGGCTGACTGTACTTTGCCAGTTCGTCCCCTGTAATTGAAGGTCCGGACATTATAAGTCACGTACCTGTATTCAGATTTAGTTAATATAAGAGGTGGACTTTCTTTGGACTGCATCGTTGTTTGCATTGCAGAATACTTTGGTACACACGCTATCATTGGAAAAAGAGGAAGAAAAGGAGCCCGTAGGCTCCGAAATTGATTGGATACTATTTTCTTGGTGTTAGATCCAGGACCACACCAACAGCGACTGTCATACCCATGTCACGTACTGCGAATCGCCCGAGTTGAGGCAGTTCTTTATATTTCTCAATGACCATTGGCTTCAATGGTACGAGCTTCGCAACCATGGACTCACCCTTCTTGACGAAGTCAGGGTTCTCTTGGGTCACTTGGCCGCTTCTCTGGTCAAGCTTCTTCTGGAGTTCATCGAACCTGCAAGCGACCTGAGCTGTGTGGGCGTGGATGACTGGTGTGTAGCCTACTGTTATGGCGGTTGGGTGCTGTATCACCATGACCTGGCCTGTGAAGTCTGACACCACAGTGGGTGGATTGTCAGTAGGACCAGCAACGTCACCACGACCAAGATCTTTTCTCTCTACACCACGGACATTGAAACCGATGTTGTCACCAGGAACAGCTTCAGGCAAGATTTCATGGTGCATCTCAATTGATTTCACTTCACCCTGCTTGTTAGGAGGCATGAAAGTGATCTTCATACCGGTCTTCATGACACCTGTTTCGACACGGCCAACTGGGACTGTTCCTACACCCTTGATGGAGTAGACGTCGTTGATAGGCACGCGAAGAGGCTTGTCAATTGGCTTGGGTGGGAGTGAGACCAGGTCAAGAGCCTCAAGCAGACAGGGACCACTGTACCATGGAGTGATGTCCGGAGTCCTCACCTTGAGGTTAGCAGCAGATAGTGCTGAGGTTGGAATGAATGGAATATCATCGGTCTTGTATCCGATGCTCTTCAGGAAACCTGCGACTTCATCCTTGACCTCTTTGTATCGCTCCTCACTGTAATTGACATCGTCCATCTTGTTGATCGCAACTATCATTGATGGAACACCGAGGGTCATACACAGGTATGCATGCTCTTTTGTCTGGCCACCAGGACCAACACCAGCCTCGAACTCACCTGTCTTTGCTGACACGACAAGCAATGCAACATCTGCCTGAGAGGCACCAGTTATCATGTTCTTGATGAAGTCCTTATGCCCGGGCGCGTCGATGATTGTGTAATAGTATTTAGCAGTCAGGAACTTGAAGAAGGCGATGTCAATTGTAAGACCACGTTCTCGCTCTTCTTTGAGACGGTCCAGCGCAAAAGCCCATGCCCAGCTGGGCCGCCCAAGTCGTTCTGCTTCGGCCTTATGCTGTTGGAAAGTACGCTCGTCAACAGCGCCTGTTTCGTAAAGCAACCTACCTGTCATAGTGGACTTGCCGTGGTCAACGTGTCCGACGACGACGAGGTTAAGATGCTCCTTATCTTTCTTGGACAAGGCATTTATTCTCCTTATTCTTAGTTAGTCGGTCCTCTGGGTAGGGGACCTGCTTGGCTGTCACCTCTCGGGATGCTTTTAATGCTTTCGACAAGGCTACTTGACCATTGGTTCAAGCAAGGGATTTTCCCCACATATTCATTATCGCACTTCGAACATACCCAGCAGATTGGAGCTGCTCATTGAACTCCTCTGATACATTGACCTCGACAGCACATGCAAGCAGAGGTTGTTTCATCCGCAGGTTCCTCATTCCCTCACAGAGCAGTGCTTTTTCCAGGCCTAGTCCAGTGAAGTCCGGGTGAATGCCCAACCCTTCCACTTCAGCTATCTTCGTCAAGGGGTCGAGCCGATAGATGCAGAAACCAACGAACTCGTCTTCCTGTGTCGTCGCAACAAGATGGAGGTCGTGGTAGAAGAACTCTGCTTGTGTCATGAACCTCATTCTCTCTAAGGTCATGAACTCGCTACAGTGTATGAACACCGAACCTACGATTTCGATATACTTAGGATAATCCTCCTCACCCATGAGGGAGCGCACCTTGATCCCCTCAGGGAGCTCATATTGTGGTATGGCGGCACTGGAAGGAAATTCATAGTTGTATTCGTGGAGTCCATAGTCCTCATAGCCCATCTGGGTCAAGTGCGCAATTCTCTTTGGATCCACGTCCACAGTGTACATGTATATGCGGGATCTCTCATTGTCAGTCCTCTTCCGCTCGAGGCTCTCAATCTGGGCAAAGAGCTCTTTCTCTATCTCCTTGTGTTTTGGATGTATCTCGATATGATAGTTGCCTGCTGGTCCCCGATGAGATACTGCAATGATTTCAGAATTAGGTGTACTAGATGACCTCCATATCTTTATAGTTTCATCATCTGCTTGTGAGTAATCTGGACCACATGGCCCGTATTTCTGATTCTCAATCTTCGTTGGAATCAGATAATGAAGACTCCCATTGATCCTGCAGACCTCTGAGAGAAAGGCACGTACAGAGTCCAAGTCCGTCGCAAACTTGAATGGGTGCATGACTGGTTCAATCATTGAGCAATCAGAAACAGAGTCTATCCTCATAATAAATATGATAATACAAGGGCAATTCTCTGTTGGCTCTGATTGGGTATGTATAGAAATGTACATACATGATGCAGATGCAAGGAAAATCCGCGGACGGTTTTACTAGAACTTCCAGAATAGCCACCTATGAGGGAGGGTGAAAACGGATGGTATTGAGGATAATGATACCGAGAGAAGAAGGAGGGGTGTCGAAGAAGAAATCGTCCTAATAGAGTAACACTCGCCAAATCACGAAACCTGTCCACTTCTCTGATTCTATGTGTATGAAGCGGATGCTCTATAGGCTGTTTACTGATAGATTTCTTGTAGAGATGCGCCCACTGAACGTCGCTAACAACTTAGTGAGTTATCATGTTATTGCCATTGCAAGAAATAGAAAGATAATTCCTAGAAAAATATAGACAGGACTCAGAAGTAGGACTTTTCTATCAGTGAGATACGAATCGTTGAAGAATAGGATGCCTAGAAGTATGTACCCTATGATTATTGCTTGAGCCAGCGGTTCAGGATATATCAACATTGACAAAGCAAAAACAGCGATGGCGGCACTGAATGAGCCTGACATATGCCTAACGGATTCTCCAATAGTCAAGTATTCCTTGTAGCCTTTGAAGATTATAATGTAGATGACTGAAAACCCAAAGGCAAAGAGAATAGGGAATTGAGTCATCTCTGTAGTTATTGTCCAGGGGAGAAATATCTTCAATATTTGCATGAAAAGAACAAGGGGTAGTCCCAAAAGCGTATATTTCAGACTTCTTGGGCTTATTTCTTCTAGGCTCTTATTCTTAATGTGTATCGAGGGAGTAGAATAAAGGAGATTTATGAAAATCAAGGAGCAAATAGTAGATAAGAATGGCAGACCGAGAAATACTGAAGAAAAAAGACCTAGAGCTAAAAACAGAATGAAAATACCTATTGCGTCCTTTCTAGTAACAACCCCCTGAGCCAAGGGCTTTCTCAGGATTTTTCTTTCATCTTTCTTATCATCCTCGATATCATATAGATCATTTAGGACATAAATCGAGGAATAAGATAGTAGGAATGCAATCATACCTACTAGAAGCCATAGTAGGTCAATTGCGACACGAAACAGAAAAAGAAGCATGACTCCCACTGAATAGAGTCCTATGTTTTTCGGTATATTGTCTATTAAGTTGCGGAATGGCTGAACTTTCTGAACCATCATTTTACTCTCAGATTCGATTAGCTAAATCACTATTTTCAGCAAATGATGAAAAAACTATGCCTAATACCAAAGTCATAATGAAACTTGATAACAATGGATGGAAGTATTGTTTCCACAACACTTGAATCAAGCTTTTCTAAATTTGACAAGATATGTGACAGATGTCAGTCCCAACAAAATGCACATACATGATGCAGATGCAAGGAAAACCCGCGGACGGTTTTACTAGAAATTGAGGGCTGGTCATCTGCAGGAAAAGGTGGAAACGGATGGTATTGGGAGTAATGATACCGAGAGAAGAAGGAGGGGTATCAAAGAAGATAATCGCCCTGATAGAGTAGCATTACACCAAACCACGAGATCCATCCATTTCCCCGTTTCAATTTGATATCTAGAACTGAAATTGATGTTATGATTTTGCTCTATAAGCACTATGAACTACGTAACATTCTAGGAATTCGCGGATAGTTTTACTAGATATTTGTCACTTTGTCTGTGTGAAGGTGTATGCTATATTGGCGCCAGTCTGGACAGTCTGCATACTTCCCGGTGTGCCAAGGATGTCACCGCACGGATAGGCCCAGATATAGCCATCAATTGTCATCTTTACTCTCTCAAGCACATCCCCATACAGATCATAGATTTCTGCGAATACCTCGCCTTTCTCAAGGAACTCACCTGGTTTCTTCAGGAAACGTATCAGCCCGCCCTTATTGGCGCGAATAATACCTTGAAACCTGCATTTCCCGGGAATTATTGGGAACCCCGTCTGTGGTTCAATTTCTCCATCAATCATGTCAAATGCTTTCATGATATTGAGTACTCCACGTACTCCGGCACTTGTTGATGGTTCAGAGATGCAGCGACCATCAATCAACTCCATGAGAAGAACTGGGACGCCTTTTTGGTCAGCCAGATTTCCAAGGGTTGGTGGGGCCTTGGGATTGATTGGTGTGTCGTCAACTATTGTGGTCACTCCGAAGGCAGCAGCCATCTTCTCAAGGCCGGGTTTTGTCTTTGGATTGCCTATGAGGATCTCTTGGAAGATGAGATCGTCAGGTCTCACATTGCAGTGAATATTGATGACCAAGTCCGCCTTACTCCAAGCCTCATGCCAGAGAGCATATGCCAGACGCTCTGTTGCAGTACCATGGGGTCTGTCCGCAGTGAGAAGACTCCCACTTCCACCACCCCCAAGATCTTGGTTGTCAATCCATGAGAGATACTGATGATGCATATATGCCAACGGGTTCTCGACCGGGATACCAATGATTGCACCTCGAAGTTCCTTAGGATTGACCCTCTCTCTTAGAACTCTGTGAACTACCTCAACCCCTTGTATTTCAATTCCATGCTGCGTTGAAACAACAAGAAGAGTGGGACCGTTCTTAGCTCCATTCATCACAAGGACCGGGATGTCTATTGGTGTTGTTGTATTGAGCTCGATTCCTTTAATGACTCCTTTCTGGAGCTCTCCTCGTTTTGCCAGTGAAGTACCAACTCTGAGTTCATCGGGCATGATTTGAACCTCGTTTATCATAGGGTCTAATCCAAGTCAAATTATTTTCTAATTCCGGATTTGAATGAGCTTGGTGATCCATTCGTTGATATGATCCCAATCTCTTAGGTCCATTACCTCTGGTATCTCCTCGAGACCTGATGCCCTCTGCTTAATGATGCTCTTCACTAGAGCTCTAGTTGGGAAATTGTACCGTTTCAGATCAAACATCCCTGCAAAGAGACCTGTTGATACTGGAGAGAGGCCGGGATATTGTTCAACTATTGCGTCTAAATAGTTCTTCTGAGCGTAGTCGCATCTTGATGGGTTACCTGCGTCACCGCATACAACAAAGAGCGCTACTTTTTGTTTTGACAGACTCTCGAGATTTTCCTCTATGAATTTCAGTGGTTCCTTTGTCCACCTCTCTACTCGGATACCACTGCCAACTATGATTATGTCGTATTCTTCAATTGCTGCGGACAATTTGCTCTTTTTGAGCTCAACAATCTCAACTTGTGCGCCTAATGTTGTGGCAGTTTCAGCCATTCCTTTTACTATTTCAGTGGTGGTACCATATCGAGATCCGTAGCATATGGCAATTCGTGTCATTGTACTCAATTTTCCAAGATAAATGGTGACAGAAAAGGTATTCGACAGGATACATGTCAATATCATGTGCCAGTATCTAAATCGAGTGATACACTGGACTTGGAGACCTCCTCAAGATTCTCCAATGGCACCCAACCCTCTCTATGATCAATTGTTCTTACCCAGGCCCAACTACTGACTTTATCTAGAATCAAGAGCTCCTGCCCTATATCTACAGATAATTCAAACGCGTTGTAGTCTTGAATGACCATGTACTTGCCATCTTCTGGAAGCTGTTTTAGGTAGGGCTCAGGTACCCACCCAAAGACCCCATTGGCATTCCTGCACCATAACCATCCGTCCCAATTGGTTTTTCGTATCTCTCCTTCAATAATATCGTTCTTCTCTATAGTTAGAGGTGTTGAGATTTCACCCTGATGTTGCTTGATTACGCGTACAAGTCGCATTGCTCTCGATGACAGAATTACATTGGCCAAGATAATTGCACCGACTTGTGGGGAGATTTATCAATATCAACGCGATTGACCAAGTATGTATTACGGGAATCTGGTCTGTCTTAGGACATTAGAGATGTCGGACATTGATAATGTCATGAAATACCAGAATGACTGGAGCCTTCGAAGATGGGCTGGAGTTCCGTTGCCAAAATCGCGACTTGTGGTAGAAAAGTGGCTAGAAAAAGTGTGCAATTCCAGTCCTTGGAGTGATGGAACGCTTCACTTCGCAGTATTGGATAAGAGAAATGAGGAGTTCATAGGAATCTCGCGATTCTATGATATTAAGAGCCCACACCAACGTGCATCAATTGGGTTAGCGATACATAAGCTGGAGAATAGATCAAGAGGGTATGGAACGGATGCAACTCTGGTCATGCTTTGGATTGCCTTCAATGTTCTGGGGTTACACAGTGTCTACTTGGATACAATGGAGCATAATGAGCATGCGATACATGTCGCAGAGAAGGTGGGTTTCAAGCGAGTCGGATTGTTTCGAGAAACCGAGTTTATTGATGGGGAGTATAAAGGGCTGCTGTATCTGGATATCTTACAGAGCGAGTTCTTTGCGCTCCATCCACCGGGAATTCCGATTGCAGAAAAATAAGACGAAAGAGAAACGAGTGCTCACGTTGCCTCTAACGCGAGCACTTCTTCGAGAGATAGTTTGTTACCATTCTGATGTTTGGATGGTTGTGCAGAGTAGAATTTTTTCTCCTCGGCTTTGAACCATGGAAAAGCATTATTCATGAGAGTGTTACCTCCTGAAGTACGCTTGAGTAATAGCCTTGGTGGAGATCTGTGTCTTGGGTGCATTGGATGTTTTCGCGAGTGCCATTAGTATTACCTCACAACAGTTCTGTAAGCATAAGCCAGAGCCCTTGTTCTGACGACTTCGTGCTTGGTCTTTCTTTCGAGTTCAGTTCGGTTATTAGTTGCTAGAGCCATGATATTTCACAAGAATACCTACTCAGATTTAGTATATATAGCGAAGCCACAACAAGGGGTCACAGATTAAGGTCACAATATGTTACTACGTGTCTGAGGGGTTGGACACATCATGCGCGGGATTTGTGGTAGTTTCAGTACCAGTGTCTGCGTATCGTTGAGCTATGATTACGCCTATGATGGTTAATGTGCCACCAAAGATTTGCAAAATGGTGATGGCTTCGCTGAGAACAAGAACAGACATCATTACACCCCAGACAGAGATGAGGTTCAGAGCGATTTGAACCCTGGACGCCTCTATGTATTTCATTGATTCATAGTAAAGAATGAATGCGATTACTGAATTGACAAAGCCAACCCATAGCACAATAATCCATGCTTCAACACTAAGCTGAGCCAATATTGTGAGATCTTCAAGCATTGCAGCTGAGATCCAAATGAATGGTACCGCAATCAATGTACTGGCTGCAGTGACAGACACTGAGTCAACTGCGCGTATAGCAACCTTTCCCGCTATGCCATTCACTGCAAACAAGAATGTTGATAGTATGATTATTACATCCCCCAGAATGCGTATTGGTTCAAGACCAAAATCAAGTGATCTCCCTCCAATGACTATCAATGATCCTCCAAGAGTTGCTAATAGGAGTCCACCCACCTTGTCGATGGTTATTCTTTCGTTGATAAGGGGTGCTGCAAGTATGACTGCAAATACTGGACTCATGTTGATTAGCAGAAGTGTTTCCGAAGCACTGGTCATAGAAAGCCCGATGTACTGAAGCACCTGAGAGAGAAATGGACCGGTTATTCCCGCAAGCGCCAGAACACGCCAGTCCGTCCTGATGTTTCTTAGCCTACGGGATCTTTCTCGTGACGCTATTACGAGCAGAACTAGAAATGGAGCTGCAATAGAGTATCGAAGCGCAACAAAGATTATTGGAGTCATCTCTGTGAAGACAATCTTCGCAAGAATCAATGAAGATGCCCAAAGTATTGTAACAAGTAGGATTGCAACATATGCAAGTGTGGATTTCTTCATATCGTGATTCAGAAAGCAGCCCTAGCCCGTTTTATCACCTTCGGATGAACTTCTTACCTTCATCATGACACTGTTTGAGTAGGTTATATCCGTGGGTTACAACTTCTCGATAGGCACTTCTGCTCTTGAAATCGGAGAGGAAAAGGTCCCATCCGGACATATAGAAGCCTCTGTAAGAGTCTGCAATCGATTCATAGTCCTGATTACGTAATTCTTGTTCGATCTTGGTTCTGTTCCATGACCATAGATCGATTGGGTCATCATGGGTCTGACTAAGAATGCGAACTGGGGATGGAGATACGCGCCAAGTCATAGAACGGATGATATACCAGAAATCATGTCCAGCTTTATCAAATACCTGTCTTGGTATAGGTTCGATGTGTTCTTCCAACTGGATGAGATTTATGACGTCCTTTTTGCGAATTATGTCGGTATCAGGAAACTCTTCCTGTTCGGGTTCTCCTAGGAGAACTTGGACATCACTCAGTCGAGGTGGACAGTAATGTTCCAGCACTTCTTTCAATTGCTCAATATTAATAATCTGAGACCTTGGCATATGAAAAGCATCTGGTCTAATCTCATGAAAACGCGTTTCATATTCCTCGGATAGTTGCATTGCATCATCAAAGTTGTAAGGAGGATTGAAGAGACCCACTGCTTTTGTTGTAAAGATATGAATATCTACATCACTGATTTCAGGAACATAATCTATTGGTGAATCCCACGCTTTTGTAGCAGACCCTTTAGAGTAGGCGTATTCAACCTCTCTATCTTCTTCACTCAGAATCTGCTTCCACACGGCAATGCAAGCATTGACATCCTCTCTTGCCATCTTGTGAAATTTGGCATAGTCAGTCATGAAATCCACCCTTCTGTACATCTTAGCGTTCAATGAGTTGTTAAAAAATGCATACTATAGGTGTCGAGCAATTTCTCCCCATGTGTATTCATCCACTGCGGACCTCTCAAGAGCCTCCTGTGCAAAGACCCACATGACTTTGGCAAAACTCTCATGTTCCATTAGGTTAATCCAGTGCGACCATGGCGTGTACAGGTCAGCATCGGGTTCATACGCACGAGACCTGCTCTGTAGAACATATAGTCCAGTTTCCATCCATACCACTCTGAGATGATCACGATCTGTACGATACTCAGCCCTGACATGATTGTCATCTGTTTGGAAATCACGAATGTCAGGAGACCACATAGTTTCATGCCCGCTCCTTGCTCTACATGTAAGGCTAAGTGCTTTCGTATTATATTATACGATGTTGAATTTATTGTCCGGGGATTCAGGGAAAATAAAGAAAGGAGGCACGGACATAGCCGTACCATAGAATTCGGTTTATCTTGCTGAACGTGCTACACGCTCACGTTCTTCCTTTCTGGCAACTGCAAAGCTTGATGGATCGCCCTTGTATGCGAGAAGTAGCTCGTCTACAATGCACTCCTCAAGACTCTTCGCATTTTTGTGCGAGTTCCTAACAGCACCAACTGCAAGGTATCTAAGAGCAAGGTCTATCCTGCGTTGTGGAGCCACATCAACCGAGCGGGGGTAGGCCATTCCACCATAGGATATTCTTGTGGTTTCCTCGGCTGGCGCAGACTTCTCAATTGCTGTTACGAGGACTTGGATTGGGTTCAGGCCAGTTCTGTAATGAATCATCTCAAAAGCTCTCTGTAGTAGAGATATCGCGTGCAACTTCTTGCCTGCATTTCTGCCAGTTCGAGTCTTCTTGTCCTTCCTCTTGCCAGCATTCAGGAGTTTGTTGGCATATCTCTCGACAATCGGAACACGTGATTTTCTGAATCTGCGATGCGCGTGTCTGCCAGATGTGTGTGGAATTAGAACTGGTTTCAGTGAAATATAATCGTAAAGACCGGGATCTGTAATGGAAACAACTGTGGAGTCCCACTTGCCAAAGAGTAATAGGTCAGGAGCAATATGGGAGGGGCCTTCAGAGGGTTTCTCAACAACAGCCTCGCCTTCGCCAGTAGGTTTCTCTTCTTCGGACATGACTACCACCTATCTGATTGGCTTCTCCTTCCTGCCATAGATTAATGAGTCTAGGCCAACACCATTGACGTGGGTTACCTTCCATCGCACTCCAGGCAGGTCACCTATAGCACCACCCATAGCACCACCAATCCCCTCGACCGTGACCCTATCGTGCTCGTCAATGTATTTCAATGCACCATCTCCAGGTAGGAAAGCAGTCACCTGCTTGCCATTCTTTGAGAGCTGGATTCTCACACACTTTCTGATAGCTGAGTTGGGCTGCTTGCTTTCTACACCGACCTTCTCAAGTACAATTCCTCTTGCCTGTGGAGCGCCCTCTAATGGGTCGGTCTTCTTCTTCAGCTTGAGTGTCCTGCTCTTGTAACTGGACTTCTTCCAGCGGAATTTCCTCCTCTTTCTGCTGAGGGGTCTTCCTGCGAATTCGCCTAGTGGGCTCTTTGAACGCGTCAAATTATCTTCCTCGTTAGGGGATTAGTGCCGAGCCTACCATTCATGGTCTGCTCTGCGGGTGGTCAGGGCTCCCGCCTTTTGTATGCTTAAAAGCATTGTGAAACGTAGCGGATTCTCACTAGGCAATCATGACATTGTCTAGCTCAAAATGGCGACGTGCAAGCATTCTGGCACGCGCAACGTTACGTCCGTTCTGACCTATAGCAATTCCACGGTCTTCTTTCTTCACAGTGACATAGGCCACGATGTTTCCATCCCGAGTTTCAGATATCTTGATCTTTTCGACTCGAGCTGGTGCAAGTGCGCTCTTAACAAAGTCCTCGGCGCTCTCTGCCATCTCAACAACATCAATTGGTCTGCCAAAAGCATCTGCTGCAGCTTTGACTTTCTCGCCGCCTCTTCCAATGGCTCTGCCTAGCTGCTTCTGACGTACAACGAATATGAGACGGTTTCCTTCGTCGTCGCGGACCACATCCACTGCTGCGGCACCAGTAATACGTTCAAATGATGCTATGAGTTGCATGTCGTCCAGTGAGAGTCTGACTTTGGTCACGTAGATCGCCTCAGCTATTTCAGAATCTTTGAATCACCTGGCTCAATTACTGCAATCGCTGAAACCATGAAGGGTTTACCCACGGTTTCTCCGAGATCCCAAGAGGTTCCCTCGAAGACCTGGATTTTGATTCCTTCTAACTGGGCATATCTCTCAATATCATCGCGTTCATCCGCGGGGCAGTTAGCTGCAACTACGACTAGTTTTGCTTCGCCATTTCTAAGTGCGCTAATAGAGGATTGTGCTCCAATCATGCACTTGCCGGTGCTTACTGCGCTAGCGATTTGTTGGTTTAGGCTCAATTGTATGACCTCTTTTTTTGTAAACTGTGACTTTGGATAAGCCCAGAAACTGGCTTGCAACTACGGGAGTTATGTTTTAACGATTCCGCTCTAGCAAGCCTTCTGGCTTATTTTGATGGTGGTGCTTGGGGATTCATCAAAAGGTCGATGCTTCCAGTCCCGAGAGGAATTAGCTGTCCGAGTATAACGTTCTCCGTAATCCCGCGTAGAGGATCTTTGGTTCCTGCTATACCTGCCCCTAGTAGATGGTTCACCGTGACTTCGAAGGCAGCACGTGCAAGTGCACTGTTCTTTGAACCAGAGATGCCATGACGGCCTATTTGACGGATTGTGCCATCTGCAGTCATCATATCTGCTACAAGGATGATGTGTCGTACATCAACATCCATCCCTTGCTCATCAAGAACGCTCATTGCCTCTGTAATGATCGCATTGCGGGTGGCTTCAATTCCGAGTACCTGGTATATCTCTCGCAGGTTGTTTGTGTACACCTTATGGGGATTTATTCCTTCTACCTCGAGAGCCTCCAGTAGGTTGGAACCTTCGGTATATAGGACGTACTCTGTGCCTTCTTTTCGGATAACAACATGATTCACATCATTGATACCCTTGACACGGATGTCACGTATCTTTTCGTTGAGACGTTGCAGGTCTGCAAGTCCCTCGTTAGCAGGGTAGACATAGATTGCCTCTTCGCCGACCTCGACCTCACCTTTTGTTTTGATTTTCTCCTGAATTGCATCTGCAATGATTTGGGGTGTTAGATCCTTATCCTCCATGAGCTCTGCGTCCAATCGAATGTCGATTGCTTGTCGGAGAAGGTCGATTGAGAAGTTGCTTGCAACACTCTCGACACGAATCATCTCAATATTCCTTGCGATTTTACGGGCTTCGTTACGATCTTCCCTTATTGCATCAGTAAGGTGTATCTTCATAGTAGGTGTGGCGGGGTTGTTCCTTGCATCGACTATCTCAATGAGACGTGGAAGACCCTGTGTAACACTCAACTCAGCGACTCCTGCATAGTGGAAAGTCCTCAGAGTCATCTGTGTACCGGGTTCTCCAATGCTCTGTGCTGCAATTGTACCCACGGCCTCTCCGGGTTCAACCAATGCTCGTTCATAGGACTCTATGACGTTATCACATATCATATCGAATTGCTTCTTCGTGATATCAAGACCAAAGACCTTCGTTTCTAGCTCTTCCTGTACCTTTGGAGGCAGTCTTCGTTCATCTCGCATGATAACGAAACGGCTCTCCATGTATTTCTGGATTGTATCTGAGGACGTCTTGGTGTCGATTGTTGGTGTTTTGTCAGTTTTGGTGGTCTTAGTGGCCTTGGTTGTCTTGGCCTTCTTGGTGGGAGCCTCTGAGGCTTTGGTTGCTTTTGACTTGCTTGTTTTCTTTGACATTCTTGTTACCTCCTACTTAATCCTGCCCTTACCTAGGACTTTTTCGATTGCAATGTCAATATTCACTGAGCGTCCGTGGTCTGACTTGCTCGGGTCGACGCCATCATCACCAAACTTAAACTGGACAATTGTTCCAGGTGATGTTCTTACTGTACCATCAGTTTCTACCTTCAAATCCTGTAGTGCTGTCATCAACCTTCTCTGCATGTAACCTGAAGTTGATGTACGTACAGCAGTGTCTACCAGTCCCTCACGACCTCCCGCAGCGTGGAACCAGTATTCTATTGGGTCAAGACCACTCTTGTAACTCGAACTCACAAATCCTCTAGCTCGTGCGCCAAGGTCTCCTCGCTCGAAGTGTGGCAATGTCCTGCCAATGTAGCCTCTACTGATACGGCCACCTCGGACTGACTGTTGTCCTACAACAGCAGCCATCTGTGATAAATTGAGTCGAGAACCTCTAGCGCCTGTCTGAGCCATGATGACCGCCGAGTTTTCGAGACCCAAATGCTCACCTGCAACTGCACCTGCTGAGTCACGTGCCTCTGCAAGTGTTGCTTGGATTCGTTGTTCGAGTGTTTCTAGGAGCGTCTGACCTGGGTTGGGATCTAGTTCGCCCCGTTTGTATGTTTCAATGAGCTGATTCACCTT
>JBHLQM010000019.1:0-13671 GCA_048884785.1 Candidatus Thorarchaeota archaeon | reverse complement strand
AGTGTTTCTAGGAGCGTCTGACCTGGGTTGGGATCTAGTTCGCCCCGTTTGTATGTTTCAATGAGCTGATTCACCTTGTTATCGGCGTCTTCCAGAATAATCTTGATACGTTCCTGTGCTTCACGTGGGAGAGTCACATCGTTCAGACCCATTGTGAACCCTCTGTCTGTGATGAGACGAATAAGTAGTCTGCCAACAGAATCCATGAAGATTCTTGCCGCTGTTGAACCCTTCTCCTTGATGATTCGGTGGAATAACGAATCAGGCTCACCTGCACCAAAGGCTTTCTCATCTACAACCCCTAAGAGAAGTTCTCCATCACGAACTACCACGTATGAGTCATACGGGCAGTCTTCTAGGGTACAGACTTGGCATTTTCTGCAGACGTTTGCCTTGAAGGAGATATTGATTCCCTTCGGAATGAATAGACTGAAGATTTGCTTTCCAGTCCAGAGAGGTATAGGTGCCTTGATAGCAGGCTCTGGAATCTCTCCGGCAAATCCGGTTACAGCAGTCAACTGATTCACTTGGTTCAGTGTGTACAGGCTTGATTTCCTCGTAAGGAGAAATGCTGCAGAGATATAGTCTTGTAGTGCTCCAATAATTGGGCCACCATATCGTGGGGATAGAATCTGCTCTTGGACGCGCATGAGCACTCGTGCTTCTGCACGTGCCTCTTCAGACTGTGGCACATGGAGATTCATTTCATCGCCATCAAAGTCTGCATTATATGGAGGACAGACATAGAGTGCCAGTCTGAATGTCCTGTATGGCATCACTCTCACCTCATGAGCCATGATTGACATTCTGTGAAGAGATGGCTGTCGATTGAAAAGAACCATATCTCCGTTATCCAGATGCCGTTCTACAATGAAACCTGGTTCGATTGTATCTGCAATAATTGTGCGATCCTTAACAAACCGAAGGTCAACACGCCGTCCATCGCTTCGAATGAGATAGTTGCATCCAGGGTGCCTATCGGGACCACGGATGACTAATTCTTTCATTTTTTCCAAGTTCCATTCTGTGACGCGTTCTGGGATTGTGAGGATAGTGGCAATCTGTTCAGGCACACCGACTTCATTCATGCTTAGATTTGGGTCGGGTGAAATGACTGTACGTGCTGAGAAATCTACACGCTTGCCTGATAGATTTGACCGGAAGCGGCCCTCCTTACCCTTTAGTCGCTGGGCAAGCGTTCTAAGTGCCCTACCAGACCTGTGTCTCGCTGGCGGAATGCCACTCACTCCATTGTCGAAATATGTTGTTGTATGGTACTGAAGTAGCTCCCAGAGATCTTCAACGATGAGTTGTGGTGCACCAGCTTCCAAGTTCTCTCGCAAGCGTTGGTTGATACGAATTATATCAATGAGTTTGTGACTCAAATCATCTTCACTGCGTACACCAGACTCAAGGGTGATTGAAGGCCTAACTGTGACTGGTGGAACTGCGAGCACCGTGAGAATAGACCACTCAAGTCGTGCTGCACTAGGATTAATGCCCAGAAGCTGATAGTCGTCATCAGAGATGTTCTCAAGACGTGCACGAATATCGATTGGTGTCAGGCGAACGGAACCAGCCTCACCCACTTCATAGATAGACGTGGGCTTCTCGAGTTTGAGTTTAAGCTGTTCGGCTTCACAGTGGGGGCAGGTCTTTGTTTTTGCAGCTCTCTTCAGTATCTCCTTGGAGAGGTTTGCAGTCTTCTGGCCAATATCTGGATATCGTTTGAATAGCCGATTGAAATGCTCAATCTCTTCTTCGGTCAGTAGAACTCTGTTACATTCTCTGCAAATTGCTCGCAAGACTTTGTGAATGACTTTGGCATAGCCAGCATGCATCACAGGACGAGCAAGCTCAATGTGACCAAAATGGCCAGGACAGTTGCCAACTCTGTTTCCACAGGTCCTGCACCGCTGACCAGGGTCAATGACTCCGAGTCGGGGGTCCATAATGCCACTCTCAATTGGGTAGCCATCCTCGTCGTAAGTATCTGCTACAACTATCTGTGCAACTGACATCTTTCGTATATCGTCGGGCGAGAGGAGTCCGAACTCAATCTCGTCAATCTTTTTGGTGGTACTCACCATCATCTTAGATCATCTCCTTAAGCCGCAGCCTAGTGGCCAAGCCTAATGACATCATTTCTTGTATGAGAAGCTTGAATGCGTATGATACCACGACACTGCTAATTTTCGAACCAGTGCCGCATATTGGACAATAGTAGGCGTCACGGTTTCTGTCGTAAACACCTATGAGGCCACATTCCTCACAGACCAGCATGTTGCTCTTATCAGACTCGTCAAGTAGTCTGCCCTTCAGGAGAATTGCTGCGCCGTGTCCAATAAGCACGTCACGCTCCATCTCGCCGAATCTCAGACCACCTTCACGAGCACGACCTTCAGTGGGCTGTCTTGTTAGAATTTGAACAGGACCGCGAGCTCGTGCGTGAATCTTGTCTGCCACCATATGGTGTAGACGCTGATAGTAGATGACACCAACAAAAATGTCTGTGAGTAGTTTCTGGCCAGTGATACCTGAATACATTGTTTCACGGCCATTGTACTTGAAACCATGCTTTGTGAGCGCTTGGAATAGCTCCTCTTCGGTCACACCACAGAATGGAGTTGCATCTTGCTGTTTCCCGACCATTGAACCGGCTTTGCCTGCGACCATCTCTAGGATTTGTCCCATGGTCATTCGGCTAGGAATGGCATGTGGGTTGATGATCAAGTCAGGGACAACGCCATCTTCTGTGAACGGACAGTCCTGTTGTGGAACAAGATAGCCAACAACTCCTTTCTGACCATGACGAGAAGCAAACTTGTCACCAAGTTCAGGAATTCTAAGGTCTCGGACTTTTACCTTTACGAGCCTATTTCCGTCAATGGTTTCTGTAAGGATTACACTATCGACAACACCAGCCTCACCATGGCGCACAGCTACTGATGTTTCACGACGGTTGGGTGAAGCAATCTCAAACTCCGAATATTCTTCCAGAAATCGGGGTGGAGAGGTTCTACCAATGAGAACATCGCCTCCCTGCACCTCTACTTCGGTTTCGATTACTCCATCTTCGCCAAGGTTTCTGTAAGACTCTGATGCACGATAACCTCGAACGCTTCTATCAGGAATTTCAAAACGGTCCTCTTGACCACCAGGATACTTGCGTTCTTCACTCTCATACACTCGTGCAAAAGTACTTCGTCCAAGACCTCGTTCGATAGAGGCCTTGTTCATAATGAGCGCATCTTCAATGTTGTACCCCTCAAAGGAAAGGATTGCTACAACAAAGTTTTGCCCCGCAGGTCGTTCCTCAAATCCAATTGAATCCATGGCTCGTGTCTTGACCAGTGGAACTTGCGGATAGTGGAAGAAGTGTGACCGAGTATCAGCTCGGAACTTGAAGTTTGCAGGCGGGACTCCAACTGATTGTTTTGCCATTCCGGCCATGTAAACATTACGTGGTGACTGGTTTCGCTCAGGGAATGGAATCAGTGCTGCAGAGATTCCGAGGATTGTGGATGGTACAATCTCAAGATGTGTGGTCTTGGGACCAATATACTCTGGACTCATAGCAATGAGTGTGTTTTCCTCCTCCTCTGCATCCAAGTATTCAACAATCCCATTCCTTAACAGGTCAGTGAAAGTCCACTCTCCATCCGTGATCATTCGTAGGTGTTCGTCAGTGAGTCGGCTCTTTCCGTTTTCAACCACAATAACAGGACGTCTTACCCTGCCCGCATCACTATTAATCTGTACTTCATTGGTATCCTCATAGTAGCAAATGTTGACCTCAGAATCGAGCTCTCCGGCTCGACGTTTCTGTCTGATTGTCTTTGCGAGTACCTGAGGAGCGGGATGAACTCCAACAAGGCGTCCGTTAAGAAATACATCCGCCCACTTTGCTCCACGTTTACCTCTCAGTTTCTCAATAGACTCTACTTCGGCTTTGTAGAGGGCACGTTCTACGGCATCCTCTTCGGTACCTACGGAGATGTAGGCCATCATCGCGATATTCTTGACGAGTCCACAATTAGGTCCTTCAGGAGTTTCATTGGGACAAATCTTACCCCAGTGTGTGGAATGAAGGTCTCGTGCCTCAAAGTGGGGTTGTGAGCGTGATAGAGGAGATACAACTCGTCTGAGATGGGATAGTGATGAGATGTAGTTAGTTCGATCTAGTAGCTGGGAAACACCGGCTTTTCCACCAACCCAGTTGCCGGTTGCTAGTGCATGCTTGAGCCGTTGTGTAATTACATCTGCTCTTACTGCAGTGCGGATGTTTGGTTTGCGACCACGAACAGCTGTACGTTCAAGCTGGTATTTGATATCTCTTGTTAGAGAATATAGTGCCACCCTGAATAGGGACATGAGAAGGTCTCCTGACAGTTTGAGCCGTTTGTTAGAGTAGTGGTCCTTATCATCCGCTGAACGCTTGCTAAGTACTAGTTCAAGCAGACGCTCAACCATCTGTCCAAGATAGTATGCTTTCTGCAGACGGTGCTTATCTTCAGTGCCGATGTGTGGGAGAAGATATCTGTCTAGAACCTTCTCGGCACGAGCGAGCCTGTATTCCTTTGTCTGTCCTACTGCAACTCTCTTACCAATGAAATCCAGTGCATTCACTTTTGTTGACGCGTCTTCTTCTTCTTCACGACCTACATTGATAGGTGCGGCTTGCTCAATGGTTACGATGAGCTCATTTCGAATCTCTTCGTCGTCAGAGATTACTTCCGCGATATCTCGGTCTGACTCAAGACCAAGGGACTTCATGAGAATGGCAAGTGGAATTTTGCCCGGCACAGATGGGAATGACACACGAAGTTCTCCGGTACGCTTTCTCTCAATGGTGACTGGCGCGCGAAATCCGCGGGATGTTGAGAAGACTTTGCCAATGTGGGTGTAGCTTGAGCTCTTACTGGCTTCTTCTATTAGTATCCTATTAGGCGCCAAATCCTCTTGAGTGACTAAAACACGTTCTGAACCATTGATGATGAAGTAACCACCAGGATCACCGGGGTCTTCACCATGTTTGATAAGTTCATCATTACTCATTGCATATAGTAGACACTTCTCACTGCGAAGCATGATAGGCAGGTCACCAATATAGATTCGCATGGTTTCGAGTCGTGTGGTGACCGATCCTTCCTGACGTACCGGTGTCATATCTAGGAACAACTTGCTGGCATAAGTGAGGTTCCTAATTCGAGCTTCATTTGGATAGAGTGGATGTTCACTTCCATCTGCCTCCCTGACTGATGGAGGCATGACTGTAATTTCACCAAGATCGACAAAGTATCCTTCGACCTTGGGATTTAGCCTCCCGACACTGTCTACTACATGCTGTAATTCCTCTCTTACAAATCTGTTAAATGAATCGAGATGCTGGCCTACTAATCCTTTCTCTGAGAAGTATGATTCAATCACAGGCCAATACTTCTGTCTTTCTTTCAATTCCGACATTGAGCTACACCCTTGAGGAGTATGGGACGGGGTAACTACTGCAGCCATTATCGCTTCCCATAGCATAACCCAGAAAATCCGAGTCTGCTCATGTAACCGCACTAGCCGCCCCGTGTTTTACTCGACACAACCGTCTTCTCTCCATGCCAGCCAAAGGAACGTGGCGGGCTCGGCGGGATTTGAACCCGCGACCCTCAGGTTAAAAGCCTGCTGCGCTACCTAGCTGCGCCACGAGCCCTTTGCGCATTAAATAACCATACATGGCATTCTGTGGGCTGTCGCAAACATCGTGTAGAGTGCTACATATGGTCATGCATGAACGGGAAGCGGTTCTGCTGAGCATTCGAACGCCTTTTTGTGGAAATAAAAGGTTTTGGATAAAACAAGGAAATGGCATACCATCTAAACGGGGCATTCGGTATGAGCCTAGAGTACATACTGCATTGACGAGTAAAAAGGATTTTGCTGGTCAATTGAAATAATGCTAGATATTACCAATGCAGGTCGTAAAAATCCTCATACAACTTCTAGGAAACTCAGGAGCTCTTCACTTTCATCCATGTCACAACGTTTTTATTCGGACCATAGAAAGTCGGCCAAGTCCCAATGGTTCTGCCCGAGGGCAGAAGACATTCTTTAGATTGTCATCCACTATCGTATAACAGAGCGTGAGTATCTAATGTCATCAAAGAGTCGGCAAGCAGCGGCCCGTACTAGAGATAAATGGAAAGAGAAAATCTGGTATCAGATTGTTTCACCATATTACTTTGAGAGTAAAGAAATCGGTAGCACCCCTGCAGGTAATCCTGACCTTCTGATTGGACGTACAGTAACCCCCACGCTCTACGATCTTACTGGTAATTTTGACCAAATCCATGTCAAATTGAGGTTTAAAGTTCTGGAAATAGCCGGTCAACAGGCAAACACTGTATTTCATGGACATGAGTGGAGTTCTGATTATCTCCGTGGTTTAGTGAGAAGAGGTACTTCAAGGATTGATTGGATAGGGCCAATTCTTACAAAGGACGATTATCTCATGCGGATCTCGGTGATTGTCTTTACGAATTCGCGTGCAAAGACAAGTCAGGAACATTCTGTCAGAAAGGCTATTGAGAAAGTCATCCGTACCCATGCAAAGAAACACGTATTTGATGAATTGGTTACGAAGGTAGTTCTTGGCGAACTTGCCTCAGAAGTTCGAGAGGAAGTAAAGAAGATACTCCCAATTCGTGAGTGCGAGATTCGAAAGAGCAAGGTGCTAAAGGGTCCTGAAGAAGTCAAGGCAAGGCGAGCTAGGCTTCGACGAGGTACCGAGAAGAAGAAAGAAGACTCTGAATAGACATTCATGTCTTCTAATCTGTATTTGCAGTTCTGAATAGTAGAGTGAGAGCTAGGAGTTCATTGTCTTCAGGCGATCAAGTGCTTGTAGGAGTAATACCATAAGATTCGCCAGTTTGGTTAGGTTCTCCGTATTGTTTTCCTTCTCTATTAAATCGTTCAGAGTCTTGAGTTTTAGGAGCAGTGTTTCCTTCAATTCTGGAAGGAGCTCCTTTACTGTATGAGATTCAACTTCTTCGCTGGATGTTGCATAAACAATGCGTCTATCGCATGTTGCACAATAGATATCTTCTTCTACCTTGAGGAGCGGTGAACCGCACTGAGGGCATGCGTCAGCCAGCATAGTTGCCCCTTGCTGAAGAAGTTGGGCCATCTTCTTAATTGCGGAATCCTTTTTGTTATTCATGCTTGACCCTAGTTGTAAGAGGATTATATGACTATAAGAGAGATGCGCTTTAGTATATCTTTTGGAGCGCAATATGGTTGGGCCGAAAGAATGATATGAGAATTAGAGGCATCATCATCTTGTTGTTCGCACCCTTTTGTGCGTCGAGACAATTTCAGAGGTGAGTCCTAATGGACCCTGAGACCCAGAGAAGCATAGACCAGAGCAAACATTTGCTCAAAAATATTAGTGAAGATTCTTCAGTGCCACGAAATATCAGACGTGCAGCTAACGAGGCAATTGCTGTTCTCGAGAATGATGCAGATTCTCCTGCAGTGAGAGCTCAGAATGCAATTGCAATCCTCGATGAGCCCAGTCAAGATCCGAATTGCCCGAACCATGCTCGAACAAAGATTTGGCATGTTTCAAGCCTTTTGGAACCCATCCGAGACTAGCTCGTTGCGAACCGCCTAATAGGAAACTGTCAGTTACCATTTGAGTGAACGGCAATATGAGTCACTAGCAAGACGTGTTTGTAAATGATAAAAGCGCGGATACGAGGAATCTACTCTCAATCACTAACGCAAATATTGTTGCAGAATCATTTTGAAATGGTTCAGCCAATCCCTGAAGTGGCAAGAAGGTTTGGCTTACCATACCGCGCTGACATACCGGATGTTGACATTTGGGATAGAAGTGACTTGCAGGGCATTGTTGCCATAGCCTATGAATCAATACTAAAGAAGCTAACAGATGTACTTCGGAGGAGACTTGGATGGGTAATTACCCGAACCCCTCGAGTCGCAAAGAGTTCAATTTACAAGGGAGTAGTATTGGGAAAAGACGAGAAAACAGGGCAGGTAAGAGTAGATTTAGGCCCAATATCTGGCTTGCTTCCGGAGAAATCATTTGAGAAAGGAAAAACGCTCTTGGTTCAGATACGAGCTCATGACTATGGACGAAAGGCACCTGTTCTCTCATCCAGCATAACGATTCCTGGTAGAGCAGCAGTTTTACTACCGGATCAAGTAGTGAGATTGAGTACTAAGATTAAAGATCCGGAAGCCAGAAATGAATTAACGGCTCTTGGGAGAAAACTTCGTGAGCATACAGAAGACTGGGGGATTCTTTGGAGAACAGCCGCGGTAGGACTGACCGATGAGGAATTGTATTCCGAGATTGACGAACTACTTGAAACCGCACAACAGATACGTGATAAATACAATACCTTGGATACGACAGGTCTCCTTTTTGAGGGGACAAGCAATGCTGATATTGAGTTTCCGGCGGAGGTAAAGGATGCTCTTGACAAGACTCGGGCAAAGATTAGACCCACAATCACGAATCACCATTTCTACAAGAGCGCCGGCTATGCAGCGCTTGTGGACTTTGCCGAGATGGTAATTGAAGATCGACCAGAAGAGCATGATTATGTAAGGCAAAAACTTGAGAAAGTTGTAAATCGAGATATCCCGAAAGTTGATGATCCCATTACTATCCTGCATATCAAGCTCGATGGCCGTGCAATACATCTCACGAAAGGGAGAGTAATTGAAACAAATCAGAATGGAATATCGATAAGACGACAATTTCGATATACGACTAGAAAACTGAAGATGACTCCAGAGTATATTGAAGACGCAGAAGTCCCACGTGATGATGGGGATTACGCAATTACGCACGTTAACCCAGGCTCGATGGTTCTAGTCACTGATTATTATTCCAGAGAGGATAAACTCAAGGGTACCTATGTAAATGTGAATACAGGAATAGAACTGTATCCTGGAAATGGATCTGTTCCTGGATCTATCAGGTATGTCGACCTTGAGATTGATGTCGTAGCGCCAAGAAGTGGTGAGATTAGAATTATTGACCAGCATCTTTTGAAACGAGCGGTACAGAGAGGTTTCATCACCGAAGAAATGGCAGATGTGGCTAGGTCAAAAGCAAAGAGAGAATTTGCACGATTAAAGGAAACAATGAAAGACTAAGTCGAAACCAAGTCGTACGTGCGAATAGATAGGTCAACTGCGCTCATAATATCCTCAACGGTGGCTCGTAAACTGTCAATACCACGACTGCATTCAATTTGAATCATAAGATTCTTGTTCTCGACTTTCGTTGTGATTGAAAGGCCAGTTGGAAGGGGCGAGTTATCGGGATTTATTGCATGCATTATCTGCTTGGCTTTATCTTCAGAATCAAATCCAATCTCAATTCTAGCAATCATGATAATTAGCTCCGCAGTATGTCGCTCGTGAGTGCGCCGATAACTTTTGCCACTCCTTTTTCGGAATTTTCCATTACCCGTATTGAATTGGATGAGGCTGAAACCAGCGCTATCTTTTTTGACAAAAGTGCTGCCATCACCTTTACTGAAGGCAATTGCTTCTTCCATGTGATGAAAATTGATTCCGCGGTTCTAAGAAGGAGAAATGTTGTATCCGTTCCTAAGTCGGATTCCATTATGATTCGACTACAATCAGGAGCTATGGCCTCAGGAATTTCAGCGATTGCAGATGTAGTGAAAATGTGATTCTCTTTCGAGATCTTTGTATCATCCTCATTTAGAATTGAACTTAGTTTCTGTGTGCCATTTATTGTTGCTTTACAGTGGTTTTTGTATCTCTCAATAAGATCGGCTAGCAATCTTGCTCTATCACCAATTGAAACTCCTAGAAATATGCTCGGAGTTTTAAGACTCCACATTGTTTGACCAAGGGCTGATAAACTGGATATGTATCGCATTGGGCTTTCGGGCGATTCTGTAAGTGTTTCATAGTCAGACCCAAAGACATCGGGTACTGAGTTTGATGAGAGCAGAGGTATGAGCGCGGATGAGAGGCTTCGTGCCTCCTTGTTGGATAATTTACTCAGTGGTCGACTCCATTTATCAATCGGTATGTCTGCATCATTGATGAGCTTTTGACAAGAGGCTGGATTACCACTCAAATTGCTGATGAATGGATGAATACTGTTGAGAAACACTTCATCAAGCGGAAGAAAGTTAGTACCGGGTATCTTGAACCCTTTTCGAGAGGAAATGAGATTGCTCTTGGTAGAAACTGATAGTATCTCATTTGATGGTTTGTTTGTCAATCCCTCAAGAATTGAACCTGCTGCTGCAAGAGATAGCTCCTCGTTGCTTATCTTCAATACCTCTTTTGCAAGAGTATAGGCCTCTAAAGCAATAGGATAGTCACGTTTTACTTCAATTGAAACAAAATCAGGGTAGGATGAAGACCCAATGGCAACGATTCGTTCATTGTCTGGAAATTCCTTTCCATAGAATGTAATGTCTATGTATACTTGTAATGTATCAGACTCCTTGGGTAGCGTCCTAGGAACTACCCCAACTGATTCCAGAGGCTCTATGAATTTAACATGAAAGAGAATATTAGCTCTGAGTGCAGCACGACAAAGAACTGCGGCTGCAAGTATTGCATGAGGGGCGGGCGTACTATAGATAGCTATCTTTTTGATTCTTGTTGACCTGATTGCAGAGAATTTGCTTCTCAATGTCTTTAGACCAGGAATATTTGGGACCTTCTCACTCATTTCAGAGAACAAGGAGATGGTCTTGAATGATAAAACTATCTAAGAAGAATAGCAGCTTGGTCTGCTGAGTATTTCCAGTCAGCGGGAAGAACCTTCTTTTTTCGGTAATATTTCGAGAGTCTATGAATCTTGCTCTCAACAAGCTGAAGGCCTCTTTTCGATGCAAAATCCTTCTTGCCATGTTCTTCAAGATGTCTTCGAATCTTAACAGCCTTGGCAATCATGTTTCTTAGGTCCTCAGGAACTGTTCTCTGAAGGTCCTGTTCCTGGATAATATTACTGACACGCTTTCCGGTTATTACTTTCGTAAGAGGTATACCATATTGATCACGTAGAATCAACCCGATCATCGATGGCGTATTACCTGCCTTCGCCAGCTCAACGACCTTCTCCTCCACCCAGGTTGCATCTTTATCCATCCACGAAGGTACTTGTACTGTGGAGGGGCGTCTGCTTCCAGATTGGCCTTTGCGTCTTGTGTGCATTCTCGCCATCAAGGTTGCCTCTTAATAAATTGGGTTCCTAAGAAACCGTCTATTCTCGATGGGCCTCGAGGTGTGGATATAAGGATTTCCTTGGGTCCATATGAAATCCTAGTGGTATCGACCCCTCTCTCGAATCTCTTCCATTCGGGCAAGGATGTCGTCTGCTTCTTTACCAATGACCTCAACGTATCCTTCGAGTGTGCTTTCGAGCATTTGATCCTGCAAGTCCCAATGTGTTGTTTCAAGAGCTCTTCTGATTAGATGGAGGTCCACTCCTTTCATTTCCAGAGTGGCATTCATCTCAGCTAATCCGAAGTCTATCATCCAAATTCTACCATTTGATGCTACCAAGAGATTGCTTGTAGTTGGATCGCCATGAACCAAGCCACCATTATGGAGGTGTGCGATAGAACGACCAAATTGGACACACATCTTATGAAGGTCACTGTTCTTGGCATTATTTGCAATTTCCTTCAGCTGTTTCCCCTCAATAAAGTCCATCATTATTGTACAGCTGGAGAAATCGATTGAATGAACAGCAGGTGTTGGAACTCCTAGGGATCTCGCTATGGTAAGTGCCTTACATTCTCGACTCGTGCGACCTTTTCTTAGTGACTCATCAATTGTAGGAAAAAGATACGATTTACTGGGACGGCGCTTCAGTGCAAATTGCCTTCCCCAAAGCTCAATCTTCGTGATAGTTGATTCAGCACCTATAGCGATGTACTGACCTTCGATATTCATTCTTTCCACCTGATGTCCTGTTCATCGGTCCTCCATTTGGGACGAACTTGCGAAGTTTGTATGTTGAGAGCATCGCCAGACTGGTGTTGCAGAATGCCTGTCCATGCAATCATAGCTCCTTGGTCACCTGCAAGAGATGGTGTAACTCTATGAAAGAGCGTATCATGCCTCTTTGCTACGCCTTCCAATATTTCTGTGAGCCGGTTGTTTCGAGCTACTCCGCCCGTGAGTAGAAGCTCCTTCTTCTTTGTGTGGGCGATTGCACGTTCAGCAATCTCAGCCAGCATACCAAATGCTGTTTCTTGTATACTAAAGCAAATATCGGGTAGTCCAACTCCCTCTGTGAATAAACGCTTTGCTGAGGTAAGCATTCCTGAATAACTCACATCCATTCCTTTTACCGAATAGGGGAGATCGTGGTATTTTGCTCCTGAGCGGGCCATCTTTTCAACAAGCGGTCCTGCTGGAAACTTCATACCAGAAAAGCGGCCAAATGCATCCAACATATTCCCTATTGCAATATCCAATGTTTCTCCAAATGTACGATACCTTCCTCCGGCAAATGCTATGACCTGCGAGTTTCCTCCTGAAACATATACAGTGACAGGGTCTTCAAAGCCAGATTCAAGACTTCCAATCTCAATATGCGCTACGCAATGGTTTACTCCGATTAGTGGAATATCGAACTTCAGTGATAATGTACGAGCCATGGTCGCTGTTGTACGTAGACAAGGTCCAAGACCAGGGCCCTGAGAAAAGGCGACAATGTCTATAGCACCCATGTCTACTCCAGCGACTTTCAGAGCCTTCTGAATTATATCTGGACCAAGGTTGGCATGGTGTTGGCTTGCCTCACGAGGATGAATACCACCCTCCTCTGGTTGAAGCATGTCCCACACGTTTGAAAGGACCTTCCCCTCACTGGATACCACTCCCGCACCAAAAGAGTGTGCGGTCCCTTCAATTCCTAGGCACAGAGTCATTATTCCACCACTCAATGCTATTTTTTGTTCACTCTTAATTGTGATGTACAATGATTGACACTTGAGTGATGTAGCAAAGCCTTTATAATGCACACTAAGGGGCACTTTGGAGAGGTTACATTTTATGTCAACGGAGAGAATGCCCATTAAAGCACTCGAACAGAATCTCAATGAGATTGTTTCGATTAAGTTGAAAGATCAGAGAATATTCCGAGGGCGTCTCACGCGATGTGACGTCTACATGAATCTCACCCTAGAGGATGCTGAAGAGCTTGTTCCAACTGAGGCTGGAGTCAATGAGCCCATAGCTAAGTATGGTGAGATACTTCTTCGGGGCAACAATATTCTATGGATTCAGATTCCAGAAGAATAATTGGAAAGGTACCGTTGATCCTTACGAAGCCCCCATTCTGAAAGATTTCTCCTTTTCTAGAGACTTCTTTGTATGGTGCTAGATACACCAGATGTTCATTCATGTATCTGAGCAGTGAAGGATTTGTTCGTTTGAGGTCATAGAATACAACGACAAGTTTAATAGAAAACCAAGAATCGGGGCGGATTACTGACGTTTTGGAACGTCGGTTCACAGGTGCCCCTGTAGTGTAGTCCGGCCTAGCATTCAAGACTGTCAATTGTGACATCGTCTTGATGCACAAGCTGATCTCTTGAGACCCGGGTTCAAAAAAGCACTCGAATTCCGACTGCTCTGATA
>JBHLQM010000018.1:25428-52383 GCA_048884785.1 Candidatus Thorarchaeota archaeon | reverse complement strand
GAGTCCATTCTTGTTCCATATTCTGTCACATTCAGTTCAGATGCAATTCCTTGAATGGAAGGCGGTGCTAGAGAAAGAGTAAAGGATTCCAATACCTCGTTTGGTCCAACTTCGAGCGTAGTGCCATCCGAGAGCTCAATCGTCTGGGGAGAATCAGAATCTTCTTCATTTGAAATTGCCGCAACAGAAGAGGATCCAATTTGAAAAGGGGAAACAATCACACTCAAAACCATAGGTAGTATACACACCAAAATCAAAACGGCTTTCTTAACCGGCACAGATTGACCTCCTCTCAAACGGACCAATAAGCATTCAGTCTGAATGTTGCAAACAGGCAAAAGGACACAAGGAACAACGGCCTAAAAAGCTATTCCAGTGGACGCCATTCCAAATTTGCAGAGGATATATTATTTTTCGAGAATGACTAGCTTGTATATTATACGGCAGATTGAAAGCCAAATTTGTCAAGAGAAACACGAATTGAAATGAAAGTCTTCAGAAAAGCAGACGCTTCATCGACAGGTAGAGCAGGTTACTCGGCCAGCTATGTTGCAGATATCAACTTTGCAAATGCTTCAGACACATCCGGAATAATCTTCGTAGCAATTCCCAAAGGAACCAGAACATCCCCTCATGCTCATGCACTACTACAAGAGGTATTCATTGCCATGAATCGTACAAAGATGGGAATCTCCTCCAAGATTCTTATACTTGAGCCAGGAGACGTGGTACTTACCGATCCAGGAGAATTCCACTGGTTTGAAACATACGAAGACGAAGGCGCAACTGTGATTGCAATAAAGGTTCCCAACCTTAAGGATGACAAGATTGCGAGTGAATAACTCAATCACTCTTATTCGTCTTCATCATCATCCTCATCATCAAAGAGAAGGTCAATTGAACCTGTAGGACGGTCCACGAATGTGGGAACTGACCTCTTGATGATCTTTGCCATTTCCCTCCATTCTCTGTATCTATGAATTCTGCCAATGACACCTGCAAATGCAATGACAAAGAATGAGATGATGGCTATGGCAAATAGCTCTAGTGGTGAGCCATATGATGGGGAGAGGACAGCAATCGCCAATGCCGAAATGCCTGCTACTATTATTGTATTTAAATAGCAATCACATGTGAGGTTCAGTTCCTTCGGACCGATTTGGAAATCCTCAGGATCCGATCCAGGAGCTCGATTCAGATAGTAATTGAATATGGCGATGAGTGTTATTGCAAAGGCAAGAATAATTCCCGCAACCAAATCCATCTTCTTACACACTCTATATTATACTTTCATCAGGTTCAGCTACTTTAAGGTAGCTGAAACCATATTCTCCTTCGAATGATATCTCAGCTCCCATACTTGGAATTATGCTCAGCATCACTGAATAGTTTTTCTTTGTTTCATCATCTGCCACTTCAATCTTGAAATCACCCTTGGTTAAAGCAATTTTATGGCCTGTTTTGAGGCTAGTCAAGGTAGGATGCTGAGACACATCTATTCCAATCCTTGCATGAAGCGAATCATTCCGGACAACCAGCGTTTCCACGCCTTCTATCTTTTCAGATGAAAGAACATCCATCCATCCCTGCAGGGCATCTGGCAGTTTATTAGCTTTAACGGGTTTCTCTGGGATTTTAATATCAAGAGGAGGCATATCACCCTGTATTTCATTCAGAATCGGAGTAATCTCACTAGTCGACCACTCCTTTTTCACAAAGACCTTCAAAGCATGTTCCGCGATTTTTTCCAATGCTGGCTTTAGTCTATCATGCGAAGATGATGATACCTTGTAAAGCATCAGAAACGAATTCAACGCCCCATCTTCTTTGCCATAGGCAACTCCTATCTTATATGCAGTAACAGCCAGCTGCCATGCATTGTCATGGTCATCAAATTGGATAGCATACTTGGCGATATCATTAAGCATGGCAATCGTAACAGAGGGATATTCTAGCTTTGTCTTCGAAAGCGAGAAGCCGCCCATAAACTTCCTTAGAATCTGCATTGTGATATAGAGGCCCTCAGAGGTCTCCATCATTTGCTCTAGACCCAATCTTTTGAGTAGACTATCGTACAGGCTGTAGAAGTAATCAATCTCATCGTAGTCTTCCCTGATTAGGGCAATGACTATTCTTACAAAGAAGACAGATGCCTTTAGTTCGTCGTCCTTCACTCCAGCAAACATTAGAAGACGAAAGGCCTCATCACTTATCGCAAGGGCATCTTCGACACCTTCTCGAGTTCCTCGGTAGAGGTGACATATCATTTCCAAGTAGTACAGAAATAGCGTAAGGTCTGCCGCGTGCTCCACAAGTTTCTCATGGGTTTCATGGTCTTCTGTTAGAGTTGATACTATCAGCAGGCGTTCAATCTCAGTCTGAACCGCCTCAATCTCTCGAGCAAGTGTATCATACTTGCCCTGAGTGAAGTCATCAAACATTGTCGGGATGCCTGCTTTGATATCTTCCAGAAAATCCAGCACGAAAAGCGGTTGACCACGAGATAGCTTCTGATCAAAGGCACCTGCTGGTCGTTTAACTTCTCTGAGAACACGCATTGCATGCTCCTCAATGATGCGAATCCTTGTTACTGGGTCATACGCTTCGCTTCTGGAGATACTGTATCGCACTTCTTCGGCATAGATTCTTTCTCTTACGGGAAGAAGTTTCTTCTTGATATTCTCATTTTCAATTGATTCCATTAATTCCAGGACGAAAGCGGAACCCACCATACCCTCAACAGCCAATTTCAAGTCCTGAATGGTGTTGAGCAACTTCAGATCGCTAGTGACTATCTTTGATTTCTTGTGTCGCATCCCTGCAAGAATAAGTGACATATCGTTAGGTTGTGGCAGAGAAGACTCCGGTTTCTTAATGCTATCGATGAGCTCCTTGATGTCTTTCTTAAGGGTTTCATCAATTTGGATAATTTGCTCCACCTCTCTTCTAAGATACCACCTGAGTTCTTGAAAGACCTGTCTTGTTATCCACAACTCCATTCCAATAATATCTGCAGCTTCCTTGATCAGAAAGACATCTTTTGGTCTCTCACTGAATCCCGAAATGAAGAAATTTGCATCTAGATATATTCGCATTCGATTCATATCTCCAATTTCCATTGCTAAATGACTATCTTGCTTCTGAGGGTGATAGGTGGTACAAGCTCGTGTAGCTGGCTCTATTGCGCATAAAGCGCTTTCGCTATGTAGAGGTCGACAATGGTGTGAGGCATAATCCACTGTAAAAAGATTCCCTTATGACGACATTTTCCACATTCATTCAGAATATTTTGATGTGCCCGAAGAATTCCATGATTGGACCTGCCAGAAAATAGTCAAGGTTAAGAAACAGGCCAAGGAAGTGTGCAAGCAGCAGTCCGATGAAGAGATATCGATAGTAGGCCGGGTCTTCATCGCCTTTTATGTAAAGGACCGGGATGATAAACCAAAAGTAATACCAAATTAAGACCCATGAGACGAATATCAATGCAAGTGGCAATAAGTAGACAATAATGTTTTTCCATTCTCGTGTTCTGAATTTGAGAACAGGAATGGGTATGCGGCCATATTTTCGATGTTCCAGTACCGAATAGATGAATGCGATAACAAGAGCTAGTGGAGCAAGGATTGCTATCGGATTTGAAAGTGACAGCCCAATATAGAATGGATTAGAAACGGATGTAGCATAACTTGTGCTGCTCAGCAGATGCTGAAGCAGTGAAGAATATGAGGCCCCCGCTATCAGGAGAGGAGTCAAGAGAGAGCCTAATACAATTAGAAAGAAAATCAAAGAAACAGGAGCTGTTGCAGCAAGGATAGGGAGGAACAGCGCAGGGTAGACCTTCGTTTGCACGGCAACGCCAAGAACTGCTGAACTCTCATAGTATCTTTTATTCCGAAATAGCGCCAGAGATACTAGCCAAAAAAGATCAGCCAATGGCTCTGCCTTTCCAAAGCCTACGGCGAGTGAGATTCCAAAGAGATAGTATAAGCAAAAGAATTGCTTGAACCATTTCTTTCCTAAAAACTCCTGTCCAATGTATAAAAACAGGACTATGTCCAAGTGCATTAGCAGGACGAGTACGACATTTGCCAAGTAATGCGGACCAAAAACGCCTGGCTCCAAAGCGGCCAATCCGGCAAAGAAAGCAAGTGTAACAATTGGATATTCATATGTGACATTAAGGATTCCAGTTAGAAGATGGTCTTGAGGAATAGTAAGTGATTCATTAAGCTGCTCGTCTGTTATATTGTAGACAGAGAATCCTTGTGTGAGAAACATCTCACCGTAGAGCATATTTCGATTCCTATCCCGCTGGATTATTATTCCATCCATTATAGGAACGAGAATCAATGAGGCGACTAATGAAAGCAATAGCAGGTTTCGATATCGCCTGCATATCCCAAAGGGAGTTTGTTCGCCCCACATAATTGGACCTGAATCACACGCAGGTATTAAACAGCTCGCCCTATGTGCTGATTCACTAATCTTAAATGTGGGGCAAAACTCTGACGCGTCGATTTGGAGTTGAACTCATGAATTTGCCTTCGAGACCATCGATATCGGAAATGCTGGACATTAAGACAATGGCCATAATAGGGGTTTCTGGCAACATGGGATTCTACTGGGCACATTCGATGTCGGAGTGGGAACATGACATAGACCTATGGTTTGTCGCTCTCAGGGGTGGTCAAGTACTTGGCAGGGAAGTTATCACAGACTTAAGTCAAATTCCAAAAGATATTGACTATGCAATAATCTCAGTTCCCAGCAACCATGTCGCCTCTGTTCTAAAACAATGTTCCGAAAAAGGAGCGAAAGGTGTCACAATATTCAGTAGCGGATTCTCAGAACTTGGAACCAATGAAGGAATAGAAAAGGAAAAGGAACTGCAGAGCCTCGCACTTAGTCTACCCACTCGGGTTCTGGGACCGAATTGTATGGGTATCACCTATCCCCAAATAGGAGTTTCATTCATGCCTACTGTAAAGCGAAGCATTGGGAACATTGGTTTCTTATCCCAATCAGGCGGTGTTGCGATTGCCACATACAGCAGTGGTGTTGAATCTGGATTAGGATTCAGCAAAGTATTCAGTTTTGGAAATGGAATCGATGTATCGCCACCTGAAATCTTAATGCATTTTAAAGAAGACAAATCCACAGAGGTTATTGGAGCTTACATCGAAGGCACAAGGAATGGTAAAGTATTCTATACATCTCTACATGAACTTGCAGAGCATAAGCCTGTAGTTGTTCTCAAAGGCGGCAGGTCTTCTGAAGGTTCAAGAGCGGCAGCCTCTCATACCGGCGCACTTGCAGGGAGTAGAAGCATTTGGGAAGCAGCGCTCAGACAAGCAAATGTGCCAGTTGTCACAACGATAGAGGAAATGGTTGCCACTCTGAGCATCTTTTCTCTATGTCCAAAGCCAAAATCCAACAATGTTGGAATAGTTGCTATAAGCGGCGGAACGAGTGTCATATACACGGATCTCTGCGTCGAGAATGGATTAGGAGTTCCGAGGACGTCAGAGGAAATTGTCACCAAACTGGATGAGCTGATTCATGATGTGGGAACTGGTCTTGGAAATCCTATAGACCTGGCTGCTGATTATTATGATGATGAAATTGTAAGATCTGTAATCTCTCTTGCTGGACAAGAGAAAAACTTCGACTCGCTTATTCTTGAGGCTGATGTTCATAATATGTATCAAGTTGCATCAATTATGAATGCGCAAGATATGCTCGGAGAGTACTGGAAAGCCATGGCAAAGGCTGGGAGAGCAGTGATGGACAAGCAGAGAAAACCTGTACTGGTTGCAGTTCCAGAGATAGCGTATCCAGAGGCGAGGAATGTGGCGTGGAGAGCTTTTGCTGAAAGCGGTCTTCCTGTGTTAAGAAACATGCCAGAAGCAATTAGAGCATTGTCTCGGGTATGGGACTATTACAGAGTACATGAACACCGGTCTAGTTGATACTGATGATGCTGTATATGTAATCTAGTAGTCCCTCTGATATTCTTGCAGGAATAGGAACTTCAAGAGGATTTTCATCAATGGTATTTAGCTTATAGCCAAGTGATTCCAAATTAATACGGATTAGCTCCAACCCGGTATGGTCTGTTATCATTCCAAATCTGAGAGCTTTGAGCAACTCGAAACCATAATGTGTCAACCACAATGCTAGTAGGTTTGCCTTCTTGCCACCGATATGAACAATCGCACGACTTAGCTCTGTATCCCTATTGGAGGCAATACTGGGAATTAGTTTTGACCCTCTGGTTCCTGCCAGCTTCTGTACATCTAGAAAAAGTGTGGAACCACCACTCTTTAGCTGTTCCTGAAGTCGTTCAATAGTATTGTCATAGATTGCTGCTCGAGTGTCTTGGTAGCTGTCCAGAGAATCTGTATGCTCCAAAAGCCGAGTTGGATTGCCATCAAATCCGGCAAGCTCGGCCATCCCGAATCCTTCAAGAAGGCCTTTTTGGGCCTTAAACCATCTATTTGGTGGGAGATGCTCCAGGAGATAAAGCAAACGACTGCGGACTCTCTGCCAACCTTCTTCGTTAATCAGCTCTGAATAATACTTCCAGGAGATTCTGGGGGTTGTATCAAGCTCCTCGCCAGAGTGCTTACATTGACGAATACATGCGATGTCGCTCCCACTAATCAAATATCTCAACAAGTGGTCGAGATAGACTCTCACGCCTTCATCAAGATACACTGATGCCCGACCTACTACCGGGGTCAGATTAACATCCAGAAGACGATTGTCTATTAGGTCAATCTGCTCTAGATTCTTGGAGCCGACTAGGGACCATAGATCTATCGACTTGAGTTGATTTGTTCGAAGCCTGATTTGTCTAAGATTCTCAAGGGATTCGAGAGGGAGGAGATTAACTGATTCCAGTTTATTCTTTGATAAATCTATGATTTCGAGGTTGTGACAATTCCTCAAGGAATCCAATTCAACCTTGGTTGCCGCTCTCATAAAGAGGTCGAGCTTAGTACTCGCGGGGTCTAATCTCGTTTCCACCTGCTTGCCATGAGGACTCTCATAAATGATTGAGACCTCCTTCAAAGTGGCACCCTCCATTTGCTTCTATGGCTCATATCAACCCAACGCGCTCATTAAACTCAACAATCATCTCATCGATAATTGGAACAGATTCTTGGATGGATTTCCAATAGCTACGATCGTACCACTGCCTATTCAGTTCCTCTGTATTGAAACCCTGCTGCTCAATCCAAGTGAAGTATTTGAGATGGTGCACTCTTTTTCGATCGTAGTAATTGAGCTCAATCATGGCATCTGTCTTCTGACCTTGGAGCCTGCTGTAGTAGTCACGAATAGCATCATCACGAGTGTATTCGCCATAGGCGGATGTGGCTTCTCTCAGCCGGGACTGATACATTTCCATTGAATCAGTCGCGACAGTTAGTACCACATCATTACTGGTTAGTTCATAGTATTTGGCAAACTTAATACTCATGAGAATATTGGCAATACTCGAGATACCAAGCAAATCAAGCTTCTCCACAATTTCATGGGGCACACCTATGTTTTCGATAAGGTACTTTCGTCCCACAGATTCATTAAATAGCCGAATGAGGTTCATTGGGTCATTATCATCAATTGCGATGATCATGTCGGTGTTGGCAACATTGTGAATCCAAGGAACATGCTTGTCTCCAATTCCTTCTATGCGATGACCTCCATAGCCATTTAGCCATAGTGTAGGGCATTGGACAGCTTCTCCTGCTGCAATTCTTGATTTGGGAAAATCCTCCTTCATTCCATCGCCCGAAGCGATTGTCCCAGCAGACCCCGTTGTTAGGCATAGACCCTGATATGTATCATTACCAAGCTCCATATCTAGTACTTCATGCATGGCATGCGCAGTCACATCATAGTGGAAGAGATAGTTCCCAAACTCAGCAAACTGGTTGAATATGAAAACGTCATTCCTTGTTCTTCGTAGCTCCCATACCTTATCATAAATCTCCTTAACATTACTCTCGCATCCCGGAGTTGCAATCACTTCACTTGCGACTGTTCTGAGCCAATCGAAACGTTCCTGTGACATCTCTTCAGGCAGTATTGCGATACTCTCACATGCTAGGAGTTTGGAATCATATGCTCCACCACGGCAGTAGTTGCCTGTTGATGGCCAGACAGCCTTGTGTCTTGTAGGATCAAATTGGCCTGTCACAAGAGGCGGAACAAGACAACCAAAAGCAGCTCCTACTTTGTGTGCACCTGTAGGGAACCATTTGCCTATCAGAGTAATTATACGGGCTTCGACGCCTGTTAGACTGGTAGGCAACTCGATATAGTTTGCAAAGGATTTGAAGAGACCACCTTTTGCCATGGGATCATTTTTCCAAGTGATCCTGAACAGATTTTCAGGAGTGATATCCCATAGACCAGTATCCCTGAGTCTATCCTTTATAATTTCAGGAGTTCTATCAGGATATTTCAGTTGCTCAAATGTAGGTATGATGATGTTTCGTTCCCTGCACCTTTCGATGGTTCGAGAAAGATTCTCTTCATTGCGAGATAAATCAATCAATGCGTATTCCTCACTATAGTATAAATAATCACAAGATGCAATACTCTAGGCCTAGGTTCTTATGCAAAAGGGTTTCGGCCGTTCCCGATTCTTTAAATGACAACATTGGTTCAAAAGAAGCAATGGGAAAACAGGGCAAAGCACCTGCGATTTCAGAAGGCAAGAGGAGGATTTGCAAACATCTCACTCACAGCACTTCCTTGCTCCATAATCCGAACCAGATAGTTATCATTTTGTCAGTTCTAACTGCTTAATTGCAAGATTTGGAACTTGCTTTCTCCCGCCAATAAATATCCGATACTTCATAGCCATAATCAGTCGAATTGTAGTCCGAACTTGACAATCTTATGAGTTTCAGGCAATGGCTGCAATACTAGACAATCAAAGAGATGTGAAAAAAAATGGAAAGCAGAGATATCATAGCACTAGGAAGAAATCAATTTAGCAAAGTTACATTAAAACTACTTAAGGGCAATTACCGCCATAAGGGTACGGAAGTTGATATCCGAGGTAGAAATGAACTTGCTCGGAAAGCTAACAGGAATCTTGAGAAGTATCAAGATCGTGCGGCAGTATATTTTCAACGATCAGGATACATTAAATGAGTGAAAGAGTAGCTTTCCATCGCGGTTTCCGTCAAGAAGGCAACCGCTACCCCTATTTTTATCGGCCACATCCATCAAACCTCTTTGATTTTTCTCGTCCAAGACTTGTGACTTGCTTTTGCTACTCTCACCGAAAGCTTTAAATAAACCGACCGGTCAGTCTATATTATAATTAAACCGACTAGTCGGTTTATATAAATATGGAATGAACTACAATGGTATCACTACATAAAGAGTCAAAAAAGAACATGGAATTAATTACGAACACTGAAACATCTGACATTGCCCAGCAATTGCTGGTTGAGGCGCAAACGGAATCTAACGAAATCCTCGATTCCACATCTCAAACAAACCAAATGAGGAAATTCATGAGAATCTTCTCTGGTCAGGCGTTCTCATTAGTAGGAAGCGCACTTGTGCAGTTTTCCCTTGTTTGGTGGCTCACAGTAACCACCGGAAGTGCAACAGTACTTATTATGGCGACCATGATGGCAATCTTGCCTCAGATAGTAATCAGCCCATTCGTCGGACCCCTCATTGACAGATGGAGCCGTCGGAAGGTTATGATTGCATCAGATGGATTAAGTGCAATCATGATAATTGGCCTAGCCACTCTATGGTGGCAGGGAATTGTAGATGTGCTCCACATCTTCCTCATAATGGCCATTCGGTCGGCCTTAGCTAGCTTCCAATGGCCAGCGCTACAGGCCTCTGCATCTTTGATGGTTCCTAAGAAGAATCTCTCACGTGTGAATGGCATGTATCAAGCTCTCACTGGATTGGCAAAGATAGCTGCTCCCCCCTTAGGAGCCCTTCTTCTGGTCTTTCTACCAATTCAGGCAATACTAATGATAGATGTCGGAACCGCTGCATTAGCCATTTTGCCGTTGATTCTGATCCAGATTCCTCAGCCTAGTGTGAAGCTCAAGGAAGGAAGTACAGTTTCAGGTATACTGTCAGAAATGATGGAGGGTTTCAGCTACATGAAGAATTGGGTAGCCGGGAAGTATGTGACAGTTGCTCTGATGATGACGAACTTCATTCTAGCACCAACTTTCTCATTGACCCCGCTGCTGGTGATGGTACATTTCGCCGGTGGGGCGATTGAGTTGGCATGGATGGAATCAATGATGGGTGTAGGGATGGTTGCAGGCGGAGTTGCACTTGGCATCTGGGGTGGTTTTAGGCGAAGGATGTTGACGGCAATAGTTGCACTGATATTTGCCTCTGGAGGAGTTTTTGTACTTGGATTGGCTCCTCAAAGTCTAATTGCCATCGCTATTGGAGGCATATTCATTGCAGGATTCATGATACCCATGGCCAGCGGTTCACTAATGGCCGTGATTCAAGCAGTGGTTCCACATGAGCTACAGGGCCGCGTATTCACAGTATTGATGAGTTTAGGACCTGCAATGGCACCTTTCGGCCTCATTGTTGCGGGAGGGATCGTTGAGCTTTTCGGTATCCAGTCTTGGTTTATACTCGGAGGCATTGGCCTTGCTTTGGTAGGAATCCTAGGATCTCTAGTCCCCAACATACTGAAAGTTGGAGAAGTTAAAGATGACCAGTAGAGATACGAGCATCCTCTTCAGTTGCCAAATGGTGACTGAAGAGTCCTCTACATTTATTAAAAACCTCCAACATTATTACATTAAACCGACTGGTCAGTTTCAGGATGGTATAACCCGGAGGAAGCAGCCTTGAGCCCACGAGTTACCCAAGAGCATAAGATGAAGACACAAAATGTGATTCTAGATGCTGCTGAACATCTCTTTTCTAAAAAGGGATATCACAATACGTCGATGGATGATATAGTAGAAAAGAGCGGAATGAGCAAGGGAGCAATCTATGGCTATTTTAATAGCAAGGAGGATCTATTTCTATCATTGCAGGAAAGGTATTCAAAACTCAGCCTAAAGGATCTTACATCGCTTCTGTCAAATGAGAAGTCAGCAAAAGCGAAACTCGAGAAAGCAGCAATTCTTGTTTTTGGAGCTATGTGCGATATACCGGATGAAGCATGTCGAATGGAGATAGAATTCCAAGTTGCGTCCTCAAGGATGAAGAAAATGAGAAGCAGGCTAGGAGCTCAGCAAAGTTCAATCATAGATTTCCTATCAGGTATTCTAGAGGAAGGAATCAGCAATGGTGAGTTTAAGGCAGATTTAGATGTCAACTCAGTAGCCACAATTCTAGTAAGTGCAATCGGAGGGCTTTCAACGCTACACGTTACAACCGGCATCAAGTTGGATTGGGATGAAATCCGCAACATGTTCATCAGGGTGATAATGGAAGGCATTATTGCAGACAATTAAGTGCAGGCGTCAATTCGTCATTCTGTTCTGGTATGATGAATGTACAGCCTGTACCACCATTTTAATAACGAAGAAAATGTGTTTACTTTATGTTGGCCCCGGATTATATGGTAGCTTCTTCATAATGATGAAGGCTCCTTACCTTTGATATCTGGAATCCGGGATAGAGAATGTCATCCAGTAGACTGTAGGCAGGGATATGTATGCCCAAGGGAAAAGAGAAACACGTATACAAATTTGGATCAGGAAAGGCAGACGGTAGCGGGAAGATGAAGAATCTGCTTGGCGGAAAAGGAGCCGCCCTTGCCGATGCCACGCTAATGGGACTTCCTGTCCCTCCGGGTCTTACCATTTCTACAGAGGCCTGCAACATCTACCTCAGGGAAGGTGGGTTGCCAGACCAAATCAAGAAGGAAGTTCTTGAATCTCTGAAATGGGTTGAAGGCGTAATGAAAAAGAAATTCGGTGACCCGAGGAATCCACTGCTTGTATCTGCCAGGTCAGGAGCAAGGCAGAGCATGCCAGGTATGATGGAAACAGTGCTTAATGTTGGCCTGACAACAAAGACAATTCCGGGTTTAATTGAGAGAACTAAGAATGAGAGGTTTGTTTACGACTCGTATAGACGGCTCATAATGATGTACTCTGATGTAGTGATGGAGAAGGCAGAAGGTATCCAACCCGAGGAAGGTAGGGGCATTCGTCAACAACTTGAATGGATAATGTCCAAGAAGAAAAGAGAGGCGGGAGTTCAGAATGACACGGACCTCTCACTGGACAACTTGAAGGTACTATGTGATGAGTTTAAAGAGAGAATTGCGAAGACGCTTGGTAGGTCATTTCCGGATGATCCAATGGAGCAACTATGGGGAGCAATAGGGGCAGTTTTCAAAAGCTGGGGTGGAGCTCGCGCTGTTTCATACAGGCGTATAGAAAACATCCCTGATGATTGGGGCACTGCATGCACCGTTCAATCTATGGTGTTTGGTAATTTGGGTGATGACTCGGCAACGGGTGTTGCATTCACAAGAGACCCTGCAACTGGTGCTAACAAATTCTATGGCGAGATGCTCTTCAATGCACAGGGTGAGGATGTTGTCGCAGGGATCAGAACTCCGAATCCCATGAATGAGGATTCGAAGAATGAACAGAACAACCACCTTCCGACTCTTCAGGAAAAAATGCCTGAAATCTATTTAGAACTTGTACAAATCCGAGAAACCCTTGAACAAGAAACAAAGGATATGCTCGATATAGAATTTACCATAGAACAGGGGACGTTGTACCTCGTTCAGCATCGTGTTGGAAAGAGAACCGCCACAGCTGCACTGAATATAGCAATGGATTTGGTCCATGACGGCACGATTGATGAGAAGACTGGAATCCTTAGAATTGCGCCGGAGCAACTTGGACAGCTATTGTTCCCAATTCTTGATACAGAAGCTGAAGCAAAAGCCACTCCTATTGCCAAAGGGCTTCCGGCAGGCCCGGGAGGCGCAGTCGGACAAATAGTCTTTACCTCAGAGGATGCAGTGGAGTGGACAAACAAGGGAAAGAAAGTAATTCTGATTAGAGAAGAAACCAGTCCTGAAGACATTGAAGGGATGCGTGCGGCGATTGGACTCTTAACTGCACGAGGCGGTATGACCAGTCATGCAGCCTTGGTTACGCGAGGATGGGGAAAATGCTGCATAGTAGGTGCAGCGGATTTGGAGGTTGACCCCTTCGAGAAAAAGATGTCAGTTGGCGGCAAGATATACAGCGAAGGAGACGTTCTTACACTGAATGGAACCCTCGGATTAGTGTATGAAGGAGAGCTGCCTATGATGGACTCCACAAAGAATCCGAGGCTGCTAGAATTCATGCATTTAGTAGATAAATACAGAAGACTAGGCGTTAGGGCAAATGCAGAAACGCGAGAAGATGCCAAGGCTGCGTTAGAGTTTGGAGCTGAAGGTATCGGGCTTTTCAGAACAGAGCATATGTTCTATGGAGAAGGATCTGATGAACCACTTTTTCTATTGCGAAAGATGATCATGAGTGCTACAAAGGCAGAAAGACGTGCAGCTCTTGAGGAACTCAAGCCCTATATGAAAGATGACGTTAAGGATGTCTTGGAGATGATGGACGGACGCCCAGTTACTATCAGGCTTCTCGATCCGCCACTGCATGAGTTCGTTCCAAAGAGCAAAATCGGACAAGAACGCTTGGCTCATTCTCTCAATATCGAGCTAGAGGAAATTCGAAGAAGAGGTGATGCCCTGCATGAATCCAACCCGATGATGGGCAATAGAGGCGTTAGGCTTGGATTAACACACCCTGAGATCTATGAGATGCAGGTCAGGGCAATCCTAGAAGGCGCGGCAGAATTGATGAAAGCAGGTAAGAAAGTCAAGCTCGAGATTATGATACCTGTCACCATAGGTGCTGCAGAGCTCATGGCCATGAAGATGATTGTCGATAGGGTCTATCAAGAGGTCAAAGATGAGCTAGGATTCGAGATTGACTTCCTTTATGGAACAATGATTGAAATTCCTCGCGCTTGCATGCGAGCCGGAGATATGGCTCATAGTGCAGAGTTCTTTAGCTTTGGAACCAACGATTTGAGCCAAATGGGATTCGGTTTCAGCAGGGATGACATAGACACGTTTCTTCCTACCTATCTCGAAAACCACTTGCTGCGAAACGATCCATTTGTCAGCATAGACAAACGCGGTATTGGTCAGTTGATGGAGATAGCAATAGAACGTGGGAGAAAGACTCGTCCTGACATCAAACTGGGGGTCTGTGGAGAACACGGAGGTGAGGCCCGTTCAGTTGAGTATTTCCATTCCATTGGGCTCGACTATGTCTCTTGCTCCCCATATCGACTTCCAATTGCTAGGCTAGCGGCTGCCCAAGCTGCCATAAAAGAAGAGAGAGGGCTTCCCTATCTCTAACTGAAACTGGCGATCCATTCCCTAGCTCTTGAGCTTTAGGAGCCAAAATCTCTCCTACGCTTCACCTCTACAGTCAAAATGGACAGGAACATAATTACCCCTGCAGACAAAGAACAGGTAGTTTGAACATATGCGTAATGAGGATCAGGAAACACCTCGACAAAAATAGTGTCGTTTCTTGTGCGTGTTTCAGAACCCAATGAAAGCGTAAAGGCATGAACCCCTGCAGATAGACCGTCCGTATCAACAGTTATCTCCTCACCTCTGGTCAATCCGGTTTCTATTACCTCGCCATCAAGGTATATTTCAAAGTCCAGCTGGTTGTCCCCTTGTATCCAAACATTCCATGAAATTGAGTTGTTGACTGATCCCTGAACATAACTGGCATTGCCACTTGATTCAATCGCGTACCAGAAGAGTCCGGTAAACTCGGCAAGGGACCCTGCTGAGAAGGCAGGTGAGAAGCCATAGCCCACTAGTCCACTTGCGTCAATCGCTCTAACTTGAATCCGATATTCATTAGATTCTCGAAATCCCGCAGTATTCCAGAGATAGTAGCGTGTTGTGAGGCCCCTCGACAGCAATTGATATGTAAGTCCATTATCGTACGAAAAATGCACCTCATATTGGTGCGACTCGAACCGATTTCTATCCTGCAGGTCCCACGTTATATGTTTGAGGATTCCTTCGGATATAATCTGAATATTTGATATTGCGGGAGCAAAGAAATTTTGGAACGTGACATTGTGAATGCTCCTATTGATTAGAGAGCCTGAAACAGTGTTCCCGATGAAATCTATTGACAAGGTAACATTTCGTCCCCAAGTCCAAGTGCGATATCGAACTGAATTCTGTTGTACACTCCCGTTTTCCTCTTCCATTGTATCGATAGTAAGATTGTACTGCCCGGGCTGGTGATCGTAGCAATAGATTCCTACCATTATTGAACCTGACATTTGGGCGATAAACGCTCCATGTTCAACTCGTGGATTTCCAGTGATCATTTGCCTTCCTGTAATACTAGTTTCAGTGGTCCACCTACTATTGTCTATGTTTGCCCAATAAACAAAAACATCGGTATCAGAGTTACTGTGTGACAAAGTTATTCGAACATTATCGCCCTGCAGAATACCTTCGATGCATTCCCAGGTAAATTGGTCCATCCTCATTCCTTGAAAGAAGGGATCATATCCTGGATCTGGAACTAGAAGCTCACCACTTCGATTCTCAACAAAACCCTTTGAGGCTCTCCATGAAATACTCTCAACGTTCATCAAGGGATTATCAGGGTTGTCTTCAAATTCTGCATCTATCTCAATCCGATCTCCCATGATAACATCATTATCTGCAAGGTATTGAGGAGAGGTATTATCTCGAGACCACCATCTTGTTTCGAAGAAACTTGAATCCTCCCCCCCAGAACTTGGAGTATGGATACCATCTAGTTGGAATATGGTACAGCTATCTGTAAAGGCGCAAGAAGATACTAAACCAAATATAATCAGAATAAGCATTGGAAAATAGTATCTGAAGCTTCGCATCTCCTTAATCACATCCTCAAGTCTGATGGCACCGAGTCAACCTGATATCAGTATTAGATTAGAAGAATACTTTTTCAGCTTACGGTCAGCGTAAGCTGATGTCAGAGCTTCGAAATCCACCTGACGAGTTCTGCTTTCAATGCATTCTCTTCCAGAAATTGGTCTCTATACTCAGGTCTCTTGAATTGCAGCCACATGTTTTGAAAGCCTAAATCAAATCCGACTACTCGGATAGATCGTTCAAGAGGGCCTGGTTTGAATGCAGCAATACTCAATGCAATCACAATCACAAAGAGAAAAACAACAACAAAGAAAATTGGATTAATCGGTCGGCCGGCCCATATATCTCCGCCAGCATTCAAGATTGCAAATAGTAGCAAAGCAACCATTAATCCATTTCCAACTGTGCATGCAATTCGAGAGTTATCAGAGCCTTCGTCTGATTGATGGTGCTCATCACATACATATACTAGGAGCGCCTTTGTGCCTTTAGATCCAATTCTAGGAGAAGTTCGCTTCGGATATCTCGGATTCCCCATCTTGTGTGGAGAAGCCCAAATACGAGTAATATGTTCGCCATCTGCCCCACATACTGGACATGAACGAGGAAAACGAGCATCTTCTATGCCGATCCGAACTATTGGCTCTTTGAAGTACTCACGTCGTGTTGCCATTAAATTCGCCTCGTTGTCGTGACACGCATCCAGCATCGGCAAATTAAACTAACTAATCCGACATTTTGGTCACAGTATGTCCAGATTTCTGGTCATTTATTGTCAGAAGTGGAATATTGAGTGACCAGTCTATAGTATATTGAAGCAACATGAATCGAATAAGATACAATCAACCACGCTTCATTTGGAAATTGAATGAAGTGATATCAACCAAATCCTTAGGATATTCCTATTCAACATGGAGGTGATACAATGGCACTGGCAAAGCAAGTATCTGATAATAGACACAAAGATTCCAGACCCAAGCTATCCACTGAGGCTATCACCTATGTCTATTTCAAGAGATGAGCCTCTGAGGATTGTACTTGAAACGCTCAGTTTGCTTATGTTTGCAGCATCATTTTTTTTCCCGAATAATAGACAAGACATGAAAAAGGGTGGGGTTGACACAGAGCCTATAGAAGAAGCGAGAGAGAAATAATAGTAATAGCCAGCAGAGACAATGTGCTATTTAGCTTCCTCAGGGCACGCCTCAACCCCAGTAATAGAATGTGCCGTGTTTCAAATGACAATCCTCTGATTTTGATATCAATCTAACCATTGAACAGCAAAATGAAAAACGCTATCTTCTGTCCTGACAATTCTTGACTAGGAGGAGACTTATTGCAAGGCGATATCATATGGAGCATCCTATTCCTTGCAATTGGTCTAGTCCCCATTTGCATACTAGTCATCATGTTCTATGAATGTGTTTCGCGAAATGCTCCAAAAACTGACACCATTTACAAATGGACAGAGGGCCTAGAACGCTCGGCTAGAAGGCTACGACTTGCAATTACTGATGACGGAAATACAGAATCAAATGATCCAAGAGAAGCTCCGCTGAAGGAACTAACACAGTTTTTAGAATCAAGAGAGAATAAGACCCGACCGGCTCTACTAGAGTTTGATCCGACATCTGAACCTGAACTCCCTTTTGGAAGATATGAATCGCCTCAATACAGAAAGACTGACTATACTCCATTCGACCTGGAGCTCTGGATAAGAAGAATGTACAAGCGAAGCAGAGCACTTAGAATTGAAAAGAATGGATCTAGTCTTAGAAGGGAAGTGATTAAGGAATTCTCTCACCTCGGTCTTCAAGTTGTAAATACCGAGGAAGTTGAATTTCAAAATACAGCTGTGTATATTGTGGATTTCATGGGTCAGTCGGTCCTTGATAGAGAACGAGTCATTTTGAGAATACGAATTGAATGTCCACATTCGTTAAAGTATTCGTTTGTTGATTTAACCGTCTACTCACGCTCAGAGTATCTCATACCTCCTTTGCTTGAGCACTTCACTCAAATGATTTGGCAGTGATTCCTTAAGATGATGATATCAGATTAGAGATGGTTTTTTAGTAGCTCCTCCAAATCTGAGGAAAAAACGATGATAGAGGCTGCGGTGAACTCTTCATGGGGGTTTAAAGAGCGAATCAAGATGCAATGAACTCTTTGATCTGTTTCTGTATTCACCGCAACCTCAAGACAGAGAGAATCGGTTGCCCCAAGAATCGAGAGATTTCAATATCATTCTAACTCTGGAACAGCTCCATTCTTTCCTAATAATTGCTCATTGATGGCTGAGGACTTCTTCTTCTTCTTCTTTTTCTGTGAATGTAGAGGATGCTCACAACACCGAATCCAAATGATATGCCAATGGCGTAGCCCAGTACAACCATTCCAGTCGTGCCCCAGTGCACAACTACTCTAACAGTATCTGTTGAATTGTAGACAGAGGTGTACATTATGTTTAATATGACTTCATAATCACCTGGAAGAAATCCATCCACACTATAGATAATTGGTCCATCATCAGAATACCACACTCCATTGGTGATTTGAATTCCATTCACCTTGATAGTATATTGACCATCATAGGGACTACTCGGAGTCCATCTGATTTCATTCCCTGTGCTACCAAACATCATCTCAACATCGGGAGGATTACTGAGAGTAATTCTTGGTTCAGGTGCGGGGGGTATTGTATGATGGCCGCCTCCATAGTGAATTCTTTGATTCATCAATCCCTTGGTATCATAAACTCTTACCATGAAGGTATAGACCCACGTTTCGAAATAGGCCTCCCATCCATAGTAATCATCTGAAATATTTCTAGCCAGTAGCTGAAATGTGTATCCTTCATCAGCAGAATAGTAAATCTCACTTTCATGTGAATCTCCGATATTCAAATCGAAAACGGTCCATGTTATGTTAAGATTTGTTCCAGCATCCAAGGGATAATAATTGGGATTGGTCTGTATACTCGTGATGATCGGAGCAAAAGAATTGTTGAACATTAGATTGAAGAAACCCATACGATACTCTGTTGCGTTTGCCGTAATCACATCTAGAAACAGGTTTCCAGTAATGTTGTGAGATCTCCATGGGACGGCAAAAGTCGAGCTGCTCCCCGGTTTTGTTTGCTCAAAAATAATTTCCTCTGGAACACATTCCAGCCTTGTTGTGATAAAAGTCACATCGAGCTCTGGGACACCCAAGATATCATGAACGGCTGTATTTATCACAAATTCATTGCCGACCGCACTAGTGTCGTTCCTTAGAGGAGAAGCGGTCGCATTTTCATACGATGTATATGTAACATTGAATCTGCTATTCCAATAAGTGGAGGACAACAAGGGTTGTGCAGTGCAAGGAATGCAAATGGCATTGTCGTGACCAGAATGTGCCGGACCTATGAGAAGTGTGCATACAAGAACAGATACAAGACCCAAGCATCTAATCTCAGTACGACTCAGCATTCCCCTTCATGCTCTATCTATCCATACTATTGATATCATTCTACTTGTTGAACACAGATCAATGAATCTCTTTCAGTCCATAGGTGTATTGGTTTTCTATTCTCTCAATGACTTCTACTTTGTTCCACTTTGCCAGCGCAAGCAAATTCCAATGGATTATTGATGTGTCTAGTGGTGTTTTTTCTGAGAGTTCTACTACCGTTTTAGGGCCGTCTCTAAGATTTCTTAGTATTGAGCTTCGGATATATTCCTCCTCGACTGTCTTATTGATAAGCGATAGAAATCGTTCTTGCTCCAGATCGCTTCTTTGAACAAGTACATCCCCCTTGCCTATTAGCCATCTGAGTCGCTCAGCCGCAAACGCATCATACATTGCCTGTATTGTTTCTACTGATGCAGTTTCTTTCATTTGGTGACACCTCCATTGGAAAGGATAATACTAGCTCTCATTGCTGCTGCACTGCCTGACACAACACTATCAGGGATATCTTTGGGACCCTCTGCGCATCCACAAACAAACACTCCTGGAATAGATGTATCAACGGGAGTCACTATCGGGTCCAAACTGGAAATATAGCCATTCGAGTCAATCTCTATACCCAAATTGTCACTAATTTCCTTGTTCGCATCAGGAGGCTTGATGCCCGGACACAACACAACAAGTTCATACTCGTCATCGGTCAATGCACCTACTTCTGTATTCTCAACTAGGAGTCTAAGATTCTGTGACTTATTTACTTCCATTACTTCACCGACCCGTCCTCTGACAAAGTTGACACCGAATCGAGTTTTTGACATGTTCGCGAACTCTTCAAATCCCTTGCCAAAAGCCCGGAGGTCAAGATAATACAGAGTCACATTCTGGACTATTTCAGGTTGGAGTTCTTTTGCCATTACAGCATTCTTGATAGCATACATGCAGCAAATTCGGGAGCAGTTTGGCACTCCCTTCTGAACATCTCGTGCCCCAACACACTGTATGAACGCGATAGACCTTGGAATTCTACCGTCACTGAGTCGAACAAGTCGGCCGCCAGTAGGACCTGCGGCGTTTATGAGCCGTTCATACTCCAGTGCATTGATTACATTTTTGAATCGCCCATATCCGAATCGAGTATAAGCTCCGACATCAAAGAGCTTGTAGCCTGTTGCTACTACAATCGCCCCCGCCGGAATCTCTAGCTCCTCGCTCTCCATATCGAGGTTGATTGCCTGGCGTTCACAGCTTTTCACACACATGCCACATTTGATGCAGTTCTCCTCATCCACTGTATACACTAATGGCGTGTTCTGTGGGAATCCAATGTAGATTGCCTTCCGAACGGCGAGATTCTGATCAAACTCGTTTGGCACTTCAATTGGACAGTGAGGTATACAATCACCACATCCAGAACACTTCTCTTCCAGAACCTTTCGTGCTTTCTTTCTTATCTTCACACGGAAGTCTCCAGCGGAACCAGATATCCCAAGTACATCCGAGTATGTTAGTAACCGAATATTGGGATGGCGAGAGACTTCGGATAATCTTGGAGTAAGAATGCAGGCGGAGCAATCAAGTGTTGGAAAAGTCTTGTCCAGCATTGCCATGATGCCACCGATTGAAGGTGTCTTTTCAACAAGAACAACATTGTACTCTTGATTGGCAAGGTCAAGTGCCGCTTGCATTCCGGCAACACCTCCTCCAATAACAACAGCTGTTTCAGCTGCGGATAGGCCTTTGAAATCGACTTTACTACTAGCCTCAGTCATGCTTCAATCCCTCCTTCCAAGACCGGACTCGGTCCTAATGACCTAAGTTGCTCGGTCATATCTTTAATTCCATCCGCCCACTTTTGCCCCTCTGATGCACTCGCCCAGAGTAGCTTTAATCTGTCTGGATGAAGACCTATGTGTTCCATTGCCACCTTGAGTGCATAATAGCGCACTTGAGTACGGTAATTTCCATCTGAGTAGTGGCAATCGCCAATATGGCATCCACTAATCATCACTCCATCAGCGCCATTCTTGAACGCCTCAAGAACCATCAATGGATCCACACGACCCGAACACATCAGTCGGATAACCTTTGCATTTGGTGGATACTGGATTCGAGAGATGCCTGCTAGGTCTGCGCCGCCATAGCTGCACCAGTTGCAGGTGAATGCAACGATATTAGGCTCGAAACCACTGCCATTCATTTCACAGCACCTCCTTCGGGACGAGCAGCAGCTCTCACTTGCGGCATCACCTGTTGGGTTCTATAATGCTGAACATCAATGGCATTCTGCGGACAAGCTGCTGCACATGTGCCACATCCTTGACAGAGCTCGTACATGACCTTCCGCTCTTCCTTCTCGCCAGTTATTGCTGAGAATGGACATATCTCCGAGCACAGATCGCAGTCGATGCACTGTTCAGTATCAATCTCAGCATATATTGGTTCAACTGAGAACTGACCAGGAGACATCAAAGACTGTGCTCCGGCTGCTGCTGCTTTACCATAGGCAACAGCCTTCGGGATATCCATTGGACCCAACACAGCTCCTGCCAGAAAGATACCATCTCTGAATGAGTCAACAGGCCGAAGCTTGGGATGAGCCTCAGTCAGGAAACCATACTCACCAGTTGAAACATTTAGAATTCTAGAGAGCTTTGGGGTATCTTTGTTCGGAATTATTGCCGTCGTGAGGACAACGAGGTCGTATGTCTTTTGCAGGAGTTCGCCTGTATAGAGGTCTTCTGCAAGAACCGTCAACGACTTTGTCTCAGGATTCTCTTCAATCTCTGATGGGCGTCCTTTTATGATAATAGCACCCATTTCACGGGCTCTTCTATAGAGGGACTCATAACCAAGTCCATGAGTCCTGATATCCATCGCAAAGAGTGCAACCTCAGTTTCCGGATACTTCTCTTTTATCTGGGTGGCTTGCTTAAGTGAGTTCTCACATCCATAGTAGCAGCAATAGTCTTGATTCATCCGTCGGTCTCTTGATCCAACACACTGGACAAATGCAACACTCTTAGGTACCTCTTGATCAGATGGTCGTTTCACTTTTCCATGAGTTATCCCGGCTGCGTTTGTAAGACGCTCCAATTGCACATTGGTGATGACATTTTCAAAGACACCGTAGCCAAACTCCCTCGTCTGAGATGGATCATAGATATCGAATCCTGTAGCGACAACAATGGTTCCAACCTCAATCTCTTCGATTCTATCTTCCATTAGATGGTCAATTGCATCTTTTGGACACGCATCTACACACCGCATGCACTCGCTGCATACACCGCAAGATAGACATCGATTGGCCTCAAGGAAGGCGTGTTTTGCATCATACCCCTTCTCAACCTCATCAAATGACTTGATCCGGGATCGTCCATTCATCTTGGGAACATCATATCGTGGTTGCCTCTTCACCTCGTCCAAGCCAAGTTCATCTAGAGGGATTGGCTGATAGGTATGCTCACGACCTTCAGTCAGAGTCATTCCTCTAAGATATCGATGGATGGATTCTGCTGCTATTTGACCGGCAGCAACCGCATCAATCACCAAGCCACCACTAGTTACTATATCACCGCCGGCAAAAACACCTTTCAGGCTAGTTTCAAGAGTGACTTGGTTAATCTCTGGAGTTCCCCATTTGGTAAGACTGAGTTCAGCATGAGGACCCAATGCATCTACACCCTGCCCCACTGCTACAATCACGTTGTCGATTTTCATGGTAAATTCCGAATCTGGAATTGGAATGGGCCTGCGTCTTCCTGATTCATCTGGTTCCCCGAGACGCATCTTGATGCATCGAAGTCGCTGAGCCCTGCCATCAGCAGCTTTAACTTCCAGAGGGGCAGCCAAGAGAGTGAGCTTAATGCCCTCTTCTTCAGCATCATCGATTTCCTGAGCAATGGCAGGCATTTCTTCCCGTGACCTACGGTAGATAATCTGAACAGTCCGCGCACCCAATCTCCTAGCAACCCTAGCTGCATCAACCGCGGCATTGCCTCCTCCAATGATGGCTACATTATTTCCAAGCTCTACGGTCTTGCCAGTATTCACTCTATCAAGGAACTCTAGAGCATGAACAACCCCCTCAGCTTCCTCGCCGGGAATATCTAATCTCCTGCTCATTGGAGCTCCAGTCCCTAGAAAGACAGCTTTGTAACCTTCTTCAAATAGACTTGAGCAGCTATCTATCTTACTGCCTAGTTTAATCTCAACCCCCTTATCTTTGACCATCTTAATCTCGGAATCCAAGATATCCCTAGGGAGCCGATGTTCAGGAATTCCCCATCTCAGGAGTCCCCCTGGCTTATCCCTAGCCTCATAGATTGTTACAGGATATCCATACATTGCGAGCTTCTCTGCACATGCTATTCCGGCAGGTCCAGCACCAATAACAGCAACCCGTTCATCCTTATCGAGATTGACCTCAACGGGCTCATAGGTGCCATTTTCAGATTCATAATCAGCAAGCCACCTGTGGAGATTTCGTACATCAATACTCTCATCCACGGAGCCCCTTGCACACTCGCTCTGGCAGACTCCCGGACATACCCTTCCCAGCGTTGCAGGGAAGGGGATGGACTTCCTCACCATATCCAATGCTAGAGCATGTTCACCTCGATTCATCAGAGCAATGAAAGCCTGTGCATTAACATGCGCTGGGCACCCAATCCTGCATGCAGCAGTTCCTCGCTTTGTTATAGTATGTGCATTGGGTGTAGCCTGTGGAAATGGAATATAAACCGCTTTCCGGCTGCCTAAACCAAATTCATATTCATTCTTTACGACAGAGGGGCACACCTCTTCACAATCACGGCATGCATTACAGAGTTGGGTATCGACAAACCTGGCTTTCTTCCGGACCTTCACTCGGAAGTTACCAACATATCCTTCAATCCTATCAACCTCACTATACGTCATTAGTTCTATTCTCGGATGTCGACCAACTTCGGACATGATGGGACCAAGGATACAAATGCTGCAATCATTTTGAGGAAAGACTTTGTCAAGCAACGCCATTTGTCCACCGATGGTGGGACGTTTTTCAATGAGGTATGTTTGGAATCCAGCCTTCGCCAAATCAAGAGCGGCTGAAATACCAGCAACACCGCCTCCAATAACAGCAGTCCTTCGCACCACTGGTACAGTATGTCTATCAAGAGGTTCCAAATTTCGTACTCGCTCAATCGACATTTTGATGAGTCGCTTTGCTTTCTCTGTCGCCTTTTCTCGCTGACCCATATGGCACCAAGAAACATGCTCTCTGAGATTTACTTGATCGTAGAGATATGGATTGAGCCCAGCTGATTCAATACACTCACGGAAGACCGGCTCGTGTGTTCGAGGAGTACAGGATGCAACAACGATCCTATTCAAATCATGCTCGGAGATCGCCTTCTTTATGTTGGACTGACCATCATCTGAGCAGGCAAACATTAGGTCCACAGAATGGGCAACATCTGGAAGATTCGTTGCGTATCCTGCTACGGCTGCACAATCAACCGTACCTTCAATATTCAGCCCACAATGACACACAAAAACACCAACACGCACTTCTTCGCTTTCCATCAAACTGCACCTCCTCGTACTTTCTCCATGAAGCTCGAAGTCTTGATGGTGTGGTGGTCTAGACCTATTTCTGAAGGGGCATATCCAAATGCAAGAGCGAGAATCTGCGGATAATGAAGCACTGGAATGTCCAGTCCTTCAACACCGAATTTTTTGCCCACAATTCTTTGGCCCATATCATGCTGGAGATGACACAATGAGCACACAGTGATTAATCCATCAACATTTGCAGCCACTGCCTCTTCAAGACGAGCACGCAATACGTCGTCAGCAAGATCATCATCAGCACCCCTAAGCAAACCTCCGCAGCATCTATGCCGCCCAGTGTATTGCTTGCTAGTTAGTCCAATGGCCTCAAGGACTTCGTCAGCAAATGTAGGTCTTTCCGAATATTCGATATTTAGAAGTTCATGAGGCTTTAGCATATGACAGCCATAGCGAAGCCCAACCTCTATCCCCTCTAGATTAACCACTGTCTTCTCCCTAATTGCATCAATCCCAATATCGCTATAGAGAAAATCAACCAAGTGATGTGCTTCAACATCACCTCTGTATCTATAACCTGCTTTCCTTAGCAGTTCATCTACACGAGCCTTCATTGCTGGATATTTCCGGAGTGTGTGATTCACTCTTTTGTATGAGTGGAAGCAGCCACTGCATGGTGTAATGAGATTCAGTCCCATAGCTTCTGCTTTGGCCAGATTGAGAGCAGCTAGTGCAATGCTTGTTGTTAGGTCAAGAGACTGCATCCAGAATGGCGCACAGCATGTCTCATTCGGAATATCAACAGTATCTACTTCCAAAGTTGAGAGAATTCTTCGAGTCGCTGCTTCGTAGCCTAAAAGAGACCTTCTTGTAGGAACCAAGCACCCCCATGCGATTGCGTATTTCATTTCTCATCACCTCTACTCTCATACAGCAACAGGATTCTTCGGAATCCAGATGCCTCTACAATCTTCTTCACCGCATCAATGGCTGGCTCCTGCAATTGAGGAAGCCCCATACTCTCTCGAAGCTTGTCGACTGCTCGTGTCTTCGCCGCAACTCTCCCAAGTTCAGCCACATTACGTGCCATCTCATAATAACCCGGAGCAACATGACCCTCCTTGACTGCCTGGTTTCTGAGAACTGTAATTACATCTGTGAAGTTCACTTCTTGTACGCAGCGTTCTTCACATGTGAAGCAAGCCGCGCACATCCAAATGTCCTTACTTGATAGCACTTGGTCTTTCAATCCGAGGAGGACATTTCCAAGTACCTTCCTAGGCCTATAGTCAGTAACTGCACTCACAGGACATCCACCGCTACATGCCCCACATTTCAAGCAATGTAGAAGCCCTTCGCCACCGACTGAGCTTGAAATCTGATATTTGAAAAAGTCATCAATATCAGAGTCATGTATGGGGATGTCGGATCGCTGAACTCTCTCTCTGTGTGTATCGCTCATTGTGTTTCACCTTACCGAACTCCATGGTTGGTTTCGAAGCAGAGATGATTTCAAAATCTACGATACTTCACTGAAAAGAAGCGCTCGGAGTTACAGAGCTTCAATATCATTGCTTTTTTCTAGTCCTTTTGTAAGGTACAGAATGTAAATAACTCATGGAGATATTAAATTAAATAGCTATATTAAATAATAAAAAAATTTCATATTTTAACATTGAATAATTGATATTTTGAAACATTCGATGACAATATTTCAGCGAATAGTTACAGGAGGTATCAAATATCATCAAAAGATAGAGAGAATGCAACTATCTTGTCAACTCTAAATGTGTCCCAGCCATTCTAGAAACGAAATAGAGGAGTTTTTTGTTAGAAAGGCCAATGCTTTTAACTGGGATATTTCCGCGGACTGACCAAGTGGTCCATATGAAGCGAATACTAGTAACAGGCAGTTACGGACAAATCGGTACTGAACTCATTGGTGCGCTTAGGAAGAAATATGGGGGTTCCAATGTTAT
>JBHLQM010000018.1:0-25328 GCA_048884785.1 Candidatus Thorarchaeota archaeon | reverse complement strand
GTAACAGGCAGTTACGGACAAATCGGTACTGAACTCATTGGTGCGCTTAGGAAGAAATATGGGGGTTCCAATGTTATTGCAACCGGGAGAAAGAAACCTCCAGAGATCCTCACAAAAGATGGACCCTATCAGCACCTAGACATCATGGATACGAATCAGCTACAGACGATGCTAGTCGACCAAGATATTGATATCATAATTCATAATGCCTCACTCCTGTCTGGCACTGGTGAGAAGAATCCGCAGCTCGCCTTCGAAACCAACATTATTGGTGCCTATAATGTCCTAGAGGTGGTTCGCAATCTGAACCTAGACCAAGTCATGATTCCAAGTTCGATTGCAGCATTTGGTCCAAACACCCCAAGAGAAAACACACCAAATGATGTCATTATGCGTCCAACAACTGCGTATGGCGTTTCCAAGGTGTTCATCGAGCTTTGGGGAGAGTACTATGTGAAGAGATACGGACTTGATTTCCGTTCACTGAGGTACCCCGGAATTATCAGCTCTGAAACGATGCCTGGCGGTGGAACTACTGATTATGCCGTTGAGATCTTCTATGAGGCTCTCAAGAACAAGAGATACACTTCGTTCCTAGATATGGGAACATACTTGCCTATGATGTATATGCCTGATTGTATCAAGTGTACCATCGACCTCATTGAGGCACCGATAGAGAAGCTCATCCATCGTAGCTATAATATCACTGCGATGTCATTTGCACCTGAAGAGATTGCTGCTGAAATTAAGAAACATATCCCTGAGTTTGAGATAGCATATGAACCAGACTTCAGACAGCACATTGCTGAGTCATGGCCAGCATCCCTTGATGACAGTGCAGCTCGAGAGGAATGGGGCTGGAGTCCTGACTATGATTTACCATCAATGGTTGAGGACATGCTTAGCAAACTCTCCAAGAAGCTTGGCATCAAATACTAGACTTACTCTCTCAAATAACCGAAGGTTATATTGCGCACCCCTGATATTTCTCGGTCTATTGTGTTGAGGATGTGTGCACTAGAATGACAGCTCACCCTGAGACTATAGACGAATCCGTTCGTGAATCCAAGGACGACACGAAAGTTATCGAAGGGATGAAGGCGCTTCAATATATTAGGTCGAGGCGCTCAATCCGCCAATTCACAGGGGCAAAAATCCCTGATCATCATATCGAGCTAATCCTGGAGGCTGCTAGGCATGCTCCGAGTCCAGAAAATATGTTGATGATTCGGCTCATTGTTATACGTGACGATGCTGATATGAAGAAGTTCTTAGCAGATATTGCTCAGGAGAATGCACAAAGAGTTTTTGGCTCATCGCCTTTCGAACTCACAAGTGGGAGAAATTGGTACATAGAAGAGCAATTCAGAGCAGCAGTCTATTCACGACTTCGGGAGGGTGATCTCTTCAGATATCCTGAGGAGAGTGATGCCGTAATAATAGTGTGTGCTAGTGATGCATGGAATGACGCTACAAAATTATACCCCAACGAGCTCTTTGGTTCAGTCACTGCTGGAATGGCAGTACTAAACATGTGGCTAGTTGCAAGTGCAATGGGATATGGATGTGGATATCAGGCTCTTCCATTCTCAGATCCTCGGCACTGCCAGCTCATTCGTGATAGATTGGGTATTCCTCCAATTTGGCTTCCTCTTGCCGCATTCTGTCTAGGCGTACCCATTACTACTAGACATCTTGGACCCAGTAGGCCACCACTTGAGGGATTAATGTATGAGGAACGCTGGGGAAAACCATACAAGAGACTAGCGTTTAGAAATGAGGTGTGAGTAGGAATGAATGTCAAGCACATTGGTGTGATTGGTGCAGGACTTATGGGTGCAGGTATATCATATGTGTCTGCCGCTTCGGGATTTGAGGTTGTACTAGTAGACCTAGATGAGGATTCCATAGCACGGGGGATGTCTCGAGTCGAAGCATATGTCAAATCAGGGCTAGACAGGGGCAAGATTTCACCACAAGAAGGCGAGAACCTCCTGAAGAGAATCTCCACAACTACTAGCATGAAAGAGGCCGTTGGCAATGTAGACTTGATAATTGAGGCAGTTTTCGAAGACATGGACGTCAAGAAGGGCTTGTTTAAAGAAATGGATGAAGCAGCACCATCTCATACAGTTCTAGCATCCAATACATCTTCTCTTAGTATAACTGAGCTTGGTAAGGTAACTAGAAGACCACAGAAAGTGATCGGGATGCATTATTTCTCTCCGGTTCCCGCAATGAAGCTGCTCGAGGTTGTTGTTGGTGAGAAGACAACTGAGGATACAATAAAGGCTGCCATGGAGGTTGGAGAGAAGCAGGGGAAAATCTGTGTAAAGGCGATAGATAGTCCCGGATTTATTGTAAACAGACTCCGCATGCAGATCTCCCGAGCAGTATATTATATCTATGAACAGGGTTTGGCAAGTGCTGAAGAGATTGATACAGCGATGAGGGAGAAGTTAGGCACACCAATGGGATCATTGGAATTATCTGACTTTGTTGGCTTGGATGTATCATTAGGAACTATGAGCACTCTTGAGAGAGAATTGGGAGAATGCTACAAAGTCCCTGAAACACTAAAGAATTTTGTAAAGGAGGGAAGAATCGGAAGGAAAGCAGGGAAAGGATTCTATGCCTATGAGGAGGGACAGAAACGTTCACTAGACGAACCGAAGGGTGCGGATCCTGATTGGATTGTTAACAGAATCATCATTCCGTACCTAAGAGAAGCCATGATTGAATATGAAACTGGTATTGCATCAAAAGAGGATATTGACAAAGCAATGAGATTAGGATCGAATTACAAGGAGGGCCCATTTGAAACCATTGAAAGATTAGGTCTTGACAGAATCAGAGAAGAGCTGATGAAGCTTCAAAGAGATTTTGGAAATTGCTTTAGTCTTCCCAAAATGCTTCAAAAAATCGGGGGTAAATAGTTATTGACAGAGGATGTTGTGCTTTATGAGGTAAGAGATGCGACTGCAACTATCACTGTTAATCGACCTGACAGGTACAATGCTCTGAATGTTCTCGTGAAAAACACGCTTCTTGAAATGTTTAAGCGTGCTAATGAGGACTACTCAGTAAGAGTGGTCATTCTCACAGGCAGTGGGGACAAAGCTTTCATTTCTGGTGCCGACGTCACTGAATTCGTAGGTCGAAACTCGGAAACCATAAAATCGGTGGCAAATCCAAGTCGAGAAGTATCTAGATACATAGAAGCAATGAATAAACCAACCATCGCCGCAGTTAATGGGTATGCGCTTGGTGGCGGCTGTGAGCTCGCATTAGCATGTGACATTCGTTATGCATCCGCCAATGCACGTTTTGGACTTCCTGAAATCAATCTTGGGACAATTCCTGGAAACGGTGGTATTGTTAGGCTCGCAAGATTAGTAGGACTGGGAGTTGCCAAGGAGATGGTCCTTACTGGAGATCTAATCACTGCTGAAGAAGCTCAAAGGATAGGTCTTGCAAACAAGATATTCGATTCAGTAAAATCCCTTAGAGAGGGTGTACGTGAACTTGCCACAAAACTTGCTGGTAAACCTGAGGCGGCAGTGAAACTGGCAAATCAGACCCTTGGGAGAACATGGCATCTAACACTTGATGAACACTTGACATTGGAGTTTGATTCTTTTTGCCAGACATTTGAGACTGAGGACATTGCTGAGGGTGTTGCTGCATTCCTTGAAAAACGCAAGCCAGAGTTCAAACACAGATGAAAAGAATCTCATTATCAAACTATTATTTTAAAGTGTGCATACGAACATATATTTCTGAGACTTGAAAAGGCATTTATCTATTCGCACCAAGGAGTAACATAATCGTGGAAATCAGAAATGGAATCGAGGATTGGGCATGAAATCCATGGCAAAGAGCCAGCTTGTATTTCTGTGCATATTGATGATATTTCCTTCGCCATATTGCTACGCAATGGCCTATATGCCCCCTCCACCATGGGGGCAAACTGTTTTTTGGGAAACAGTAGGAAATCCTGAGGTTCTAGATCCCCACATTGCAAATGATGACTTTGCCAATTGGATATGTACCAATGTCTATGAAACTCTCTTTACCTATGACTGGGTTTCCAAAGACACAGACACACCGATACCTCTCCTCGCAGAATCCGCCCATATCTCTTCAAATCAATTGAACTATACAATTACCCTGAGGGAAGGAATCACATTTCATGATGGCACTCCGCTCAACGCTTCCTGTGTAAAATACAACCTAGAGAGGGTTTTGGCAATATTCAATGAATACGGACCAGCCTGGTTACTGGCAGAATCGATTCTTGGAGGGGATGTAGTTGCAAATGCGGTTGAAGTATTTGGATCTGGAAGTGCGGAGCATATAGGTGCCTATGAGAACTGGATGGAAAAGAATCCAATTCTTGTATTGGACGACTACACTATCAGAATCCAGCTTGCATTTCCATATGCGCCATTCATGAAAGTTCTAGCTAGCCCGGTTTCAGCTATTATCAGCCCATCTTACATTGAAGCCAATGGTGGGATTGAGATTGGAATTCATAATAGCTGGATTGAAGCACATACCTGTGGAACAGGCCCCTATACTGTCGATTTCTGGATACGTGATGATGCGATCCATCTGCATAGATTTGAGAACTATTGGCGGAGTGCTTCCTCAAAGGTATATTTCCCATATTCAGGAGCGATTGAGGATGTCATAATCCTTACTGAGGAAGATGAGGCTCTACGAATTATCCATCTCGAGGAAGGTCAAACAGACGGATGCTATTGGCCAACTAGTCAATCTGATCGGATTTACAACGGTCTCACTGGAGAAAGTCTGGATGGCTCTGTAAAATCAAGCAATCCAGACATCAGCCTTTGGTGCGGAGAGCCGATCTACAGAGTGAGATTTGCGGCTTTCAATATGCATCCCCTCATCAACGGAACAGTGGGGATTATTCTGAATCCATTCGCAAATAGGAGTGTTAGAGAGTGCTTTTCGTATGCATTGAATTACAGTCAACTTATCTCAAATTCTGTTCACGGGTTTGGCGTTCAGCAAAGAGGCTTGATTCCACAAGGTATGCTTGGTTATGCTGCGGAATTATTTACATTCTCATTCAACTTAACCAAAGCGGCGTCTGCCTGGAATCAGGCAATGGAGGGAGGATGGCTTGACAATGTGTTGGCAAGTATGAACTATGAGCTAGTGTTCTATTATATAACCTGGGGACCTCCTTTTGGTGAAGTTTTGAGTCTGCTCTTGAGAGATGGTATTTCTGAAATGCTTTCCAATGAACTATATGGAGCAATGCAGCCTTCAGAACCTTTAGTCATTTCAATTCAGGGAATTGAATGGTCAAATTACAATCAGTACTACATGGATAATCGATTGCCGATATTCTTCACAGGATGGACACCGAGTATTGCAGATCCTGATGACTTTGCTAGACATTTCACCCATAGCTCAAGTGTTTGGGATGAAAGAATAGGATTGTCAGAATCTGATGGATGGAATTCTGAGGTAATAGATGAGCTTGTCCAAGAGGCAATATCCACTCTGGACTCATTAAGCAGAGAGGAGATATACTATGAAATCCAAGAAACCTTGGTTCAACATTCAGCATACATCTATTGCTATCAAGAAACAAACTTCCATGTCCAAATCTCGAAACTCTATGGCTATGTTTTCAATCCTATGAGAAACACCTACTTCTTTCACATGTACAAGCTCACGAGTGATGTAACTGCACTATCACCTCTGGTTGAGATCGCAGTAGTTGGAGGGGCAATTTCATTGATTGCTGTCACAATTGGCATTGCGGTTATAATTGACAGACGATCTGAAACATTACGAGGAGTTGGACAGGTGCCTCAATATCCAAATGGCTCAAATTATACGATGGGGTGACTTACTATTGATTCAAGAAACAGCTCGAGCGAAAAGGACTCTGAGGCTGTTTCTTATCATTTTGGCACTATTGCTAGCTAGTTGGATTTACGATTGTGTCACCTTCCTGGTAGATCCCACGCCGCCCCTGAGAGGTCTGCAGTGCCGTGCATCGCTCTTTATTCTACCATTTTCGATATTGGGAATTATCATCCTTAGTTTTCTGATTCGATCTGATGAATCAAGGTATTCTGGAATGAATGCTAACGAAGACTAAAGCCAATCAACAAAAGAAAATAAGGGTGGGATTCAGAGTTACCGATGGGGGTTGAACATGCCACCGAAGAGAAGGCGTTATGGTATTTGCTTCATTGTGATAGTCATTCTTATGGCATGGTTGGCATGGCCTTTCTTTAATCCAGAAGACAACCAGAATCTGCCACATCAATTGGTTGCACAACTGACAGGGTCTGAAGCAATATCAGATTCAACAGTCTATGATGTGGGAGGAACTGACCTTGGAATCATTGTCAAACACGATGGGCAATACCTCTTCATTTTTGGAGATACTTTCTCTTCTCCTAGCATGACTGGCAACTGGAGGTCAAATACAATTGCAATAAGTGAGGATACTGATCCATCGGATGGGATTTCTGTTGATTCGTGGGTCCTCAATCCGACTTCTGGATACGCCAAAGAACTGATTTCTAGTTTGAAGGTCGACAATATTGAGATGACTTGCATACCAACTGCCGCAGTTTCTCTATTTGGGAATCTGTATGTGTATTATATGTCAGTGCGCCACTGGTCAGAGATAGGAGGCATCTGGACATGCAACAATGCATCAATAGCAGTTTCTACTAATAACGGGCAGTCATTCACAAAGATGACGAATATATCCTGGGCCGGAAACAGTAACTTTGTCCTATTTGGAGTTGCGCAGCCAACCTCTATGGACTCTAGTTTTCTATATCTTCTCTCTACACCCGCGGGAAGATTCGGAGCTTGTTATCTCAGTCGAGTAGAAAAGATGCAGATACTAAACCAATCTGCCTATCAATATTATACGGGAATGACAACCATGGGAGACCCAATTTGGAGCTCGGACCCGGAGGATTCCTCTCAGGTTTTTAGCGCACCGGTTGGAGAAGTATCATTGATGTGGAATGAATACTTGGATAAATGGACGGCCTTCTACACAGATAATGTGGCATATTCAATAGTTGTACGATCATCTGAGTATCTATGGGGCCCTTGGAGCGAACCTTTCACCATTGTGGATGCAGAGGAATATCCATCGCTGTATGGTTCATTCGTTCATCCTGATTATGTTGAGAATAGTGGAGAAACAACTTACTTTATTATGAGCATATTCACAGAATATAACACATTTCTAATGTCTGTTGACGTTGGTTCTCTATTGGATTGAGCTTGGGCGTGTGTTACTGGCATTCAAATTTATGACAACACCGATTTGTTTATTTCAAGAATTAATTTGAGTGACACAATTCGGAGACACTACATTGGCCAAAAGCTCCCTTTACTTCACATTGTTAATACTCTCTATTATCATTGCATCTTCGCTTTACCTTTCATGGTCAACAGATAGAGGTCTTGGTGAGCTGATACTGGAACGCCATACTATTGAAAGAGAGCCAGGTAGACCAATCAACTTCATGATATACGAACCCAGATATTCAAGGTATGAATCACCAATGCCAGTGGTCCTGACAACACATGGAGTAGCTGGATCCAAGGAAGGCATGTATTCATTTAATATTGAACTTGCAAGAAGGAATTTCACTGTCGTTTCTGTTGACTTGCCGGGTCATGGAGATTCAATGCTGTCATTCAATATAACAGACTTCTACAACATGGCACTTGACATTTACGCGGCAGTTGAATTTGTACAGCAACGACCAGAAGTTGATGATTCACTCTACGGTGTTTTGACACATTCACTTGGATTTCAAGTTGCAGTCCAGATGCAAAATTTCACAAACGCACCTCATGCATACGTCGCTGTTGGCGCAGTCGCAGACATGGGTCTCGGAACCATATCCCATCTACCAGGCAACTTCATGGTTGCACTAGGCGAATTCGATGAGATGATTTCTGCTGAAGATGGTATTGATACCCTAGTACAGGCATCGGGCATAGAAGACTTCCAGCCTGATACAACATATGGTTCATTTGAAAATGAAACCGCATACCGGCTTGCGCTTGCACCAACAGACCATGTCTTTGAGGCGATTGATGGCACTATTGTATCTGAGAGCTGCAGCTGGATGATCCAAGCGCTTCAGGGAGAAGGCCAGCTTGAACAAACCTTGGATGTGTCTAGTCAGGTTTTCATGTACAAGGTTTTTGCCATGGCAAGTGGCGTCTTTGCGCTATTGGTTTCGACAATTCCATTACTTTTTATCATTAACGAGAAACTACCAAAGAAGATCAAGCCTGCACCATATCTCACCAAAACTGAACCTCAAAGCATTAAGAAGTCGTTAATTCTCAGCACCTTTTTGGGTACTGCATTTGTCCTCATTTTCACAGCCACATCTTCAATCACGTTTCACTTGGAAAATGCTCGTATCTATTGGCCAAACTCTATGTTCGCTACAGGGCTTGTCCTTTTCTTCATATTCTTTACAATATCAACGATTGTGATTCTTAGAATCGGTTTGGGAAGAAGACAAACATACTATGCGTTTGACGCCGCCGGAATAAGAATACAATCTTTGGCTGAATACATGAAAGAATTCCTTCGAGGACTTATTCCTGCACTGATTGTAATCTTCTGGCTAATCGGATGGATGGGTATTGGAGGACTTCCTGATGCAATGGAACCATGGATTGTTTTCTCGATGGTACGATACCCTGTTGGCATTCGTATAACGAATACGATAGTCATCATGGTTTTTGCGATACCCTACTATGTCGCAGAAACTGCTTGGATTCGAGGTTTGCTGATAGACAATCGGGAATGGAACGGAAATACGTTTTCCAAAAACATTGTGTTCGCGATAGGTGCGAGACATGGTGTTGCAGGCTTCTTGTCTGTTGTTGTTGTTGCTGTGACTACAATATTTGGATTCATAGCAGGTTCAATGGTACTGCTTGGTTTGTTGCTCATGCTCTTCTTTATCGTTTCAGCATTATCAACTGTACTTATCGCATGGGCATCCCAGGAGATACAGAATCCATGGCCAGCTATAATCATCTGCGCATTTATTTGGGCCTGGGTTTCGATATCAAGCATTCCGCTCATTTAATGATTAGTCCTCATATCTATGGAAACTGAATCCATGCTCACCCAAGAGCCGAAGAAGTTTCTCAACGGCAGACTCATCAGGAACCTCAAGAATCATGGTGAGATCCGTCTTGTTTGGAAGTATATCGGGATCGCTGCGGTCCTGATCAAGTTCAATTACGCTAACCCCAGATTCCGCAACAAGCTCAATGACCTTGTTTAATGTACCCACTCTATCAGATATCGTACCTTTAAGTCGGACATTCCTGCCAAGCCGATAGAGTTCCTTGTCAATGATGCGTGCCATGAGGCTCATATCGATATTGCCTCCGGATAGAACTGCAACAGCGGTCTTTCCTTTCACATTTATCTGACCACTATGAAATGCTGTAAGGCCAACACATCCTGCAGGTTCGACTACTATCTTCGCCCTTTCTAGAAGGAGAAATAGGGTTCTTGTGACCTCAAGATCGCTAACCGTGACACAGCCCTTGAGGAGGTCTCGTGCTATCTCAAAGGTCTTCTCTCCAACAGTCTTAACGGCAATTCCATCGCAAATTGTATCGAGATTAGTGATGGAAGTGACATGCCCATTGGCAAGGGATGCATACATTGAAGCAGCAGTTTCGGCCTCGACACCGTAGATGTCCACATTCGGTCTTTGCTCCTTTATGGCAATGGCGATACCAGTGAATATTCCACCTCCGCCCACAGGAACTGCAACGATGTCCACCTCAGGAAGTTCTTCTAGGATCTCCATTCCAATTGTCCCTTGGCCGGCAATTACATCGGTGTCGTTGAAGGGATGCAGAAATTTAGCACCTGTCTTCTCTGCAGTTTCAAGTGCATGCGAAAGAGCATCATCAAAGGCGGCTCCGAAAAGGACTACATCTGCGCCATAACCTTGTGTGGCTTGGATCTTTGCTATTGGCGAGAATATTGGCATCACGATTGTTGATTTTATTCCCAGCCGTGAAGCAGCATATGCAACTCCCTGAGCGTGATTTCCTGCAGACGCCGCAATAACACCACCTCTCTTCTCATCATCACTGAGTTGTGACATAGCATACGCGGCACCTCGCACCTTGAAGGATCCGGTCTTCTGAAGGTTCTCCAGTTTTAGATAGACATCTCCTCCGGTGAGCCGGGAGAAAGTGGATGATCGGTCAAGCCTGGTCTTGTGGATGAGTCCTTCAAGAACTATCTGAGCATCAAGAATCTTTGAATAAATGTGAGAGTAATCAGTCAATGCTAGTACCTAGAGGCAAAAAGCAGTTGTATCTGATAACACTTACTAGGTCAGTGGTACGCCTCTTGACAGGAGATAGAACAAAATAAACAAGACAATGCCTAAAATCAGAAGAAACAAACTAAGTACTGCTCGCATTCTTAGGCTAACCATGTGTCCATAAAGCGATTATGACCTAATTAGTATACTGGCGGTGAAAAAATGCGAGCCGCAGCGGGTACGGAGATCACGGGTAAAGAACACAAAGTGTGGAAAATGATCACACAACTGCGGCTCTGATTTATTCTGTGTATTTTATATAAAAAGCCCTTATCTTTAAAGCAAGTCTAACCAAAACGGAGTATAGCCTAGGAGACTAATTGATGAGACTAGGTGTGTTTTTTGCATTTTTCATATCTGCTTGAACTGAATATCGAGTCCTCGGTCCCTAAGGGCCTTGATGAACGGTTCGGGAGGTATTGATCGCTCTGGGGGAAGCACTCCTCGATCTTTGATGGTTCCATCTGCCATCATGACGGCAGTGACGGCCGCTGGGAAAGAGGTTGTTCTCATCATCGAGGTGAGTTTGCTTTCGTCATGATAATAATCAATCATCTCATAGACAATCTGTCTAGACTCTGTTCCTTTCCATCCTGAAACTGTTACTCGAACTAGAGTAACATCCTTTCCGGACGGTGGCAGGTTTTCTTCCAGCATTTTTTCTAATACACGACGAGGAGCAATCTTAATTCCATCAACCTCTGTTTCTTCACTCTTCATCAGTCCCAGAGTTTTCATGCACCACATCTTATGGCCATGTCCGGGATACCTCAATGTCTTGTAATCGAGGTTTGGGATTTTTCCTTCATAGGTTAATGGTAGAGTAGATGTCCCCCCTGAAGTGTTGAATGCTTCAAGGACACCAAATGGTTGTGGAAAGTCAACTTGCTCAAACCCCACCAAAGGTTCCTCATAGGCTATCTTTCCACCTCTTAGAACCATGCATGGTTCAACATACTCATTGATCAATCCTTCTACTGAAAATATCAGAGCATAGTTCAAAGGAGGACGAGGTTCCTGCTGAAGGCCGCCCACTCTAATCTTCACATCCTCAACGCTGGTCATTGCATCAATTCCGGCCCTCGCGAGGACACTCACCATCCCAGGAGCTAGGCCGCAATCAGGCACAATGGTCACTCCTGCCTCTTTAGCAGCAGTGTGCATCTCTAATTGCTCTTTGACAACATTCAGATTTCCCCCAAGATCGCACATATGTGTCCCAGTTTCTATTGCAACTTGAGTATGTAGTTTATTCACCGTATAGCTAACGCAACTAACAACCGAATCGACTTCAGAGAATGCGGTTTTCAGCTGAGACTTATTCTTGGCATCCACCTTTCTTGGTACAGCTTTCTGTCCCATTTCTTTTGCAAGTCGCTTTGCATTGGCCTCGTCTATATCAGCCAATATCACCTGCTCAACGTTGTCGTTTCTTACCAAGTCATAAGCAGCGCCTTTTCCCATTTGACCTGAACCTAGAACAAGAACCTTCACCCTAGACAGCTCTCCTCACGGAAGAACTACTGGATACGGCAGGTAAAAATACTATCGAATCATTCCTTGAGGTACCATCTAGATGGAGTATAGGTTCAATTAACAGGCATTTCTAGATTGCCTCTGCAAATTGCATGATCTGGTAGTCCCATTCTTGAGTTGTTAGTACGACTTCGTTTAATTTTCCTTTAGGAAAGACCTGAACTGTAACATAACCAAGGTCATTTCTGAATTCAATACAGCAGTTTGGAACGGAATCAGAGATTGAGAAACCATAGATGCCCGTAAAGAAATCGATTGCAGTCTCTATAATCTGATTTACACTCTTTCGGGTCTCTTTTGACATTACCCTCACTATCTTCACCATTGTTATTTATTCTTTATAGTTCATTTGAGTAATTAAAAAGATTATCATACTTGCAGAAAATATAATCACAATTGAGGAGGATGATCGCTCCTCAATTGTTTCATCTCCTCGGACTGTAATCATACCTCTCTCGAGAAGATTGGCTGTTGAGAGATTAGGGAGGGCAAAAGCAACCTCTGCTTCGGTGCAAATGACGTTTTTTCAGAGATTTCACCAATTAATTCCTTGATGGACATTGAAGCCTGCTCCTCCTCTCTCCTAATACGTACAGACAGTATCTTTGAATCCCTCTCCTTCTCTCCAATAACGCAGATGTACGGAATCCAGAGTTTCTCAGCTGACCGTATCTTTTTTCCTAGAGTCATCGAGCGATCATCGACCTCGTAGCGTATTCCTGCCGCTTCCAATTCTTTTCCTAGCTTGATTGCGTATTCAACCAGACTTTCATCCACAGGCAATAGTCTTAGCTGGACTGGCGTCATCCATAGAGGAAGCATGGGCTTAATTCCATTCTTCTTGTCTTTATTGGCTTGTTCCAGGACACCATAGAGAACTCTTTCAATCGAGCCGGATGGTGAGGTGTGTAGAATAAGCGGCCGTTTTGTCTTGCCATCATCTCCAACATACTTGATGTCGAATCTCTCAGCATTCTCGACGTCAATCTGGATAGTTGCCAGACATGCAGCTTTCTTCTGTTCGTCAACAACATTCCATTCACCTTTGAAGATAAAGTATGCATATCGCTCTTCGAAAAGTTCAATCATAAGGGGCTTGCCGACCTTCTTCACTACTCCTTGGACGAATTCCTTGTTTTCCTCATAGAACTCTCTGAGAATCCTGAATGAAACCTCATAGTTTACTTCAAGCTCATTCATCAGCTTCTCTACAAAGACCATCTGATTGTTCACGGAATCCTTCGCCATCTCAACATCTGCAACAAACTCGTGGATATCTGGCATAGTGAATGCCCTGGGTCTTCGCATTCCCGCCAGCTCTCCGCTCTGTTCTCTTCTATAGCTAGGAGCAATCTCAAACAGCTTCAAGGGCAGTTGCTTGTGAGAAACAGTTGCCTGTGAGATAAGCAAGAATTGACCAAAACATGCAGAGAATCTTGCAAAGTAGTCACTGTCACCAGAACGCACCACATATTGACGAGATGGAAACCTCTGAAGATATGATTTCAGGGAAGGATGCTCATAATCGTAGATAAGCGGGGTCTGCACTACGTTGGCACCATATTCCACCATCTCTGCGGTTACACGTTCTTCAATCGCCTTTTTGAGAGTCAGCCCTCTGGGCGGCCACCTGAAATTACCTGCATCAGAACCTGGTTCGTAGTCCACGAGCTCAAGATTCTTCATCATCTCAATATGAGGCGGTGCCTCTTGTGCAGTTCTATCTTTTGCGGTTTCATATGCTACATAGAGCCTGAGATCTTCGTATCCGGTATAGTCAAACTTGCCCACCTCAGATATCTTGCCATCAGGTTCAAAGATGTAGAACTTTGAACTCGCTTCTGACTCTGCCTTAATGGCAGTAAGGTCTTCTCCGATGGTAATCTCGCCGTGAATGTCTTCAGAAACCTTGGTCACATCAAGAACCTTGGATCTTTCTGCCAATGGATGTCCCTTGCAATTTATCATGAACGATTTATACCAGCCAAAGGGAATTCGAAGAACATCATACCCCTTCTCCTTCAAATCCTTCTCTATTATCTTGAGGAGCTTCAAAGCTTCCCCAGGAGGAGAGGGCGTTTCACTAAGGTGAACCCATGGATAGACAATGATTTTCTTCTCTTTCACTTCATCAGCAGCTGCAGCGATCATATCAGCAGTAATTTTCGCAGCTTTAGTGATATTTGTTGTATCGGAGGTCTCGGCGGCGATGAAATTGACTAAACATGACTCCTTGGTAGAGTAGCTTTTGGAATCAACCTTTTCCGCACTCTTCAGTGCTTTCCTCTTGGCTTCAAAGGCAAAGCCATCACTGTGAATCTGTAGCATTCTCATTCTAGAGACCTCTGAAGGTTCAATCATCCCTTTTTGCACTTAAGCTTGGCGTAATGAATACCTTTGCTGCATCAGACACCATCAACTGTATTGATCACATCCATGAACATGCCAGCATTATTGCGGCATACAATCTAAGCTATAGAGATGCCGATTTGACCATTTTTCAGCTAACTGAATGTCCACTGCGTTTGTAAGGCCTCACTACGTCTAGACCGAACTACTAGCGTGACAACAATCACAATCACGCCTATAGAGCCAATGGTAATGGAGATTGAGATTATTGACAAAATATTCTCACCAAAAATGGGGGTTGTTGGAGTGGTATTTGCAACATTAACATACACAGAATCAAAAGCAAAATTCACACCAGCATCAAAGACAACAATTGTATAGTTATACATACCTTCGGAGAGCCCATCCACATTGACAGCAATCTCGTCTCCTTCCTCCCAATAGCCTTGACGTATTACCTCATCATTCCGAATAATCATGAATATTGTTGGGTTTCTATCCGCTGGTGTCCACGTGATGTTATTTCCAGTGTCTCCAACTGCATATGATATGTCAGGTGGATGATTCAACACAGGTGAGGTTGTGTCCAAAATGATGACTATAACTGAATCTTCTGATGTCAATCCGCTTTTGTCGTACGCTGTTAGGGTGAATTCATGAATGCCAATTCCATAGCTCTCTAGCTGTATTCGAATTACTTCTTCAGTCGAATTGATTGCTCCACCTCTAATAAAATCCCCATTATGGAGTATCTCGTATCGGTCCGGATTATCGTCAGTGATATTCCAAGCAATATCAGCTGATGTTCCTTCATTCATGGTGAAATCATCGACTGGAGCAATATCTGGTGCGTTCAATACGACATCTCTATCAATAAAGTAGTTCGGATTGCGAGTTAGTTCAGTGAACTCACCAGGTTCGTAGTCAGATACAATGAACGGACCAGAGGTGACCATTTCCTCAGCGGGTGGATTGGGGTTCCAGAGGTTCCATTGATCAAGGCCAATATCCTCGAAAATGTGCTTTGGGATAATTGGCTTATAGCTAACGGTATGAAGATGCCAAAATGACTCGGTACTAAATTCTATGACAACAGTGTAGTTAGATGATGCATAAGCTGCTGTCATCTGGGTGAGGTCGGTACCGTAGGGATTACCAGGTGCATCGCTATAGTAGTTCAATGTGAATGCGACATCTTCTGCAGTGAGAGGAGTTCCATCAGTCCATGTGGCATTCTGAATCATCTGGAACGTGAACCTTGTGTAACCATTAGGTACATTCGGGTTGTCATCGTGGGTCTCTGCCATATATGATTCGGCAAGCCACATGATATCATCGCCGTTCCAATCCTGTCGAATCAAGCTATCATAAAGCATTTCCAGCACGTTCATGGTAAATGCAGACGAGGATGCCATGAAATTGAATGTATCAATATCTAGAGGATTACCCCATCGAAGAGTTCCCCCATACGGTCCACCTAGTTCTGCTTTTAGGTGGACCATCATATTCGTCCAGAATCCGGGTACTCCACCATTAACATCGTTCTTCCACCCTTCAAACTTGTCCGTTCTATATGCTGATAGAAGTATGTTCTCGTAGCATATGACCATAGGACACGCATGTACCCAAATCTTCTGCATCACGATAGCTGCCTCATAAACATCATCATACTCAACTGAATGCAATAGCTGGTCTCTCCACGCGTCGTATGATGCATTCTTGAAGTTGGGGAAGTTCCAGTATGGTTCATCCGCATACTCAGACCAGAACTCATACGCAAGCCAGTCAACATCAAAATCACTGAACGATGAACCGAGGAATACAACATCATAGTTGCCATGAAAATAGAGCCGATTAAGATATTCGTAGAAGTCTGCTGGAACTGAAGTCGCATCAATATTTAGAGCAGTCAATGCATCAGCGGCAAGTGCTCCGACTTGGATAGCAATATTGGATGACTGTGCGCACTCTATGGTAACATCAAAATCAGATCCATCAGGAGCCTCTCTGAAACCATCTTCATCCACATCGTAAAAACCTGCAATGTCTAGGAAATAGTTGCCAAGTGCAATATTTCCCTCATAATAGGTGTAAGGCAACTGACCCTCAATTGAGAATGGATTAATACTTGGCACACAACTGTCTATTGGCTGAGATAGCCCATCCCAGACGTCATCAGAAACAGCCTCCTTGTCAAAAGCGAAAGCAAACGCACGTCTGAATGTCGTTATATTCAATGGGTACTTTTCACAGTTTATTATTAGCGACCCGTACCCATTTCTTAATACATTTGCCACCTCAATATTCTCAGCTTCTGCAAGCGAAGGGAGAAAGGCCGGATCGACCATATCACCAATAAGATCAATCATATCGTTTTGTAGAGCAAGGACTTGCTGGTCGTCTTGTGTTATGACATTATACACGACTTTGTTTAGAAACGGACTACCGCCTTCTTGAGATACTGCTGCTTCAGCACAAGGCATAGCAGCATTGAAAGAAAGGACTGAAAGAACTAGAGTACAGAAAATAAATAACTGAATACTCCTTGCCATCATAGTGTGCCCCCTATTCCGACTGTTTGCTCAAAGGTTGTTATAAAGTGTATGATTTAGAAGGCATCACAATGATTCAGCTGAAGCCTATTGCTCTGACCTGATGTTTAGGGCTATTCTGTTTTGATTGCAAGAATCATTTTTACTAGTTTTTCAAAGTTTTGACCGGTTTTTGCGCTAATAGTCACATATGGGATGCCCCAACTTTCAGCCTTCTCTTTGATATCATTTTCTGTCACAAAGGATGGCTGATCGATTTTGTTTCCCACAAGAATCCATCTGTCCCGTGGGATTTGCTCAACAATAGGAATCCACTCGTCAAGGTCAAAGAGTGTTTTGAAACGGTTAACATCAAATATTAGCAGTAGCACTTGGGCCCCTGTCACAAATCCTTCTTGAAAGAACCTAAAATGCTCCTGGCCACCCAGATCAAACAACGATGCATGTATCTCCAGTTCATTTTCATCATCTATGGATTTCCACGTATCGACTCCGAGACCAATTGTCATCTTATGGTCAACAAAGGCACCTGTGGCCAACCTAGATGCGATTGAACTCTTTCCGCATCCGCCAGCTCCAATGATGACAATTTTTCTTACGACTTTTTTCAAAGTACACACTTCTCAACCCTGGTTGTTTCTCTTTGGCTTTTTCCTGAAGGATGAGATAGACGCAATCACCATGTAAAGACCAAGTAATCCAAGGTATATTAGCTTCATGCGCGCTACTGAGGTCGATATAATCTTTCTTGCTGAATCATCAAACTAGATTCAGACTCACCTACCCATATGACCATTCGGATTGCTGAGGTGTTCGGGACCTCAGAATTAGCACTGCAACAACTATTATGACAAAAACTGAGCCAATAGTAATAATTCCACTCACGCTTAGGAGAAATTCAAAAGGCTCTGTTGGCTTTTCAGAGGATGAATCCGCAGAACGAAAATAGGCATAATTCCTGCTGAGTTCAGTAAACTCACCTAGAACATAGTTTGTCACATTAAAAGGACCTGAAGTAACCATGGGCTCTGATGGAGGTTGGGGATTCCAAGTATACCATTCATCAGGAGGTATCTCCTGAAAGATGTGTCTAGGTATGATTGGTTTGTATCCACAGGTATGCAAGTGCCAAAAAGACTGACTTGAGAATTCAACAATCACGAAATAGGTTGTAGGCGAATATGCCGCTGTCATCTCTGAGAGATCAGTGCCATAGGGATTTCCAGAGGCATCTTTATAGTAATTCAATGTGAATGCAACATCTTCACCAGTGATTGGAACGCCATCCGTCCATGTTGCATTCTGAACTAGATTGAACGTGAATCTGGTCCCACCGCCCGAAGTTACTTCTGCCGAATATGACTCAGCTATCCATGGTAGATCCTCCCCTGTAGGAGATCTCCTGAGAAGACTGTCCCATAGATTGTCGCTCACCTTTTGAGCATAAAACGAAAAAGATGCCAATGCCATGAAATTGAAAGAGTCGACATTTATTGGAGTGCTTATCCGGAGAGTTCCGCCCTGGATACCAATACCTTCATTGATCAAATGTGTCTGAAAGTTTGTCCACCAACCCGGAACGCCTTCAACAACATCATTGGTAAATCCTTCAAACCTATCATTTCGATAGGCAGACATCTGAATATTCTGATAGGCAATAATCTCAGGACACTCGTAAATCCATATCTTCTGCATCTCAGAAGCCGCAGTATAGACTTCATCATATGCTACCGAATGCAATAGAGTATCCCGATAGCTGTCAAATGATGCATTAGACCAGTTTGGAAAGTTGTAGTACGGTTCATCACAATACTCTGACCAATATTCGTCAGCAAGCCAATCAACATCAAAATTGGACTGAGTTCTCCCAAGAAACACAATATCATAATCACCATGAAAGAATACCCTATTTAGATATTCGTAGAAATCTGTGGGTTGCGACACAGCATCGATACTAAGAGCCCGGAGAGCATCGGCGAAATATGCCCCAACTTCAATAGCAATACTAGATGAATCAGCGCACTCAATAAGAACGTCAAAAAACGAGCCATCTGGGGAGTTTCTGTAGCCGTCTGCATCAGTATCCAAGAAACCAGCTTCATCAAGGAGACTGTTTCCGAGGGCAATATTACTCTCGTAGTAGGAGTATGAAAGCTGTCCTTCAATCGAGAACGGATTAACATCAGGAATGGGTGAATCAAGTGGCTTGGCAAATCCCCCCCATATGTCATCGCATATGGCTCTTTTATCGACAGCGAAGGCCAGAGCTCGTCTAAATGCAGTGATACTATATGGGTATTTTGCACAATTGATTGTCATCTTCCCATAGCCATTTCTGCTAAGATTGGCTACTTCGATATTTGATGCTTCCATCAATTGCTGAAAAAAGGAGGGGGAAATCATATCTCCAATTATATCAATCTCGTTATCCATCAGATCCAGAATTTGCTGGTCCTCTTGTCCGATCGACTTGTACACTATTTTATCTAGGTATGCACCTCCATCCTCACTCTGAATGAATTGTACAGGTAAAGCGCTAACGACTGAACATAGGAGCAGAATTCCTAGGATACTTAAAACCAAAGAGTATGAAAACGCCCTTTTCACCATATGCCCCTCAATACCTGACTGATGACCTATTCGATACTGAGTCTAATAAGGATTCATCTATTAGAAATCTACTGAAGGACCAAAAGGCATAACAATAATGAAGAGAACCGAATTCGCATGAGGAAATATGACCTTCTAGTTCTGGGATCAGGTGCCGGTGCAAATGTCGCGGCTAATGCATATCAGCAGGGGTTGTCTGTTGCTATTGTGGATAATGGAAGATTTGGAGGCACATGCCTCAATGTAGGGTGTATTCCCACGAAGATACTTACCTATGTTGCAGATGTTATCATGGAGATTCGGCATGCAGAACGCGTGAACCTCAAGGCCTCGGTCGATGGCGTTGATTTTCCAGCACTCATGGAGAGGATGAGAAGAGAGACCTGGGGAGAGGCTGATGAGATGGAACACTCCATCTTGGAAGCGGAGAATTATGATTTCTACAAAGGCACTGGTGAATTCGTGGCGGACTATACGATGGAAGTAAATGATGAGAGAATAAAAGCAGACCATGTTATCATTGCCGCAGGTGCCAGACCGTACATTCCAAAAATCAATGGGATTGACAAGGTAGAATATCTGACTAATAATACCGTGCTCTCAATAGAAGAGATTCCAAAGTCAATGATTATAGTTGGAGGCGGATATATTGCGGTTGAGTTTGCTCATTTCTTCTCAGCTATTGGAACCGAAGTTACAATTCTCGGAAGAAATCCTTACCTAGTAAAGGAAGAAGATGCAGATGTATCAGACCTGCTAAGAAATGAACTTGCAAAACGGATGAAGGTATTGACAAATCACGAAGTTGTATCTGCTAGTCAGAAAGGCGAAACTAAAACTGTAATTGCAGCAGATAGAACATCAGGTGTAGAAAAGGAGTATAGCGCTGAAATAATTCTTCTAGCGTCTGGCAGGATTTCCAATGCAGATCTATTCAAGCCTGAGAAGACAGGCGTGAAGGTCAACAAGAGAGGTTGGGTCATTGTTGATGATTTCTTCAGAACTAGTAAGAAGGATATCTGGGCCTTTGGTGATGCAATTGGTCGATATCAATTCAGACATGTAGCCAACGATGAGTCGCAGATTGTATGGTATAATATGGTGAGCACTCTGAACTCAAAGCATCACGGAGGGAAACCCGAACTCCGGTCTATGAGCTATCATGCGGTTCCCCGAGCTGTGTTTTCATATCCGCCTATCGCGACTGTTGGGATGACCCTAAAAGAGGCAAAGGAATCAAAGAGAGAGCTGCTAGTGGGACAAATTGGCTACGATGGTTCTGCCAAGGGAGCCGCAATGGGGTATCCATCTGGATTCCTCAGGGTCATAGCAGATGCGAATGACAGAAATATTCTGGGAGCCACTATCATCGGTCCGCATGCACCAACGCTGATCCAGGAAATCATCAATCTCATGTACACTCCAGATAGAACCTACATTCCGATGGTTGATGCAATGCATATTCATCCTGCTCTCCCTGAATTAGTTCAAAGGGCGTTCGGAAGACTTGCTCCAATAGATGGCGGCCATGGACATCATCACTGAATTCAGTGAGATAATTTCTGAAGAACATAGAGAATCACTAACCTCACAAGACTGAATAGAGCGAATGTTTTCGGTAGAGTGGGTTGAGAGATGGCTCGATGTTTTGTTACCGGGGGTACAGGATTTGTTGGTTCCCACATTGTGCGCCTGCTTGAACAGAGAGGGCACAAAGTTGAGATAATGATCAGAGAAACTTCATCTTTGGACCTTGTCGATGGATATACCTACAAGAAGTGCATAGGCGATGTGACAGATGGCGATTGTCTGAATAACATTATCTCTGAGGAAATCGAATGGCTATTTCATAATGCAGGAGTGATGGCAGAGTGGGGAGGAAGGGAGAAATTCTTTCCTGTGAATGTTGAGGGTACAAGAAACATACTTGAAGTCGTCAGAAAGAAGGATATCCCCCAACTCATTCATACCTCATCGACTGCATTATACGGATTCCCGAATAGAACTGAGCCATTGCTTGAAGATGATCCTTGGAAACCAATGAATAACTATCAGAGATCCAAGGCTGCCGCTGAGGCATTGATCACGGAGTATGAAAAGGCATATGGAATTAAAGCCACAAGAGTGAGACCTCCAACAGTGCTCGGGCATGGTGATATGTTTACAGGCCCACAGATTATTGATTTTATTCAGAATGGGTCAATGGTTACATTTGGTGGTGGGAAGAACCTACAAAGCTTTGTTCACGCAGATGATGTTGCAGAATGCCTTGTGCTAGCTGCTGAGAATTTCGATAAAGCCGCGGGAAACGCATACAATGTTACTTCTTTTACCTGCAGATTCATCGAGTTCATAGAGTCGATCGCTAGTGAATTGGGGGCAGAAAACAAATTCAGGAATTTTCCATACAGAGCGGCTTTGGGGCTTGGTAAAATAAGTGCAGGAATCTATAGTACTGCAAGGAGAAAGAATGCACCACTTCTAACAGACTTCCGCGTTCTACTGTTTGGTAGCAACTATGTTATTGGCACAGACAAGGCGAAAAAGGACCTAGGATTCTCACCCAAATGGGATCTCAGCTCTACGGTGAGAGATATGGTGCAGTGGAAAGGCTTTGTGAAGCCAAGATAGGAAACCGGGAGATCTTCTGATGAGAACCTTGAAACAAGATGACGCTGATGCAGCGAAGTTTCTGAGGCTCATTCCAAGATACGCAGACTCTTTGAGGGAGAGTGACACCCCCTTTTTCCTGATAGTCGATGATACTTGGGTGAGAGCCCTGATTTCAATCCACATAGAGCCATACTACTTCCTAGGACCTGCCGGGAGCAAGCTGGGGAGGCTTACAATCCTTAATCCGGATTTGGAATATCTTGATCAGGTTCTCAATGCGGCACATGGAATCGTCAAGTCAGAACAACTCCATTATCTGATCTACTCAGAATCAATGATTCCTGATGAACTGAAGCAAGTTCTTGAAAAACATCAATTCCACTTGGTAGATCACGCATATTCAATGTTTGTTGATATTGATATCCCACCGGAGCCACCTGAGGGAATTACATTCCAGCCGATGGATATCAAGAAGAGAGATAAGATACTCGAATTGCAGACGGCAATTTACGAAAGCACGGATGATGAGGCGAATCCAATAATCCAAAGAAATCTACTGACGCTATCAGATGAGGACCTTGATTCGATTTTCAATGAGGATACGACTTTTCTTGCATTGCAGGGCGAGGTCGTTGTGGGAATTGTAGTCATCTCAGTGGAGCAAGGTGTCCTGATGTCAATCGCGGTCAAGCCGGAGTTTAGGAAGAGAGGTATTGCTCGAAAGCTATTGAAATTCGCACTAATTAGGCTCAAGGAGTTGGGATGGGGAAGAGTATATCTTCGGGTCCATGCAAAGAACATGCCGGCCATTAAATTGTATGAGTCATTTGGTTTTGAACTTGAATCTGAAAGCATGTCCTATGTTTTCTATCCATGAATAAGGCCGCACCAGTGAAACCTCCCATCTGTAGTTGTGACCCTGTATCCACGGGTTACAGGGTTTCATACCGCCTTCCTATTCATCATCTCTCAATCAGAAATTCAATATTCCTCTGGAGTATCCTTAGTTCTTCATCGGATGAGGGATCAACCATAAAACATGATGTAGTGGTCCTTGTCCCTTTTGGCGGGAGAGGCCCTTCTCTGCCAAATGTTCCCCAAACAAGATTTCCTGCAAATGCAAGACCAACAACTCCTGCCAGAGTGCCTTCATGGACAAGAGCAAGACCGTCAGAAGGTTTTCGTTTACCTGTTTCACGCATCCAGATGATATTGTTGTTGGCCATGACAACAGGAGGTATTTGAGAGGTGTAATAGTTGGTCTGAACACCATACTCCTCCGCCCTGAAGACTACTTCGGGAACGGTGCCATTCAATGCTGCGTCAACAAGTAATGTAGGAACTGCTTCCAAAGGTGCTTCTGATTTGTTTTGAATTATCCATCTAGCTACGAGAAGCGGACTCCCAGCGGCGGTGAGGTATTGAAGTTTCAGTTTTGCTCCTCTGGTCGATAATTGCTTTTTCCCAGTCCAAGAGATTTCAATTCCCTTCCATGGTCCGATTTCGACGATTTTGCCATCCATCTTTTCTTTGTTTGTGATGGCATTCGTGAATACTTCGTCCATAGATTCATCCCAAACAACAGGTTGGATTCCGCCATAATAGTTGTTAAGAAAACTCCCAGGTTTTTGCTCTGCAGTAGGGAATGTAGACATGAGAAACTCTGTACCATGTTTGTTCTTCAGAGAATATAGAACACCTCCATATTCAGGAGAAACCCTGAACTGAATAAGCCCATTGTCAACAGAGTAGCCCTTCAATCCTTGATCTTCGATTTCATCCACTCTGACTTGATTTTCCTTATCACCGAGTTGTATTATGTCAATGGGGACAGTCATATCTGTGTTAATTCTAAGTTTCATAGAACCAGTATGAATGCCAAACCCATCACTGACAACCTTGCCTGGTGACAATCCTATCCAGAACTTTTCACCATCCTGCACAGGATGCTGCTTTATCTTTGCTGAATGCTCTCGTTTCTCAGAAGGACTTGCTGAAGTTGAAAGACTAGCAGACCATCCAGATGGTGGAAGAACCTCAACATCAATTGGAACAGGAGCCACTATGCCTTTGCGAGCTCTCACCTCTATTGCAACATCTTTTGCAGAGGCAATTATTGCAGGCTTGATATCAAAATCAATTGATGGATGAGCTGTCAGGGTTTCATTCTCAAATTCGGTTGCAAATCTTTTTCCGACTCTTGAGAGCCAAAGCTGCCTAACTTCCCTCCAATTAGAAGCATTCATCATGAGCCAGACTTGTGACATGAGCCTTCTTTCTCCAGGTAGGATGCTCACACTCGGATAGCTAAGAGAGAGGAGCTGATTATTACCGATTCTAATCTCTTCAACCGTATTATTATCCCAGACTTGGCCTTTGACTGTAAGATTGCCCTCAAGAGCAATCCATCCTTCTTCGAAATCATTAGGATTGGATGGGAAGGATGGATAGCCAAGTGACAAATTCTGGCATCTGCCATAGACTACTCCGTTTTTCAGAGGGATGTATTTTATCCCAGGACTGATGCTGATTCCTCCTCCGGCTCCAAAAACTCTCACTTGTAGAGCGTGAGGTTCAGTTCCCGTATTGGTAACCCATACTTGATAGATAATGACACCCGTGCCCTGTTCGAAGATTGCTCTATCTTCTATGAACAGTGGTCGCTCTGGATGAACTCCATTCATTGTCACAATTCTACTAACATGATCCTCAGTTATCTCGACATTACGCGGTGTAAATCTAAAGGCGTCAATTCCAAAGGGAGGGCCAACTTGAGAACGTAGTAAATAGGAACCCTCCAGAGATGCAGCTGTATTTGATGCTCGGAGAATCGCGCCTTCATAATCAAAGGTCGCAAGATACTGAGCTGTAACGATGGTTTTTCTCCGCAAACGCTCGTCTTCTCCCAGAGCAACGCTGCCATTTTCCAAGCAGAAAACAGGAACTCGAAATTTGCGTGTTGTTAATGAAGCACCATCCGGGTCTGAAAGCTTCATGTATACCCAGAGATCATGTGTGACAGGCGGCAAATCTGGACTTGCTCTTATATTCAAAACTACTCCTGAGATTCCCTCCTTTAGCAAGCTAACTCTGCTTTCCTCTGGTTTCACAACAAGACTCGATGTAGGACTTTCAACATGCAAAGTCCCAGTGAGTCTGAAATCTGCGGAACTAAGAATCGACAGCGGAATCTCTGTTGTGCCACCAGGTGCAATTCGACAATCACTAGCTTTGGTTCTTACTTCAGCGGCTGGCCTAATAA
>JBHLQM010000017.1:18283-53244 GCA_048884785.1 Candidatus Thorarchaeota archaeon | reverse complement strand
AAGTATGGAGAGAGAAAGATATGGAAAGACCATGGTTGAAAAAGTATGTTGGCGGCACCCCTCATGATATTTCTATTCCAGAGGGACCTCTCTTTGCCTATGTGGATAAGGCCGTAAAGGAGTATCCAGATAATCTAGCCCTTTTCTATGAAGGGGTCAGGTTTACATACAGAGAACTTGGGGAGCTAATCGATAAAGCAGCCTATGGTTTCTCAAAAATGGGAGTGAAAAAGGGAGATGCAGTTGCGATAATGCTTCCAAATTGTCCTCAGTTCGTTATAGCCTACTATGGAGCACTCAAATGCGGTGCCATTGTAACTCCGATAAATCCACTAGCAATGCCAAAAGAACTCAGAGTATATCTTCAAGATTCCGGAGCAAGAACAATTGTCGCTTTGAATTTCTTCTACAAAACAGTAAATGCAGTAAGAGCGGAGAGTAGTCTGGAGAACATAATTGTGACAGCAGCCTGGGATCCGATGAGCAAGCTTTTACAAATCCTTGCACCCAGAACCAAATACAGGAAAGAGATGAAAGAAGTCCCAACTCTTCATTCTGGAGATATCTTATGGAACCTATGGATGGAAGGAAATATTCCCGAACCTCCAGCTGTCGCCATTAATCCTTCTAATGATATTGCAGTTTACCAATTCACTGGAGGAACTACAGGTACTCCAAAAGCAGCTATGCTTACGCATGATAATCTAAAGGCCAATTGCGAACAATGTGCAGCATGGATGGAATGGATGGCAGAAAGAGGAAAAGAAAAATTTGTTGCAGCATTGCCCATTCAGCACATCTTCGGCCAGACTGTTTCTATGAATCTCGCTATTTCTTGGGGCTGCAGCATTATTTTGATACCTAATGCAAGAGACATCAAAAACCTACTAAAGAGAATCAATGATGAGAAACCAACTTTCTTTCCCATCGTTGCAACGCTGGCTATAGGAATTTACAGCCATCCAGAAGTTGCCAAATACGACATCACATCGTTGAAGCTTTCGATAGCTGGTGCTATGGCACTCCCTGCTGAAGTTACAAGGAAGTTCGAAGAGGCAACAAACTCCATTATTATAGAAGGTTACGGTCTAACTGAAGCAAGTCCAGTGACTCATGCCAATCCTTTGGATAAAGAACTAAGAAAGGTTGGTTCAATAGGACTCCCATTCCCAAGTACATATTCCAAAATTGTTAGCCTTGAAGATAGAAAGAAAGAACTTCCCTATGGTGAAGTTGGAGAACTTGCCATTAAGGGTCCTCAGATAATGAAGGCCTATCATAAAAGACCGGATGAAACCGCAGACGTTCTCTCAACAGATGGATGGCTATTCACAGGAGATATTGCTAGGATGGACCCTGATGGATGGACCTTTATTGTAGACAGGAAAAAGGACCTGATCAACGCATCGGGCTACAAGGTCTGGCCTAATGAAGTCGAAGAAATATTGTTCGAACATCCAAAAATACATGAAGCTGCTGTAATCGGAATACCGGATGAAACTCGAGGAGAAACAGTCAAGGCATTTATTGTTCTTGAAAAGGGTCAGACTGCAACATTTGATGAAATCAAAGCGTACTGTAAGGAGAGGATGGCAGTCTATAAGATTCCAACCGATGTGGAATTTGTAGATGTTCTTCCTAAGTCTCAGGTTGGAAAAATACTTAGAAGGGAGCTGAGAATCCAGTAGAAGATGAATTCTTGCGATGTTGCAAACCTCTTCGAGTTTCTCAGAATCAATCTATTAATCTACTGGAGAAAAGGCGTCTGTTTCTAGGTTCTCTATGAGAGAATGTATTTCCGGACGTCCAAGTAGTTTCCGTCTCGCTTCAGTTAAATTATTTATAACGCATGCGACCCCAACTACTTGTGCACCTAGTTTCTCAACAATTCTTTCTACTGCAAGGACTGAAGTCCCTTGAATAAGCCAATCATCGACAATAGCTACTCGGTCTCCAGGGTCTATCGAATCTGCCACAAGAGCAAGACGTCTATCAGCAAATCTGCTAGACGGCATGAACTCTACAGGTCTGCTATAATCCTCAGGAAGGTAGGCAATTGACCGAGCCGGAATAATCCCGCATCCTAAGTAGTATGCAATAGCACTGCCCAGCGCGAGACCTCTCTGCTCAATACCTATCACTTTGTTGGGTTGCACATCCAAGAATGGTTTTGCAAGTACTACAACAGCTTCGTGAAAGACCGTTGGATGCTCCAATAAGCGACTAATATCACACACTGCCTTTCCAGGTTCTGGCCAATCCTTAATCACTTCAACGTAATCGCGAAAATCAATATCTGTCATAGTAGATTCAACATGAATTCATCGTTCGTGGGACATAATTCTTTCTGTTCAGATAGTAGGCTGATAGAATGGCAAACGCAAAGGAGATATTCACAAAACAGTTAAGATATGTAGAGACATATCACAAACAAACACCTTGGAGTTGGGTAAATCTGAGAGTACCGGGCACAACCGTCACAATCGCATTGATGCCAGGATTTGTGGAGGTACGTGACAAAGGCCTAGTAAAAAAGAAAATCAAAGCGAGAAATAGGTCCTTTGGAGAAGTGCTTGAAGACCTAGAGGTGTTCTTCAAATTCCAAGGGAAGATTCTTCCACCAGGAGTATTGGAGGAATCACTAATTGCAGTCGGAGTCCCAAAGGCAAAGATGATAATTTCCGAGCAAACCACTGTTGAAAAAATCACCCGAGAAACTGAAAGAGTTGAAGATATCGAAGCCAAGCCGGAGCCTGTTTTTTCTGTTCAGTCATTGGAGGAAAATGAAGAGCAAGAAGTGCCTGACATCAAGAGAGATGAAGAGGCACCACACAAGAGGGTTGTGCCTGGCGAGGTCACAGTTATAGATGACACGGACCTACCCGGTATTGAAGATGCCCTGTCCGCAGTAGAATCTCTTAGCGACGCCTTTATGGCCCCAAGTCTAGAGAACAAAACCGTAGAAAAACCTACAACCAATATGAAGCCACAGATACGTATTGCGCTATCGGGCTCAGAGGAAATTGTTGCAGCTTCAGCTTCAAGCGCAACGGAACCAACCAGACCTCTAAGAGAAACTCCTGTCATTGAATCCGAAGATGAAGCAACACCACGGATAGAAGAACTTGAGAAAGCCGAATCAATCGAGGATCTTGAGGAAGCGATTATTCAAGCAGAAGATGATGAGCAAATCTTAGCAATGTCTGATCAAGAAGATAGAATCATAGAAACGGAAATTCAGGGATCAGTTTCGCTTGAAGAGGCGACCGCCTCAAGGACCAAGAAGACGCCAAAGCATGCAGTTCGTCCCCTAGTAGGAGCAAAGGTAGTAATCCTTGGTGAGGTGGGTGTCGGAAAGCATAGTATTATGGAAAGAGCTGGACTCAAAATTCAAGAGGGACCTGAAATTGACGGAGATCCCAAGCAATACATCAGGTCGGCAATTGTCCAACTCGAAGATTATCGAGTAGATATCAATGTCTGGTCGTTCGATGATGCAGTAAATGCACGAATTCCGAGGAAGCAGTTCTATGCTGAGGCGAATGTAATTATCATCGTCTATTCTGTTGCTGATCGCTGGAGCTTTGAGAGCTTGGACTTTTGGCTAAAAGAGGCTACAGTAAAACAGATAGTGCCGCCTCCCATCATTCTTGTGGGAAACAAGAAGGATGTCAGAGATATGGGTGAACCTGATCCACTCGAACCTCCTGTAACAAGCGATGAGGGATTCAAATATGCTGAAAGTCTTGCCAAAAGCATTGGAGTTGAAGGCAGGCTGCATCCCATAGCATTCATAGAAACATCATGTCTAACCGGCGAAGGAACTGAGGATGTTTTTAGAACCGCTAGCGAATTTTATGTGACCTCACTCCAGGAACCCTAAGTCCCACTTATTTCTCGATTCCAGATACTGATAAAGCAAATAAGGCGGATTATTATATCTGCAATATCACGATACTTGAGTACCTGCAGATAGGAAGGTTGGTAACCATAACAGACGGACTATGCGAGAGTTGTGGGGAAGAAAGAGGGACTCCACCTCCGGTAAAAACCCTTGAAGATAGCTTTGTCACGGAAGAGATGAAAAAACAGGGAATATGTGAAGATTGCTTCAGGAAGCGATTCAAAATTGGAACCAAGAAAAGGAGTGGTTATGGCGGAACAATCTATGAGGTTGAAGAGAAACCTGCACCTCGATTCGGAGTGGGTAGCAGAAAGCTCTCCTGTTTGAAATGTAGCTGGGTTGCATGGACTGAAGAGGGTCTTGCTGCTCACATGAAGCAAAAGCACTCCTAGATTATCGTGGTTCAACTAGGTAATGGCAAATTGGTCTGGATCTTTTATTATCTCGTGACCTCTGAATCTAATTCCCTTTACTCTGGATGCAGCATTCTCAAGCATACCCATTCTATATACAGCAGTTCTAGGTCCAAGTCCTAAAAGCCAATCAAGTGATGTAAGATCGAGTTTCTTGTTTTGCTTAAAGTATTCCTCGAGGTCAGAGGCAATAGCCCTTGTCCGATCGTACATCGAAACGGCAAATCCGGCGCTTGGAGCAGCGAATCCAACAATGACCCAAATCACAGCAAAGGGATCATTCCCAAAGTACTCAAAGAAGAGAAAGAAACCTGATAGTAAAGGCTGTACAAGTGCAAGTATAACGAGAAAGAGTGCTATATGTTGAGTCGCATCGTCACTTCCAAGACCAGCCACTCCTATCACATCCTGATCAGGAGGAAATAGGAAGACAAGCACACTTCCTCCCGCAAATCCGACTATCAAAGCAGAGGCAATGATAAGCACTATGTACTCGATTGGCCGAGCAGTCCAAATCTCTGGGAAACCAAAGAAAGACTGCAAAACTAGAGAAACCGATATCACAATGGCTGCCGCCAAAAATCCCTTCCGGCTGAAGAATTCGTACTTCATGGTCATGAGTTCGTCAGACATTTGTATTGGTCTCTCTCAAACTATTCTTTATGTAGAGAAGTCATTTAGAGAAATAAACCTATGTCTTACTACGCAATATTAGTTGATACGTTGCCATGAGCCTGATTTGAAATCAATATGTATGAAAACACAGCAAATAAGTAGTACATTATTTGCTAGTTCCTATACTTCAAAAGAAATCCTAAAATGCTTTCAATTCCGGTCAGCATTGATGACTTCGGAGAGGGAATAAATGGCGAATGATACTATCGTGGACCTTAACGACGTTTCAAGAATCTACACTATGGGCGATATCCAAGTTCCTGCACTTAGGGGTGTATCTCTAAAAGTACACCGAGGTGAAGCTATAGGGATTATGGGTCCCTCTGGCTCTGGCAAAACGACATTGCTTAACCTCATTGGTGCACTCGACAGACCCACATCTGGAAGAGTGGTTATCGATGGTGTCGATATCACGACGATGAATGAGAAAGAGCTAACTGGCGTTCGAAGAAACAAGATTAGTTTCGTCTTTCAATTCTTCAATCTTTTGCCTGTCCTTTCCGCATATGAGAATGTGGAACTTCCATTGCTTATTGGGGGCGTTGAAGAATCCCAAAGAAAAGAACGTGTGGACCATCTTCTGGGATTGGTTGGCCTCTCTGAGAGAGCTGACCACCGTCCTGATGAGCTCTCTGGGGGAGAGCAACAGCGAATTGCAATAGCTCGTGCTCTTGCAAAACCTCCCGGGGCGTCAAGTTCGGTGGTTGTATTAGCTGACGAACCGACAGGAGATCTTGATACTCAAACTGGAGAGGACATCATGAAGATTCTCATCAATCTCACAAAAGGAGAAGGAGGAACACTTCTGGTTGTTACTCATGATCCCGATGTTGGCGAGAAGATGGATAAGGTCTACAATATGCGTGATGGAAGAATTGTGAACATCACCTGAGGTGCGAGCTTTGTCGGCAGTTCCAGTTGGCTATGAACCGTTACAGGGCCTTCGTCGCAAGAGTGTATCACTACTCTGCATCCTGCTTGCTTCATCAATGGCAATGGGCATTCTGGTGTATGTTGATTCCTTCTCGGTCCACGAATGGAATAACTTGGTGGGCGAAGTGGGAGAAGTCGCCATGTCAGCGCATGGTAATAATATCGAGAACTATGTTGATGAAATTCGTTCTCTCCCAGAAGTTACAAAGGCACATTATATTGCAGGCTCATGGGGTGTCCTTAGACCACGTATTGGTTCTATTGATGACATGGATATCTGGGGTACACTCGTTGCACCGGACGCCGACTATTTTGAGGGCTTTCCAGAAAGGTTCGATCTAATTGAGGGGAGATTTCCTGAAAATAGCTCAGAGATTGCATTGGACAGAAGAGTGGCTGAACAGCTCGATGTAGTTGTCAATGGATTGGTCAATTATAGTTATGAGCCTGATAGACCAGCAGAACCATTTGCTATGGTTGTGGTCGGAATCTTTGGACAAGTCACAAGCGACGATGTGTACTATTTTTGGTACGGTAGTGCAATCGCAATTGTCACTCAAGATAGACTAAATCCATTCGAAGATGAGGGAATGGTTGATATTGAGATCGATAGGTCTCCGCTCACTCCATTCAATGCCGCAGGTTCATTGGGGTATCTTCTCAATATAGAACAATCAATTAGAGAGCTAGAACCAGGCTACAGTCCGCAATACTACTACGGTTCATTTTGGGTAGATGACCGATTGTCCCAAGCGGTTAGTATGTACATCAACTGGCAATCCAGTATGAGGTATAGTCAGCTACTTCGCGCGGGGGGAGTCATTGTACTGGTCGTACTTGTGCTATTCCTTGCCATCCGTCATAACATGAATGAGAAAAGATATGAGAACAATATGCTCATGTCGCGTGGCGCATCCGTAGGAGACATAGAGAGGCGCATGCTGAAGGAAATCGTGGGACTCTCTGCAATTGGCGCAATAACAGGCTTGGCCCTTGGATTGCTATTTAGTAGATTTGGCCTTGCTTCTGAAGGATACTTTGTCTTCTCTCCGGATAAGTTCTTTACTGAACCATTCCTGATTAGTTTGGATTCCCTTGTTATTGCAGTAATTGTTGGATTCTTTCTACCCGTCTTCACCTGGTTCGGATATAATGCAGTATTCTCTACAAAGAGAAGAATAGAGGAGAGTGAAGGAAAGCTTCAGAAATTATCTAGAGTGCTGATATTCATTAAATGGGATATCGTGTTACTTGTGCTTTCAATTCTCTTTCTTGTCGCTGTATCAGGGTTGGGTCCAATTCTTCAATATAGTTACTTCTTTTCAATGATTGCAGGTTACATTCCATTGGCATTATTCATTGCTATTGGAAGCCTAAGCATCAAAGTCCTCCGCAGAGGCGCCATCCACATTTCACGTGGGATGAATAAAGTAATTGGAGTTTTGCCCTCCTCTGTTGGTGTCAGACGTATTGGCAAGAGCGCATCCTCGGCAGGACCAGCAATTCTTGTACTTGTTCTTTCAATGAGCATAGCCTGGACCTATGCGATAATCGGTGCTTCCATGCCAACAACCAAGCTAAACCAAGCTCGGTTCACTTTTGGAGGTGATGCATCATTTCATCTTGGAAGTTACCCAACTCCTCTATGGGATGATTTCAGGGCAAATGTATCTGAACATGAACTGTGCCTTGCTTCTTCGATGGTTTCAATCTCAGAAATACGCCTTTCTTCTGATTACTGGGATTACGCCTTTGTAATGGCAATTGATCCAGAAGAGTATCAATATGTGGGGTATGATTATAGAGGAGTGCAATTGAATGAATCTGAGCTTGCGCCACTGCTGCAAGCTTTAATTTCCACGCCGTCAGGTACAATCATTTCTAGAGATATAGCAGACTCCTATAACCTAGGAGTTGGTGACTCATTGAGAGGATTCTCATTTGATTGGGAAGGTGCTGAGGAAATCTTTGTTTTCACCGTGGTAGGAATTTCGGAAGTGCTCTCAAACGCAATCTATAGAGATACAGGAACCGACAGTCCGTATTTCTATACTCCTTACTTTGAAGTAATGGGTTCCAACACAATTTGGGTAAATCGCAATTATTTCGGTTCCATAATTAATCTGGCAAATTCAACACACAATGTTCTCTGCGTTAGAACCCCAGAGGGCTCGAATAGCACACAATTGGTCGAGGATGTTTTGAATCAAGGCGGCTCACTCCTGATAACCGAATGGGATTGGACTTCGGCTAGCTATGAAGTAGATTATTTCACACAGAAGACATCCTATAAGATTGACCGTGCTGTTGATACAATGCTAACAATTGCCTCTTCAGTCGTAATATTCGCGGCTTTCAGTATCTATGCCTTTGAGGGTGCGACAGCACGCAAAAGAGAGATCGCACTCATCCGCTCGATGGGTGGGGATAGGAGCGTTGTCATAAAAGCTCAAATCGCGGAGATGGTCGTTCTTGTTGGTGCAGGTCTTGTTCTGCTTGCAGGATATGCCCCGCTATATATCTCCAATACTCTCATGACATATAAGACATCATACTATACGTATCCAATTCCTGTTTATCCAATCTATCCTCTAATTACGATGATAAGCGTCTTGCTCTTCTTTGTTGTATCAGTAATCGTGTTTATCGCCGTTGTCGCCGCCTTGACCACACGAATTAATATTGCTGAGTCATTGAATGCGAGTTGGGCAGAATCAGGACCATATGGGGGTGACATGTAGCATGTTTCTATTTTCCAGATTGATGTCTAAGGCTCCGCAGGTGCTGACAACATTTCTGATATTCTCTCTTTCAGCAGGCGTGTTAGGCGGTATTCTCTTTTATATGGACAGTGTTGGGCCAAATGTTCTCAATGATTTGACTCAAAATCTAGATGTTGATATGGAGGTTTCAATATCACCATCATTCTATAGGCAAAATGAAACAGAGCTTTCTGCAATTGAAGACTTGCTGAATCAACAGGAGCTAGTCACCAATATTGAACCTCTGAGTATAATTGACCAGTATGCAGAATTTGGATATTACTACGAATGGCGTAGGATTGTGCTTCTGGGTGTAGAAATGACTTTCTTTGATACATTTCCAAATGTATTTGATATAGGAAGTGATGCACTAGACCTTGCAGACAATGGGTGTTATTTACGCGAATCCATTTTCCTGACAGATGATTATGATATTGGGGATAATTACACTATTGAAATTATAACGTACGATGAGTACTATCAAGAAGTGACGATTAGTGTAGAGCTAGAAATCCTCGGCACATTCACAACCGACCTATTCACTGATGAATACTATCCTTACTATTATGCTGAGATTGATAGGGAATCCAGTCTGGACATAATTACTACTAAAGACACATTAAACGAGGGTTTTGGCGAATTAGGTTATGGCCAATATAACGGTATTTCTGAAAAATATTGGGTTCGACTCGATAGGTCTTCAATAATTCAAGGCGAACCAACAGAGATTGAAGATAGACTTGTCAACCTAAGAAGACAGTTTGAGCAAGATGCACTCCCGTTGGCGATGGTATCTAATTTTGGTCTACTAAATAGTCTCTTCGAGTATACTTCCTGGGCGATGGGAATGACTGCTCTTGCGCTTTCATTCTCAATTCCAAGTATCATTATGGGCGTTTTACTAATCTACTACAATTCCAATCTCATGAATGATGAATTAAGACGAGATGTAGGTACAATAAAGACCCGCGGAGCATCAGGTTGGCAGGCCTTCTCATGGATTCTTACCAGCGCTATTGTGACTGGAATACTTGGCAGCTTAGGAGCAGTTTTGATGGGAGCTCTTGCTGCTTTGCTTTCGGTCACGGTGAAGACGTTCTTCGTCTTCGACTTGACCCAGCTTTTCGATCTCACTATGACCTTCCATCCAAATGCAATAGTGACGATTTTTACCTTTGCATTTGGGGTTGGCATAATTGTGGCGATACCGGTTGCTGTTCGGGCTTACTTGATGACTGCAACTGAAGCCCATAATATTCTTGAACGTGAATCATTACTCTCACAGGAGAATCTAGGAAGCCCGATGGTGGAGCTACTTGCCCTAGCTCTGTCAGGCTATATTCTCGTTCCAACTATGACAATCCTAGGGTTCTTTGGATTCCTATCATTTATGTCTCTCTCGTTTCTGATATGGCTTGTTCCTCTACTAGCCGTTTTCATCATTGCATTTGCCAGATTAGCTGCTCGCCCTACATCACGTTTCAAATCAGGAATCATGGAAATGATCAAGAAGCCGTCATTTCGAGTTGGTACGCAGGTAATGGCAAGGACTGTATTGATGTATAAGAAAAGCGAAGCAATGGGCGTTGTTTTTGTTGCGATGGTGTTTACTGCCGGTGTATTTTCTTCATTATCCGCCACAACTGGATACAATCACATGGTATCTGTACACAAATTCTATACAGGGGCCGATTTCGCGATAACTGTGGATGGTAGCCTATCGAATGTAACCCTGGATCTTCTTGAGAATCTAACGACTGTGGAAGGCGTATCGAAGGTGTGTCCAGTATTCAAAGTGCAAGGGAGCATTCAATACTGGACAAGTGAATGGACAAGAAGAGTATATAGAAATGAGAGCATACTTGTATACGCTGTGGACCTCGAAAAATGGAAAGATACAGCATTCTGGCTTCAATATTTCACACTTCTGTCTACTCCCGAGAATGCCATATCTCAAATGATAGAGAATGAAACGAATGTGCTTGCATCGTTTCAACCAATTGATCATTATATCCAAAGCGGCTTCTATCAAACCCCAGTATATGGAAATGCAATTACCCTCACTTTGAAAGGTGAGAGTTGGACTAATGTTTCGGACATGAACATAGTTGATGTAATGTCCAATTCTCAAGGCTCAGGGCAAACCTATCTCCCTGGTGAGGCCGACTCAAGCAGATTCGTTGTAGTAGATTTGGATTATGTTCACCGTTGCTTGAATACAACAAAAATCAACAAATTCCTAGTCAGAATGGATCTTGAAGCGAATTACACAGAAGTTATGAGGAATCTATGGGAAGTGGCCCCATACAGTTTTGAAGGCATTGAATCTCCATATACAGAGATAGATAGAGTACTCGACTCAAAAGCCGGACAGTCAATATATGGGATCTATACAATAAATGTCCTTTTCACAATCATCTACTTGTCGATTGGCATGATGATAGTTTCAACAGTACGAGTTAGAGGGCTCAGAAAGCAGTTCGCCGTGATGAGAGCACTGGGGACTGAAAGCAAATCGATAAAGAGTGCCGTATTGATTGACACTACTCTCAGTCTCTTAGTCGCGGCTGGAATTGGGTCACTAATTGGTCTTATGCTTTCATACTTCGCAATTAATATGCCACTGGTATATTTCGGTACAGGCACATTGAGCATGTGGATTAGACTTCCAGTGTTCATTGCGGTACCTTGGTTACTGCTGGGAGCGATACTTGCTCTCAGTTGCACATTTGCATTGGCTGCAACATATGTTGTCACATCTGCAGCACTAAGAAAGAACATTGCAGAACAGATACAATATACGGAGTGAAACACATGTCTGAAAATCTAGAGGAAATAGCACAACAAAACAAAATCGTAGTGAGAGACCTCATGAAGGTCTACAAAAGAGGTGTGAAAGAAGTCATCGCCTTGCGAGGTATTGACTTCGAAGTGGGCAATGGAGAATTCCTTTCCATTGTTGGACCATCAGGGTCGGGCAAGTCAACACTCCTTAAGATGCTTGGAGCACTAGATAAGCCCACAGCCGGGGCTATCCTATATGACGGACATAGTGTCACTTTGCTTGATGATAAGAGATCTATGTTGTATAGACGCCAAAAAGTTGGATTCGTCTGGCAAACTGGAAATCTTGTACCCGGCTTAACTGCGATTAAGAATGTCATGTTGCCGATGAGGCTTGCAGGAGCTCCCAAAGGACCTTCCGAACAGAGAGCAAAGATGCTATTGGAAACAGTTGGTCTTGCTCCTAGAATGGCACATAAGCCACATCAGTTAAGCGGCGGGGAGAATCAACGAGTTGCCATTTGTGTTGCCCTTGCAAACAAGCCCGAGCTGTTGCTTGCTGATGAAGTCACAGGTGAGCTAGACACAGAAACGGCAGAGATGGTTATGGAAACTCTTCGAACATTGAATAAGGACTTTCAAACAACTGTAGTAAATGTCACTCATAATCCAAGAGTTGCCGCTATTGCTGACAGGGTTCTTCGCATTAGAGACGGACTTATTGAAGGGCAAAAGCACACGCTCTATGGTGATATTACAGAGATAGACGCTAAAGGAAGAATGGTCATTCCTGAAACGATTAGAAGACTGGCAGGTCTTGGGAAGCGGGTTGTCCTCAAAGCAACATCTGAGGGGCTTCTTGTAAGTCCCTTGGTCGCAGAGGAATTTGAGAATAACAATGAGATGGATTATGAGAACAACAATGAAACAGAAAACTAGTCCACAAAGTTAAGCTGCGAGTCTAATCTGCATTCCATTATGCGTCGCTATTTGATGGACAACCTCTATATTGTATGACGAGTGAAGAAAATTAGGTGGTTTGAATGAGTCTGCTTGAGATGCCTTCATCATTTTACGCAGTAATTGTTTCTTTTGGAATCTTCTTCTTCTTTCTCAATGTTTACATCCTCACATTGGCATTTTCACATCCGCTTTCAAGTCCTGTCTGGTTGCTTATATCAATCATTGGACTAGCAGGCCTCATCTATTCATATAGATTAATGAGGATACAGCAAGCTCAGCTTATAGCTCAAAAGAAAGCTAAAGACGAATCACCAGAAACATAGGAAGTATGGAAAGAAGGAACGGGAAAAAACCTCCCGTTCTAGGGATAGATTCTACTGACAGTTCTTGGAAATGGAACACAATCCCGTATATGCTCTAATTCAAGCATCCAAGTAATCAATCGGTCCATTCCCACGCCGAAGCCAGAATGTTCTACACTCCCGTATTTCCTAAGATCAAGGTACCATTCATACTTCTTTGGATCATCGCCAATTCTGCGAAGGTTCTCAATTATTAGATTACCATCATCTTCTCTTTGGCTTGCTCCTATCACCTCGCCATATCCATGGGGTGCCAGAAGGTCATCATTCTTGTAGGTTCGAGGATCCTCTGGGTTGCTCTTCATGTAGAATGATTTGATTTCCTTTGGATAATACTCAATGAAGAGGAACGTATCTCTATCTTTCGTCAAGATTTCTTCCGCCTCTGTTCTGATATCCTGACCCCATTGAATATCCAACCCTGCGTCTTGGCATATTTTAACTGCCTTTTCATAGGTCATGCGCTCAAAGGGTGGCTTGATTTTCCAAAGCCTTTCTGGGTCAATGTTCAGTTCAGCCAGTTCGTGCGGGCGATTCTTTGCTACAGCATGGCACATGTGCGCAATGAGTTCTTCCTGTCGTTTTATGTTGCACTCATGGTCACACCATGCCTCTTCAACTTCAAGGTGCCAGAACTCAGTCAGGTGCTTTCTTGTTCTTGACTTTTCACCTCGAAATGATGGAGCCAGAATGAAAACTTTCTCCATGGCAAAGAGCTGTGGTTCCAAGTGCATCTGGCTTGTCTGCGTGAGGTATACCTTGCGGTCAAAATAGTCAACCTCGAAGAGCTCTGCTCCTTCCTCACCCATCGTTGATACAAACATGGGACATGTGGTTTCATAGAAACCTTGCTTTCGTAGGTATTCTCTTGCCGCTCTGAACACCTCATCCCTTACTTTCAGAATATTGCTCATCTTGCGAGAGCGCATCCATAGGTGTCTATTATCATTAAGGAATTCGGTGCTTTGGTTCTCGGTAATCGGAAAGTCCTCTGCGAAATGTAAAACTTTCACGTTTTCTACTTGGATTTCATATCCTCCCTCGGCTCTAGAGTCAGCTTTTACTACTCCTTCGAGGAGGATGAGAGATTCTATTAACATCCTGCTAACATCGGCGTATTCGCCCACGCTAACAGCGCTTTCTTTTATAACCGTTTGAACAATACCTGAGGGATCACGAAGTATTACGAAAGTCATCTTGGTCTGTTTTCGGATTCTATGAACCCATCCTCTTAAACGGACTTTTTTTCCTTCGAATTTTCCATCAAGTACGTCACGCACATGGATGTACCTCATAATAGACACCGTAATCTGAATTATCCATCCCTTTTGGATGGACTCTTCAGTCGGCGCGTTTGAGAAGATAAAAGGTTGACGGCCAACTAAAGGCCGTCAATCAGAACTACCGGTATTTGAAGTACCATAATAGCAGACCGATGACAACAACTATTGCAACTATTCCGACCGTACCAACCATAGCGGTAATGGCTACAGGCATTCCAACATAGACCTTGACGGTAGATGTCGCTGTGTTTCCTCCAATATCGGAAACGGTTAGGACAACATCATGTTCACCTTCGGTTAGACCCCAGAAATCGAACTCAATAGCCTCTGAAGTCCATTCTTCATCAACAACTAGTATGCTGTCGACAGTAATGGTGTATCTCTCCTTGAATTCATCTTGGGCTGTCCAATTTCGGACTATGTTTCTATCGCCCCTTGCATAGTACACTGCAGGAGGCTCATATGTTATAACTGGTGCTATGTCGTCAATTTTGACTGTCACCGTGACATTGTCGAAGACGGAGTTGCCACTGGTGTCATTAATCCAAAGGGAATAATTGTAAACACCAATTGCTAGACCGTCAAGAGAGACAACATGGAATGGTGCCTCGCGATCTAGAGTTCCATTCTCAATTCCGTAATTGTTGCGATAGATTACATAGGAATCAAGCCAATCATCAGTGAAATTCCACCTGAGTGATTTGCCAGATTCTGAGAAGTAGAATTCAATATCATCAGGACCTTCAATGGTTGGAGTGACATTCTCAAAGACCCTAAGGGATACAATACTCTCATTGGTATTGGTGTTCAGGTCAAGGGCCACGAGCTTGAGTTCATAGATGCCAATCTCAAAGCCGGTCGCGTTGAAAGTATAGCTTGTTTGATTTGTCCATGTGATTGTTTCGTTAAGAGTGGCACCTACATACATCTTGAGCTGTGAAGGGAACTCATCCTCAACAAACCATGTCACTGTAATGTTTTCAGTCTGATACAGGTATTTTACAGTCGAATTGGCTGTGGTCAGGATGGGCGCACGTATATCTGTGCTAATAGTTGTGAGATTCCTGTAGCCACTCCAAATCTGGGTTCCTAGGTACGACACTGTCCAGTTAACGAAGGCAACAGGCAGATCTAGGAATGTGACGGTTCCATTTGCAGGAGTATACTGATGGTCAATTTCAGTTCCATTATAATAAGTAAGATTTGCTAGTGCTCCTTCTAGTGGAAAGTGAGAAGTTTCAAAGTACGTGAAAATCTCAAGATCATAGTAGCCAGGGTTACCTGCAAAGTTCCCCAAAGGTCTTATCCAGACCTCAATCGTTGTGCCATCGGCTATGAAATTCTCGGAGTCAATGACATATCCCGCATAATCTCCTGTCTGAACCGTTAGATACCAAGTATAGTTGCCTTCTGGAATATTGGTTATATTGGCAATTCCACTAGCCCCAAGTATAATCTCATCATATGTAGAATTGGTATCTCGTGAATAAACAGAGAAATTAAGTCCCGTTCCAGGGTTGCCATCAATATCTGTGACCGTAGCTAGAATATCATCATCATTGTTTTGCCAATCTAAGTTCCCGAGTTCAAAGTCTACGACTGCATCTGGTCCATTAGAAACCATTGTACCATTTACAAATACACCTGGTGCAAGAGACCAGGTTACATTCCACTCCCAGATTCCCTGAGGTACATTGTAGAATACCGCAGAACCATCACCAACCGTGAGTTTTGAGTCATACTTCACCAGGTCTGTGTTGTTGTATAGGGTAACGTTGGCAAGAGCAATCACAGAGGTGCCATTGTACACATGAAATACAAAGTCATCGTCATTGAAAGCCTGATTGTAATTAATTGTTTCATTCTCAACAATCAGAGTGGTGTCCGCAACTACCTTTGGAACACTTGCTGGTGAGACAATGGCAGCATTATCGCGAACAACCGCCATTGGCGTTGTCGAACTAGTCAGCACTAGAAAGACTAGGAAAAATGTAAAGACTTTCTGTTGGTTGTTCATCCAATGTCACTCTCTTCGGTCTTAGACGGCGTGTCCAATGACCATCGTACTACTTGGCGCGTCGAACCTGTGTGGAGCATAAAAGGCTTTTCATAGTCCAATTAGAGTATCATGATAAAACTCAATCATGTTCGTCTTCCAAATCACGAAGCCTATCTACCCTTGTCGCACCACTTAGGTTCAAGGATTCAACGCATCAGCTTTCTCTACTCAATGTCAAAAGCCAAACACACTCGGGGTTATTTGGGGAAGAACTTCCTGTACGGAAGGAACAGCCCCACTAGCGATAGACTTAGAATCGGGATCCACTGCAACATCTGAGAGGCATCACCAATATAGAAAGTGTTGAAGAGTCCAGTGCTCACCAAAAGAGCAGGCACCAACCACAGGGTGTACCAAGCCCATTTTTCTCCCCTCCGAAAGCCAGTCAGGGTTATTGCTAAGACAAAGAGGGACCAACTTACCTTGAGGAGACCCAGACTCCCGTATAGCCAGTACACGAATTCCATGGCCACCGGACTCGACCACTCAAGCTCACTCAACTCCAGGTTCAATACAAGCTGAACGTCTTCTACAGCTAATTCGCGGGGAAGAAAGATTTGGTACAATCCAACCACCAACCACAAGAGACCCAAAGCTAGGAACACAATCCACCCATACTTGTCAATTACTCGCTCCATCCGAAACACTCCAATACATATCTATTCTAGGATTGAACGTTCTACATTAATGTAAGTGTATCGGGATTTGGACAATCAAATCCATTTCTCTTTAATCAAAGTAATTGAACCAAATGTATAGCAAGATGTTCAATATATTTCGACGCGATCGGGAAAGGAAGAACATCGTCCAATGGACGATGTTCAACATATTTTGATTTTGTAGTCACCACCCAAATCTGCAATTTGCGTGCAGCAAGGTTTAGCTGCGTATACTGCAGAATATATCTACCTCTAATTCGCTCCCTGACCGAGTCTGTATAATCTGTAGCCAAGAAGCAAAAACCAGACCATAGATAACATGGATGCGATGATTACAACATTACTCAGAGCGCTAATGAAATAGGCACCCACAACTGAAACAATTGCTAGTATGCCTGAGATGAAGCCCAAGTAAGCCGTAGCTTTATTGAAGATTCCCTTCAGCATGACAAAGCTGATTACAATAGAGCTGATGGCGGGGACGAGTACTGCATAGATTCCTAGAAAGCCGGAATTTAGTGCCGCATCTACATAAGTTGCAACTGTGACGAAGATTGCCCGTTGGGCATCACTGGTGGCTGTTGCGTATTGACTACTGAGATTCATAAACGCGGGATACAATGTCCCATAGCTGGTTGAGCACTCTAAGACAACAAACAGTGCCTCGAATGCGACTGCTATTAGTGCCGCGTTTCGGTTAATTCCTTTCAAAGCAAGGTAGAGCGAGAAAAACACAAGCAAGCGGAGAAAGTTCGTTAAGACGGAGAGACCGATTATAGACCACCACTCAGTCGCATGCTCAGCGAAGAAAATGAGTTTCTCCTCGGTTCCATTCGGTGGAAATGCTACGATATATAGGGCAATGATAATGAAATACCCTACAAATACCACAAGTCCAGATATACCGCCTACTTTGTACATCCACTTGTCTGAGTCATCCATCGTGTTTTGCGCGTTCATTTGGATTTCGATTTACCTCAATTTATTTTCTGTTTCATAAACAAGAGCACCATGCTAAAACAGTGCTTTGTGAACTTCTCGCATTCAATTTTCTATTTAAGCTGCTATTGAGAATCCGGTATAGTCAGTTTTTGATATAGTGGTCATGCATTGAATCTCATCTGCTTCAGATGTCATTCTTTCGAATGTAAGGATAGACTCAAGACGATTCAATCAAGATGAATGATTTCGACCTAGACATAGGGACTACTTTAGATTGCCCAAATCCTTCTTCCCGGGCTTCAGGACTAAACCAACAACAAGATTGGATAATAAGTATGCAGCCAATACATAAGGCCACATATATCCAGCAAAGACGTTCCATCCAATGAGTATCTCAGCCACTGGGCGGCCAATAAGGAAACTGCCTCCCCACTCAAACACCAGTTCCAAAACCAACCAGAGCAGTCCGACCTGAACTAGGTCAAAAGTGGCGTATTTCTTTACATAGCGAAGAAGAAGGAATGCAAACACGAAGATGTACACGATTCTCGTAGTCATTCCCACTTGATGTGCGGCTAACTCACCCCATAACGGCTCGTAAATTAGACCCATCAGAACAAAGAAGTTGAATCCGGAAACCAATGTTTCCATAAGCCATGCACGAACGGCCGTCGTAAGAAGGGTGGTATTCATGAAATAAGCTCAGTAGGCGAATATATACGCTTTTTGCCGAGCAGATACAGTTGAGAGCCTACAAATCACTAGGTGCGTTCGTCGAGCCAAGCCGCCATATCCTTCAGTAATTCATCCCCTCCCTCGTCCTGGAATGGTTCATGATATAAACCATCATATTGTTTCCAAGTCTTGTCCTTTGAAGCAATCCGATCGAAATAATTCTTGTTTTCCTCAGGTATCAAAATCAAATCCTCACTGGGCTGTAGGACAAAAACAGGTACAGTCACTAATTGTGCATTAGCAAACGCTCTTGCCCTAGCTGCAAGTCCCTCTGCTGCCATCCTCGGAGTGACCATATCAAAACGGAGAGGATCCTCTTTATTCCTTTTAACCACTTCTGGATTGCGAGCGATGAGGTCCAAGTCTAATCCGGTATCGAAATGCTTCTTGACATTTGCTTTCGATAATACTTTCATGATGGATCTTGTGGCGGTTCCTATCTTAAGACGCTCTGATACTGCTAAAGATGGCAAAAGAATTCCATCGATTCCCTCCTGATACTCCATTACATACAAGACAATCCACAGCGCTCCAAGCGAATGCCCATAGAGAAAGAGCTTGAGGGAGGGGTGTTTGAGCTTTATGAATGCCACCAGGCTTTCCATATCTTTGTTATATTCCTCAAAAGAATCCACATGACCTTTTATTCCGGAATAGTGGCCAAATCCTCGCATATCAGGTGCATAGAAAAGATATCCACTATTCGCAAAGAATTCCCCCACATGTGAAATCAGGCCACTGTGGGAACCTAGACCATGGAAGCCCAGCAACACAGCCTTTGGTTGTTGCTGAGGGCTCCAGACCCGCATAAACATCTGAGTACCATCATATCCCATGTATTCAGACTCTTCCATTTTCATGAAATGTCCTCCTAAATTGCAGTTGGAATAGGGACACCAAGATTCTTTTGTCAGTTTTGGTGCCTATCCAATTCTTATCGAAGTCATTGAAAGAGAGCCCGCCATGTAATATTGGTTAAAGACATGTACTTCTTCCTCTGATGACGTTGCACCTAGAACATAGACTAGTGGCAGGAAATGATCTGGAGTTGGGTGAGCCTTCCTCGCCAATTCACCCAATGCTGAGTATTCAATTATGGCATGATGATTTCCGGTTTGCAAATATTCCACCATCTTTTGGTCAAATTCAACATTCCAATCGAATACAGAATCGAATCTATCAAGCCGAGCAAGTGCGAGATTGTGGACTAAATTGCCGCTTCCAAGGATGAGAACTCCCTGTTTTCTCAGCTCTATCAACTCTTGGGCGATTCTATAGTGTTGTTGAGGTGATTTTGTGTAGTCAATGCTAAGCTGTGTTGTGGGAAGATGAGCTTTTGGATACATCTTCTTTAGTACACACCAAGTGCCATGATCAAGTCCCCAATTCGCATCAGAAGTGATTCTTGTCGAATGTACTAAGTGTTGTACCTCACTGGCCAACTTTGGAGCTCCAGGAGCAGGATATTGCTGATCATACAATTCACGAGGAAAACCATAGAAATCGTGGATTGTTCGTGGAGAGTCCATTCCACCAATTCTAGTGTCTGGTATATACCAATGAGCAGAGATGCAGAGAATTGCGGAAGGTTCTGGGATTGCTTTTGCGATGTCCTCCCATCCTTTCGTGAATTTGTTATTCTCTATAGCATTCATGGGGGAACCATGTCCTATGAATAGTGTTGGCATCATTCCCTTGTTTGAGTTCATATCTATTCACCAAACACGGTGAACTTCAGAAATTGTACTATGTCTTATAACAATCTTGATATTAGATCTCTTGGTTCCAGCGGGAGATTTCTAGAGAATGCTTGGATATGTACTCCATTGGAGGCTATCAATGAGAACCACCCTCCATCTATCAAAGACCAGTGGTGGCCTACCATACTACAAACAGCATATGGATTATTCATCTGGGGAAGACGAGTACATCGAGATGGCGGCTCCTGCAGGTCTTCCAATAGACCTCACGACTCTCCTCATCATTGGTGTAGGAGCAGCAGTAGTATTAATTCATGTTGTAGTGTTTATCAAAAGAAGATGAAATAATGAAGCGTTTTGCTCCATCCTCTCTAGTCGCGTGTACTAAACGGTGTACTTCTCTAAAGCTGATCAATCTTGTAACTGCATTTTTCATTTCCCAGCAAGAGTTATTTAGTGGATTGTAGGGAAACGCAGTTCAGAAATCGATTGGGGGTTTTTCATTGAAGGTAATTGGAATTGCACTAATCATTGGGACCCTGTTTCTTTTGCCTATGACTTACGTGAATGCTACAAACACGCAAGGTCTTGAATGGGGTTTCAATGTGGGAGATAAGTTTCACTATACATTTACTGTTGCAGGAACGCAGATATCATATGAGCAAGGCACCAAAAACATCTACATCGAAGTAACGTCACTTCCACCTATCCCAGACACAGTAACAAGTATTTCAAATGCCATACTTAGCACGTCTTACATCTCAGGTTTTTATGAGAATGGAACGCCTCTGGGATTCACTCCATACTGGATAGTAATGTGCCCAATTGGCAACTGGTCACTCCTCACGCAACTTCTGGAGGAATCTGCTGAATCAGCAACGGGCGATGTTACAATTGTGAATAATGCTGGCCAGTGGGGGTACATTTATGTCGAGCAATTTACAGGTGCTACAAAGACAACTACTCTCTACGTATCAAAGACGAATGGAGTTACGGAATACTATAAGGTATACATGGATTATACATCTCAGGCAGACGAATATTTCGAGTTGGCTGTTCCGGGCAGTTTAAACCTTCCTCTTGATTCCACAACTCTTCTCATCATTGGCGTTGCGGCAGTAGTTTTAGTAATTCTCGTTGTAGTAGCTATCAAAAGAAGATAAAGTGGTGGAGCATGACGCTCCATCTTTTTTCTTAAGGTCCAATGACCTTATTGCGCAGCTTTATAAGGCAAAATTCTAACCCCTTTATAAAGAGGCCCTTATAAAGTAGGAGATTGAATTTTTATGCCCCGACCAACCCCAATCACAAAAATAGAGAATGTTGTTGCCTCAGTTATTTTAAATCAGAGGCTTGACCTGGATGAGATCGCCGCAACAATGCCCAATGTTGAATTTGATCCTGAACAGTTCCCAGGTTTGGTATATAGACTTAAGAAGCCAAAGACTGCAACTCTGATTTTCAATTCAGGTAAGATGGTCTGCACCGGTGCAAAGAGCGAGAAGGAAGCAAAACGCGCAGTTCATAGAATTGTGAAGAATATTAAAGAGGCGGGAATCGAAATCACTGGCAAACCAATCATTGTTGTGCAGAATATTGTGGCAAGTGCTAGCCTAGGCGCTGAACTGAATCTCGAATTAGCGGCCATGAAACTCGAGAATACTCTGTATGAGCCAGAGCAATTCCCGGGTCTCATCTATAGGATGAGAGATCCAAAGGTAGTCATCCTTCTATTTGGATCTGGAAAGCTTGTCATTACTGGTGCCAAATTCGAACCTCAGATTGATGAGGCTGCACACAAAGTCATGGATCGCCTACTAGAGCTTGGCGTTATGCGTATTCCAGAAGGAGAAGACTGGGATATTGACTAATAACTAAACATGAAACTTGATTTTTCCCATAGAGATGGAGGAAGCTAAGCTTCCTCTAATTCAATACTGGACTCAAGTATTAATTGATGGGGCTTATTACTAAAAGAGTGTCAAACCCAGAGGTGGAATACTTAGGGCCAGAATTATCATCGCAACTATGAATATAATGACCCTAGATTTCGTCACAGGTACTGTATCATCAAGCGCACCCGGATGACCGCCAGCCGCACCCAAGGCAAGAACCAAAATTGCCATCAGGTAAAACCCAAGGAGAAACATGACAGCAATAGCTCCAAAACCAATATACTTCTGCTTCTTCTCGTCAATTATCGCTCTCAGGGCGTGACCACCATCAAGCTGTCCTGCAGGAAAGAGATTCAATGCAGTAACTAGGCAGCCTACCCAGGCTGCAAAACCAACAGGATGCAGATATATTGTGCCTCCAGGAGGAACTAGCCCGCCAAAGAAAAGCTCTAGAATTACAAAGAGGTATGGAACTGGAAGTCCACCGGACATACCTGGAAACGTGTTATCGATTGCCGCAATTTGCTCAGCAGTTACTGGTACAGAAAGTAGGAATCCGGCTATTAACGCAACCAAGGTTACTGCGAATCCCGCATACGGTCCAGCAACTCCGAGATCAAATAAAGCACTTCGGTCCTTTGGAGGACTCTTTTGCTGAATGAAAGCTCCAAAGGTACCTCCTATCTGAGGTAGTCCGGGAATGAAATACGGAGGAGTGGCATCTATACCTCGTCTTTTCGCCATTTGATAATGCCCCATTTCATGAGTCCCTATAATCCCCATTAACGCCAATATGAATATCCCAGTAGTAAATGCGATATCCCATATAGTATAGCCATTAGGATAGAAAAGTGTAAGAAAAACTATACTTGTTGCCTGCAAGAATCCACCTATTGCAATAGCGGCAAGTGTAGCAATGAAAAGGGCATAATTGATACGTATATCGCTTTTCGGTTGACGTTCCTGCGGTATGAATCTTGTATAGTATACTTTCTGGGCCTCGTCTGACCAACGAATGACAGACCACAAATTCAGAGTATCTGCTTTAGCGTGTATCTCATCAAACACCTTGCGCTGCACTTCAGGTTTTGGAACTTCAGCGCTGCTCCATCTGTAGAGAAAAGTTGGCATGCCATACTCAATTGTGCTTGATAGGATTTCAAAGTGACTGGAGAGAATAGCTGAAAGCTCAGTGAATGTTGGATAGCTGATTACTCTAGGTGTAAACTCGTTGTCAATGGACACTTCAGTGCATACTCCATATTCCAGAACTATTTCAAAACTCACTGCTAGGCCTATAAGAGTATCCGCTTAGGCAGGGAATCACATTGACCTGTTGCGGTTTAAATTGAGAAATCAGTGGCAAAGAGGAATGCATCATGTACTGCATCCAGCAGGTTCATGCTCTTTCGAGCTGAACCGATTAGTACAGCTCTGATATCCAGGTCCATCAATGAATCATATAGCTCTACTCTCGGTTGAGGCTTCGCTGCGACAACAACAGTATCTGCATCAAGGAGAATGGTATCGTCATTGCCCTCTATCATGATGTAATTTGATGTGATTTGAGAGATCTCCACATTTTTGTGGATGGTGACATTTCTATTTTTGAGAGCCTGCAGGATTACCCATCTTGTTGATATGCCAATGTCTTCTCCCACTACATCGCCCAAGGCAAATAGATCAATAGAATCTGCTCTTGACGACAAGTATAATGCCGCGTGACAGCCAAGTGAATCGGCTCCTAGAATCGAAACTCTGCCCAAGTCATCAGCACCAGATGACATAACATCATATGCAGATGTCACGTGGGGTGACTCAACCCCTTCAATTGCTGGAGCGGCAGGAATTGTACCAGTAGCACAAACGACAGCATCGTAGCCGCCATTTTGAAGTATCTCAATTGTGGCTTTTGTTCCAAGCTCGAGATTCACCCCAAGTCGTTTGAGTTCTCTCCACATATGAACACAATAGGTCGCAAATTCCCCTCTTAGTGGTACTTTGGAAGCAAGATTCAAGAGGCCTCCGGGACGTGAGCTTTTGTCAAAAAGAGTTACGTCGTAGCCACGCATGCGAAGCACACGCGAGGCTTCCATCCCAGCAGGACCAGCTCCTACTACAGCAATTCTTCCTTCAGCCCTAGTCCCCAATGCGCGCTGCCCCTCATACCCAGCAATGGGATTGATGGAGCAGACCACAGGTTCCAACAAAAACACCTGGTCCAGACATCCGATATTACATCCTATGCATGTACGTATGCTATCAAAACGTGAGTTCCTTATTTTCTCCATTATTTCTGGATCTGCTATGAATCCTCTAGACATACCGATAAGACGAGCCTTTCCTCGCTGCAATATTTTCTCAGCAACTGTTGGACTATTTATTCGATTGCAGGCAACTACCGGGACATCTACTACTTCTGCAATGCCTTCAGCAAGATAGGAATAGTGTCCACGAGGTACATCCATAGTGATTTGAGGAACACGAGTTTCATGCCATCCTCCGGTTACATTAATGCAGTCCACTCCTGCATCAACTAGCCAAGGTGCTATCATCCGGTTATCTTTCAGAGTGGTCCCGTCCTCAACAAAATCATCGCCACTCATTCGATAGATTACTGTGTAGGAATCTCCGACATGCTTTCTTACTGATTCTATAACTTCCAATGCGAATCTGGCTCTTGCACGAAGGTCTCCATTATATTCATCAGTTCTTTTATTCGTTGCACGGGCTAGAAATTGATTAATTATATAGCCAGCGGATCCGATGATTTCAACCCCGTCAAAGCCAGCATTCTGTGCCCTTCTCGCGGCTAGTCCAAAATTCTCGACGGTTGCAGCAATTTCATCAATAGAAAGAGGACGAGGAGTTGTCCGAGTCAATCTCGTGTACTCAGATGATGCAGAAACTGGCTGCTCCCCTATGAATATCTCATGAGAATACCGACCTGCATGATATAGCTGAGCTGCAGCCGGCACATTATAATCATGAATGGCAGAGGTCAATCTATTGAGACCCTCGATATGGTCATCACTAGAGATGCCAATCATAGTAGGACCGCTTCTTCCTCTTTTTTCGGTATAGCACCCCCCAACAACTATCAAGCCAGGTCGAAATCTCGCGCGTTCTCTGTAAAATTCAATTATACGATCGGTCACTATACCATTTTCAGAACAATACCCAAGGTGCGTTGCCAGTAGAATGATTCTATTCTCAAGCTCAAGGTTTCCAACATTTATGCTCTCAAGCAATCGCATCTTGCATTCCTCTAGGAGTAGAAATCGAAGAAGCGATGAATTGTTATTGGACCTCTATGGCTCAAGCCTTCTTCATAATATTCTGGCATCATGTTTCGGTTGAGATACTCGTCAGCTGAAATTCCTGCATTTATAGCATCTTTCACTGATTCACGTAGTTTCTGAAAGAACTCAATGTGACTTTGCAGCGCTTCATTGTCACATAGAGGACCATGGCCAGGGATGATGTAGTCAAAATTGCTCGCACCAATTTCCTCAAGGGCTGATATCCATACATCAGGATTACAGGTGGGATCACCGGCGTACGGAAACACCCCATTGAATATGAGGTCTCCAATGAATATTGCATGCTCATCTTTGGAGATGACAACGGAGGAACCAGCCGTATGCCCTCCTATATGCTGAAGCGTTAATTCTTCAAAAGCACCAATAGTGATTCGCTTTTCAAACACCAAATCGGGTAACTTCAGAGTGAGGTTTTGAACTGCAGCCCAAAGCTCTGGGCGTTCTTCTTTCCGTGATTCAGCATTGCTCAATATCGTTTCACTCTTCCATTGATCATCAAGGTTCCTAATGCAAATATCACTCATCGCCTTAGATCCTATTCTTGTTAATTCGCCCAAACCCTGCGCTCCAAAGACATGATCACTATGCGAATGTGTATACAGGAGCTTTGTAACAGGTAGTAGAAATTGTGAGTCAATCCAATCCCGAACCTTGGCAGTATGTGTATGAATCATCCCGGAGTCAATCATAACTACCTGATCCTGCAGAACAACGGCTCCAAAGTTACCACCATACTTGCCTGATACGTCTGCATAGATATTGCCAGTGATATGCTGAAGACACATGGATGAAAACTGAAACTGGGTCCCTGATATACTTGCGTGTGTTTTGGCGTTTGACTGGTGCGTAGGAATCTGTAAATCCTAGGGAGCCCTTCTCTCTTTCATCCAACTCCATGCCATCCAAAGAATAAGAACAATAATACCAATCGAAGCCAACATGAGATAAAAAACAACCAACGTAATAGGTAATTCTGGACTATCTGGCACTGTAAAGTCTGCAAGAACTGCAAGCTGCATAGCAATGAAGAGCACATTCAGGATACCGAAAAGTGATATTGTCACAGGATTTAGTCCTGAATGAAATAGACACTTCAACATCTGAAACCCAACAAGAGCCAGCATGAGTGCAGCGACGAATCCGAGAGTGAATGCCCTAGTTCTCATATCAATTGTTCCTGTAGATATCCATCCAGACGCGAAGTAGAGAAGCGCCATGAAGAGAGAGAGCGCCACATAGATCATGGCCATGATTTTTGCATGTTGCACGGCATTTTCTTTTGCGTGGTTAGTCAAGCGAATACCTCCAATTAGATGATATATATTATTGTATATCTAATTGATATGGCTTTCCGATGCAGAAAGGGCTGGTCTTTTCCGATTTTCTAATGAAGAAAGTACCAGATATCAAGTTGTCATCCAAAGGCCCATATCATGGTCAACATCGCGGTCGAAAGCGTCATTAATAGAGCTACAACAGCACCATATTTGATGACCTGTCCTTCAATACCAATCTGATCAATCACTGCTGCGGCATTCTGTATTTTGGCAGGGCTAAGAACACTTGCAAGACCCCCACCTATTCCATTAGACGCAGCCACGACGATTGCATTTGCTCCAATCGCAGTGCTAGCCTGATAATGATAGTTTGTAAACATTGCAATAGCCGAAGTTTCCGACCCGGAAATAAATCCGGCCAGAAGACCAAGAAAAGCAGCTGTGAGGGGGTACGCCATTCCGAGAGATGCCGATGTGAGAGACGCAAGCAGATAGACCATATTGTTTGTCGGATCAACCGGAAACACCCAGATTCCCCCTAAGTCTGGAACAAAGCCACTGAAGTTCATTACTTCAGCCATCGCAAAGAATATGGCTGCTGCCAAAACTGGACGCGGAGCCCGCTTGAGAAATTTGTTGAAAGTGTTCTTTAAGACTTGTTTGTCATTTCTGAAGAAGGGCATTGATACTAGCGTAGCAATAAGCATCAACGTATATGCCTGCCAGAGGAATTTGGTGCTGATTGTAAGATTTCTAATTCCAAGGTCAGCACCCTGATACTGGCCAAAGTTAATTGCTAAATCTAGCTGAACTGCAAGCAATTGCCTAATTGGATCTATTAGTGTCGTTACCAGAGAGAGGATGACAAGAACTACCCAGGGAATGCTAGCGCGAATAAGGCTCATAGATTTCTCGGTTTCATGATCATTGCCACTCAACTGTGTTCGGTCTAGAAATGGTTTCTTGGAGAGTTTGTTGTACACATAAAGAACAGCCAGTACCGCAGCTCCAGCAACTACGTTTGTAAGTCTAGTCAAATTAACAACTTCAAGGTTGCATATTATTGCAGTAATCCCTGCAGTGCCTCCAGCAATAATTGCCAAAAAGAGACCTTCCCTGTTTAGGAGAAGCTTCTTCCCACCTGCAATCCAAAGCATTGCAACTGCAATTCCAATAGATACAACTGGCATAAAAGATGCAAATACGGATCCAGCAAACCATAGTTCAATGGGACTCCCTGAAACCGATGAATATACATCAGTGAAGACTTGGGCAGGTACTCCCAAAAGCGCATATGTTGTTAGCGGATCATATCCAATTGAGGGAAGGGCTACAGCCACCAGAGGAGAAAACCCGAGTGCCAGCATAACAGGCGGAAGCATAGAAACTGGTGTTGCCCCAATTCCTACTAGGAAAAGACCCAATCCAAGGCTAATCAGCATTATTTGCATAGGTCGACTTCCACCTCCAAGGGTTTTGAAGAAAACAATTAGCCGTCCCAAGGCTCCAGTTTCTTGCATATAGGTCATCATGAGGATTGATGTGGCAACCATCAGTGATATTGGAAAAGAACGCACTATCCCTACAATGCTGGCAATCAAGACTACGCCTATATCAGTCTGGAAAGCAAAGACTGCTATAAGAACAGTTACAAGCCACACAATCACACCAGTTGTATCAGCTGCTTTATGGAGAGCTATCAGAAGTATCACTGCAAGTATGATTGGTGCAATTATTAGCAAAAAACCAAGCATCGGGTCCATGGTTCTATACCTTCTTTTTTTCTAGGAGCCCCTCTTTCCAGGCCCATTCAATTTGTCGAATGAGTCCCTGCTGAATTGTGATTTTCGGATACCAACCGAGAAGTTTTCTGGCCTTCTCATTCGAGTACCATCTTTCTTCATCCAAACTCTGTATTGTCTTCATATGCCATAGAAAAGTTGTATGACGTCGGTTTTTGATTGGACTCATCAATCCAATTCCAGCTTTGGCAAGACTAATTGGTACTCTTCGTGTAGGAGCTTTTACACCTAAGGATTCTCCCAAGAATGAGAACACTTCATTATAGCTCATCGGTTTATCTGGACAGATGATTATGGTGTTATTCAAAGCAGAAGCTGATGAAATAGCAGCTACAAATGCATCTACAACATCATCTATGTGAGTATACATGATGTGTTTGTTACCATCTCCAGGTATTATTGGGATTTGGCCTTTGTTTAATGTTTCAAGTAGCTCAACGATTGTATATGTGTCACCTTCTCCAAGAATCCCAGTTGGACGCAAAATTATGTGCGGAAGATTGGTATCTTCTGTGATTTCTCGAATTATTTCCTCAGCCATCTTCTTACTTTTAGAATAGTCAAATTGTGGCAGCAACTCTGTATTCTCAGTCCCTGGAGGATATGTCACTGGTCCAATAACCTCTGTTGTTGAGCAATAAATAAAGCGCTTCACCTTAGTTCCTACGCAAGCATTCATGAGATTCCTAGTACCTTCAACATTAGTACGATATAGCAAGCCGACATCGGAAGGATAGAAATCAAAATATGCGGCCAAATGGATGACAACATCAACGCCTTTAACAGCAGGTTCAAGGGTTTCAACGGATAGCAAATCCGCGTCTCTAAAATCAATGCCTTGAGGTAGACCTGCGGTATTGCTTGTGGATCGAATCAACCCCACTATCTCGTATCCGGATTCTACAAGACGCGCTGCTAGTTTCCGTCCAATGAAACCGGTTATTCCTGTGATAAGAATTCTCATGGCGGAGCTCATCCCCTTTTGTCGCGTTATCCTGACATTTATCTCTTGCCGAGGTGACATTCATAAATCAAGAGCTAGGTCAATCTCTCGAAGAACTTCGCTTGCTTTCCCAGTGATATAAACCTCAGCAAAATTGCTTATCGATGTGGGCTCAATATTGATGTCTATTATTTTTCCGCCATGTTGCCTAACTATTAGTGGAAATGAAGCGGCAGGCTGAACGATTCCTGATGTTCCGATTACAAGGATTGTGTCAGCTTGGTCTAGCTCCTTGTATGTTTGACTCATTATGTGATAGTCAAGGTTCTCGCCAAACCAAACTACATCAGGTCTCAAATATGAACCACATGCAGAGCACAATGGAATGTCTTTGGGTGGAGCAGTCAAGTCGCCCTTGAATTCGCATTCAGTGCATTTTAATTTGAAAATACTACCATGCACCTGAATGATGTTCTTCGAACCAGCCCTTGAATGCAGATTGTCAACATTTTGGGTAATAAGCCCCCGCAGCACGTTCTTGGCTTCCCATTTTGCTAGTGTAAGATGTGCTAAGTTCGGTTCACATCCGAGTATCAATCCTTGTCTCCAAGAATACCATTCCCAAACCAGCTTTGGATCTTTTCTAAATGCTTCCGGAGTTGCCAGTTGCATTGCATCATAATTCCTCCATAGACCATCAGCTCCTCTGAAAGTGGGAACACCTGATTCGCTTGAAATTCCAGCACCAGTAAGAGCAATTAGGTAGTCAGATGAAAGTATGATTTCTGCGGCTTTTAGAACGGATGTGTGTTCTATCATTGAATCTCTCACCCAAATGCGGAAGCACACCGCTCAATAATTGCGGTTGAATCAATGTCTGCGCCGTCAGCCTTATATGCACCGTTCTTAACTATGTTAAACAATAACTATTGTCAACCCGAGGGTCGAACCGTGTCAGCTGGAGATAGTAAAACAAAGAGAAGCAAGAGAAGAACTTGGTTAATGCCACAGGAAGTGGAAGTTTGGTACGTACTCCCTGCAATAAGAAGGGAACTGGCACGGGTCATGATTGGCAAGGAGATTCCACAAAAGCAGATTGCTCAGATGTTGGGAGTAACAGAGCCTGCCGTCACCCAGTACAAACTTAACAAATCGAAGAGGTCCCGTGGAGATCAGGTCGAAATACCCAAAGACATGCTTCCAGAGCTAAAGAAATCAGCCGAAGTCATCCTGAGAGCTTGGGAGGAACGTGACGAGGGAGATTGGGTCTATGAAATAATGACCAGAGAGATAAACAGGATCATAGAGGTACTCAGAGATAAAGGAACGCTCTGCGATGTTCATCGAGAATACTGCGCACATGTTGAAAAGGAATGTTCGGCATGTAAGGACTGAGCAGAATGGCATACTTTGATAATGCGAATTCAACAAAAGTAGATGAGCGAGTTATTGAGGCCATGTTACCATACTACAGGGAATGGTATGGAACAGCAGGACTAGAATTAAGTCACTCACAAGATGTCAGCGCAGCTACTGGACTTGAAAATGCCAGAAAGATCATAGCAAATTCATTGAATGCAGATCCAAGAACTATCATTTTCACCTCTGGTGATACGGAATCAAACAACCTTGCAACTAGGGGAGTGGCTCGAGCAAACAAGAAGAGCGGCAAGCATATAATTACAACTCCAATAGAGACCCAGTCTGTTCTAAAATCCTGTGAAAGACTGAGGGATGCTGAATATGAAATCTCATTCTTGGACGTCGATGAGTTTGGATTGATTAGTCTAAAGCAGCTAAAAAGCATGATCCGAAAGGACACAGTTCTTGTTTCAGTCCAGCATGGCAATGCGGAGATAGGTACACTGCAACCTATTGAGGAGATTGCTCAAATCACAAAAGAAGCTGATGTGATATTTCATACTGATGCGACTCAGACCTACATGAAAATTCCAATTGATACTGAGAAGATGCCGGTTGACCTTGTAACCATAGACGCGCATCATATTCATGGACCGAAAGGCGTTGGAGCGCTCTTCATTAGGCGTGGTACTAAAATAGATCGATTGCATGAGGGAGGAGATGAAGAGAGACGGTTGCGACCCGGAGTAGAGAATATTCCTGCTATTGTAGGGTTTGCTAGAGCCGTCCAGATATGGAGCACCAGTGATGTCAATCATCTTCAACAACTATGCGTGTACCTCAAGAAACGGCTTCAAGAAAGCCTTACAGATATCAGCTTCACGGGACATCAAGACAAACGAATTCCAGGGCTTTTCAGTATGCTAGTTCAATATATCGAAGGAGAGTCAATGCTTGTTCAGCTTGATATGGCTGGGTTCTCAGTATCAACAGGCTCAGCATGTTCTTCGAAAACTCTGCAAGGAAGCCATGTGCTGAAGGCGATTGGACTTCCTCCCGAAGTATCACATGGGTCTCTTAGAGTTTCCTTCTCTCGACATAACACGAAAGAAGAAATCGATGCCTTCATTGATGCGCTAGTGCCAGGAGTTGAGAGGCTACGTGAGTTCAGTCCCATCAGGCATGGACGCTACTTTGCCAATCCCGAGGGGGAGGATGACCATCATCATGATATTCCTGAGGAAGAATGGTAGCCTTGCAGCATAATACCATCGATGACTGTCAATTCATTGCCACTTGCAATCGAGAATAAAGTATTCGAAGCAGAATCTTCAGACCCATGGAATATGAGGACTATGGAGAAAACCGATAGTAAGGATATAGTCGAAAATCCAATTTTCGCGGGTGATTGTCGTAAACTTGTTGTGTCGGAAAGGAAAAGTCCTAAAGAGGAACCTACGCGGTTTCTTGTGAGGCACAATGAATGTACTCTGAGAAGGTGAGAGAGAACTTCCAGAACCCGCGGAATATGGGGACTATGGAGAATCCAGATGGAGTCGGAGAGGTAGGAAATCCTGTCTGCGGGGACATGCTCAGGCTCTACATTAGAGTCAAAGACAATGTTATTGTTGATGCTAAGGTGGAAACATTCGGTTGTGTTGCAGCCATCGCTACTTCCTCTATGACTACGCAAATGGCAATCGGTAAAACCATTGAAGAAGCGAAGAAACTCACACGAGGAGAAGTTGCCGATGCATTGGATGGACTGCCTCCTCAGAAGATGCATTGCTCCAACCTTGCGGCTGATGCTCTTCACAAGGCAATTGAAGACTATGAATCAAGAAAGAAATAGCAAAGGTTGGCGCTAATAGATTAAGTCAAATGTAACTAGAAAAGCCTCCGTCAGGGCAATCTAAATGGATCTTTGTCTCAATGAAAAGAAGTTTCTAGTGACTGGAGCTTCTCGGGGTCTTGGTTTTGCTACTGCACAAGCTCTTGCTAATGAAGGAGCATATGTTGTTATTTGTGGGCGCACAGAAGAATCATTGAAGGCAGCGCTTGCTAAGCTAGGTAAGAGAGCTAGATATGTTATTGCAGATATCCAACAGAATGAGGATGTGAATTTCCTACTAAGAAGCATAGAGTCAACTGAAGGTATGCTTGATGGTGTTTTCATCAATGCAAGAGGACCGCAATCCGGCACATTGAATGATTTGACTGACGAGGAGTGGCACCTAGCTTTCCAGCTTGTTGTTATGAGTGTGGTCAGAATAACTCGTAAAGCGATTCCTCTCCTAGAGAAATCTGCGAATCCATCAATCCTCTATAACACATCATCGTCAGTAAGGCAACCCACAAAAAACCATCTTCTAGCCAACTCGTTGCGTACAGCTGTCATCGGAGTGATGAGAACTCTAGCTGATGAATTGGGTCCAAAGGGTATTAGAATCAACGCTATATGTCCTGGAAATTTTGATACATCACAAAAGGCAAAAAGTGGCTCGATAGGTGATGCCGCAAATATAACCGACCACATACCACTTAGAAGAATCGCTGAACCTCATGAGTTCGGAGCAATCGCTTCCTTCCTTCTGAGTCCAGTAGCGAGCTACATTCACGGTACCCTCTTACTGGCGGATGGTGGGATCTATCGAGGAATGATGTAAAAACTTCACCTCTCATGAAATCTGTTTAATCCTCATACATCACTTCAGTGAATAGCAGTGATTGCAATGCTCGTCTCCAGCCATTAGTGTTCTGGAAATTTCAAAGTTCATATTCTCATTGAAACCTGCCACGATATGTGGATCAGTACTACAATGAAACATAAGCCCAAACTCTTCCTTCCCAAGCTTCCTGTATGTATCAGCCATTGGACATTTAGTTGCGTAGATCTGCACCTTTCCACCTACGCGTCTCACGGTGTATTCACCACCTACAGTACCAAATGATTTCCATAATGTATCAAGCAGATCGTCGATGGAATTACTTCCTCTCTCTTTGGCGAGTTCTGACCAAGCATGCCGGGTTTCTTCGGCAATTATATCAAGGACTATTTGGTCGGCGTCGCGTCCATACTCGCTGACATATTTCTCTATGAGTTCGTTCAATTTTGATGGATCGTTTCTGGCAGCACGAATTCTTTGAACCAATGCTGTAAGCTTATTCCTCTGTTTTTTCTCCATCTTAATCAATTCCATTTCAGCTATCCACAGAGATTTCAGATTAAAGAATCATCGTTTTCCGCCAATGATGGCACAAGAATAGATATGCCTGGAAAAATTGATTCTACTCATTATAACATCGTATGTGGAACCAAGACAAACATTTCTTCGTCTTGATTAAGAAAATCATTCCTCTTATCCAAAATTAAGCGAAACATCAATAGGTTGAATTCTATGTCTAACTAGATAGCTTCACAAACAGATGCGAGGATTCTATTTGAAATTCTTTGAAGAGATGATAATTGAAGATTCGATTGAAATTAGAACTAGCATTGATCAGCTGTGGGATTTCTTCGAGAATCTTGAAGACAATTATATTTCATGGCATCCACAAGACCATGTTGTATGTAGGTGGATCAAGGGGCGTCCCCATGAGGTAGACTCAGTAGCATACTTTGAGGAAATCCTTGATGGAAAATTGTTCAAAATCAAAGTGAAAACAACGAAGGTTGAGAAATTCAAATACTCTGAAAGTAAACCATTCTTCCCGCTTTCGATATTCCATCCTAAGGGAGCATATTCCTTCGAATCAAGTGGAAACAAGTGTATCTTTACAGCCATTAACTATTTCAGGATTCCAAAATTATTCACAGAATCATTCTTTGCATATGCCAAAATTGAAGCTCTTAAAAGACACATAAAGGAGGAGGGTGCTTCTCTTAAGAATCTGCTCGAAAATCCATCTTAGCTGCACAGCATATTTCCATGCACTGAAAACAACATCTTCAGAGCATTCCGTGCTTTTCTGATTTATAGATATTGCATTTGGAATTGATTAAATGTGAAAACCTATTACCAAATTTGCAAATGTCAATTCGCACCAAATCAGATTCCTTACTTACCATTTGTCTGATGATGATGCAGAAGGATAGGGAAATGAGAAGAGGCAGTCTAAAGGGATTCGAGGGAAATATTACAAGGGTAGTAAGAATTCGAGATACGAAAAAGGAGTTTTTCATTA
>JBHLQM010000017.1:0-18183 GCA_048884785.1 Candidatus Thorarchaeota archaeon | reverse complement strand
AGGCAGTCTAAAGGGATTCGAGGGAAATATTACAAGGGTAGTAAGAATTCGAGATACGAAAAAGGAGTTTTTCATTAGGGGCTCTGAATCTTCAACCTTTGAAGAAGCGCTCAAACTAACTTGGCCTTTTAATGATCATGATGTGAAAGAAAAATGGAGGGTCTTATCTTCATCAGGAGAAGACTTGACAAAAGTAAAGCTTGCTGATCATTCAGGTACTGTAATTCTAGAGTTCATCTGAATAACAACTGGAATAGGACAACTCCGCGATATTCGGAAGATGTCCTCCTGACCGTTTCACTTCCATGCATACCATACCACTCCCAATTTCCGAATTATTCGACGTCAAGAACCGGTCCATTTATTACCTACAGATTTGTGAGTCATGAAATACAGGAATGGAGTAATTAGAGGTAGAGGGACTTCATGAAAGCTGCTATTTACGACAAATATGGACCTCCTGAGGTTCTTCAGATTCAAGAGATAGACAAACCTTCTCCAGAAGAAAACGAGGTCTTGATTAGGATACAGGCAACAACAGTATGTGCCGCCGATTGGCGCTTCAGAAAGCCAGACCCATTTATGATTAGGTTGATGAATGGCCTTAGACGACCCAAGATCAAAATTCTGGGTATTGAATTGGCTGGAGAAGTTGAAGCTGTAGGGAATACTGTGACGCGATTCAAACCCGGTGATCAGATATTTGGTAGTACTGGTTTTGGTTTTGGCGCCTACGCTGAGTACATTTGTTTACCAGAAGATGGTTCAATTGCATTAAAGCCAAGCAATCTTTCAATCGAAGAGGCTGCTGCAATACCTGTTGGAGCGGATACGGCAAGATTCTTCCTAATAGAACAAGGGAATGTAAAGAAGGATCAGAGGCTTCTCATTTATGGCGCGTCCAGTAGTGTAGGAACCTATGCAGTGCAACTTGCAAAATACCTAGGAGCTGAAGTGACTGCAGTTTGTAGCACTCGCAATATAGATTGGGTGAAAGACCTTGGAGCCGACAGGATGATCGACTACACCAAGGAGGACTTCACAAAGAGCGGCGAAACATATGATGCAATCTTTGATGCTGTAGGAAAGTTACCAATCCGTAAAGCAATGAAAGCGGTAAAGGAAGGAGGAGTCTTTCTGGACTCTGTAGGCATGCTAAGAAGAAGTATTCAAGGCAGGCTCGCCACAATGAGGAACAACAAGAGAGTCCTAGGGGATTCAGCAAGCGGGAAGCTTGAAGACCTGATTTACATCAAAGGACTGGTTGAGGCGGGGTCTCTCAAGCCAGTCATTGACAAAAAGTATACGTTTGAGCAAATTGCTGAAGCCCATAGATATGCTGATACCGGACGCAAGAAAGGGAATGTGGTCATCACGATACCATAGAATTGGCATTGTGTCAATAATGGGAATGATAAGAATGAAGGCAATGGTGACTACCAAATACGGACCACCTGAAGTATTACAGGTCAGAGAGATTGAAACGCCAAATCCGAAAAACAATGAAGTTCTGATAAGAATAAAGATGACTACAGTGTCGACTGGAGATGTAAAAATGCGCAGTCTCGACCTTCCTCCTGCGCTAAAACTCGCAGCGCGCCTATTCTTGGGTTTCTCGAAACCAAAGAAAGACATTCTGGGCATGGAGCTAGCAGGTGTAGTTGAAGAAGTAGGTGCAAATGTATCAAAATTCAAAGTTGGTGACGAGGTATTTGCATCTACTTTCTGGGAAGGACTAGGGGGTTATGCAGAGTACAAGTGCATGCGAGAGGATGGTATGCTTGAAAAAAAGCCAGCCAACATGTCTTTTGAACAGGCAGTTCCGGTTCTTGGGGGAGGTGTAACTGCAGCCAAGGTTCTAAAAAAAGGGAATATCGAACCTGGACAAAAAGTATTGATTTATGGCGCATCTGGGAATGTTGGCACCTATGCAGTGCAAATAGCGAAACATCTTGGTGCTGAAGTGACTGGTGTGTGCAGTACAAAAAATCTAGAACTGGTCAAATCTCTGGGAGCAGAGAAGGTCATTGATTACACAACGGAGGACTTTAGCAGGAATGGGGAAATCTACGATGTCATATTTGACGCCGTAGATAAGCTATCTCCTCCACAATGGAAAGGATCACTCAAAGAGAACGGGATCCATCTAAATGTCGACAAAGATTCTGGTGGCGTGGGCAAGAGCAAAGACCACATTGAGTATCTTATGTTCTTGAAAGAACTTATGGATGCGGGGAAGATAAAGTCGGTCATAGATAAAACCTATCGCTTCGAACAGATTCCTGAAGCTCACAGATATGTCGAAACGGGACGAAAGAGAGGATGTGTCGTAGTAACGATAGAGGGGTAAATGAAGACCAATTCATGTGAGAGCTGGAAAGTTGAATGAAGAGAGCCACGAAAGCAAATATATAGCACCAATCCGGGCATCGTCTGTGAAGGATAATGTTCATTGAAATTTCTGGATTTCTTTTCCTGTTTATCATTGTAGTTGTAGTATCTGCAACCTCGAAATATGGCTATGAGATTTTTAGTGAATTAGACGCAGAAGGGCAATTGCAGAAGATTGCAGAGAATCCAAGAAAGTTTAGAACTGGGACAGGGTTAGTGGTCATTGAGCATACTGCTATTGTTGCTCTATCGATTACTCTCTTCATCGCTTTTGGTTCATATAACATCATACTGGGAGTAGCTTGGCTTGTGTCTAGAGGATTGGAAGGTTTGATTCAAATCTATAACAAGAAGAATTACTGGGGTTTACTCGATATCGCAGGCAAATACTCACAAGCGAACGACGCCGAAAAGGAGACATTCAGTGAATTGTCATTAGGTATTCTCAAATCAAAGAACTCTACCTTTGTTTTCGCCCAAATCCTGTTCTCAGTTGGCACATTATCATACTCCATCCTATTTGCCATATCTGGAGTTATCCCAGTTATAATTGGATGGTTTGGAATTGTTGCCAGTAGTATCTATGGCATCGGAAATGCCATGGCACGTGTAAGACCTGACTTCAAGGCTCTCTGGAACGTGGGAGGTCTGCTGATTTGGATTTTCGAACTCATCTTAGGAGGATGGCTATTGGTCACTCCGTTTATCATCCCATAGTTGATATTAGTGATACATAATTTACATCCAGCTGAAGAAGGGACACTCATGAAAGCGATTATTACCAGAAGATATGGATCTCCCGAAAGGCTTCGATTGGAGGATGTGAAGAAACCAATACCAAAGGATAACGAGGTCCTGATCAGAGTTCATGCAGCTTCACTGAACGCAGCAGATTTTGAAATCCAAAGAGGCGCATTGACAGCGAGATTTACAGGACCTTTGAGACCGAAACACCGTATTCCGGGATCGGATGTGGCTGGGGTAATTGAAGATACTGGTACAAACGCAACCAAATTCCAACCGGGTGATTCAGTCATGGGTGATTTGTTCACATCGGGTTTTGGTGCATTCGCGGAATATGTCTGTGCTCCGGAAAATGTGTTGACAATGAAACCAAGCAAAATGACCTTTGAAGAAGCAGCAACGTACCCCCAGGCTGCGATTATTGCACTTCAAGCACTGCGAGGCAAGAGGCAAATCATGGCAGGAGAAAAAGTACTCATCAACGGCGCAGGAGGCGGAATGGGGACCTTTGCGGTGCAAATTGCCAAACATTACGGAGCAGAAGTAACTGGAGTGGATAGCGCAAGGAAATTGGATCTCTTGCAGTCTATAGGCTGTGATCATGTTATCGATTACACTAAAGAAGAATATACCAAAAGCAACCAATGCTATGATGTGATTCTCGACACTGTTGCCAGACATTCGATATCCGAATATGAGCGAGTGCTATATCCAGGAGGCCTGTTTGTTATGGTAGGGGGGTCCAGAAAAGCAATCTTTCAAGCCATCTTCTTGGGACCTCGTATTTCCGGAAAAGTAAACAAACACTTGGGGCTTAATTTATGGGGTGATGCATACAATCAAGAAGATATGGACTTCTTAGAAGGTCTCTATGATTCAGGCGAAGTTGTCCCTGTGATAGACAGATGCTGCCCGCTTGCGAAACTACCTGCTGCTCTCAAATATCTTGAAGACGGCCTTGCTCTTGGCAAGGTTGCAATCTCAATGGAGGATAACATATGATTAGTCGTATCTGGCATGGTTGGACAACCCAAGAGAATGCCGACAAATATGAAGCATTATTGCGAAATGAGATATTCGCCAATATCGCAAATCAATCAATTAGGGGATATCTTGGCATTCATCTTCTTCGTCGAGATGTAGATGAGGGCGTTGAATTTGTTACGCTCATGTGGTTTGATGATATCAATGCAGTCCGCGCTTTTGCAGGAGAACAGTATGAAACTGCTGTTGTGCCAAAAGAGGCAAGACTGCTCTTGTCGCGATTTGATGATGTATCTGCTCACTATCAAGTTATTGAATCTCCCGAATAGTGGCAGAGAGCCCGCCAAAATACTAGCTGCTCAAAGTTTGGTCTTAAGATAATGAATAGTGTCAGAAGATATCGAAATATGAAAATACTTATCAAAAGGTAAGAATTGTAGAATAGTTTGCCTACTCGATATGAGTAAGAGAAGGAGGATAAAAAATGAGAACAGAAACGGCTCAGAGAGTTTTATGGTATGCGATGCTCTTTGTAGTCCTCATGATTATTGTAACAATAATGGGTGCGGTTGCTTTTGCAGTGGCATTCTCATTCATAGACCTCGGATCATTCATTGCTGATCCCACGGCCAGAGCATTCCTTGAAGCTTATCCATTATTTATTCCTGGAGTATTGGCGGCCTTTGCATTGGTTGAGCTTATCTATCTGGCTGTCATCTATCTTTGGCGAAAAGATCCAATGGCACACAGAACGGGGTTCACCCTTCTTGGGATAATACAGCTTCTTGTTGGCTTTAGCCTACTTGGATTGCTCATCCTTCTGCCAGGGCTTCTGTTAGAACCTGACCAATAACTCAATCAGGAGACCCTAATGGTCTCCTCACTCTTTTTTTTCATACGAAGGTGTTCTGAATATCATGAAAGCGATTGTATGCCCTAGATATGGTCCTCCAGATGTTCTAAGGCTTGAGGAGGTTGACAAACCCCAGCCAAAAGATGATGAAATCTTGATTAGAAATCATGCAACTACAGTGATACTTGGCGACTGTGAACTCCGAGGTTTTAATTTCCCATATTACAGTCTTGGGTTCCGGCTTCTAATACGCGTTGGGTTTGGAATCCGAGGTCCGAGGAAGAAGATACTTGGACAACAATTAGCGGGAATTGTAGAAGAGGTCGGAGGGGACGTTACACTATTCAAGCCAGGTGACCAAGTGTTTGCATGTACAGAACTTGACCTAGGAGCGTACGCGGAATATAAGACCATGTCTGAAAAGGGACTTGTTACCGCTAAGCCAACCAGCATGAGCTTCGAGGAAGCCTCCACAATTCCAATCGGGGGAACAGAAGCACTACACTTTATGAACAAAGCCAATATTCAGAAAGGCCAGAGTGTTTTGGTCAATGGAGCCGGAGGGTCGATAGGCACCATTGCAATCCAGCTAGCTAAGGCCAAGGGAGCTGAAGTAACTGCCGTGGATAGTGCAGGGAAATTTGACATGCTGAAATATTTGGGTGCAGACCATCTTATAGATTACCAACAGGAGCTTTTTACAGAGAGGGGAAACACCTATGATGTAATCTTTGACGTTGTGGGCGTGACAAGTTTTTCGGGTTGTATGAAATCGCTAAATCAGAATGGGGTCTATCTTCAAGGAAACGGAATGATATCTCGAGGAGAAAGGTCGAAAGCAAGGAATAGCAATATGCTAGCAATTCATGGACCAGCTACCTATTCGACTACTCGATTGATCGAGCTAAGAGAGCTCATAGAAGCAGGAACCATAAAGGCAGTCATAGACAGGACATTCCCATTAGAAGAGATGGTTGAAGTACATAGATTTGTTGAACGAGGCGGCAAGCTAGGCAATGTTGTGGTAACTCTAGCCTCTCAATGATATGAAATCATTCAGCATGTTCAGCACTCTTTCCCTCTGAGAGGACTCAATCTCAGAGTTTACTAAGTCGATAATATTCTGAACGGTGATTGCTTCCGAAATGTATGATACTCGCAATTCTTCGAAACCTGCATCAAGAATCAGTATCTTTTCCTGACCATCTGAGTTGTTCCAGACAGGCCAACGAGGAAGACCGTCTCCGTTGGGATTTCCTGTATGAGCGAAGTTGGCCAAGTAACTCATGCACAGAGCAGTAAGCTTCTCACGACCAGGTCGATTCCGTGTCGTGTGTGTCTTCCCCACCAACAAGGCAATATCAGATTCTCCCATCCCGAGGAAGAAAGGTATCTCCGAGGCGTGATGTGCACCCAAGTCCCTACCTTTGGTTCCTGGTAGAACACTCAGTCCATCATTATCCAGAGATCCCCAATCAAAGCGATATACATAGATAGGCAGATTGCTGCGAGAAGTCATTTTTCTAACTATGCCATCCACACCGCTAGCACGCCACAACAAAGAGTGATAATCCCATACCAAGTCGTATTCGGGCGAATCTAGTGGAGGATCTTGTCTGAAATGACCAAAGAGTTTCATTTCGTCCTTGGTACAACCAATAATCACCGGAACCATGTTTGCCCACTTTCCGGATGCAAACACCTCGTTTCCTTCTTCTGGTATTACTATCCCGTCATTGAAGACACTGCGCCACTGAGCCATTCCAAAATCCCAAGTAGGAACGTTTCTTATGATGGTGAAGGCTGATTTCGAGCGTAAGTAATCGTTGACTTCATCTTCTCCCATCTTGTAAATCAAATGCTTGGCTTCCGTTTCACTCCCTGCCTTCCGGTCCTGAATGAGTAGAGAAGCAAGAAGCCTATCACTCTGAGCTTTTGCCTCTTCAGTACTCCCAATTGCAGGTAGGCCACTTTCTACAATAGCTCTGTGGAACAGCCCTTTTGCAGCAGGAGAAACCAGGAGTGAAAGCACATTGAAAGCTCCCCCTGATTCGCCTGCAATGGTGACATTATTCGGATCGCCACCAAAGGCTTCAATATTGTCCCTCACCCACTCTAGCGATTTCGCCAAATCAAGAGTCCCATAATTCCCACTCCTATCTTCTGGAGAGCCGCTGGATGTCACGGCCGGATGCATAAACCAGCCCATTGCCCCAAGGCGGTAGTTGACCGAGATGTACAGCATGTTTGATTTTTCAGCAACAGCATTGCCATAATATGATGAAGTGGCAGAGCTGCCAATTGAATTTCCGCCCCCATGTATATACAGGTAGACTGGCAAATTCATTTCTGAACTCCTTGGACGCCAGATATTGAGGTACAGACAATCTTCCGAACCCGTTGGACCAAGAAAGAGCATTATCTGTGCGGCGGAACTCCCAAATTTCCTCGTCTTTCGTATTCCAAGCCAAGGAGCAGGGTCGAGGGGTGCCTTCCACCTTAGTTTCTCTACCGGAGGTCTTGCGTATGGGATCCCTTTCCAGCACCATGTATTGTGGTCATTATAGCCAGAAACAAGTCCATACTTCGTTTGTACAATTGGACCATTATTCCAGTGCCCGATTTCATAGGTATGGTCAGACGATTTCGGGGAGTAAACTCGCTTGATTGTTGGAGTAACTGCGCGTTTTACCGAATTACCCAGTCTAATGAAAGGACCAAATAGATATGCCAATTTCATCAATAATGTCATGATACCACACCGAACATGATATGTCACAGACTTGCATACGGTAGATGTTCTGTAATATCTGCTTTTCCTCATGATTTTGTTTCACGAGATTTCTTCCTTAGCATATCGATGTAATATAATGCGACAACCACCAATATTGGGGGCGAAATCGCAATTGCTATGCCTATCATATCACCAGAGAATGTAATTTGGTTTGGTGATATCGTTTCAGAGCCGATATTATTCAAATTCAAGCTCAAAACATATGCATCATATCGATAGCCACTGTCAGCCTTCCTGGATTGAAATGGATTCACTGGAATCAGGTCAATCGAATTGGTACTTCCCGCCAAGACTACAGTGCCGCGTTGGTCAATTGCTATATGAGTACTCAATTCATTATTGAGTCCCCCAAGACATGAAGAAGACGTAATGCTGAATGAAGTAGATTCGATTATTGTTAGAAATGAATCAAACCCACCTGAGTATTCCTCAATGGGATTTATACAAGGGAATCTTTTGCTCTCTGTCTGCCCGGTAATAAGAATAGACCCTTCTGCACTTATCCTCATGTCAGTAGCAGTGGCAAAATACCCATCAAGATAGCATGTCAATTCATTCTTGCTGAAATCCTGATCCATTTTCGAAACCATGACCTTTTCATTGAGATAGGCGTATGCACCTGATCCATTTAGGGCTCGACCAACTTTCTCATGGATTGTTCCAAGAGAGTATATCATCCCATCAGGGCCAATGGCAATCGTGGAAATGAAATCATCTTCATCATCCATCGAGCTAGAATTCACAAAATGATTGTTCATCAAGAAACCTGAGCTATTAAAGCACGCAATAAACGCATCAAGGCTCTGATTTCGAGGTCCCCTTGTAGCTGGATAGGAAAGACTGGTTGTTGAAGCTGCAACAAATAGCCTATCATTATTTCCAACCACTATTGGGTCACCCTGTTGATTGAACGCATCTGTTTCATCTGAACCCCAAAGGGTAGAATATGATAAATGCGACCGATTTGAGTCAAGTCTTGCAAGGTATAGATCTGTTTCTCCTGCCATGTCTTCTCGTTCTGCATTTAGAAGGGGAAAATCACTTGAAGATGTGACACCGACGAACACAAGCCCACCACTTGAATCAGCTATTATCCCATATCCATAGTCTTCTTTGGACCCACCAAAATATGAACAGTACACCAGTTCTCCAAACGGGGAAATCTCCATGAGAAAGGTATCATTTGACTTTCCACTTAGTGTATGTTGAAAAGCATCATCAGTTGCTGGAAGATTGGATGATGCAGAATATCCAATTATGTGAATCCGTCCATCATGCTCAACAAAGGCATCAGTTGCAATATCATGTGAGCTGCCCCCAAATAGGAGAAAGTATAGCAACATTCCCGTAGGAGAAACCTTTGCCACGAAAACATCAGTCAATCCGAAACGGTGGTTATTTGGTGACACCAAAGGAAACTCCTCAGAATCAGAATATCCAACAAGAATCACGTTTCCATAGTCATCAACTTCAACCTCAATGACTTCCTCTTTGAAGTTACCACCCAGATAGCTCCTGAAAACAATAGGTCCTGGATCGTAGGCATCAGAAGAAACAGGCGGCCCAAAATAGCTAGAAATGAAAAACGATGCTGTCAGGAGGATAAGGATCATTGACAACACGAAGGTGATTCCCTTTCTCATAGGTTTCTCAACTCCTGAAGCATATTTGTGGTACCAGCAGTTTTTGAGGAGTGAAAACAGGCAATAAGCATCACAATTAGCTCAGCCAACGAAATCGCAAGGATAATTCCAATATTTGCGGATTGCACAATGGGAAGAAGGGTTTGGAGTGGTGAAATCGTGAATATCAGGATACTCATCGCATAACCAAAGAACAATCCCATTAGAAGGCTGACACAAGTGATAGCAACTATAACACTCGCGAATTCGCCCAAGACCACGGTGGACACTTGCTTAGTGGTTCCCCCAATTGCCTTGAGAATTGCATACTCGGGTTTCCTTTCAGTGATTGCTGATCCGAAAAAGAAGCCAATGGCAGCCAGCCCCATTATAGTGCACATAATAATCGAAATTGTTGTGAATCCCTGCAGACCTCGAAGGAATAGACTCGCATCGTTACTTTCTTGGAAGATGGTTGAATAACGACATGTATCTACTTTCATTTCATATCTACTTTGCAAAGCCTCACAGAACTGAGGGAGAGAAGGGTCCAGATAGCTATCTGCAAAAAAATACCGTGCCTTTGTGATATTTGCCTTGCTGAGAAGATATCGCTGATTCATGAAAACAAAACTGCCAGGTCCTATTTGCGTACCAAGCTGTGCCGACAGCGAACCAGCTTGAAATTCAGTTTGTGCCGCAACTCCAAAGCCCGGAGCACTCTTCATAAATCCTACAATTTTGAATCCGCAGCTCCGAAACGCCTCTCCGTCATAGATTGAGACCCATATAATTCCGCCAACAGACAAATTCAGCAATTCACCATGATATTCCGAGATGATGATACCATTCTGATTCAAATTCAGCTCATTAAGTGTATAAGTAGCATTTCCTGAATTGAATGAAGCTGAACCAATGTTGCATATCTCTTTGTACTCAGTAGGATCAATGCCCAATGCACGAAAATTTTCAGAGCCAAGTTTTGCATTTACTGAAGCAACTGCTGTGCAGCTTTTTATCCATTCATAGCTCTCTAGTTCTTCACGAAAAGAAAGGAAATTCTTGCCATTATAGGTATCAATTCTAATATCAGCTCCATATGCATACTCAAGTTCATTCCTGGTAGTTGTGTCAATTGTTGAACTCTCCATGATTGCTATTGTTATTGTTGAAAGCGTTAGCATCAAGACGACCAAAAGCGGAATGAATTGACCCCTTCGCCGTTGCAGGCTTTGTGCAACATATAATGAGATTTCTCCGGTCCAGACATTCAGGTACTTTGAGAATCGTGACACAATTTGCTGCATCATAATTGAACCAGTATATGAGGCAATGAAAAGAGTAAAAGTTAGCACCATTACCTCCAATGCAGCCGATATCCCTGAAGGAGTGTAAACAGAGGGGAGAAACGAAACAAGCAATAGCAATAGTACGAAAATTGACGTGAACTTCCACAGCTTTTCTTCCTTTATCTCCTCAGGTATTGACTTGGCAATGGGCTGGCCAATCTCATCCACTTTGACATGCATATTTACATGATACAGGTAGAGCCCGGGAAGATAGAATGCAATAACTCCGGCAATAAAAATTGAAATTGCTGGAAACCTTATTCTTGTAAAATAAAGAACGAATTCTGAAGGGTCGATCATGAATGTACCAACTGCCCCGCCCATTGTTGGCACAATGAGAAATGAAAGAAGCATTCCCGTGACGAGACTGATAAGGGCGAGGATAACAGCTTCCCAGATAATCGAGGCCAATACCTGATTGTATGAAGCTCCTTTCGATCTCAAAATACTTACTTCGTCTTCTCTCTTTATAATAGACGATTTTGATGTAAAAATTGTTAAAAACAGACTCATTATGATGATTGGAAATCCAAGTAGAGTAAAAGTATGATTTCTCAGGTGAAGGTCAATATAATCAGTCAGAGCTTCTAGTTCTCCAACAGATTTCACCAAAACATCTGGGTATCGCTCATGCAAAAGTTCTCTAATAGATAATAGAGATTCTTCAGTTTTGCCAGATCCTGCGTCCAGCAATCGCTCAAAATTCGCTCTAACAAGAACTTTCGGTGCAAACCAGCCTTCAATCTCAATTCGTTCCAGAGTACTTGAATTCAGCAACTCATCAAGAATAAAGATGGAGTCACTCAAACCCAAAACAGGCATATTGTCCTCAGGGTAGGATGTCCAAGTATTATCCCTCATAATAGATTGATGAGCATCTCCCAATAGTGTATTCAATTTCAGTGGGTCGTATATTCCGGCAATTGTAACATTCTCCAATCGGATGGGTTTGTAGGACTCCTTTTGGAACCTGTTAGCTCGAAACTCAGGTTTCGTAATTATATCGATTGAGATTTGATCCCCAATAGTATAGTCAATGTTCATCGCCAAAGCGCAATGCTGGAGAAATTTTGATGAAACAGCAATCTGTTCTGATGTCAGCGTGGAATTCCCCATCCATACAAACTCCCCCTTTATCCACTCAAACGATTCCTCCGAAACGGGTATTACCCTGGTATCTTCCATACCTTGTGCTTCCATTGGCGTCAAAACATCATAGAATCTGAAGTTAGGTATTCCAGGACCCACTACCACAGCAACAGTGCTTATTGAAAGATCCGCGGCTTCGACCAAATAGCTAGTTTCAGTGTAGTCACTGGCTTCCTTCAAGAGGGCTAGATTAGGTTGATTATATTCGGGAGGTTTGAGAAGCATCTGGTACGCATTCTCAGAGAAGTAGGTTTCAAAAGTAACATACTCAGCAGTTGCACTCCATGCAAAGACTGAGGTGGGTAGAGCTACTCCTATCGAAAGCAGTAATGCAATGCCCATGCTTTTCAAAGGTCTATTCCTAATAGAAGTCAGAGCATAACCGATGGACCAAAATCTATTGCCTCGCGACATTGGCACACCCTCCAGAATTTCATTTCAGAAGTATCGCAATATCTGCTTACATCCAATAAAAACCCTAGAACTTCGGCAATGGGATGCTCTTGTTTCATCTAATCGGAAGAGAATGCACTTATGATCTATGTGCAATCTGAGGAAATTAGCTATTATACTTGGAGCCCGTTCGTTTCTCGCCGTCCAAAGAGGAATCTTGAAGTCTTGAGATGACATCTTCCAAGCCTTCCCGATACGAGGGATACTTCAAATCCCATCCGAGTTCAAATTTCGCTTTTGCATTTGAAACAATACAATTCATATTAAGAGTTTCAAGCAAAAGATTCCCCAGAACAAGTCGCGCAACGAAATTCGGAAGTGTTCTCGGGGCAGGTTTGCCACCACAAAATGCCATGTATTCCGAAAACTCCCTTGTTGTGCAAGGAGTATCATCGGCGATGATATATTTCTCTCCTACAGGATTCTTTTCTATGGCTAGCAAGTATGCATTTGCACAGTCTTCCACATGGATTCGAGGAATGTAATTGTCGCCTTTCCCAAAAATTCCGAATCTTCCAGACATCATCATTTCATACATCATCATGAAATTCCCGCCGGGACCATATATTTGTCCTGGAATCATCTGGATGATTGGTTGACCGTTCTCAATGGCTCTGTTAATGATGGCGTCAGCATCCGCCCCAGCAAGTGTTATGCCAAATCTCTCGATTGGCCATGTTTCATCTGCAACCTCACCCGGACCAGTCTTGTAGCTGGTTCCTAAAGTAAGAATTGTTGGGCATTTGAATTCTTCACCAATGGCTAGTGCATTCGCAACGAATCTAGTTGTGTTTTCTCTCATCTTGTTGAACGTTGATTTGGACATTCGACCAAATGCAAAAGGCATTGCGATGTTCACTACAATCTCGTGAGGAATTAGTGAAGACATGAATTCATTCGGTTTGAGAAGGTCCCCAACAATTGCACTGGCTCCGCATGATTCTAGATATTCAAGCTTTGAACGACTTCGTGTCAATACAGTGACATTGTGTCCTCTTTCCAGCAATAGAGGAAGAAGATGAGATCCAAGAAGACCTGTGCCACCTAGAAGAAAAACTCTCAATGCTACACCACAAGATGATTAGAGATATGTGTGCTAATGGGTTTTTTGAAGCTTTATACACTCAAAGATAATGAAGTGACTCCACCTATCAGCATCAAAGGCCAGGAATCTAGGATTCTCTTGAATTGCCCGAATTGACGGTTTGGGTTCAATAATCTCTGAAATAGCAAAGCCAGTGTCTTTCAGAGCCTTACTGTATTCAGATAGTGTTCTATCCACAAACCATATTTCATGGCCGTCCCAATTGAATGATTGGCCACCCGAATCGAAGTAGCGGTCTACGAATTTACAGAATCTCTCTTCTTGGCGGTGTGAATCCAGTGGGAGTTTAAAATCAAATGCACGCAGAGACCCAAAGATAGGATGGGTGTTAGACCAAATGAATCGTCCATTATCCTTGAGGACTCTAAATATCTCTCGAAATGCCTGCTTGTAGTTTATAACATCTCCAATGACAACATTCGACACAACAAGATCGAAATGACCAGTTTCAAAGAAAGAGAGATCATCAATGGAAACTTGGACAAAAGAACAACCTAGAGGGTTCTCAGACTCGCGTTGCTTGCAGTATTCAATGAATGGACCGGTAAAATCGACACCAGTAACCTCAGCTCCTAGAGAAGCTAGTCTTCGAGATAGATATCCATTCCCACATCCAGCATCAAGAACCCTAAGCCCATCAACTGAACCAATCAAACTCATGAGAGAGGGATCGATTACATATCTACGGTTTGGATCGCCATCATCTAGTTGCTCTTGATTAGAAATAGCCAGCCAATGTTCACTAAAACCTTCCCAGGCGGCCTGCGCTACTGATTCCTTTATCTCAGATTCAGGAATGATTGCACTTCGTGGTTCGTATACATGGAATTCCTTTCTAAGATTCAAAACTCTATTTTCTATTTTCAGTGATTCCTCCAGACTAATGGGTTCTCCAGACCGGGATTCTTCAACACACCACATCGGTTCCCAAGGATGTGAAGTCCCCAGCGCAGTCTTCAACTTGTAAAACCCAACTTGCCATGGATGCAGGCCACAGTATTCACTATAGAGGACATCATAATGGGTTTCAGAACAAGATTGACATTGAAATTCGTATGCGTATGTCCAATCCCAGAATTTCACTGGATGGAGCCAAGGTTTGTTGCAAGATCCGCAGACGAGTTCTTGATTCTCCGGACACCAGTAGAACCAGCTGAAGTGATGCTCCTTACCGCAGCGCGAGCATTTGAATCTCGAATGCCAGTTGCACCGAAAGACGTAGTTCTCGAATGTGTATACTCCATCTCGTACTGGATACTCTGATTCCTTAGCGTGTATCTTCTTACAATAATAGCAAGGCTGAGAATCAGCTGGCTCGTAGAACCTCATAGGTTGGGGGAAATCGGTACCAGTATATCAGTGTTTACGGAAAGGTACCTCCAAGCGCGATTAGAATCTTGAACAACAACCAAGCATTGATGAACAGCAGCAGGATAATCATGCAGTGAGCAGCATCCAAGCTTTGCTTTTCCTCTTGTGCCATTTTGTCCACCGAATCCGTTATTATGTACGCATTCATTCGTAAAAATGTATTCTATCGACAAGAGAAATCACTTGATACTAGTACATACTTTTGGGAGACATCGAAGATAATGAGTTTCTATCCCACAAATCCTCACGAATGGCAGCTATGGATACATGAGCACCTCGGTATATCAGCCACAGAAGCCCGTGAGCTACTAAAGAAAAACTCATTCCCAAAAGAAGACCTTGAAGCACTCTGGCGTGAGAAGTTTTGTATAGAAGAGGGCTATGTTCAGGACTTCATTCCAGCTCTATCGAGGAATATGACCGGACTGCTTCGTTGGGTGTACTGTGGTGAGGAAGAACCAAATTGGACTCGCTGTGACTAGAAAGCTGGAGTGCAGACTCATTAGAATCCAAGTTTTGCTAGGCTGTTCAAATGATTGAATTGCATGTTCTATATACTGTACAGTGTGTTCGAAACTCTGGTATTATATCAATTGAAGCTTCACTGAACAATGACAAATCATGATAGATCGAAAAATAATGGCTTCAATTGTCTTGGTTACAGCTATTGTAGGTGTGACGGGTCTTTCTTTGCTGCTAGGTGGCTCGGCATTCCCTCAGGTGCCGCCTCCCAATGAATTACCTGCAGGTGAGATACCACCTACTGAAATTGGCGATGTAGTTCTGTTTGCTGAGGCAGAGTATTGGCAAGACTTTATGCCTAGCAATAATCCGAATCATCCATTCTATGTGCGGATACTTGTCAATATAACCAACAATGGTGATTCAACGATTGATTATCTCAGTGCATTACGTACGACAATATACTTCAATGGGACATTCAACGCCTTGGTTACACTCAATCTCACTCAGGCATACTTGACCTTTGTTCCAATCACTGTGAGGCCTGGTGAAAGCGTTGTGATTGAATACATCAATGATGACGCCACAATATTCTCACCATCTATTACAGAGGGAACAGTGTTGTATTCCCGAGTCTTGTTTGTATGGGGAGCTGGGAATGAAGCAATTCTGACCACATCTCCAAATGAACTGAATTTCACATTCTAGGTTTCTTACGGAGTTCTGCATAAGTTGTTCTATCAAGAAACACTAATTAGCAGAACTCCCCATTGGCAACGTTATGACAGGCGAGCAATTCGATGAAACACTAACGCAAGCGTACAAGAGAATGCACCGCTATACTTGTGCCGAGGCGTCATTACAGGCATTACTTAACCTCTGGGATTTAAAGAACCCTGAACTATCTTGGGCGACCGCAGGATACCTAGGTGCAATTCTTTCTGGTGAAACCACGTGCGGACTGCTCATTGGAAGTTCTGTGGCAATTGGACTTAGATGTGGACAGGGTATGAGTTCTATCCCTGAAGATAATCCAGAAAAAAGAGGAGCTGCAATTGAAGCAGTCACTGAGCTGTACACAGACTTCAAAGACAAATTCAGTAGCACAACATGTAAGACACTTAGCAAAGTCGATTTCAGTGACGGAGATCAGCTTGGAGAGTATATTGTTGAGAAAAAGTGGAAATCAACCTGTGACTTATTCCTTGACTATGTTCTTAGAAAGGTAGCTTCAATGGCAGAAAGTGGCAAATTCTAAAAACACATGAAATCAATAATTGAATTCAAAACGGATACATTCAATTAACCAATGCTGTATCATTCTGTCTCGGCAAAGGTCAATTTGGAGTTGGTGAGCTGTTTGGATCATCTGGATAAGACGATTATTTTGGACCTAGTTCAAAATTGCAGACTTTCTTATCAGTCAATAGCTAAAAAGAACGGAGTATCCCTGAATACCATTAAGAAAAGAATTCGAAGCTACCTGCAGGACGGAATAATTGAATTCAGTATTGAACCGCACTTGGCAAATATGGATGGGGATTGGGCTGTCGCGATTGTCACTACAAACGGAACCGAAGTTCCCCGAGAATTCATCGAACATTTGGGGAACCATGATATGATCAATGAAGTTGGGCCACTCTCTGGTGGAGGGTACATTATATTTGCGGTGTATGTAGGCAGGGAAGGACTGTCCGAGTTAGCAACATTTCTCAGAACCACTGAACATGTAATGAAGGTTGAAATTCATCAAGTGCTCATTGATAGGGGCAAGAAGGTCGAATTCTCAAGGAGCGAGCTAAAGATTCTTCGGTGTCTCATGGATCGTCCACGGATGCGATTAAGCAAGATTGCGGATTGCACGGGATATTCGGCAAAAACAGTTCGTAGAGGGCTTCAGAGAATTATTGAGAGCAATGGAATCTGGTTCACTGTTAGGCTGCGTCTGAATGCCGGAAATAGCTTGGTATTTATGGCACGAATTGAATGGAATGAACGCAAGGCAAAGGTGCAAGATGTAATTACTTGGCTAAATACTGAGTTCCCGGTATCCCATTGGATTCCTCTCATTTCGGTTTCAGAACCGATCATGTATTCTGTGTTTGTTGTTGATCAAGTGAAAGAAATCAACCCAATCTTGAGCCAGATTAAGAGTCAGGATTTTGTTCAATCTGCCATATCAATAATGGGAACTGAAAGCTATAGTTTTCAAGATCTAAGACGGAAATGGCTCCAAGACAGAATTCTTGAAGTGGTATCCTAGTTTCTCTTCTGATTTGGCATCTCCTACCTTTTTTTGAATAAGTTGGTTCAGATTCGGGGAAGCTCTAATCCAAAATCTCCCTGATTTGACATCTGGCTCATTCCATCAAATTATATTGCTTTGCATTTACGGCTCATTACCAGAAAACCTGGTGAATTATTAAGGAGAAAACTAAAGAGATGTCAACTCAAATGTCCCCAAAAAGGATCGCACTCATTGCTCTTTACGCAGTCGCTTTGGCAATGGGCGTTATGTCTATGGTCTTGCCGATGCTAGGTCAAGCTGTTGACCTGGGATTAATAGGATTGGCTGTAACTTGTCTAGGAATTGCTGGACTGAGTACTAGTAGTGGAGATTCTTGAAGCAAGAATTATTCAAAGTGGTTCTGAGTATGAGGGCTTCAAGTCTTAGAGAGGAGTATCGGCAAGCATTTGCCGCTCCCCTCAATGTTTCTGAGATCGAATCCGAGAATGGTATGCATCACATTCTATATAGAAGTGATTGGGTCAGAATAGTCCTCGTCAGAAAGCTTCATGACTCAGCATCCACAATTGAAGTGGAACTCTCTATACCAGAGAAGGAGATCTCAAATCCTCAAAGCGCGGTCCATATCATCCATAGGCTAATTACTCACCTGCATTAC
>JBHLQM010000016.1:8612-54349 GCA_048884785.1 Candidatus Thorarchaeota archaeon | reverse complement strand
CTGCAGAGGTTGTATACAGCTTCTAATTCCAGACGTTCTGTCTTGATTTTGAATTGAGTAAGAACATCCTTGAACTCGGAAGCCGCCGAAGCAAATCTCTCTGCAGCTGCTAGGTGTTCGCCCTGCTTTCCTAGTATTCTTGCTCTTTCGATATCTGCTCTACCGGAGCAGTACTTCATTCTCACCTTTGCTGCTTTATTGAGTTTCCCAATTCTTTCTCTCTCATATCTCTTTTTCAAAGAAGTGGAGGTTTCTTCCAGTAATTTTATCGCGCTATCGAAGCTCTTCCTAGTTGCTTCATATCTCTCTAAAGCATACTCATGTTCTTCCTGCCTACTGAGTTGTTCTGCGTCTTCCTGCATAGCCCAAGCAGAGTAGTAATATGCTTCATAATCAAAGCTCGGTAGTTCTTTCAAAATTTTGCATGCATTCTCATAGTTTTCCTTAGCCTCTTGGTAATTTGACATCCTGTGAAAGGCCTTAGCCTTCTCAATCATGTTCCATGCACTGGCGTAGTTTATTTTCTCCTCTACTCTCTCTCTCAAAGGTTCGAAGTCAATGGCCCTCAACGACTCTGTATGAGCCTCCTGAGCCTTTTCGTAATGTTCAGCGGAAGCAATATGATTGCCAAGTCGATCTTCTATATGTGCAGCATATTCGTGACCCGCAGCTTCATAGAAATGATATCCCCTATCACGACTCTCCTTGATTACACTTAGGAATGTATCTTTAGCCTTTCTAAGCGGTTCGATCTTTGTCGTCAAAATACCTAGCTCTTCGTAGAGAAGCCCTAGCCGCACTTCAGCTGCTATTATACCAGTACGGCTTTCCACTGAATGTTGATTGTACTTTCTGGCGGCATCAATTGCAGCTGATAGATTCTTGATTCTTTCTTTCTCACTTTCTGCAAGATCTGCGAGTGTCTTGTATGCTCCATAGGTGGAAGAATAACCTGCAGCTCGATTCCAATCTCCATCAAATTCCTCACAGATTTCTTCAGCCCTTCGAGCGTATTGAAGCATTTTCTGAGCGTGTTGATTCCGCTCATCTTTCGTTTCAGCGAAAATAGCTAGTAGTGAATGTGACCATGTTAATGACTGATATTGCAATACAGCTATTGGGCCAGTTTCTCCCTTCTTCAAGGACTCCATTGTATATTCAATTCCTTTCTCAGCAAGAGCCTTCCTCTGAGCAGTAGTGTATAAACTCCCCCGAGCCAAATTTGCATAAGAGTAACCTGGCATGGCTTTTCCAAGATGAAACCAAAAGGTGTATGATTCTGCAAATATTCTTCCGGCCTCTTCCATAAGCCAGATGTCTTCGAAAATTCGTTTCTGGATGTGCTCGTATCTTGCTGTATTAAGAGCATTCCAGTTCAACCACCATAGCGAATCTAATATCAAGATTTTATTATTTGCTCTCTTTGCGAAGATTACAGCCTTCTCCAATAATTGAAAACCCTTCTCAGTGTATTCTCTCTGTTCTCTTTCATGCATAATGAAATTAAATCCAAAGAGCGTGTATATGGTCCCGGCCGCAAGGTGAACCATACTAATGAAAAGAGAATTGTTACAATCCTCGGTAGCTTTTATACTTTCATCACACCTCCATAGGAGCTTCTTGTTATATTCCTTCCAATTCTCATCCCCTCTATATGGTGCAACAAACATATGAGCCACACATAGACAAAATTCAGCAAACAATGATTCAGCAAGAGATTTAACATTTCCAACATCCTTTGAAATCTCCCAAGATTCTCCTGCAAACGCTATGCCTTCATGAGAAATTGGTACAGCCTCTTCTTTGTTTTTAGATTGAAGAATTAGGCAGAATGAAACCCATGCAGCACGACTCAAAGTCCGCGCTCGACCCTCTTGATCAGTCTCCTTGGTACAGAGTTCGCTTGATTTAATGAAGTGGTCATGAGATTTAATAAGCGCCTCCTTTAGCTTCATATTGGACCCTGCTACAGACCCGCTGAAGAAGAAGGCTTCTCCAATGCATTCCAATTCCTCCTTCTTGTTGCCTGTCTGCTTATAGAGAGTCGCAGCTTTTCTGAAAGCATCAATAGCATTTCTGGTTTGGTCTATATATTCAGCTGAAGTATCAACTGTTTCTGCAAACTGTGCATAGGCATATCCAAGCTTCTTGTATTCTCCTGCGGCCTCTCTCACCTTCTTCATTTCCAAATAGGACTCTGCCGCCTTTTTGTGAAGCTTAATCATTTCTGTCCAATTGGTTTTTATCTCCTCTACCATTTCCCTCTCTGATGGATTCTCTCCTTTCCTCTTTTTCATTTTCAATCGAACCCTGCAAACTTGTGTAACTGCAAATATGAAATGACACAAGTCCACCACACAGAACTGCTACATGGAAATAGACCACAGGTTTCCTATAAGTTGTCCGCTAATCTGCATTATCACCAATGGTGCAAATATGAGTAATCACTAGGGGAGTTTAATACTCGTTACCGGTATATAGGGACAATTCGTAGACGTGATACAAGGACGTACGGTTGCCGACAACTCTGGTTAAACATTCTGAACCAGAAGCGTTTCAAGGCGCTCCGAAGAATATTATGTTGGCATAGGGGACTTTCCGCGGAATATAACAGGAAACATAGTGAACCAGAGTTGGCAAAGATCACTTTATACAGCAACTGCTTTGGCTCCTTGATTTCTGAGGCAGGGTACAACATTCATTTAACCATGTCGAATCAGAGTTATTGCTTACCATGTTGCCCTCTCTGTCGAGAGAATTAACTGTGTCAAATCAGAATTGTTCATTTGCCGGAGCCGCTCCGTGTACTCATCAACGATACCACTCCGGTTTCTCGTTGGAGAAGCCATGTTGAATGACGGATCCACTATACAGACACTGCAGTCGCATGCCTCCCCCTATACCTTCGGACTATCTCAATTCCAATGACTACCCCTACTATGATGATGACTGCTGACAAAGTGAGCAGAGGAACAGATAGTCCGAAATCGCTACGGCTTATTTTTGCAGTCGTGGTCAGAGTGTATGTATAACCGCCTTCATAGTCAAACTCTGTATGAAAATACGAAACGTGAAAGCTTAATGCACCATCTGCTTTTGAGAATTGATACGTTGCGTTTTGATAGCTCTGACCATTATCTGGAGAATACTCAAAATACATTGACCATGTAAATAGATCTTCAGAGAACACGCTGTCAGTCCCAAGCTCAGTGAGATACCTATAATGAGTCCAGTTTCCGATAGGGAAAATAACAATGGAAACAACGTTGCCGAAAAGTGGCTCAAAATAATGAATTATAGTGCCATTCGCATATGTAATATTAGTCCGAGCCATGGGTGGAAAAATATCATAGGTCTGGTATTCTGAGAGGTCTGGGAGATCGACCACCGTTAAAATGACATCTTCACTGTAGGTCCTGTTGACAAAACCAAAACCTGTGCCGCTACTAGCAACTTCAACAGTATAGGGAATTTTGTCACTAACAGAAACACCCCAACTAAGGCCATATGAAGCCTGTGCTGATACAAGTGCTGGACTCCAGAGTATCGCTAGTATCAAACAGAAAACAGTAATTCGCCTCAGCATGTATTCCCACCACACCACAGGTCTATTCAATGCCTCAACTGAATTAAAGTCACGCATTTGCCATCAAATGTGTTTCCTATTCCCTACTCCGTTCTGACTGGTCTATGATTCGGTATATTGCGCCATCGATTATTGTAGTCATTTGTGGGACTTCTTGGAGACCCTGAATCACCCCATCGCCCGGTGAAGGAATAGAAATTGGTCCGTGTCAAGTCCACCAGATTTCTGGATGAGTCATATACTGCTCCGCCATCCTCGATCACATCGCAGAGAATCTTTGCGAAACAATATGGTCGCGAGTCGGGAGAGGGGTAACACGCGTGTGACCCCAACGCGACCCATATGTGAATCTGGTTCCCTGTTAGGATTGGCTCTGTAGTCGCATAGCCCGGAAATGTCATGTTTCTGGGGAGCGATGCAAGTCTGCATTTCAGATGATTTGAGAGTAACCAAATTGTGCCCTCTTTATAGATTCGCAATTCAACATGCTCCCAGTCGCCTGCATGTTCACCAAGTCCCAGCGGTGCCTTTGGAAAGCGGTTGTAATTGTAGTAGAACCAGTAGCGAAGATGCGTCAGTTTCTCATCCTCCCACAACTCAAAGTAGCACGGAGCATCTTGGTCTAGAATGCTCGGTGTGAGGATTTTCCGATATTCATGCCACCTCTGGCCATAATTCTTGTAGATCTCTTCTGCGCTGGTTGGGTAGCAACAATACTCTCCCTCATCAGGATGGAAATGCAGGATAGGTGCATGGGCTTTTATGATGCCTGGCACGTCTTCATCCGACATTTCGCAACCTCATCTCGTTGGTTCAAATAGGATTGTCACGACACGTTTTGGAGGGACTGGAATGGTATACTCATTTTCGCCTACTCTTTTTGGTTTGATGGAGTTTTCAACTGATTCATCCATTCGGGCACCAAATACTGCCTTGACATCAAAGCCAAACTTGACCGTACATACCTCATTAGTGTCGGCTATATTCCAGAATCTGAGAACACCATGTTTTCCATCTTCAGATTGCTTGAGTGCAGACAGCCTCATGCAAGATGGAGCGAGGGTGATGCCTTCGAGCTGTGTTTTCTCTCCATTCCCCTCACTCTTGGGAATAAACAATGATTGCAGCGGAAGCAGATACTCCTCAGACTCTAGATATGTTTCGTCTTGAAGCCAGTTCCCTGTGTGAGGCGTAATTGCAAACTCTACCGTGTTTATGCCTTGACACTGAGCATCAGGAGTCTCGACTATGGGGCCTGCATTGCCTCTCCGTGTGGCAAATCCCATCTTTGAGAGCCAGCCAACAGAACGTACTAAAGTGAGCGCAATTGTGCCGCCCTCAGGTTTCAAGATCTCAAACTCTAGAAGCCCTTTGGTTGTTACCGAAAGTCCTCTACCGTTCCCGCCCAGGCTCATGAATGATCTCATTGGATAGGTTGGAGCCAGAGGCTGCGCCCAGTCTGTTTCCTGTTTGGGTCTATTTGGTCTATCGAGGACATCGAATGTCGAGTCTGCTGAACATTCCGTTGTTTCAGTGCCCACAGGGAGCAACACCCTCAATCTATGGTCCTCCGCCAGATTGTTGAACACAGTGAGGACCTGGACTGTTGGACTTCCACGTGTGAGAGTGATTTCTGTAACGAACTCACAATCTACTTTCTCATCCGTTCTCTCAATTGAGTTGGAGTTTAATCCTATTGGAAGTTCTATTGTGCCACTGATGAGCAGTGAACCTACAAGAGGCCCAGTGTAGCCCTCCTCAATCTCCACTTCAATATTCTCAAAAACTGTAGTTCCATTGGCGATAGGGCAGTAGTCGTAGGAGTCTCCAGAATCTGCGGAATCTTCGAATTTGAGGACCCCTTTGTAGATCTGTGATGACCTCTTATCGGTGATTGTTAGTGTTCCGTTTTCCTCAACTTCAACTGAAACCACTTCATTCTCGAGCCTATTGCCGGATACCATTACCTTCGAGCTAATGTCCATGTCAGATTCGCTATGTGAGAATATCATATCATAACGTTTTGCTCCCAAGGCTGGGACATCTTCTGCAGCAACTGCGAATCTAAGGTGCTCCTCTCTGTCAGCGATTAGATGGTTGAGTGGATCCTTTCTCATCTCATAGTCTAGGAGCTGAATTGGAATTGGGTTTTGATCTTGGTCAGCAAGACACAGCAGGCTATCTGCATCTTCGCCAGCATCGAACTTTCTTGCCCACACGTCCACTACTTTGTTTCTAGAGTTGACTACAATCTTATACGCGGTGGAAACATGTCGAAGAACCCGTCTCAGCGGCGGGTCGAGCATGGCAAGATGACTGTAATCGAACTCAAATTCTCGCAACTTCTCAGAGCCTTTAACTATCTCTCTTTCATTGGTAGGATCCAAGTCGAATCCATTCTGGCGTACATACGCAATATGAATCTCATTTTTGGCTGCCTCGAGTTGGCTCTGTGGGACTAGGTTGGGATCTATTAGCGAGATATCGGCTAGCCGCGAATATCTATAGTTTGAAGCTGGAAACTCAAAGATCACTATTCCACTTCGGTCCTTTGGAGATGGATTTAGAATGGCAATTCCGGGTTTCTCTGATTGTAGTTGCCCTATGAGCGTCTGATAGCTCTCTTCTAAGAGCCCACCCGAGATTTCATCCACCCATCTGTACCTCTGCATATTGTCTTCATGCACATCATCGATACTGCATCCACAGATGTCATCATGTGGATGATTTAGAAGGAGGTACTTCCAAGCCTGTCTAATCTCGTGGAGTGGATACTTCTTGCCCAATAGCCAAGCTGAAACACACCAGGGTTCGGTTATTCTTTCCAAGAGCCTTTGCGAGTACTCATTTGCCTGTTTGATATAGACTCTTGCTGAGTATACACCTGAAAGAAGGTTATGATATTTCGAGCGTCTGAATTCTCCGCTGAATCTAGAAAGCTGACTCTTCTCCTCTCTGATTCTCTTGACAAACATTGGCAGTGTTCCAATTACCAACTTATCATCATGGCTCTCATTGAAACGTCTGATAATATCAGGAAGATGTTTCTGAGGTTCGAGGTGATCAGACCCATTCATCAATAGATAGGTTCCAATACGTGACCAAGGTTTCAGCCTTTCTAGCACATCTTCAATGACATATACTGCATCCTGAACATCTTCTGGAAGATTAGCCGCGTTGCCATAAGAAAGAGGAAGCCAATGTGCCAAGACCTCACTTCCATCAGACGCCTCCCAAATGAACTCGGACCCAAGGGTCTCTGATTCTTCTCCTGTTCCTCGCGCAAAGATGATTGAATCATATCCGAATTGCGAGAGTATCTGAGGAAGTTGACTGATATGCCCAAAGGGATCTGGAATATATCCAACGTCCATACATCTTCCGAATTCATTGGCTACCTGTCTGCCGAGGAGAAGATTTCGAATAAGACTCTCTCCAGAAACAAGATACACATCGGGAAGGACATACCATGGTCCCACATCAATTCTGCCTTCCTTTACAAGCTTCTGAAGCATTTCTCTCATCTGAGGTTTGACATTCAAATAGTCTTCAAGCACTACAGTCTGCCCATCAAATGTATAGTGGGCAAAATCAGGATTATTGTTCAGAATATCCAGAAGGCTATCAACAAGCTTTACAAGTCGGAGCCTAAACTCCTCAAAGGTCTGATACCATGCTCTGTCCCAATGCGTTTCACTGATAATCACGGCATTGAAGTTCTCATCAACCATTAGTCACACCACTCTTGCTAAGCCACTTTTTCAGATAGCAGAAGCTCAGTTATTTGCATCGATTCTTAGTGATGCATTATGCCCTTCTAATCTTAACTCCGCCGGGAATGCTTATGGGAGTCACCTCTGGCGCCACACCAGTGCCACTCTCATAATTAGCAGATATTCTCCTACAGAAATCATCAACATGTCCCCTTCTTACAAGAGCCAAGACACTACCACCAAAGCCAGCTCCTGTAAGTCTACTACCAAGTACACCCTCTACTTGATTCGAGAGTTCAACTAGGAGATCAAGACGAGGGTGAGAAACCTCATACAAATCACGGGAACTTGTGTGAGATTCAAACATCAATTCCCCAAATCTGACCAGATTGTGGTTAACAAGAGCAGACATTCCCTCCAGCACTCTGGCATTCTCATTGACAACATGACTCACTCGATTGAATGCCGTTTCATCTAAAACCTCTTGGGCCTGAACAAGATACTGAGGTGTGATGTCACTCAGATTCTGTATCGACCATCCACTGTCTCGAAGGGTTTCCACCGCGTTTACGCATTCATGTCTTCGCTTATTCAATGGGTCGCTTGCAGATCGTGTCACTTTGGAATCAATCGCCACAAACTGGGCATCGTTGTCCATGGGTATCGATTGGGTCTGAAGGTTCCTGCAATTGATTGAAACTAAGGCGTTTGGTTCTCCTAACTGGGATGTGAACTGGTCCATAATTCCGCACGAAATCCCACAATAGAGTCTTTCTGCCTCAAATGCAATCATTGCTATTGGTTTTGGCTGCAAAGATAGCTCGCTTACTGAATGGATCAAATTGGCAAGAGACACCTCAAGTGCTGCTGAAGAACTTAGCCCTCCACCCTTGGGAACATCTCCATGGATGACGGCAATGAGCCCCTTTATGTTGTGTTTCCTCCTCTTGAATGCCCAAAATACACCCCGCACATACATTTCCCATGAAGATTGATTTGATGGCTCATTGCTATTTAGATTGAATCTAATTTCCTCATCATAGTCCGCTGCGTAGATATGTACCTCATGATCAGGGATTCCCAAAATCCAAACGAACTTGTCGATTGATGCAGCTAATACCATTCCTGAATTATAATCTGTATGATTTCCCAAGACCTCAATGCGTCCGGGCGCCTTGGATAGAGTTGGTTTGATCTCGTTGTGTCCCGCCATTTCCCTCAGTTTTTGTAGCATTCCCTGAGGTACATCCATTGCTAGAGCGCCTCCCTAAGTTCACGCGCCTTCTCCTCAGGGGACGAATCATTGGTATAGATCCAGGCACCTGTTTCAACACCTGCAAGGTACTTGAGTCTTGTACGATCTCTCCATGGTGGATAAAACTCAACGTGAAAGTGCCAGAGGACGTCTTCTTGATTGGATGGCGGGGCGTGGAATACCATGACATAGGCATTCTCTTCAAAGACAGCAGCGTAGCGTTTCACAATGTCTGATACCATCAGACCAAACTCTTCAATCACATCTTCCAATTTAGCGATGCTTGCTACATGGTTCTTGGGATAGAGATGAACTTCATACGGAAGCCTAGCGCCATACGGTATGAGTGTCACAAAGTTGTCACTCTCATTAATGACTCGCTCCTGCACCTTGCATTCCTTGTCAACTGCGTCACAAATGAGACATTTACCGTATTCCTCTTTGTATTTCTTGAACTGTGTCAGTTCTCTTTCAATTCTAGGTGGAACGAAAGGTAACGCATAGACCTGCGCATGGGGATGATTCATGCTAACACCAATAGACTTTCCTCTATTCTCAAACTGTAAAACATACTTGACTCCGTTTTCAGAACTCAGCTCATTGAACACCCTAATGAATTCCAAAAAGACATACTTTAGCTGTTTAGAGCCCATATGTTCAATTTGCTGATTATGGTCTCTTGATTCAATAATCACCTTGCAATAGCCGTGAGCAGGAGCTCCAATAACGAGCTGGGAATCAAAAAACATTGGAGCTGAATCCGGCTGCAAGGGGGCAAATCGGTTATCTAGAGTCAAAACCGTCCAGTCCCCTTTTGTTTCCTCTTGATCCGGACAGAATGGACATTGAATGTCTTTTTCCTGAAATGGTCTGGAAGCTCTCATTGGTGTAACAATGACCCATTCACCAAGTAAGGCATTCCAGCGGAGTTCGTTCAAGAATTCACCACAGTGGAGGATGGCGTACGCTCTCTGATTAAGGTGACGCATTAGTCCGACAGGTCAAAAAAGGCAGCTAGTCTATAAGTCAAATTCTCGCTTTGCTTAGTGAATTGAAAAATAGCAATCTCGTCCAGAAACTTGAGGATTTGGCTCATGAGTCTTGGCTTGCAGCTGAGATTCAGCACATGGGAGGTTGGCTTCTCAGAGCTAATCGCGGTGTCACACGAAGAGCTAATAGTGTGTTTCCACGTGGAATACCGTCGATTGATTTGGGTTCAGCGGTACAAGAGTGTATCAGATTCTATCACTCTCGTTCACTCATTCCTCGTTTTCAGATGACGGAAGTCAGCCAGCCCGCTGGTCTTGATATTTACCTTGAAGAACTAGATTGGAAAATTGGATTGCAGGTGGATGTAGAAATTGCAGATATTGATATCATGCTGAAGAACATGAACTCCTATCCAGTCGAGATTTATCCAACTCCCCCTAAAGATTGGATTAATGCATACTTGGCTGCTGCTCAACATAGCGACAAAACACCGGCAGTACGAGAGCAGCTAATGTTGCGGACTCCCCTGAAGAAAGTCTTTGCAGCTTCAAGAGCTAGCGGCACAATAGCAGGAGTTGGCTTAGGTGTTCTCAGCGGTGATTGGCTGGGTCTCTTCAGTATCGCTACAATGGAGGAACATCGAGCGCATGGGATTGCAACTGCAATAAGTCAGAATATTGCGGCATGGGGACGAGAACATGGTGCAAGCCATGTCTACCTGCAGGTGGAAACAAACAATTCGTGTGCAAAAAGAATGTACTCACGTCTAGGTCTCAATCACTCTTACAAATACTGGTATCGAGAATTACTTGATGATACGGAGTAGAATTGTGTGATGTGATGGGCAAAGCCCATCAGCATCTCACATCTGTATCACATTAGATTTTCCTAAGCCAGCTCTCATATGTTTTCTTGATTTCATGGGCTTGCTCACTATCACCGAATTCTGGCGGTGTAATCAATAGATCATTTCCTTTCATGAGCGCTTCTATTACCAAGATGCCGGGAGCTTCGATTTTAAGACCGTTGTTTCCATCTCGCTCAAAGCGTTCAGTATAAACAATATCTGTGTTCTTAATTGCTGAATACAAAAGGAATGCTGCTTTCTTTTCAGCCGCTAGGCCAGGTTCAGTTGAAACTGCAGCTGGCATTGGCTCGTCTTCAACCGTCTTTGCTATAATCTCTATTGGTCTCTTTACCTTCGGTGGCTTCGATGTCGACTTGGTTGCAGGTGCCGCATGGTCCACGATTGTGGGCGGCTTTGCTTCGTATGTTGATGCTTTGGCAGCATCAAATGCGAGGACACTATCGTCAAAGTTCCACTTCTTTCCGATAGTATTTCTGAAGCTGGCAATGTTTGTTGCAACGTCGGGGTCGCTGTCATCCTTTTCCATCATCTCAATAAGATGTGATAGAGACATCCCAATTGTCGTTGCCCCCACCGCATAGCCCGATTTCTGGACACTCTTGCTCATTCTGAGGGCATGCATTCTCGTTGGCATGTTGACATCCCTTCCGATCCATACCCAGCATGTGTCGTTTATTTCATCAAGAACGATGATAGCATTTTGGCTAGAAATCAGGGAGGGGTCAAGTCTTACATGAAAAAGATCCCCGTTATCATCTTGAAGAAACAATACATATGGTTTACGTGAGAGAGGTTTCATACAATTTACCTCCATAATTATGGTCCCAATTACTATAAGACTCCCCAACTCCCTTTTTAACTAAATTCTCGACAGACCTGCGAAAGCAGGGAGTTTGGGTCCATACAGAGGTATCAATTAGCCAAGCTCGTTGATGTCATATCTATCTCAATGTCAATTGCCATAAGGGACTGAGTATCAGTGGTCCCTTCAATTGTGCGAATCTTCTGCGTAATGATCTCAACAAGGGTTTCCATGTCTCTACCTCGAACCTCTGCGATGATATCAAATGGACCAAAGACCTTGTGTGCTTCCTCTGTTACAGAAAGCTCTAGGATCTTTCGCAATACCGCGTCTTCCTTTCCACTTTCGGTTTTAATCAGGATGTAGGCCTTAACCATCGCGGATCACCAGTGAACTACTACGGCTTCGAGGGTAAATGCAGATTGATAACTCTTACTACCTATAATCGACTTATCCTATTGAATTTATATTTCTCAGTTTCACCACCTCTGGCTGCGTTGGAGTCTAAAGATACCGAGCTTGCAATCAATCTGAGATTAGCGAAACATTCTCTTTCCTGAGGATTCCTTCGACTTTTGTTTCCTGATTTAGAAATACTAAGTGGAAGACCCTTTATTTGTTCATTCCCATGCTAATCTTGAGCTGAAAGCGAAATGAAGCAGCTTGTTATTGATGGTGAGTATACACAGATGGTCATTGACTACCTTACTCGCAACTATTCAAAAGTTGCAAGGAAGGTATGGCGAACAGATCAAATTACAATTGGTCTCTTTATTCATGAAGAGTACGTTTTCCGCACCGGGTCATACCAAACTCTTACCACAGTTGTTGAATCTGAAGGAAATAGTAATAGATGCACTGTGACTGTAGTTGGAAGTGGAGGGGGAGGAGGCGTATTCAACATCAGCTGGGGATCTCAGTCTTCTGGAGAGAATACTATACTCAGCAATATTGAACGAATGACTGGGAACTAGGAGTTTTAGATAGGGGGTCTATTGAAAAATATCGAATGTGGTGCAGCACTTTGCTGCACCATAATACTATCGAATGCTGGCTGAGGATTGCTAGCCCTGCATGGCAAATCGAGGACACTTTTCCTTATTGATGCCTGGGCTCTCACAGGGCTTATTCATGCCCTCATAAAATTTGAATCCGTCAACACCACATTTTCGATCGGCTGCATTGTATTCTGGGCAGGTCATTTGTTACACTCCGCAATGGTCTACTTACAAAGCCTGCTTAACCATCTTGGGCAAACCGGCTTCTAAGAACGAGTGTTCTTAAGTCGCATATTAAGCTATTTCGGCTTGTTTCACAATAAAATGGAGAGAGAGTTTACTAGAGAAGACCTCGTTCCATTAATATTCCTTTTAGAAGGGCTGGTTCATCAGTGAATATTCCATCAACACCCAGGTCAATGAGCTGCTCCATGTCATCACGTTCGTTAATCGTCCATACGTGAACTGCAATCTTCCTATCATGTGCGGCTTTAACAAACCTCTCATTAATGACTTGTATTCTCCCATACTTTAGGGGAACTTGAAACGCTTGATATGGGTAATCTTTTCCCCTAAAGCCGAGAACCTTTGTCTTGAGTGCAAAGACGAATCGTGAAACCTCTGATGGAGATGCAGATGTTCTAACCTCGGGCATTATCTTTCTGAATCTGTAAATCTGGCTATCATGAAATGAACCAACCATGACAGTTCTTTGTCGACCACACTCCTTGACAACTGATGCAAGTAGTTCAGGAGCATGCGGTTCCTTGTCTTTTATATCCAGATTGATGTAGTGATCAGGAAATGTATCAAATGCCTCTCGAAGTGTCACAATCGAATGTCCCTTTCCTCGATATGGATATGAGTTCCCGTTATCCATAGTAAAATTGTATCCAAAGTCAATCAGTCGCAGATCATTTAGAGTCATATCACGAATTGCTCCTTGTTCACCACTTGTTCTGATCAAGTCATCATCATGAAACAAGACTAGTTCGTCATCTTTGGTCAATCTAACATCTGTTTCGAGAAAATCTACTCCAATTTCGACCGCACTTTTCAGTCCTATAAGGGTGTTTTCCGGCGTTTTACCAGAATCACCTCTATGAGCCATAATGAGAGGTCGTTTACTCCCAAAAATTTCTAAATCAACCATTATATTGAACACATGCATTCCTTCCCTTAAGTTCTTGGACAGAAAATCCGGAGGTATGACTATGAGTGAATTGACCCAAGAAGAACTCGAACGCATTTCTGCAGGATTTGTTTTTGCAATGAACGCCCACAAAGGGAGTTTCAGAACAAACGGTGTGCCATATGTATCTCATCCTATACGGGTTGCACTTCACGCATTAAGTCTGGGGATGAACTCGAATGCCACCATAGCTGCAGTACTTCATGATGTAGTTGAAGACACTGACACCTCTCTCTCAGATATCTCTTCGGCATTTGGTTTAGAAGTTGCAGAAATTGTAAAAGCGCTAACAAAACCAAAGAGAGGGACATCCAACAGGAATCAAATCTATCAAGCCCAACTCTTGAGTGGGCCGGAAGATGCAAGGAGAATAAAGTTACTGGACATACAAGACAATCTTTCAGATGTCGATGAGTTCTTGGGAGCTGAAGCGGCATTAGAATATAGAAATAGCCGCGAAGCTCTTGCAGAAGTCCTTAGGGAATCGCTTTCCAAGTGAATCCAACTTACTAAGCCAATTCTAGCTAATTTTGAATGAAAATGCTATTTTTATTGCTCCATCCCTGCTCTTGTTCATGGCAAGTGAGAATGCCTGTTTGTAGTCTTCGATTTGAAATTGATGTGTTACGAGGCCTTTGTATTTATGGGGCTCCTTTTCCAAAAACCTTGCCGCCAACTCAAAGGCATCAACTTTCTCGCCATTGAATTCCTCTAGACCACTATTCATAGAACCCAAGATGCTAATCTCTTTGTAGATCTGTAGCGCCCATTCGGTCTTCTTGGTTGTCCCAAATGCCATGCCTATCAAGACTATTGTGCCATTGCACCTGATGAGTCGAAGCGAATCATCAATGGTTGAGTCTGTCCCAATAGCATCAAAAATGATGTCTGGTCCTCCACGGCCATATATTATCCGTTTCCCTCTGAGCGGTTTCACAAGAGCAGCATTGGTCAATTGTGCAACTTTGCTGTAGATTGCATCCGTATCGCGTTCAAGAATGACATCATCTGCCCCAAGTTGTTTGGCCATTGATGCCTGGAATGGATATCTTACTAATGCAATAACCCTGCACTTTGAGTTTAAGGCGCGAATGGCTGCAATGGTCATCAGACTAATTATGCCCCCACCAATTATCAATGCCGTTTCATCATCTCTGGGTAACTTCCGCAATGCTGCATGAATCCCGATTGAGAAAGGCTCGGCAAGGACAGTGATTTCATCTGGTATCTCCTTCGACACTTGTGTCAATTGCCTTTCAAATGCAACAAAAAACTCACTGAACCCTCCTCCAGAAAACCCTCCAAACCCACCCTCGCCACCATATGTTTCCTCGAGACCAGAACCGTCCCCTATTCCTGCATTTGCTTGACATGTATTATAGTGTCCTTCTCGGCAGCTAGGACAGGGCTCAAATCCATAGGCTTCGCAATTAATGATAGGTGAGAAGGTCACATGGTCCCCTATTTTGATATTCTTCACACCCTCGCCAATCTTCACAACTTCACCTACCAATTCATGCCCCATTTGGAATGGGTTGTCTTTCCTAGCAATGATTGTCGCACAAAAGGGCAGTGTGACATTTATCTGATGGAGGTCTCCAGCACATATCCCTCCAAGAAGCGTCTTTATCATAACCTGATTTGGATGGCTTATCTCTGGAATTGGCCAATCATCTCGGTACTTGATCATCGAGTATCTTCTGGCTATTCCCATTTTCTTGAGAAGCGCCTTTCGAATTTTCAGGTCGTAGAAAATTCCCTTCATATCTCTTCAAGATACGCCAGACCTACTTAAGTATTGAATGGAACCTTTCGGTGCAACCTCAGCCGCAACAAGATGAATTGCCGGTGCACGTACTATCCGCATTGTTATCTGGGCCTACCAACTTATCCTGCTGCCGCCCCTGGCGTCGAGCTGATTCATTCCATATGCAACCGCAGCCAATGTTCAATACAGAAATGGCGTTTCCTAGGCAATTCTGAGCGCATGCAGTGCAGTTTGTACAGTCATGTGGTCGTGCCAATACTGCAGGTCCCTCATCAGGAAAATCCCAGACGTTGAAGGGGCACACTTCAAGGCAAAGGCCACATCGATTGCACTTTGATGGGTCATATGAAATATCGAGTACTGGTTTTTCTACAACGAGTGTCATGTTCTATCACCATCCTAGGAATATCATTATGAGATTGAAGATTACTACCAGGGCACCGCCAACTTTGAGCATCGTCACCATATATGGGTATTCTCTTCTTATCACCTTTGGGTCACTGACAGATGTCATACCTGACCAGTCCATTGTCAGTGATGTTGCCATTACAAATTGAATTATCATCCACGTAATGAAGGTGGTCCAGTGAGATTGAAGCATATACATTAGCAGTGCGGCGAAGGGCAGTGTTCCTAAGGCGAGTGCAATGCCTCTCCGCCAGAAGGAGTTGCCTTTAGCAGGCAGAACGGGGAAGAAAACTCCCAAGATGAATGCATTTCCAAAGAGTGCGAGGTTGAATTCTCCTATTAGGAGTAGGACGCTAAAAGCAGTTGATATGATTTCATTGAAGAAAGCAGGAAAGATGACAAGGGCTCCTAGACTTCCGAACAGGGTTATTACTAATATTGCCAGAATCGGTTTTGCCAAGATTGCAGCATACAAGAATGGAATATGCGCAACAGTTTGCTCCATTCTCTCTCTCAGATTGAAGGTTACGATCGCCATTTCTCTTGGTTTAGGTCTCGGTTTTCCGAGCTCCAACCATCTTGCCAAATCTTGGATTTTAACTGGTCCATAACGAGCTCTAAAACCCGTACGCTCGCGTATCTCAGTTGGATTGATTCCAGCAGCAGCCAACTGCGGCAACAGAATCTCTCTATGAGAAACGAATTCAGATAATCTTGTGACTCTGATCATCTGAACTACATCTTCTGTTTCGAAGTGAATTCCGCGGGCTGCGCACCAGACATTAATCCCAGCAGTATCACATACAAGCACCCACGCATCTACTTTATCCTTGGCCAATGCTCTCATTACTGTATAATATGTCAGTTCGTAATTTGCAGTAACCACAACAGGGCTCTCTTGTGTCGGATTTCCTGCTTTGTAGAGCCCGGGTTTAATAGGAATTCCTCTCCACCCACCAGTAATGTGGTTATACCATATGCGTGCTCTTGCTCTCGCTCCATGAAACTTTAGTATTCTATTTTGATACTGATTAGTGCCAATCGATTTTCCTCTATATCCAATTGCAAGCAAGATTTCTGGGCCATAGTGATTTTCCTGGGCTATTTCAAGGCCTGAATCTTTTATCAAGGACTGAAGATCCGCTATTGGAGGTGGAAACCGACGTCTTGCCTCTTTTTCTGCTATTGATCGGTTCTTCCAAAATCGTTTGACCTCGGACTTATCTTCAGGAAGGACTTCGGACGCGAATGCAAAAGAGCCCCCGTCCTTGAGAACTGTCATTACAATATGCATGAACAGCTGTCTTTGGTGTGGTTTCAACTCAGACAAAAGAAACGTGCTCACCACTAGGTCATATTCTCCCTTGGGCAAAATCGTTGTGTCAAAGTCAGACTCTCTACGGGCGTTCGAGATTTCATAATCGCTAAATTCCCCCAGTTGCAGAATATCTCCGTAAATGAACTCCGGGGGTTTTTGCAGGACTGATGATCTTTCCCTGGCAACCTGAATCATTCCTGCGTCAGCATCCATGGCAACAACATCTGCTCCTTTCTTTGAAGCTTCGATTGCAAATGCCCCGGGCCCACATCCGAGATCAAGAACCTTCATTCCAGATTCTACCATCTCGAGGATTCTATTTCTTATCTTGCTAGCTCGTCCATCAAGAACATCATCAAACTCCTTGTCATAGCTCTCAGGAGTTTTTTCTAGCGCCGCCATAAATGCAACAGCCATCGTTGTTATTCTCCAAGAAAATCAATCAATTGAAGCATGGATTCTCTCTTGTTGTTGTTAAGTGCATAGTAGGTCCAACGACCTCGACGCTCACTTCGGAGCCATCCTGCGCTATGCATCTTGCGAAGATGATGCGACATTAGTGGCTGCCTTGGTTCATTCAGAGCATATTGAAATTCACACACACACGCTTCTTCAATCTTGAGTAGCAGCATGACAATACCTGTTCTCAAGGAGGCCGTAAAGATCTCTGGACTTACTGAAGAGAAGGATTGTCTAAAACCCTCGATTGTGGCTCTCCTTATATCAAAGGGTTCGCAACACGGTGCCTTGTCGGGAACGGTCTTGCAGTACCTCTCGAGGTTCTCAAGACGTTCAACATGCTCATGCGCCATAAATTTCATATCAATCTAGTTTATATAAACCTGATGCATATAGCAATCAAGCTTTGATCGGAAACCCCATGGAACCAAATCTATCTTTCCAAATGAGAGAAAAAAAAGATGCAACTGGGGCATAGTGCCCCAGCAATCACATGGTGTCTATTCGACGCCACATTTCTTCTTCAAGAGTTCCCATTCGTGGTTTATATCCTGCTGAATCTTCTTGCGGAAGTCTGCCCACTCTGGTTTGAAGAGGTGTTTGAACTGGCCTTGAGTCTTCCAGTAGTCCTCAATTGGTGTGAGCTCTTTGAGATTCTTGCTTGGCCCCGACATGATGTATTGCTCACCATCTATGACCTCGTAGAGTGGGTGAATTCCAGTTTCAACCGCCATCTTGGAGAGTTCTATACTTATGCCTGTTTCAGATCTCCACCCTCTCGGACATGGGGAGTAGGCGTGAATGAATGCTGGGCCCTCAACTTCAAGCGCCTTGCGAAACTTGGTGATAAAATCCCGCTGATATCCGGGTGTCACAGTAGCTACATACGGAATCTTGTGAGCCGCGACAATCTCAGTTAGAGGTTTCTTTCGTTCCCTCTTTCCGGGCTCAACCTTCCCTGCCCAGGAGGTTGTAGTTTCCTGACCCGGGAGTGTGCCGCCTGACCTCTGGATTCCAGTGTTCTGGTATGCACCGTTGTCATAAACCATATACACAATGTCATGTCCTCTCTCAAGCATACCACTTATTGCACCAAAGCCAATATCGAATGTCCCACCATCGCCACCAATAGCAATGACATCTACGTGTTCATGCTTGTAGTTGCCCTTCTCATACATGGCTTTTGTAGCCTCAATTACTCCTGAGGCCACTGCTGCTGCATTCTCAAATGCTACATGTATCCAAGGGATGTTCCAGGCTGTATATGGATAGATTGTGGTTGCCACTTCAAGACAGCCGGTAGCCTCACAGACAATGGTTGGCCCGCGAAGTGCCATGCCCATCAATTTTACGACAGTAGGTGCCGCGCATCCTGCACACATCCTATGTCCTGATGTGAGGATTGGAGCCTTCTTGAGCATGTCTTTGATTGCGACTGCTGGTTTGTCTGCTTCAGTCATTACTTACGCACCCCCAATGTTTCAAAAAATGGAGCTTTCCCTTTCTTGAGATACTGTTTTGTCTTCTCATATCCCTCAACAATTGTTTCTGGTGGAACATCTCTGCCTCCAAGTCCAATCACAAAGTCAGTCACCAAAGGTCGCTTCTCCAGATCATATAACGCTGTTCTGACTTCAAGTGCCAGTGGATTTGTTGGAGAACCAAACGAGATACACTTCTCAAATACCGCGACTGCTTTTGCCTTCTGAAGGGCTTTGGCAACCTCTTTTGCTGGAAATGGTCTGAACATCCGGAGTCTTACTACTCCAACCTTTTCACCTAGCTCTCGAAGTACATCCACTACTGCTTTTGCAGTGCCACCTGGACTGCTGTGTGTGAAGAGAATGATGTCTGCATCGTCAGTACGGTAGGTCTCGAATAATCCGTATTTTCGCCCTGTCATCTTCTCAAATTCTGCCTCGACTTTATGGAAGACCTCAGGGACGGCGTTCATTGCATCCACCTGTTGCTGTTTGAATTCATAATAATAATCGGTGAGTGCGAGTGGACCCATAGTAATGGGTTTATCTGGATCGAGTGTGATGAATGGTTTTCTTACTCCGAGAAACTTCGTTACGGCCTCAGATGGTAGCATCTCAACACGTTCCACATTATGACTCACAATGAATCCATCTATGGCAACTATAATCGGCAAGAGAACATCATGATCCTCAGCAATCTTGAATGCCATGATAGTGGTGTCATATGCTTCCTGACTGCTCTGACAGTAAATCTGGATGAAACCACTGTCCCGTGCACCGTATGTATCGCTCCAGTCATTATGGATGTTGATTGGAGCAGATAGCGCACGATTTGCCACGGTGAAAACAATGGGCATTCTCATGCCTGAGGCACAGTAGAGGATTTCCCACATCAGAGCTAATCCCGCAGAAGCTGATGCAGTTGCAACTCTAGCCCCTACAGCCGATGCACCAACACAGGCCGACATCGCGCTGTGTTCCGATTCAACAGGAATGACTCTAGCCTTGATCTCACCATCTGCAGCGAATTTCTGATAATCCTCTACAATAATGGTCTGTGGAGTGATTGGATATGCTGCTAGAACATCGAGATCTGCTTGCTTGAGTGCATGAGCAATTGCAGCATCTCCGGTCAGCCCTTCAATCTGAATCTGGTCCTTTGGTACACGTTCAACGGTCGTCACATTACTCATCCTCCATATGGATGCTCTCTGTTGGGCATTGGTTAGCGCAAATACCGCATCCCTTACAATAATCATAATCATATTCGTAGGAGTACTTTCCATCCTCCTCAATCAACTTGACTGAATTATCTGGACAGTATATCCAACATAGGCCACATGTGCCATTCTTTATCCAGAGACAGGTCTCATCCCTATGGATTGGCTTTCTAGCCCGCCAACCACCGGTCTTGTATTCCATTGCATTTCCTGGTTCAACAATGTTGCCTGCGATTGGAATTTCGTTGTATTTCTTGCTCATCCTACCTTCGCCTCCGACATCGCTCTCTCCATTGCAGTCTTGTTCAGTTCGCCAACTTTGCCCGGATATCGGCTAAGAACTTCATCAATAACCGTCTTGACCTCAACAATTCCTGTTGCCTTTACGGCAGCAGCCATTGTAGGCATGTTGTAGAAGGGTCTACCCATTACTTCCATTGCGATCTTGCTTGCATCCACTGTAACAACAGTTCCCGTTTCGAAATGGAATTTCTTTCGAATAGCTGCTGGTTCGTTGCCGCTATTCACAACGAGAGTGCCCTTGGGTTTGAGTCCCTCTGCAGGATCTACTACATCCAATAGCGTTGGGTCTATACAGACAACAACATCTGGAGCGTAAACCTGAGCATAGACCTGAATGGGCTTCTTACTAATTCTGAGGAACGCCCTGACTGGGGCTCCTGTGCGCTCCGGACCAAATTCTGGAAAGGCCTGGATATAATTTCCCTCTGCGAGGGCTGCCTTGCCCAGCATCTGGTTGGATGTCACGACACCTTGGCCGCCTCTTCCATGCCACCGGAACTCTGTAATGCCTTTTGAAAAGTCTAGTGCCATTTTATATCTCACCTAGGGAGAAGATACACAGGCAAGCGCGATGCAGGGTGCTTATGTATTTACTGGACTGTTCACGAGGCATTCATCTAGAGGGATTATACGCTTTCTGTTCTATGACCTCTTCCTAGATAGAAACAGAACAACTCCCACGGTTACAACTAGCATTAATGAAAGCGCAATGATGATATTTACTTGTTCGATTTGCCAATCGTCTACTATAGTTGCACTAACAATAGAGTGCTCATACCAATCGGGAAGTTCGCAATTTGGATACGTGAGCGGCTGTTGGTCAGTATTGTTAGAAACTCCTGAGATAGGATATCCAATGTCCACTTCTCCATTGGCATCAGTATCTGGAGCGTTCCAAGAGCTGAAATAATTATGAGAGAATATATTCCCATCGCCGTCATCGCTCACTTGCGATGTGAGATTATTATTAATGAAGTCATTATTGGTCACTATGTTATCATTACATAGCGTTCTGATTCGCATTCCATATTCAGTGCTATTTTGTATTGAGTTAAATGAGAAGACATTTCCTGTTCCGTATAAATACATCTGAATTCCAATGCCTCTAGTATTTGTAATAATGTTATTTTCGAAGGTATTCTCATAACCTTTGCATAGAATACCTGCCGAGTGAGAGTCAGTTATGGTATTATTCTTAATCAGATTACCAGTCGATTGAATACTGATACCATTTACCTGTCTGGTGATATTATTCTCAACCACGACATTCCCGGAAATCCAAAGCTCCTGAGTGTTTTGCCAGATATAGATGCCATTCCCCCCGTTATCGTATATCTGATTTCGAGATATGATGTTGTCTTTACAGCCATAATCAAACCAAATACCACCCCCTAAATTGTCATGTATTAGATTCTCAGAAATAATATTACCAGAGCAAGGTAATTCAAGCGCAATAGCCTCATTCTTACTGTCATATATCTCGTTTTGCGAAATTGTGCAGTTTGCTATCGCAACAGTATGAAAAGCAGTTGCTGAATTCTTTACTACCACATTTGTTATCACACCATTTGACATATTGGCCAAGTATAATCCGCACCAGGCTTTGTCGATGCCATTCAAAATACTATTCCTGAATATGAAATGTAAATCTGTGTTTACCATTCTGAAGAGATGCTTTGATCCTTCTATTCTGAATCCTTCAATAATGATTGGATCTTCTTTGGTTCCTGTCCCAATCCAACCTTCAGTGGCAGCCTGCAAAAGGAAATCAGTGTTGCCCATGACTGCGATGGCATTTCTATCGACATAGTCTATAGCTTCTGCCCCTAATTGGACGTTTTTGAATTGTTCTCCATCTATGAAACCAATTTCAGTCGGCAACAATAGTGTCGACACAACTAGAATGAGCAATCCTGTGATACCAAAAACCTTCTGCATTTGCCATTCATCTCTAACATACCCTCCATATAGCAATGTAAAAGCTTCCAGTCAGCGCATTCTCTTGATAAAGACTAGTAGAATTACGATTGCTAGTACACTGACCAATGATGAGTAAAGAATGATCTCTGTCCCTTCGCTGCCAAACATACTTATCATTACTGACACCCAAACTTCATCCGAAACAGAGTTGCCTGCTGAGTCAATGCAGTACAGTGTGAGATTATGCGAACCGAGAGCAAATCCGTCTACTAGAAATCTAATGGAATCGTCATACCATTCACCTGATATGATTTGAAAGCCATTGACCAATAGCCCATAAAATGCGGGGTATAACTCCGTTATATTCCAGATTAACCAATTGCCAGTTTCACCTTCATCATAACGAAGATCATCTGGACCACTAATGTTGGGCGCTTGCAAATCAACCAGTAGACTTGCGAAGCTATCTTCAGAACGAGCCGAACCATCTACTTGATAGCTATTCTCACCTTCATAATCGCTCCAGCGATTTGAAATCCAGGAATTATTCCCTAACGATCTATTACCGGCATCATGAGCATTTCTCACTAGACCTAGATTGTGAAGAACACGTTCTCCATTCCATCCTATATCACAGGCAAAAACAGTTACATTGGCCGTATCATTATCAAGGTATAAACCCGTATTGTAATTGACATAAATTCTGCATTGCGAAATCTCGATATCATATCCTACAATAATGCGAATCCCATACTCATTGTGATGGAAGCTGCTGTTCACAATCCTACTGTTTCTAAGATTCACTGCATATATTCCGTTTTCACTTAACCTGAAATCACTCCTGCTAATCGTAATATTGGTTGCATTTTCTGCGAAAATGCCAATAGTGCCTCCGACTATAGAGCTATTCTCAATGACAATATTACTGACATTGTAGAGACCTATTCCACCACTATTGGATTCGATGTAGCTATCTCTGATTATGCAGACTGAAGTTGTTCCTGATATTCTGATAGGATAAAACTCACTTGTGATATTTACGCCCTCAAGAACATATGGATCATTCTGAGTACCAGAACCCAGAAAACCCTGTTCTATGAAATCCTGTTCACTTTCAATCACAACATTATTGTGCTGATTGTATTGCATGGTAATGAATCCACCATCTGCAGGGTCTGATGTAAGAATATCAGGAAGCCATTGAAAACCGACCATGCCTGAAACCAAAAGCCATAATGCCAGCATCCCTGCGAAGAATGGTTTCTGAATCTTACTTGCCTCCTAGACTATCCTGTTCTTTACCATCTGTTTTCATCTTTTCTAATAATGCAGCATGCATTGGGTTTTTTTCAAGGAAGAGTTTCCTATATACCGCATTTCTAAGCAATATCAACGTCTCATCCTTAGCTCTATTAATTCCTAAGAATCTAATTTTCCTTTCAAGAGCACGAGGGTAAAAGCCATAGATCAAGTCAAGAGCGATGAATATCCCCATTGCAAAAAAGGGGATAACTGAAGCTTCTATGGGCCGCGAGTATTGTAGCGCGGTGAGAGTTCCAAGTGCAAAATAGAGTAGTGGATAGAAGAGAATCATGAATCCCACTATGGAGAGCACTTTCTTCTTTGGGGAGCTTACAGAACTACTGCCGTGCATCATACAAGTGGGTATCCAAAATGTGATTCCTCCTCTTGCATCTGATAAACTCAGTTCCGCCTTATCTTGAGGTTGTACCCATGCGCTCGCAAGGCTACCAGTTCCACTCCAGCGTTCTTTGGTTTCCATGATTGTAAGAGCAACAAGATCCTCTGCATCCTCGGTGCATACAGGACATATTTCTGGAAAAACTGATTTTGAAATACTTGCTCGCACGACCTGAGTCTTGTCTTTCTCTCGTATTCTTATGGTCTGAGTGTCCATATTTAGGACTCCGGAGGTTCTTATTCTGGGGGCATTATCACAATTTGAACACTTGTGAGGGGCTGTTGGTTCCCACTCTCTGACGCCTCAAAGGTATCAAATGCCATTAGATATTGGAACCTATTCTCTAGTTTCTTTAATTCATGCGCTATTCTGATTCCAAGTCCCACTCCTTTGAATCCATAGCCACGGATGGCAACCATCTTCTTTTCTTTTCTCACAAGACTGTTAACAGTCTGAGCTATTTTGGGAACATTAATCTTCCCTGCTTTGTGTGAAACTTCGATTAGCACGTAATCACTTGTCTGAAAAACCCCTACATCTTCCTCCAAAGAAATTGCAATCAGTGCATCACTCAACCTAAGCTGTTCGGGTATTCTTTCGTGGAGGGACATGGACTCTGTTTTGATTAATTCCGCGTAATAACTTCTCTGTATAAGGTACCTATCCGAACCCTCATATGTGAAAATCGCCTGAGCATAGATAGGAGCTACCACTAATGGATAGAAACAAAGGCGCCGCTTTAGTCATTGCCGTTGTAGTAATATCATCAGCCGGGATTATTGCTCTTTGGTATCCCACAACAGTGCCGGATGTCAGAATTGGTTACCTTTCACAGGACCTTCATCAGTTGGCACTCAGAGTAGCTATTGTCAATGGCTGGTTTGAGGACGAAGGGCTTCGTGTAGAATTACAGCAGTATCAGAATGGAGCCTATGAGATGGATGGCTTTCAAGCCGGACAAATCGATATGGGCTATTTGGGAGTAGCACCTGCGCTTGTTAAAAGTATTAATTCGGGTATCGGAATTACTATACTCGCGCAGGCAAATGCAGAAGGATCTTCAATTGAGGTTTTGAAATCAGAATACGACGCAGGAAGAGTTACTACAGTTGCAGACTTGGCTGGGAAAACAATATACCACCCAGGACCATCAACAGTCCAGAACTTCCTTCTCAGATTGGCATTGAATCAATCTGATATGACGGTTGAGGACGTCTCTCTGCAGGTTGCACGTGTGCAAGATATGGCTGACTCATTAACAGCTGAAGCACCAGCATTCATTGCATGGGAACCATTTCCGTCTCTATCTGCATACCAGGGATTGACAGTTCCGCTGATATTATCTGAGGCAATCTGGCCCGGACATCCGTGTTGTGTACTTGCTGCAAGTAATGATTTCATGAACGCAAAACCTGAGATTGTTCATAAAGTAGTAGATATTCACATTCGCGCTGAAGAGTGGATTCTCAACAATCCTGCACAGGCTCTCTCTATTGCTGTGGATTGGCTTGGTATTGACGAAACTCCTGTTGACACGGCATTCAATCGAATAACTTTCAATTATTCTCTAGATGTTTCGGGAGTAGAGGCATACCTTGAGTTTCTGATTGACGAGGAAATTGTTACTCTTGACATGAGTCAAATGCAGAATTACCTGAGCACCTTAATTGACCTCTCTTTCATAGAAGGTCATTAGTAAAGCGACAGACACAAAAGCATTGAGAGATTCGAAATTTCGAGGACTATGGAACAGGACACGAAGGACTCAATTCCTAATGAACCAGATTCTCGCAAGAAGAATAGGATATTTCCTAGTCCTCGAGATATTCTTTTGAAAGGCATCCTGCCTCTCATTATTCTTCTGATAATTTGGCAGGCAATAACCCTGATTGCCACACGGAATCAGTTGTATGGTCCAATCGGGCTGGATGAAGTCGCTCGGTCTTTTGTCAAACTTGTTTTGGAAGGCGATACTGAAGGTCAAACTCTCCTAGTACACGCGAGTCTAAGTCTCTATCGTGTGGTGCTGGGATTTGCCGCTGCTATCCTAACAGCATGTCCCATTGGAATTGCTATAGGAAGATATAGAGTAGTTGATTCTATTCTGGGTCCTGTAGTCGAAGCAATGAGACCCATCCCCCCTATAGCGTGGATTCCAATCTCCATCTTGCTATTCCAATCAAACTTCACTGGGGCACAGGTCTTCATAATTTGGGTGGGCGCATTCTTTCCCATTCTTATAAACACAACAGCCGGTGTCAGGCGAACCAAGACAGTTCATCTTGATGTAGCAAGTACCTTTGGAGCCTCAGAATTTCAGATATTAAAAAGAATAATCCTGCCTTCCGCGGCACCAGAAATCTTTGCAGGATTGCGCATTGGATTCGGCATTGGCTGGATGTGTCTTGTTGCAGCAGAGATGATAGGCGGAGGGCTGGGTTTGGGGTATCTTGTCATTATCACAGAACAGTTGGGATTAGTCGGACAGACCATCTCAGCAATGCTTGTCATTGGCCTCATTGGTTTTGTTTTTAGCTATCTATTTCTTAGTGTGGAACGATATCTCTTGAAATATCGTGAGGAAATTGCGGTATAATTCACCGGAGCTTCAGTGCCTTGATTTGCTCCGCTTGAAGAATTTCAAGGATTTTCGCACGAAACTCTCGACTTTCATTGCTGGCTCGAATACGAGGCCTTAGCAGATCAATCTCATATTCCGCAATAATCCTTGCAGGAGCGTTGCTTAGTACCAGAATTCTATCTGACATAAAGACTGCTTCGTCAACATTATGAGTAACAAAAAGAATTGTCGAACCTGTTTCCTTCCATATCCTAAGGAATTCCTCTTGCAGAAGATTCCTTGTCTGTGCATCCAAATTGGAAAAGCCTTCATCCGATGCTAGTACATCCGGAGATGTGACCAAGCTTCTGGCCATCTCTGTTTTTCTTGCCTGTCCCCCAGAAATCTCATGCGGGTAATGATCTTCAAGACCCTTTATTCCAACTATCTTTATCATCTCATCAACAAGCACTCGTCTCTCCTCTATTGCTGTGCCTTTGATCTCGAGTCCAAATTCAATATTTTTTCTCACAGTGAGCCAAGGAAAGAGGGACTCTTGCTGAAAAATGAGAGATACTCTATTGTGTCCAAGCTGTTCCTGTTTGCCATCAATCATAATCATACCTGAATCAGGTTCCATGAGACCTGCTATGATTTTCAGTAGTGTAGTTTTCCCGCATCCTGAGGGTCCTAGAATGCTGAGGAATTCTCTCTCTTTAACTTCAAAGCTTATATCATCAAGAATGAGTTCTGTTCCATTGTCGCCATTGTCATAGGCCTTCGTGACATTTCGAACAAAGAGCTTTGACACGGATTGCACCTAATATAGAGGCAATCATCATCAGTTAAATACCATGCTTTCCCGCCACAAAATTCAAGTTGCGCAAAACAGTATCATCAAGCAAAGTAAAAAAAGGGTATTCACTGAATCGCATATGGAATTCGACCAATAATTCGATTTGCAAAACCGAAAATATCGATATCGAAGTCATTGCCTTAGCATGGAGCTGTATGGAATTGGTAACCCCGCGTATCTTGTTTGAGATTCCTGATGAATTAAGCACTAGTGCAATCGCTGTCGGAGATGTTACTGGGTCTGGAACATCTCAATTATGCACTGGTGGTAGGGATGGAGTCATTCGTCTCTATAATCTGAACAATGGAGAAACCCAGCTCCTCGCACAACATGATGTCACAGGTGCTATCCTATCAATCAAAATAGCTGATGCGAACAACGATGGCCTAATGGAGATTGTAGTAGGCCGAAGCGTAGGCCCTGGAGAGTTTCCGGGAGAATCCGGTACTGTTCAAGTGTATAGATATGCCCCAAGCGGAATATTGGAGCTTTTGGCTGAGTATGCTGTAGATAGATTCGTGACCACTGTGGCTGTAACTGATGTCACCGGGGATAATAAAAATGAGATAGTTGCTGGGGGTAGTGATTCCACTCTTCGTGTTCTGAAGCTTGATTCTGATAACAATTTGGAGGAGCTTGCGATGCGAGCTCTTGAGGATATGCCAATAGCAATAGGCACATGCGATGTAATTGGCGATGAAATTGATGAAATTGTCACAGGCAACCGAGACGGTTCTTTGAGGGTGTTCAAAGTGAATAACTCCTCACTTGAGCAGATTGAAGCCCTCAAATTGCCAAGTCCAGTGATCTCCATTGCATCAGGAGACATTCTTGGCGATCGAAAGATGGAGCTGGCGGTTGTCACGCACGACGGATCAATTCGGGTCTATCGAAATGAAGAGAGTAAACTCGAACTATTCTCTGATCTTGAGCATGTCAAGGCTCTCTCAGTACGCATTGCAGAACTGAACGCAGACCATATGGATGAGATTGTTGTTGCTACATCTGATCGCAAAATAGCGTTTTACAACCTCTATATGGCAGAGCTTCAAAAAATAACTGAGATTGATATTGGCGCAAAGATCCTCTCCATTGCTGTGGGTGACGCTAGTGGCGATGACCGAAAAGAGGTCCTCGTGGGAGTATCTGACGGACCTTTGAAAGTCATTCAAGGACTATATCACATTATTCCAAAATTCAAGGTCATTACACCAACAGAGGTTGGTGTTGACATGATTGGACGTCTCTCTATTGTCAATGTCACAGACATACCTGTTCAAGGAATAACAGGCAAAATCTACTGGTTCCCAAAGAACAACTTGGAAGTTGAACCTCAGCAGATTCACTTTGATATCGGACCCAATGAGACCAAGAGTGTAGATATCAAAATGCTACCACGGGAAGAGGGCAGTGTAATAGTCAGACCTGTTGTACTGATGTGGACCGATTCGGGTGGATTTGTCAGGCAAGTCACAACGCCTGAAACCGCAATCCTTGTTGATGAAGGGATGGTTCAAGCCGCTCCTGCAGCAACAGCCCCCGTTACAATTCATGTTGACGAGTCGGTTCTAATTGAGGATGAATCTTTCCCAGAAGTTGATGGTACCGGCTTTGGGGATTTATCAGAAGAAGCCAAGCATCCACCCAAGTTGGTAATCAGCACCAGCAGTGGGACACCTGAATCGCTCAAAGCCGCAGAGCAACTATTGGATCAGTTATTTGGTGAAACCGCAAGTTCAGAGTCCGAAGACGCCTTCGCCAAGGAAGCTGTAATTTCAGGAGAGCCTTCACAGACTCAACAACCTGCTCTGACCCCTGTACTCGATGAAGGTGTTGACGAGGTTTCCAGTGCTATTGTTTCCGAGATTCGGGCGCGGCAACCCAAACCACCACGTCCAGGCTCAGAAACTGATGCCTACAGTTACCTGTTCAAGGTGATGATTACGGGAGAAGGTGCAGTAGGAAAGACAGCTCTTGTCAACCGATACACGACTGGGCAATTTGAAACCGATTACAAGACTACAATTGGCTCTCAATTCGCTGTTAAGCTGGCTCATATCTCACCACCTGATTCGCAACACTCGATAGGTATCAAGGTTCAAGCGTGGGACGTTGCAGGTCAGGCTCGGTTCAAGGCAGTTAGAAAGATGTATTATAGCGGTGCGGCCGGGGTGATACTGGTCTTCGATGTCACACGACGCAGGTCCTTTGTTGAGCTTGAGAAGTGGGTTGAAGAGGCACACGAATCAATTGGGATGAAGGTGCCCATGCTCTGTGTAGGCAATAAGATTGACCTTCCGGATAGGGCCGTGACTTCAGACGAGGCAAAGGACTGGGCCGAGGCAAAGGGATTCTACTACATGGAGAGCAGCGCCAAGACTGGTGAAGGTGTTGCTGACATGTTCACAGTCCTCTCGGAACTCATGTGGCGTGAGGCTCGAGAAACTGCTGAACGAAAGAAGGAAAAGAGATAGGAATCAATGCAACTGCCTTGCATCTTGAAATCCAGATTCAAAAGCCTCTAAGTTATCCCCTTTGAGCCCAACTACATGGTCTATGCCTATCTCGATGCTTTCTCTGTCAAGGGGTAGAGAATTAAGAGAAGCAGTAACTCCAAGCATATAGACATTGAGGACCCTATAGCTACCAACCTTATCAAGAGTGGGCTCTGGATCAACTATGAGGACATCTGTGCTTAGACTCTGAAGCGCAGTAGCTAATTCATCAATGCTTGGATACCTGACCTCCTCAGTAATAGTGGAAAGACTCTTGACAGGTATTTTACTGGTGACGATTACTGTATTGCTGTTTGCGTATCTTACTGCTATTCTAAGCGCCTCTAGAGGCTCCATACCAATTATCAAATTAGCCTGACCTTTTGGAACGAGTGGACCTAGATCCTTGTTTGATATGCGAAGATGTGTTACAACACTGCCGCCTCTACGAGATGCTCCGAATGTATCCCCCACCACTGGTCGATATCCTTTGATGACAGCCGCTTGAGCCAAGGCTCGTCCACACACTAGATTTCCTTGTCCTCCCACACCAGCAACCAAGATGTTGTATGGCTTCATCATCCATCACTCCCTCCGTCCAATTGCCGCGTGTGGACAGACCATTATACATGCCCCACAATTAATACATGAGTTCTCAATCACTTTTGCCTTACCATTAATGGCATTCCATTCAAGAGCAGGACACGCAAACTCTGAAACGCAAATCATGCATTTCTCACCAACACACGCATCCACATCCACAGACACCTTTGCTCCAAGATCCTCCTCTTTTCGAAATTGATCCAATCTACAGATGCTGTTGGCAAGTATTACCTTCAGACCTGATAGTTCGATAGTTTCTTGAAGTACATTGAGTGTAGTTTCAATATCTGTGGCATCGACAATCCGAAACGAATCTGGTTCAATTGCCTCCACTATTCTCTTGATACTCACATATGTTTGGCCATCTGTATTGGCCTTCGAGCCCGGGTGCGTTTGAAACCCTGTCATTGCGGTTGTTGCATTATCAAGAATCATGAAGGTGATGTCTGCATTCTTGTGCCTTGCATTAACTAGTGCGGGAATGCAGCTATGGAAAAATGTTGAATCACCTGCTACAGCCACTACCTTCTTTTTAAATCCAAATCTCCCAAGTTGACCAAGTCCATTTGCAGTTCCAATCCCCGAGCCCATTGCTTGCATGGTGTGCATGGCCTCATCATAAAATACACCCAGTGAGTAGCAGCCAATGTCACCTGCTACAATCAGGTCATCACCAAGTCTTCTCCTGAGCTTCCTCAGAGCCCAGTAGACATTTCTATGAGTGCATCCTGCACAGAATGTCAGAGGCCGTGGTATTAGGAGTTTCTTTGCTGATTCGATGATACTATCTCTTGAATCATTGTCCTCTCTGGGAATGTTAAGAACTCTTGAGAGGGCATCAACTGCAATATCTGTGTTCAGCTCGCCATAGGAGGGTATGAACCCATTGCGTTTGCCGTAGAATTCAATTGGGCCTCCCTTTAGCTGGCTCTGTTCTAATCCGGCAAAGAATGCAAGAACTTGGTCTTCTATAAAGGGGTCCAATTCTTCCAGAAACATGATGCGCTTTTTTCCTATTGCCCAATCCAGTACCGTTGTTTGCGGAATAGGATAACTCGTAACAAGTTTCGCTATGTCGACAGAGGATGCTCGGAGGATTTCTATTGCCTCCTTGCCATAACGGTAGCTGACTCCACTGGCAATAATGAGTGTTTCTGACATCTTGCCTTTTTGAATCCAGTTAAGTTCAGCTTCTGATGTTTCACGACGAATATCATCTAGCTTTTCAAGAAGGTCACGATGACGCAAATGAGGGTATGGAACATTGAAGAGCCTCTCAGGTATCTCTTGGGCTGCAATATGCTTCTTCTTTTTCGGTTTTGCATATTCGACCAAGCCAGTTGAGTGACTTAGTCGTGTAGTACTTCTCACTATCACAGGAATCTGGTGCCGTTTTGAGATGCCGACGGCTGCATGAATAACATCCTTTGCTTCTTGACAAGATGTAGGTTCCATTAAAGGAAGATAGGCGGCTGGCGCGTAGAATCTGGAGTCTTGTTCATTGCTTGAGCTATGCCCTCGTGGATCGTCGCAAACCACAATCACTAGGCCTCCTGGTCCACTCCCTGAAAGATTTAGATTTAGCAGGAAGTCGGATGCGACATTCAGACCAAGAGATTTCATCGGGCATAAGGCTGCGATCCCAGCCCAGCTAGCTCCTGCAGCAGCCTCAAGGGCGACCTTCTCATTGACACTCCACTCCACATACAAATCATATTCTTCTGAAAGATCCATCAATGCCGTTGTTATCTCAGTTGATGGCGTACCTGGATATGATGCACAGAATCCAATTCCTGCCTCAAGAGCACCTCGGGCAATTGCGTCATTGCCCGTCATCAAAGTCTTCGAAACATTGGGCTCGCCCATATTCCACATCTCATGATGCAGTCATCAAACCCCCCTCAAAACACTTTCGCGGGAAGCAAAGTGCCCTTTGGTAACAATCAAAAGAGAATGGTACTTGCTTTTCTCTGACATATAATGTCATCAGACACTTCCTCTTCTGCACAGAAAACAACAACATTGCTATCAATCTCCCATGACAAAGATGTTGACGGTCTTGCCTCTGCGGCGATTGTTCGGAGATATGCAAAATCCAAGGGTCTTGATTATGATGTAATCCTAACAGACTATGGTGGATTTGAGAAGGTCTTTGGCAAAGTGGCTGCATACCGGAATGCTTTGATTGTTGTAACTGACCTTGGCATGGATGAGTCCCAATTGGAGAATGTCATCAGTGGCCTGTCACGTGCAATCAGTCAAGGCTGCCGTATTGTTTGGCTTGACCATCATCAATGGTCCAATGAATCCGCAAAAAGGATTCTCTCTCTTGAGAACAAACCGGTGCTGAAGGTGAATCATGATCACTGCGCCGCAGAAATAGCATTCAAGGTCCTTCTTCCCAGGGACGAGATATCGAAAGAACTTGCGGTTATTGCTCATGATACAGATTTCAATCTTCGAGAACTAGAAGTAGCCAACTCCCTTGCTGACGCTCTTTCAGTTATCCGTTTTGGAGCACTTGATAAAAGAGAAGACCTTACACAAGCGCTAAAGCCCCTCTTAATATCAATTGCAGATGAAGGGCCTACTGGGATTTGGAATCAGGCGACCAGACAATTCAAAGACCCTCTTCTATCAAAGCGTGTAGAGAATTATCGCAAAGAGCGACTTAAGAAGATAAGGAAAGCCCTTGCAGCCCACTGCGATCACGAAATTCATGGCAGATTAGTTCGGATTATTGAGATGCCGAGTGGTGTTACAACCACAGATATGGGGACGTTTCTTACAGACCCCGGGAATCTCAATCACGAGGGTGAAGATCTTTCAGTCGCGGACCTACTCATCACAATCAGTCAGGGAGGAATGCTTGGCTTCAGGCGAGGAACTGAGAGAGTTAGTTGCAGTGCTGCAGCCAAGCTATTCAACGGTGGGGGACATCCATACGCTGCAGGTGGCGAATACGGAATGTATGACAACTTCGCTGCAGCTTGCGATGATATATTCCTTATTTTATCCAAGGATCAATCATGGCTTGAAGAGACCTAGGCTTTTAATAGAAGTGTCAGTTTACTCTTGCTTCAGGTCTTTGAATAGATCTCCAAAGAGATTTGTTATATCTTGAGCAGTGTCCCAGGCCTTATCAAAAGATGCAACAGCATTTTCTATGAGTGTGGGATTAGCCTTCCCTGTTATTAACGCCACAGTAGCTGGTTTCGGTGTATCGGCCAGGAAAAGCAGCATTTTATCCATATTCAAACTAATCATCCTATAGCTCACTATTGAGGTTCCTGCAGCTCTAAGTTGTAGTTTTCCGCTGGTAATGGCTTTTAGCAAAGTTGCGCCCTCTTTTTTAAGAAACATCATTAGTGCGTCCTCGTTGGCTCCTCCGGCGCCAGGCAATTGACTGATGATTGCCCGTATCTCAAGACCATTCATTGCCGCTTCTAGTAGTTTTGATTCTACCAGTCCGCTTTCTAGTTTACTTATATCGAGTAGATTTGTCCTATCATTCAGTCTTAAAATATCGCCTTCTCCGACTCCTGTACACATCTCTCTCACTATCGTACGGCGGACATTCTGAAGACCCTCGACAATCATGGCCGATTTGCTGGTCACTACGCCCGTTGCTCGCTCCACAATATAATTCGCGATATCTCCACTGCTCATCTGTTCAAGACTTCGAAGGGTTTCTTCTGTATTGATTTCCAGTTCTTTTAGTTCAAGGAGCCTCTTCATAATCCGTTGTTGTAAGGCAGAGCTAATTGACTGAAGCCCTGCAGAATATGTATTGGGTGTATCCATGCGATTTACCGTGATGAATTTATCTTCTTCAAGATTTGATAGACACTTATAGATCCAAGCCTTCGAGAATTCCCTTTTTGCTTGTTCATTTATCCTCTGATGAATTTCATCGATTGTGTGCCTGCTGCCAATCCTGCTCTGCAGGCCTAGAATCGCTCCGAGTACCTGAATATCTCTCGAATGGAGATTTATTCCAACAGAATCAAGCAGAGAGCTTGTTTCACTTCTATACAAACGCTCACCTCATTGATCGACACTAATCTCAAGGAAGCTCTTGGCAATCTCAAAGTCTTTATCAAATCTATTGATGACTTCATCAATTAATTTTGGATTGGCACTCCTTGGAATCCATACGCCTGTATAAGGGTCTTCAGACACAATTAGGACTATACCCTCCCTATTTAATGATACAAACTGATAGGTCTTTGTTTTTCTGTATGTTACTCGTGGTTCGGCATACTGACGAAACTGAGGATTATCCTTGACCCTTCGATACTCTTCCAAGCGGTCCCTTAGAAGTTTACTATCGGCTCGTTCTGGGTCGTGTAGTAGGAATTCTATTCTAACATGTTTCATGAATAGTGCATATCCTATACTCCTGAGCTTTGCTTCATCAATTCCTTCCTTAAAATCCCAATCAAGTGTGACTCTAATCGTATCACCTGTTCGAGCTCTAGAATAAATCTCAGCGTTGATTAGTGCTTGGATTTGGCTCATACCTTGCACTGATCTTGACTTGCTCTCATATGGTCCTCCAACAAGCAGTTCGATTAAATCCCTAGCAAGCCACTCCGGGTCAATTCCTGATAAGATAGTGAGTGATCTTTTGAATCCATCAAGTTGTATTTCTGTTTTATCAATCTCCTTGTTCAAGAGTATATCAATTCCCATTGCTAGGATGCTCGAGTTACTTCTATACAAATTTGGATTGGAGGTCCTCTCTACTAAAATAAGGCCATCCTTTTCGAGTGGTGTTAAGTGTCTATATATCTCAGATGAATATACATATCTTCCACCTGTTTCTTGAATAAATCTGGATCTTATTTCATCAAATGTCACACTCTCTTGGCTTTCACCTTGAGCCTTGAGTAATGCCTGAAGAACTTTAGACTTGTTTTGGGTTTGGTCCATACCAATGCGCCTTAGAATCTCTTCATAATCATCGCGCTTCATTCGATTTCATTCCTCCCTGAAAAATAGGCGTCACGATATTTTGACTCCGCAATTTCCATAACATTCTCACATCAGTGAAGGTTCATCAGTCATTATCTAGTGTTCACTCTGTCCTTTCAGAATCTCTGCTATCTTACTCATCATTCCTACAAATGGCGAAGTTCTGCTTATTCCAATCCTTTCATATTCTTCCATGCTGGAACCTAACAAAGGAACACCCCCTTCCCAATTCTTATCGAAACTTGAAAGGGCATCGTCAACTAGGTCTTTATTGAAATCTCGAGTAACAAATGTTGCAGTCACTGGTTCCTCGGTAATGATTAACACCATGTATTTGTCGTTCAGGCATGTCTGATTGTATGCCATTCCTCCTGCGTAAATACGTACGTCAAATTTGAAGCCCTGTGCAACTAGTTTCTGCCACTCACTCAATATTAGGATGACACTTTGCGGATCAACTGATTCACTGAATCTTGGTGAGCCAAGAATGTGCATATCCACTAGCCATCGCACATCAACACCCCTTTTCGCTGACTCAAAGTATTTTCGCATCCGTGTTTCAGGCCCACTACTCAGGAACGGTCCCGCCCAACCCAGTGTGGATCGGATAATGTCTCCCGGGTTTGCGGGTTCGTGAATGAATTCGGTTAGTGCGGTCTCCAATTCCTTCATTCCTGAGATAAAACGTGATGATATTGCGCTTGATTCTCCTATTACCTCTTCCACCAAATCTTCGGCAGCTTTGCTGCAGCTAATCTCCTCGATTTCGTCTATTTTTTTCTGCAACTCTCCTACTTTCGAATCAAGACTGTTTTTCATTTCTTGTTTCTTGCGTTCGAGTCCTGCTGTAACGGTTTCTATGTTCGCGTAGTACCTTTTCCGTATTGCAGAAGGAACCTCAAGACGAATCAAGCCTTGATCGAGCAATGTCTTCAATATTCGATGTACCCATGCTTTGCTGGCTTTGAAATCCTCCTCTTTCTGAAGAAGCTCATATATATCTCTGAAGGACACAGTACCTGCTGACGAATGTGATGCGTTAAGCACGGCTCGCAGCACAGTCAGCTCTCGAGCTTCTTGCCCTCTGCCTCTCCTATATCCAAATGGATCTACGTTCATGTACTAGCATCCCGACTAATTTACAGCCAATTCATTTGATAGTAGCTGAAGCTAGCTGTATAAATATTGAAAACCTTACTCCTTTTTAATCTCTTTTGATTCTATATATCATGTGTATCACAGGCAATCCTCTGTGTGATGCTTGACCTAGGACACAAGTTGGCATGCTTCGAAAACTGACAGATGGAGCGGGGGGGACCTTTCTCTCCCCCCTTCTGTGAGGTTTTCTTTATTTATGCGATTAAGTTCCATCTCTGGTCCCATCATTCCTTTTTCAGAAACAGTCCTTCAAAAATCGAATTTCCGAGCCGCTATTCATTCTTGATAGCTTCATATCTATTGAATCTCTATACATTTAATAATGGGCCGTGACACATTCTATCTGTCCGAGTTGGATGTTAGGAAATTCCGTAAAGACGTTAAAACTAACGACTGAACGGGATTGCTAGCGGGCATGTTCAGAACTGGGAACAGAACCAGAAGCAGGGTCATGGGGGTGAGACCCTGCTTCGCACTCTTTTTACTCTCTCCTCGACACCCCACTCCTTTTTTTGAAGACTCTACAATCCACTAACAGCAACCGCTTTCATATAACCAATCCCAATCTTCATGACCATCGGGAGAAAACCCGAGATGAGGTTCATGTATGTGCTGACTCCTGCATGTCCCTGAATGAGTGCGTTGAGAGTTTCAGCATCCAGTTTTCCGCCTAGAACAATCTCTGCTGCAGCTATAGGGTCATTATGCATGGCGTACTTTGATACAGCCCACATTCCCTTGCCTGTATTAGTGATGTTGCTCGCGAGTTTGGTGCCCCTATACTCTTTCTCATACTTGTACACACTCTTGGCTGAATAGTCCCCCTCGTCGGCCATTCGCTTAGCATGCTTTGCTAGTAGTATACCCGCATGAAAACATGTTGTGACGCCGCCGCCAACTATTGAGGATACCTGACCGGCGGCGTTTCCACAGAGGGAAACACCAGCATCAGTAAACCGTGGTATTAGTCCAGCACAAGGGACCACACCCCCATTGACAGATGCTATTCGCGCATTCTGAGTTTCCGGATGAGTCTTCATATACTTATGAAGGACATCTCGCATTGGCGGAAGTTTCTCCCAGTTGAATTTTGACGATGGGACTCGGCCTATTCCCAGATTGACCTCACTCTCTGACCGGGGGTACAGCCATAGATATCCAAGACCAACGTCTTTTCCAACGTAGAAATACGCCGTATTTGGATCAACGTCTTTACACTTTTCGAGCTTAAACCTGTATCCGTATGATAGGAGCCATTTTGGATGAGTGAATCCGGCAGTTTCAGAAATCCTGCTGAAAGAGCCATCTGCACCAACGGTGAGTGATGCCCTGACTTCTTGATCACTATTGTATTTCACACCAACGACTTGCTTTCCGTCCTTGATGACTGATGAAACCCTGGATTTGTAGCGGAACTCTGCGCCATCGGAGAGAGCACGGTTTCTCATCAATTCTTGACAATTGTCCTCATCAAGGAGATAGGAGTTACCAAGATGGGTTCTATCCACAACAATGTTGGCACCAGTGTCGAGGCTTTCGCCAATAATTCGTGTGTACTTGTTGCCTACATATTCCGAATCTCGTTTTATTCGAAGGAATCTCAATGCTTTATCTGTGACTAGCTCTCCCATTAGACTGTCAGTCACTTTCGCTCTCTTCTCAAGTACAATGGTCTTGAGCCCTCTAGCAGCGGCTTGCTCTGCCGTCATAAGGCCAGCTGGCCCTGTACCTGCAATTACAATATCTGCATCGTTGTTCATAGTCGACACCTGGTCAGCTCATGTTGTGCTCGCAAATTCGGTCAACGTATCCTCTATATCTGTTTCTCTAGGGAATACTCTGTCATTTAGATAGTTTCAAATTGAAGAGCACATTCTCTTTTGTCTAAGATTAAAACGGTGTGTTCATTATGAATACAAAGCTGGTAGCATATTCCATTTACATGGTATTCTCCATTTTAACTAGCCTAAGTCTGGCGGCGATACCTGCGATTGTTCTTCTGCTGTTTTTTATGGAGAGTATTGATCCATTCGTAGTGGGATTAGGTTGGCCATTCTCCAGCATTGTCAATTGGGTTTCAGTTAATTTTGGTTCTCTCTTTCCCACGTTCTTTATCGACAAGTTCTGGTTTATTATTCTCATCATTCCCATTTTCTTCATATGCTACAGTGTTTTCCTGGCATTTCTTGTTGCTATGTTCAAGATCTTCCATAAGGGAATGCCCCATCTTGAGGACGGATATTACGACAAGGATATGATGATTATCTACGAGTATACAGAGATATACTACATCATGCTGCCCCACTTTACATGGTTCTTTACAGTCTTTCTTGACACAAAGCCGAGACATCAGCTCTTTGGAGCAAAAATAGGTGCTGGTACGATAGTTGGCAATGGGCGGCTCTTTAATCCTGAGAGAACCATCATGGGAGAGAACTGCAAGTTTGGCTATGATGCAATTTTAAGTGGTCATGTCTATGAAAGTAACAGGCTGTATCTGAAGACTGTGAAGCTGGGTAACAATGTCACTATAGGTGCTAATGCAGTCGTACTTCCAGGAGCTGATATTGGAGACAATGTTATTGTTGGTGCAAATACAGTTGTTCCAAAAGACGAAGTAATTCCACCCAATACAATATGGGTGCATGGAAAAGCAATCCCCCGCAAGCCTACTGATACGGAAACGACCGATGAGGAAGGGTATACCCCTGAGAATGGTGAACGATTTTAGATTCACTCCTCCTGCAAGAGGCGTTAATGAATGAGGCTTCTTATGTTCCATGTTGCAGATTTCTGGTATAGAGTGAATGAAGATGATCCCAGCGAGAGGGGTGAGTCATTTGGAGAGTCAATTCTTGTTTGGATCCATTCTGAAGCAGAAGATGAAGTTGATAGAATTGGCGTCCTGAGAAAGCTGGTGAAGAATATCCGTTGGATAGCAAACAAGAATGAAATTGTATCAATAATCCTGCACCCCTTTGCACACTTGGGGGACAGTAAATCGGATTCCAAATTTGCCGAGGCGCTAATTGAAGAAGTATTCAGGAAACTGAAGGACCGTGGCTATGTCGTGCACATTGTACCGTATGGATTCTTCACCGAATTCAGAGTGCATGTAAAGGGGCCCTCCCTGGCGAAAGTATTCAAGCAGTTTTGATGTGAAACACTTGAATCTTGCAATTGTGAGGGAACAGTGAGAAACTCCAGTGTTCTACCTTGCTCACGACGTTTGTCAGCAGCATCCGCAGGACTTAGGTTCTTTATACCGTCATGAACTTCATATTACATCTTAGTAGTGTTGTTGACTAGAACGATTCTGTATCGAGCCTTGTTCTCCTTCACTTTCCGAATGGCATTGTTAACCTCTGTCATGGGCATCAACTCCACCTTGGGCACGATGCCATGCTCTTGAGCGAACGAGAGCATTTCAGGCATTGTTGCCCGATTGCCCAAAAAGGAACCTGTGATCGATAGTTGGTGTGCTACCAGGTCCGTAGAATTAAACTCCACATCTGGGAAACCAACAAGGATTAACCGCCCATTTTTCTTAAGAGTGTTCAACAGCATCTCCCAGTTGATCTTGTCGCTGGCAGTGCATAATAAATAGTCAAAACTGAATGCAGCCTGCCGCAGACTATCGTTATTATTCGAAACAATGAAGTGGTCTGCACCGAAGGCAAGCGCCTCCTTCTTCTTCTCCAGAGATGAGGAAATTGCAGTGACCTCATAATCTAGGGCACGTGCGAATTGTAGTGCGATATGGCCTAAACCTCCTACACCGATGATGCCAATTTTTTGCTGCTCTCGCGTTGCGTAAAAACGGAGTGGAGAAAAGACTGTAATCCCCGCGCACATGAGTACTGCAGCCACCTCGGAAGGCATTGATTCAGGCAATGGGTAGGTAAAACGACTATCCGCTATTATAGAGGACGAAAATCCGCCATAGGGGACCCAAGTTCCTGATTGAACAATGTCCATGCAGAGCTGCTCTTCACCCTGCAAGCACCATTCACATTTCATGCAAGAACGGCCCAGCCAACCGACTCCGACCCTATCTCCTACCTTCAGGTCAGATACCTCTTGACCTATAGCTGAAACGTGACCAACAATCTCATGACCAGGGACAAAGGGATAGGTGGTTATTCCATAGTAATTGTCAATGGCGTGGATGTCGGTATGGCACAAACCGCAGTGTGTAACTGAAACCCTCACATCATACTCTCCCAATTTGGGTGTTGTGTAAGTGAATGGCTCCAGCGGTTTTCCCTGTCCTTTTGCTGCATACCCAGAAACCCTCTCAGAAGACAATTAAAAACCTCCCTTATTCGGTTGCTATCCTCCAATTTCTATCTTTCTGCATTATCTGTAACTAGACGCATACATGGCAACCACTTCGGTAAACAAACGATCTCATAACCCTGAGAATGCATCAGCAATTGTCACAGTGAGCATGACCTGATGTCTATTCAGCAACGTAAATGCCTTTTCATATATATTGCCACGTTCCGCTATTTTCATAAGAACTGAAGCTTTTACTTCCTCGAGTAACTTCTTGTATCTGGTGATGTAATCCTCTGACTTGAACCCAGAATGGAAGCACTAGCGCGATCCACCGTTTAGAGTATAAAGAAACTCATCGGATGATGCTTGACGAAAGAAGCAAGAATCGGAAGACGAGGATGGACGTACTCGAGGAAGAAGATGATCCTCTGAATAAAATATGATATGGATTCATAACCAGTCAGAACAACGAGCTGATGCGATGTCAAAAAAGCCTCAAACATATACCCCTCGGGGATATCAAACATACATTCTCGATGAGGTCAGTTCAAAACCGAATACAAATCTACTAATCGAGCTGGATTGTGGACTTGGAAAGCGCTACTTAACACATCAGATTGTCACTGCCAGGTTTCCAAATAAACGATTCATAATAGTGGTTCATTCCTCATCTTCATTGGCTGAAACCGTTGACTATCTGCGAGGTGAATATGGAGGTCTAGAAAGCGAGCTTGGCGAGATTTCGTCAAGAGTGCCATCCGGCCGGCGACCCTACATCTTGAAAGAGAAGAGGGTAGTAGTGGCCACACCACAGGTCCTTGCATCCATGGCTCGAAAAGATGCAAGTCTTTTTGATTCATTTGATGCAGTGCTCATCAACGAAGTCGATACTCTTGTACGTCGTTCTAGCGGGTCAACGAATCTTATCTTTCCATGGCCGACTCTTCTTATGCTATTCCGAAAGAAATGGCTCATCGGAATGAGTGGTACACTACGGGACGACCATGCAGTGTTTACAAAAGAACAACTGGATATAAGGAAAGAGCTCCAGACTCTTCAGAAGCACATCCCCGATACATTGCTCATATCAATGGAGGACCTGTATAGCACTGATATTGAAGACTATTTGGAGCCTACATTTCTTACCATGAGCACGGTGTTCGACCAAAGAATAAAATCAATCTCAATAGTCTTGGATGAGTTAATTCGCAACGCGCGTAGTGAGATTGCATCGGAGCTGCAATCAGGTGATAATCTTGAACTTATTGAGGGAGATACGAGAAGGATTCACTTACTCCTTGAACGACTTCCTGTTTCAGATGAACTCAAAGCTAGATATTCCAGCTTTCTCATGCTTCGCAAGTATGTGTATGCAATGCCCCCAAAGCAATTCATCAAGATGTTCTATGGAAAACACGTCAAGAAGTTCTTTAATGTTGCAGAGCTCAGACGAATTCTCCCTGAAACATCGGCAAAGACATCGCGCGTCCTTCAAATAGCCAAGAAACACAAGAAAACATTGGTTTTAACCTCATATCTGGAAATGGTCAACCAGATACAGGAGGCGCTTGAAAAGGCAGGTCTTTCAGTCCTAACGGTCACCGGACAGGTGCGGGACAAAGGAAGGATTTTGCAGAGATTTAGAGAGGACGCAGACATTTCCGTCCTTGTTCTCTCGCCTGTTGGTGAGCGAGATCTTGATATCCCTCAGGCTGAGGTTATGGTAATCTGCGACACTATCAACACCAGCAAGACAATGTACCAAAAGATCAAACGCACTCGGGGAGGCCTAGTGATTCTCCTAGCATACTCAGGGACCTCTGAAGAATTGAAAGTGAATCGCCTGATGCAAAGAATCCTTGAAAGATACCCATGGTCAACTGCAGTGATGGCTCCGACTTTGGAGTTCTAAATTCAGGTCTGCTCGACCCGTCATCCGAGGACAAATACCGCGGAGAACAGTTTGAAGAGTTTCTGGTGATGTACAGGATTCACTTCTCCAAAAACATAATTACATAGTGCGATGAACTCCTCGGTTCTTGACTCCGCATCCTCTCCAATGCCTATGATTTTCCTTGTAGATTTCATAATATTGCGAACTATTAGTTTTCCAGCCTTGTCTTCTTCAAAGAGGACAGTAGCTTCCTGTTCCACATGCTGAATCTGGCTCTTCACTCTAATGTCAGAAAGCTTGTCACTGCCAAAGGACTTGACCAAATCCATCAGTACATCCAAGACTCCATTGTGGAGGCCCCCAATAAGCGCCTCTACCTCGTATGCCGTAAACTTAACCTCTTCTCCGGCTGATTGAACGCTCCACTTCAAATCGCTACTTCTGTGGAGTGTAAGGGTGTTTCCACCGATTGTGATTTTCTGCATGTAGTACCGACTATCAACACTTGACTGAACAGCTGTCCTGAGAAGAGCCGCTTCATGGAGCTTTAGAGGAATCGCCTTACCAGCACTCTTCAGAACTAGGCAAACTCCCTGTTCAGGTTTCATTTTTTGTACATAATCCGAAGGTGGGGCAACTTCAACTGGAGGCAGGTGTTTGAGCATCTCTGAAAGAACCCTAATCTCTTCTTCAGTACAAACATATCTCTGACCATCGCCAATAATTGCTATTGAGCCATCATCAGATCTCTCAAAATCGATCTTATCCTTGCCAGTTGTTTTCTTGTAAGTCTGTCTGTAGCTTCTTGCAGTCTGGGCAAGTTTGTCCAAGGCTGCGGCAACCATGTGTGCCTCGCCGTACCCGATTGTGATTTCCTGCAACCCTTCGGTTCCGCGGCCAATTCCAAGTGCACCGTCTCTCCTAATCTTTACGTACACACGAACCACCATATTTTGAGGTATCTTGAATGCTCAAAACTATTCCGGCGATGAAATCGCAAAAAATGAGGAATTAGGTATCGATAATATAATCTGTGATTTTGATATGCCCCGTAACTCCGAATGTATAATATCCTGACCATCAAACACACAAAATTGATTGTGCAAAGGGCCGATGACCCCTTGCACTCCTTTTCTTACAAAGCATCACTAACATCGAATGCTAGCTTGCCTACTTCTTTGGTCGTGAGTGACACAGCGATTTTGTGTTCGCCTTCCGGAAGCTGAGCTCCCTTGATGTGAATTATAATGTCAACGCCAACCTTTATTGGAAACGAGGCCCCACCTACGATATCAGCGGCATTAACGACCTCATCGCCAGATGTGATAGTTGTCACATCAAGGGGATATTCGGTGTCATTGATTTTGAATGGGTCCATTCCAATGGCTGTCCCAGGGGAGAGTGAATTCTTCAGTTTGAACTGAAATCCGTCATCGACGTTTTCTAGACTTCCCTTCACATACAGCTTCTTCAACAGGAATGATGGAATTTGCATTGTTTTTTCTTCCTCCTTATGGAAGTGCTAACGAGAAGGTGCTTGCTTAGCATTTATTTGTTACGAACGCACAACTTTCTTTAAATTTCAGGTAAAGGTAATAAGCGCTAAGGGTCACCTTAGTTTGAGAAAACGAACGAGTTTCGAGGAGAATGGTAGTTGCAGCTATTCGATTTCTTTGATATTTTTGGATCTCTCTTTGGGTCATTCTTTCTTCTATTCTTTCTTGTGCCTGTTATTGTCTTCATTGTAATTGTGGTTGTGATCGTGAAGTCGTGTCAGCAAGGCACATCGAGGAGAGGAGGATTTGTGATTGAACCACCCACCTTTGTAATTCCGGAAGGCTATCAAGGCCGTCGTAGAACTGATGGAACGGAGATCAAAACTGTAAGATTGCCTGAGAGGTGCCCTTCTTGTGGTGCAGCTCTCTCACATGAGGGCATTGATTGGATTGGACCATTGGAGGCTAGATGTAATTATTGTGGCGGAACTGTAAAAGCACGATTCGAAACTGTCTAGAATAATGTATTACTCACGAATTATAGAGACTTTTCTGTAAGTCCTTTAATCAATAATGGAAGGAAATGGGAATGGCAAACGCTTACGAAATAAGTGAGGATGGCACCTCCCAAGAGATAGAGGTTACCAGAGAAACCCTGTCTTCCAATGGCGTCTATTGTATCATTGATGATTCGAATAAGAACATCATCCTGTGGAAAGGCCGCGAGTCACATGTACGGAAGAAGTTTGCAGGCGCGCATATGGCATCTCGCCTGCGAAATGAACAAGGCACTGGTTTCAGAGTGCTCCCTCTTGATGAAGGGGAAGAACCTTCTGACTTTTTGTCATCTGATTGATATTTCGTATACACTCCATAACATTCTATAACACCTCAACATGTCTTCGAAGTAGAGGTCTTCCCATTGAAAGCATTAATCAAGTTGGCCCGGGGCGTTGGTAATATCGAGCTTCGCGATGTCGAGCCTCCAACTCCGGGCAAAGGAGAAGCACTGATAGAAGTGGCAGCTGCAGGTCTCTGTGGCACGGATATGCATATCCGTCAGAATCATTCATTCTATACACCTCCTGTGGTTATGGGGCATGAATATGCAGGCACTGTAGTTGAGCTTGGAGATGAAATTCGAAATATCAAGATTGGGGATAGAGTATCTTCCCCGGCAACCCAATATTGTGGACAATGCTACCAGTGCAAGACTGGTCATTTCAACAGATGCACAACTGAAAAGAAGAAGATACTGGGGGTATCTCTAGCAAATGGTGGATTTGCGAAGTATCTTGTCGTGCCCGAGTATATTCTGCATAAGATACCTCAATCTCTTACCTTGGAGGAAGCAGCGCTTTCAGAACCTGCTGCCTGTGTTGTTCGTTGTGTGGCAGAACGCTCACCAATTTCCCCTGGTGATGTGGTTGTAGT
>JBHLQM010000016.1:0-8512 GCA_048884785.1 Candidatus Thorarchaeota archaeon | reverse complement strand
CTTTCAGAACCTGCTGCCTGTGTTGTTCGTTGTGTGGCAGAACGCTCACCAATTTCCCCTGGTGATGTGGTTGTAGTGCAGGGTCCTGGTACAATGGGATTGATGGCGACACAAATTGCCAAAGCTATGGGTGCTGCAAAGGTAATCATAACTGGGATTACCTCTGATGAGTGGCGTTTTGATATTGCACGCAAGGTTGGCGCAGATGATACCATTGACGTGCTCAAAGAGAAAGATGCTGTGAAACTTGTCCGTAGTCTATCAGATGGAATTGGTGCTGATGTTGTAATAGAGGCGTCTGGTTCTGCAGCCGCTCGGCGTCAGGCAATTGAATTTGTCAAGGTGACCGGTCATGTAACTCTTCTAGGTACGCAAGGCACCAATACTGACCTCTATCTTGATCACGTTGTGGAAAAAGAGCTAACAATGTCTGGATCATGGGGAACTCTTCCCTCTACTTGGGTGCTAACTCTTAGAATGATGGGGGCCGGTCAACTAGATGTCAAACCACTAATTACTCATCGTCTCGCCCTGAGTGAATGGGAAAGGGGTTTTGAGCTCATGGAAACCCAACAAGCGATAAAGGTACTATTTACTGATTTTGGATAGGCGTTTACCTTGGCGCCCAAGTATCCAGTGAATCCTGAACAAGGGCAAGATGTGAAGCGGCTGGACCGCCACCCATGACAATCGCAACGGCGCATGCTTCCATGATCTCTTCTCGAGTTGCTCCTGCAGACAGAGCTTGCTTGGTATGATATACAATACATGACTCGCACGGTGCCAAAACAGAGGCCACGATACATATGATTTCCTTGAATTTTGCCGATAGAGCGCCGTCTTTGTGTACTGTTTTTTGCAAGTCAGTGAAAGCATTTCTTGTTTCAGGAATTTCTCTATTCAAAGCCCCAAAATGCCGCATGAAGCTCTTCAATATCTTCTCAACATCGTGATCTGGCATTGCGTATATTCTCCGTATTAGAATCGCTAGTACTCCTCAGCAAGCGTACCCAGATTCCACTCTGGCAAACAATAGCGGTTCTGATATAAAGACTCTGCAAACTCCAATTCTTCTCTTGTCAGTTCCCCAAGTTGAATTCCCTCATGAGTGTGCCTCTTAATAGCTTCAATAATGGCATTCTTGATTTCTGTATCACTAGGTCCATTTGTTAGTTCTCTGGAAATACTTGTCACCAAGTCCTTCCTACTCTCAAGACAACGGATTCTTCTGTTGTCCCGTAGATATTCTGGCTGATTGGGTGGTACTGTAAGGCTTTGCTTCAGAGTTTCCAAATCGGATTCGATAAGAAGGGTTCCATGAATAAAAGAGACTCCCTGTTTTATCCAACCAGCAGTTCCAGTGACCTTCCTCCCGTTGATGCGCAAGCATGAACGGTAACTATCATAAGTTGCAGGAACACCAACATCTCGAAGCGCCTCAGCAATGGTGCCTACAAAATTCCAGTAGAGTTCATTCAAAGTTCTGCTAACATAGGGCTTGCTCTGGTCCAAACATAGAGAGAAATTCAAGTTGCCTTGGTCGTGGAAAACTGTACCTCCTCCAGTGAACCTCCTAGCAATAGGAATCCTCTGGGTTCGGCAATACTCCATATTCACTTCTTTGTGCACACACTGGAATCTACCAATGACGATGGCGGTTTCAGATCTCCAGAATCTAAGGGTGTTGGTTTTCTCTTCGCTCTCTGCGTTCATTTTGGCAAGGGACTCTTCAATAGCGAGGTTTCTATAGACATCATCCTCGCCTTCTTCTAAGAGTCTCCAAGTCAATATAGCTCACCAACTCAGTTCATGCGCTCATGATATTATTGAATAGTAAATAATAGTTTCTAATAGGAACCCTGGGATGCTCTACATTGTAATTTTGTCACGTAAATAGAGTACGAAGCCAAACAAAAGAGTTGGGGTTTTGCCGGCAGCACTGCAGGGAAGACTGCCGGCAATCAGGCCTCCGAGGAGAGAGGTCCAAAAAGAGGCCCAGAGCAGATGTCATAGTTCGAGGTTTGACACAACAGAGGGGACCGCGTGTCATAGATGAATCATGGTGCAAGCATTTAAGTCCCTACAAAATTGGAATGACACAGGGACATCACTAGGTGGGAATAGATGGAGATTAAATGTGAACTCTGTGGAAATACGCATTGGAAGATAGCAATTCGCGAACTCAAGGTTGTAAGGATAGCACCGACCGCACTAGTTACATCATTAGTTTGTGAGAGTTGTGGGATGATGTATCCCCTCTATACAGTAGGAACAGGATCCTATAGAGAGAAGATAGAGAGGATACTGAAAGACCAAGGATAGGACTCTGGAGGTCCAAATTAGCCGCCTTGTTTCTCTTGTGTAACTATCCAGATTATCAATACTAAGAGAAGCAATCCTATGATAAGTGGAATCAGAAGACCAGTCCAGAGACAGTAGCCTGTCCAGAATGCAATTGTAATCAATAGGCTACTTGACACATTGACCGGTATGTCTGTTAGAATGTATGGTTCCCTAGCTGTCAATAGGTGCATTATTGCAGATGCAATGCTTGCAGTAATGAACCATCCAACATAGTTCGTTATGGGGATGCCATAGTATGGTCCTGGAACATCCCAGATCCAAATTCCCAAGAGAACTGCTGCGGGATCAAGCACGAGATCCACGACCACCAGAAAGAAGGCACTGAGAAGGATGGAATACAGGGCATTCTTTGTGAATCGTGCGGCAAGTACAAGGCAGCCGAATACAAGAGGGCCAAACGCGAAAGCTACACTCCAAGGTACCAAGCCCAGAATCTTGTATCCCATTTGATCTGTATAGTGAAATCCTCCGTATGGAATTCCCGTGGAGATACCGATTGCTTCAACAACGATTGGGAGGACTGCGAATATTAGAATTAGGATAATCCCCTTTTTTGCTCCAAGCCATTTTATTACAAAGTAATAGGATGGAACTGCCAATACCACAATAAAGACAGCAGAAACCCAAGTTTCAGCCTCTCCTATGTCTACATTTGCAACAAGCCAGCTGGATAGAAAGAATGCTATCGAGAAGACTATGAGCATTAGATTCATGAAACGCCTATCTTTATCCATTCAATGAATCCTCCTAGAGAATCAGTGGTAGACCGACTACAAAGAAAATTACCATTCCAAATAGACCTGTATAATACGGAAAATACCAATATGCACGTTCAATACTTGTTTTGGTTCTGAGTAGCAAGAATAGAGGAATACCTGGATATACTAACATCATCAAACTCCAAGGTAGATAGAGGAATGGTGTAATCCAGATTAAAATCACAGCAAAGCCAGCCCAAAAAAATAGGCATAGAATTAATGATATGCGTTCACCAACAACAACAGCCGTTGTTTTGATATTTGCCTGCCTATCTGCCTCAATATCAGGAATTGCTGAGAAGAGCTGCATGGCTGCAACCCAGAGAAATGCAGCAAGAACTGGTGTCCAAGGAGGAATAATCTGTGTCACCTGATAATAGGCAAGCAGCGCCGGAATAACATATAGGAAGTTCGAGGCAAAATCGAGAATGGGCAGGGCTTTGAATCGAAATGGTTTCACGCTGTATGTTACTGAGAGAATCATCCAAGAGAGAAATAGTAGTTGGGCAATGAAGTCTGGTTGGAATAAAATCAGAATTAGTGCATAGATGAATGAAAGCCCAACCAAAGCATATAGCTGCTTTCTATCTCTCTCAGCTGCACGATATTCCTTCTCATCTTTCTTGGGATTGAACATATCTGTGTCCTTGTCTGAAATATCATTTATTCCATAGAGAAAGATGTTGGCTGGAATCATGAAGAAGAATGCCTGCACTAAAAAGAAAGGATCTAATAATGCCCATACATCAGCAATTCCGATTATATAGCCAACAAGGTATGTTCCACCGAGATATAGCCAAAACCGAACTCTTGAAACCTTGAATGCCAGTTCGAGTATGTTTGTCACGGTTCACACGCTCTCTTCAGATCGGATATTCTTTAGTAATAAGATTCGCCACTATTTCAGAAGCAATTAGTGCCATAGGAACACCAATGCCAGGATGTGTATACTGACCTGTATAGTAGAGGTTTTTGACCTTCTTGCTTTTGTGTCTTGGTCTAAAGAATGCAGACTGACTGAAGGTATGAGTTAGGCCAACTGCTGTTCCCTTGTAAGCATTGTAGTCTTGGGCAAAGTCGTTCAGAGAGAATATTCTCTTGACGACAAGATGATCCGATATGTTCTCCCCAATTACTTTCTCCATGTGTTTGATAATTTTGGAGAAATACTGCTCACGAATTTCAGGCGTGTCCTCAATTCCTGGGGAGATGGGAATTGTCACAAATATATTCTCATGACCTCCTGGGGCAACAGAATCATCCATCCTAGATGGACAGCAAAGATAGTATGCTGGCTCATCCGGCCATTGCGGATTTTCAAAAATCTGCTCAAAGTGCCTTACCCAATCGTAGTCAAGAATAACATTATGGTGCGTCAGGGAATCAAGTTTCTTGTTGATGCCTAGATAGAGAACAAATGCAGAAGGAGCTATTGTTTTCTTCTCCCAGTATTTCAGAGGATACGTTTGATACTTAGGCTCCAGCAACTGTGTTTCAGTATGTGGATAATCAGCATTCGATGCTAGCACATCTACCTCATAGGTTTCTCTTTCTGTTGTCACGTGCGTTGCTTTCTTATTATCAACAATAATCTTCGTGATTTCCGTATCTGTGAGAATCTCAGCTCCGTATTCTTTACAGAGTTTCTCAGTAGCATCTACAATCTTTCCTAGCCCTTCATATGGATACCAAACTCCAAGATTGAAATCAATATGGGAAATCATAGAGTATAATGCTGGGGTATTCTTCGGGTTTCCACCCAAGAATACAATGGAATACTGGAGTATCTTTCTTGCCCTTTCATTATCGAAATATTTCTTCATCAGACTATCCATATTCGAAAGGATGCTTAACTTCCAGCCCGCGGCCATCAATTTAGGACTAAACATGGCTCGAATACCTGCCAAATCCTCGTACATCAGTCCCTCAAGCAGGTACTCGTATTTGGTTTGAGCTTGCTTCAGATACTTCTTCAGTTTTTCCGAACCATTCTCTTCCAATTTGCCGAATAGTGCAATGTTATCCTCCAGTTTGGCAGAGATATCTATTTTCTGATCTGGAAAGAATATCCTATACGAGGGGTCAAGTCTAATAAGTTTGTAAAAGTCTTCTACCCTTTTTCCAAACTGCTCAAAATAATGGTCAAATATCTCTGGCATGAGATACCAAGATGGTCCCATATCGAAGACAAATCCATTCTCTCTCCAGACCCTTGCCCGTCCTCCAATCTCTCTATTTCTCTCGAAGATTGTGACTTCATAGCCTCTGTTGGCAAGAAAAGATCCAAGGGATAATCCGCCAATACCTGCTCCTATTATGCCCACTTTCAAGGGATTCTACTCCAATACAAAAATGAGAGTATTCAGCTTCACGCTGAACCTCCGGCTTGTTTTCTTACACATCCAATAACTTATTAATTAATAGAAACGTAGTTGTAGTGATTGGAAAATCATACTTAATGATTGTGAACTTCCGTTCACATCTGGCCAAATTCCGGCTTCATATAGAAATCAGGGAGGTTTCTTCATGTTCGGAGACTTTAGAGCTCATCTTAAATTATTGCCATCAGAGATTGAAGCAAATAGGAAACCAATACTGCTGAACCTTAGAGAGAGCTATGACTACTGTATGGGTCTCTTCTCTCTTCACGCAAGATCTTTTCATTTTGCGTCAAGATATCTTGACCAAGAGGAACGGAGATCTATAGCAGCCCTGTATGGATTCTGTCGACTAGCGGATGACTTTGCAGATGAAATCAATTTACCAAAAGACAGGCTGGAGCAGGAACTTGGTATACTCAGAGATTTGGTTACGCAGCTTGCTGGTGGCGAAGTATTCCACAATCCACTATTCGATGCTTTCGGGGATACACTACGAAAGTACAAGATACCAGTGAAGTACTTGTATGATTTGATTGATGGAGTACAAATGGATTTGAATCTTACAGAGATTCAAACTGTGAAGGAATTAGACAAGTACTGTTATCATGTGGCTTCAACTGTTGGAATAATGATGTGTCACATTTGGAGGCGAGTGGAACCGCAGACATTGGAACGTGCTGCAGATTTGGGACATGCAATGCAGCTCACCAATATCCTAAGAGATGTCAGCGAAGACTATGATAACGGAAGGATATACATTCCATTGGAAACAAGACACGACTTTCGAGTTGATACATCCGACTTTGAGAGCCGCGTAGTCGGACCGAATTTCAAGCGTCTTCTCACGCATGAGATTCACCGCGCACGCAGTTTCTATGCACGTGCAGAAATTGGTGAGCAGGATCTGCCACCAGGTGCCGCATTCACCATTAAGGTGGCAGGACGAGTGTATTCTGCGATAATGACCGAGATTGAGAAGATGGACTACCAAGTGTTCAGAAGGCGTGCAGTAGTGCCAAAGTGGAAGAAATTGTGGATAGCCCAGCAGCTGAGATCAGAGTATAAGAGGGAAAAGAAACATTACGAACGTATGGTTCTAGAGGAATGATTGGCCGCGTGACTTGGAGAAGTTAGAGCAAGTTGAGGAGGAGATTGGCAGTGGTAAGGAAACAAGGTGTAGAGGGAACTAATAGTATAGTAATTGGCGGAGGAATAGGAGGTCTTGCAGCCGCTATCCGGATGCAAGCTGCAGGGTCAAATGTAACACTGTTAGAAAAGCGTCACCAGCTCGGAGGTAGAGCCAGTGTTTTCAAGAGAAAGGGATATACATTTGACACTGGACCAACCATAATCACCCCTCCCTTCCTACTGGATGACCTTTTCAGCGCCGCAGGGCGAAAGAGGTCAGACTACTTTGATATGGTACAGATATCGCCAAAATATCGTCTTTATTTTTCAGATGGGTCTCACATGGACTATGCGGGACATGATGAGAATATCCAGGAAATTGAGCGTCTTAATTCCAATGATGTTAAGGGCTATGAGAAATTCATGAGGCGCATCAAGCCAATTTACGAACTCGGTTTTGAGAAATTTGGGTCACAAGCTTTTGAAACCCCATGGAGTATGGCAAAAGTCGCTCCTCAAGGAGTTTGGCATAAGGCATACAAATCAGTCTATGGGATGGTTTCAAGCTATCTAAAAGATGACAGGATGCGTATTGCATTATCCTTCAACCCTCTCTTCATAGGAGGTAATCCTTTTGCCGCAACAGCTATCTACTGCCTTATCACATATATTGAGGAGAAACACGGGGTCTGGTGGGTACGAGGAGGCACTCACAAATTCATTGAGGCAATGGAGCGACTACTGAAAGAACTTGGTGGCAAGGTTGAGCTCAATTCCGAGGTGAACAGAATTAATGTTTCTGAAGGCAAACATGTCAAGGGAGTAGAAACAGCAGCTGGTAAAACATACGATGCTGACTTGGTCATAGCGAATTCTGATATTGCTACTACCTACACAAAAATGATTGACAGTCAATATCGTCGGAGAAACAGTAATCGAAGATATCGTCGGTCAAAGTACAGTATGAGTCTGTTCATGACATATATGGGTGTGAAGAAGCAGTTTCCTGAGATGCAACATCATAGTATTGTCTTCGGACCTAGATACAAGGGCCTTCTCGATGACATTTTCAAGAAACATGTGATTCCTGACGATTTCTCAACCTATCTGCATATTCCAACTCGTACTGACCCTGAACTTGCTCCTGAAGGATGTGAAACCATGTATGCATGTACACCTGTTTCCAATCTTGATTCAGGTACCGACTGGGAGGAAAAGAAGGAGTCCTTTCGAGACCACATATTTGAAACACTTGATAGAAGTGTCCTGCCGGGCCTTGTTGATAATATAGAGGTTTCTTCAGTATTTACTCCAGCAGATTATGCAAAGGAATTTGACTCATACAAAGGCGCTGCATTCTCCCTGCAGCCAATTCTATTGCAGTCTGGTTGGTTTAGGCCTCATAATAGATCCAAAGACATCAAGGGATTGTACTTTGCTGGAGCTGGAACCCATCCTGGAGCAGGAGTTCCAAGCGTTGTGATGAGTGCTGACATAACGACTCAACTAATATTCCGAGATGCGGAAGGCGGAAAGCTATAATTCTCTATTTTCGGATTCACTCAACAATTAGTACTTCATCATGAAGGGATTCTCAAGAGTTTCTTTGAGCGCTTGAAGGAATTGCCCCGCAGGAGCTCCGTCCAAGACACGGTGGTCGACAGCACAACTTGCCATCATCATATGACGGATTGCAATCATATCATCAATTACAACAGGTTTCTTCTTGATTTGTCCAAGTGCAAGAATCGCTGTTTCTGGGGGATTGATCACAGGGATGAAGAGGTCGACCTTAAAGGGTCCGAGGTTTGATACTGTGAATGTACTTCCAGTGAGTTCTTCTGGTTTGAATGAGTTTTCCTTGGCTTTCTTAGCAAAGGC
>JBHLQM010000015.1:49540-55201 GCA_048884785.1 Candidatus Thorarchaeota archaeon | reverse complement strand
AGGAGATTGGTATAGAATATCCATCATGTATGGAGGAAACGAGGAGTACATAGAAAGATATGATACATTTGGGGATTGGGCAACAAACGATGTTTTCAGGGCTCTGGTGATGGGGGGAAATCAATCTTCGGCAAGATTAGTAGTGGGATTAGTCCCATCTCCGCTCTTTTTAACAACATACGAATCCGAACCATGGAAATACTACAATGGATCAGTGATTGTGAATTTTTATCACATCAATCTCAATGTCCTTTACAGAACTGAAAATGACTTCAAACCAACCGAGGAACCTATGTACCAAACTTCTTGGATGCAAGGAGACTCTGATAGATACCGTGATTCTTGCTTGCTGCCCGATGGTACAATGTATGTGCTTACCACCTACGAAAGGAATAGCATAACTCAGGGGTCATCATTGACAAAGCTAACTGCGCGAGCTGAGGTTCTTTGGAGGAAAACCTGGAATGATACGAATTTTCAGCTTTGGTACTCGCTTTCTGCCAATGATGATGTGATCTATCTAATCGGATCAACAGAATCATCTGATGGAGGAACTGATGCTCTTCTCGTCGGGTTAGATTCCGATGGAAATCAGATCATTGAAAAAACATTTGATTATTCAAATGTTGACTCTGCAAGGGCAATTCAAATCAGTCAAAACGGCGACATCTATTTGGGAATACGCACATCGCTCTCATCCAATTATCTCCTCAAGCTGAATTACTTTGGAGAAGCAATCTGGGAACACAGGTTTGAAGCCTCAAATTGGGATGAGGTGGTATCAATCGAACTTGGTAATTATGGCCACATCTACACTCTGACATCCTTCCAACTTTGCCAATGGACAGAAGACGGGCAACAGGAGTGGGAGATTATTGACTTCTTTGGAAAGGTGTTTGCTTTATCTGATGATTCTGTGCTCGTAACAAGAGATGAAAGAATGGGGGAAACGAACCTCACCAAATACACTGTTGAGGGAGAAAAAGATTGGTCACAATTAGTTCGAATACAGTACACGGAAGAATGGGAAGAATATATCGAGATTCGAGGAATAGCAGAATCAACTGATGAGTTCATCTATTTATTGGTATCACTATCAGGATTTCATCCTGGCAGGCTAATCATTAAGCTTTGGCCAGATGGAAGCCAAGTAGCCAACTACACTATTGTTATTAGTCAAGAGCTTTATGAAGCATATAATCACCCGCAGTACCAAGCCATCCAAATCAGCGGTAGCAACCTCATTTATCTGAGTGGCAGAATTCTCGATGAAGATTGGTTCTATTCCACAATTGTAGCAGTATATTCATTTGAGGCTCTCTTCCCTGGAGTATCAAATGAAGCCATACTTATGACTACGGGCGCAGCTGCCGTTCTGATCATGGTTTTTGTGGTATTCAATGTGTTTGAGAGAAGAAAGAAATCCGCCCGTCTCTAGCTTAGATTTATTTGCTTTCAAATCAATTTACACACGAACCTCTCAATCCGACCAAAGATATTACCGGGGTGAAGAAGGGACATGCAAGATTATGTTGCATTGGCAGTTCTATTAAGAGAAATTTCATTTGGAGTGCTCATAATTGGTTTATTCTATACTTTTGGCATGTTTCTCCTCGGGAGGGTTTTTTCCGCATTTTCTGAACACGAATCTGATGTTGATCATGGTGCCGAACATGATGTCGATCATGATATTGACCATGACATCGACCATGACGTTGACCATGACATTGACCATGACATTGACCATGACGTTGACCATGACATTGACCATGACGTTGACCACGATATTGACCACGATGTCGACCATGACATTGAGAAGGATTTAGAGCATCATGTAGAGAAAGATTTTGAAAAAGATGCGGAGCATGACATGGAAAAGGATGTAGGAATCGATCATGGTGAAGCAGCAACTGATCACTCTGGTTTCTTTGAAATGGGGAGGGGAGCGCCTCTTGGCGTTACAATTGGGACTTCTCTGGTAAGCTTTGGATTCCTTGGAGCTGTCATCTATTATGAAGGATTGATGATTCCATTTGCTGCCAAATTCATTATCCACATTCTTGGGGCCTTCTTTGTTGTATATTCAATTAGAACTGTTCTTGGAAGAATATTTGTTGAGTCAGGATTTCTAATTGGGCCACGCAATCTTGTTGGTCAGCAGGTCGAAGCAGTTTCATCTATTAGCGATGGATTTGGAGAAATTCGGACAGAAACTGAAATGGGATTAAGAAGATTTCATGCACGTCCATTCACAAAGGGTGGTAGCTTCAAGAAGGGCGATATCCTATGGGTGATTTCTGCTAATGAGAAATTCGTCTATGTGGATCCAAGCAAAGATATCAAGAAATGGGCACAGGAACAAAGTAGGGCTGAAAAGAAGTAGATTGAAATTCTTCGCGCCTGTTATTATCCTTTTTAACTTGATTCTTTACGCAGCGCGAAAAGATGCTTTTAATATAATTCAGAACCACGAAATGGTAGAACTCCTCGCAGAATGCGTTTTCTCTTTAAAATAGGGAGTACCTTCGGGTACTCCCCCGATGAATTCGTCATAATTTTATGGTTTGAATACCGCAATTTCAGAAAGGGTTTATATTCCTTCAAGCGAAAGTTCACATGAGTGCATAATCTCCAGCAGGTGAGGAGATAGCCTCGGAAGGAGAGACGTATAGAAGATCCATGGGATCAAAAACTACAGGGCAAATTCGAGGGTATCAATACTCAGTGGAGAGATTATTTTATGCACCAATAATAGAATGGTGTGAGTAGAACAAGAAATGCAGGCGAGCATATTCGATTGGTTTGGTCAAAATATTGGTGCTTTTGTTGCTGTGTTTGGTATAATTACCGTCCTGCTTCTAGCCTTATACATTAAAAAATATGTGAGGATATTTGATCCGAACATCTTCTATGTTCATTTAAGGAAAGGTAAAGCCATCAAGCAGGGAGAGGGCGGCATGGTTGTACGGATCCCCTTTTTGGATAGGATTCTTGCTGTTGATAGGACTGTGCAGCAGCTTGACATTCAGGCCGAATCAGTCCTGTCAAAGGAGAAGCAAAAGATCAAGCTAAGTGCTGTTCTACAATGGCAAGCGGAAAATGCTATTGCAACCATTAACAACGTGAAATGGAGCGAGATTCCACCTCGACTTACTGCTATCATTGAATCTGTTATCAGAACTGCCTGTGCACAGCTTTCAGTTGAAGAAGTTCTAGAGGAACGTCAATTGATTATTGAAGCTATTAAGAAGGAACTAATTGATATTGTTAGTGAATGGGGTTTGAAAGTGGTCACAGTTGAGTTGGTAGATGTATCGGTGGTCAATGAATCATTCCTCAGAGACATGGCCAAGCCAAGAGAAGCGGAGATGCATAGACTTGCTCAGATTGCACTAATTGATGCTGATCAATCAACTGGAACCCGTGATATTGAGAGGAGCAGAGTTCTTAGAGAGAAGGAAATTGAACGAGACAAGCTCGTCGGTGTTCAGGAACAGGACCAGCTTCGAGACATTCAGGAAGCTGGGAAGAGACGTGAACAAAGCGTGCTTGAAATCGATCTTCAGAAAGATCTAATGCAAAAACGCTACCAGAAGCAACAGGCAGAAGTTGAAGCTTCAAAAGACCTTGAAGTTGCCAAGCTAGCGGCTGAAGCTGAGAAGCAACGAAAAATCAAACAGGAAGTTGAGGTACAGGCTCAGAGAATCCTTCAGGAGGCTGAAGCTGAGGCTACAAAGATCAGTGCAATTGCAACTGCTGAGGCTGACCAGATAAAGAAAGTTACAGCGGCTCAGGCCGAAGGTATCAAAAAGACCTTGGAAGCAGTCAGAGATTATTCTCCTCAGGCTTTCGCAAGAGATTTCCTCCAGATGCTACCAGAAATCTACAAGAATATTGACATTGGTGATGTGACTCTCTTTGGAGGCGGAGCAGCTGGCGCCGGAGAAGAAGGCGAGGGTGGCGGCGCAGGAGCCTTTCAGGTATTTGGCAATGTTATGCTCCCAATGATGATAATGGCTAAAATGATGGGTTTTGATTTCAAGGGAATTATGAAAGAGTCTCTTGGTGAATTTGCATCTGCAGAGGAAGATAAGAAGAAGTAGGAAGAATGGGATTTAGCCGCACCCTTGGTACTCATTGAGAACAAAGGGTGTGGTATTTACTTTCAGCCATGAATATCAGCTAGTTCTTTCTTTTGATATACCAGATGAGCTTGTTGCCCTCTTCGACGAGCTCAAGAATTTCATTTCCTGTTCTCTCAGCGAAAACAGGGAAATCTTTCTTTGTGCCGATATCTGTGGCAATAACTTTCAGAATTTGCCCAATCTCGATGTTTTTGATTTCTTTCTTGGTTTGCAGAATTGGCATGGGACATCTGAGTCCTGTGGCATCAAACACTTTGGCAACTTGATGGGCTGTCATAGTAATCAACAGACGCAATCCCTTCAAGCCAAAGATTTATGCCTTGCTATAAAATGGCATCTTTCTCTCACTCTATTGCCTTAGAAGTAACTAATATCGATTTTAATATTTCAGAATGTAACCACCAATCCATCAGTCTTAATAATGACTCAGCCACGCAATCCCGATATTTGGGTGAACAGCCATGGCGTTTTATCAACTGCTATTATTCATTCTTTTTTCAATGAACATAAGTGCAATGTTCAGCGGCTTTATGCTGGTAAGAAGAATGGGCATGTACCTCATGACTCAGGTCATAATGCTGATGTTTGCTATGATACTTGGACTGGTTGCACTCATCCTCCCATTTGCTGGACTCGGAGGTTTTGTCTATTGGTTAGTTCTCGGTGATCTGGTTCTTGTCTTGATAGCATTTCTGCTTGAATTCGGAACTGTATTGCCCATCTTGATGAAGACGATGCAAGGCGGACCAATACATAGCTCACATATGACCAATCTGATTGTAGCTCTATTCTATCTGATAGGTCTGGCCATTACCTGGGCTGATGTGATTTCTATTGGAGCATAGGAGATATAGAAAAATGGCAACACTATACATAATTGGGCAAACTGGACCCGAAGCAGCCGAACGTTGCTACGGACCATTCATAACCGCAACAACAGCACAGGCTCAGGACATTCAAGCAAACATCTTCCTAATGATGGATGCAGTGTACCTTGTTAAGAAAGGAATTCCCAGTAAAGTCAAGGCTCCGGGATTTCCACCTCTGCAGGATCTAATCATTTCATTCCTAGATGAAGGTGGGAAAATTCAGATCTGCTCCAACTCTTATGAATTCCGTGGAATGAAGGAATCAGACTTCATGGATCCAAGAATTGAAGTTGCTGGAGCGGCAACAATGGTGGATGAAGTCCTGAAGCATGACAAAGTAATCTTCTTCTAAGAAACCGGCAGGGGCAACAGCCCCTCCTACTTTTTTACTACAATTTTCTGAGAACTTCTCTATTGATCAATTCAATCTGTTCGGTTTCTGATTTATGAGGTAGCATCAGAATAGCGTGTGATACATCCAATTCTTCGAATGACTGAAGCTTCTCAATGAGCATCTCTGGTGTTCCCCACAAGGAGGACCCGGCTCGGCTCCGGAAGTCATCAATACTGATATTCCGCCTTTTTGCACCATCAGCAATGGCTTGTTCCATCTCATCTTTTGACTCAAAGCAGTGTGTCCAAAAGCC
>JBHLQM010000015.1:0-49440 GCA_048884785.1 Candidatus Thorarchaeota archaeon | reverse complement strand
ATATTCCGCCTTTTTGCACCATCAGCAATGGCTTGTTCCATCTCATCTTTTGACTCAAAGCAGTGTGTCCAAAAGCCAACAGACTTCTTGATTGGTTTGGTTCTCTTATACTTCTCCGCGATGCTGTCCAGCCGCTCGAAAATCCTCCTGCAATCATTAGCAGTGAAGGCCCAAGCTACATTAATGCCATCACCATACTTTGCAGCGAGCTCAACCATCCTCTTTCGGCCATACATTGTGCCAATCCAAATAGTTGGATGAGGATTTTGCACGGGCTTGGGAAACGATATCAAATCTCGAACTGTGTAGTGTTTGCCCGAGAAGGAGAACTTCTCGTTTGTCCATATTCCCCGAATGATTTGCACGGCTTCCGAAAGTTGAGAAATTCGGGTTAGCGAATCCGGAAAGACAATACCATACGATTCGTATTCCATTTCCTTCCAGCCTGCGCCAATACCAAACTCGAGTCTTCCCCCTGATATCACATCAAGACTAGCTGCCATTTTCGCATGAATAGGAGGATGGCGATAGTTGTTGCAGAATACTAGACTTCCAACACGAACATTTGGATTATTACTGACTAGCAATGTCATTAGCAACCAAGGATCAAGTAGAGACCTATCCGTAGATGCACCATCCAGCATAAAGTGATCAGAGAACCAAACTGTAGAGAAGCCATTCTTCACACATGTTTCCGCGATTGCAACCACTTCCTCATGTGTGAAACCAAACTGTGGTTCAATCTGTATCCCGAATTCCATCTTAATCAAAGAACTTGAACTGGCTGTATTGAATAATCTTTGGTCTATCTAATCGGAGAGCAACTAGTAGGGATAGCACGGATGCATAAGGAGGTTCATCAAAGCCACTCGCACGTCATCAATATCGGCAAAGCCAACAATTTCATGGTTGCATATCTTTGTGAAAGGCAGCATCGGCAGATCACTCTCTCTGATTCCAGCAAGCGGGTCATCAACATTGACCACTTCTAGCAAAGAAACGGGAATGCTTAATTCATCCATAACTCCTTGCAGTATTTCAAAAGTAGGTTCGCAAAATAGGCAATGCTCAGATCTATAGAAGGAAACGCATGATAATCTACCACATTCGAGTATTTTCCGTTCATTCCAAAGACGCATCATCAATATGAAGCGAGCTCCCTGTGAATAATCTCCTTCTACTCGGTCCTCAACCCATATTTCTCCACCCAGACTACTTATTATTCTATCAACCAAAGTTAGACCAAGGCCACGTCCGACAATCTGAGCGTCTGGGTGTCCCGATCTTCTAAAGATGTATTCTTTCAAAGAATCGGGTATACCTCTTCCAAAATCCTCTATTTCCAGACGTATCTTTTCTCCTGACTTGGTTTTTTTCGAAGAAAGATTGATGACAACTTCATTCTTTGAATCAAATTGAGCGGAATTTAGAAGCATATTGAAGAAAACTGTCTGAAGTTTAGGATGCCCTTCAATAATCATGTCCCCTTTTTGAAAATCCATTCCGAGCAGGATCCTCTTTGATGGCATTTCTTCTTCAACCATATGAAGCGCTTGTTGAACAATTGGAGCAAGGTCCATTGCTTCCGACTCAAGGGGAGAGTCGCCCATGTCAAATATTGAGCGAAGATTGGAGATCATTCTAGCTGACCTCTTTACTTCATCAATGGTTTGCTGAACAAGGTTCTTTCCCGGTTGAGAAAGATCTGGAAGCACATCAATCAGACCAAGCGAAAAGAGAAGACTCTGGTTTACGTTATTCAAATCATGAGTCATAACTTCTAGAATCAATGCGGCCCGCTCTTGATTAGCAAATGCCCGAGCTTCAGCAAGTTTTCTTCTATCAATATTTACAGCCATCAGACCAATTGCATTTATGATTCCTGGGTTTTTCAGAAGACTTGCAGTTATACTAACCCAAATTCTCTTTCCTTCTGAATCAACCATCTGAACCTCTAGATCTTTGATCTCCTTTCCTTGCATTATTTCTGAAATGAGGACTTTGCCACTATCTGAGAATGTTCCATTCTGTGGGAATAGTGACGATATGCTTCGCCGCACAAGGTCCTCAATTGGATATCCTAGAAGTTCTGCTGCTGCATTATTCACTTGCTGGATTATTCCATGTGGGCTCAGCGAAAAGTAGGCCATTGGGGATGAGTCAAAGAGGTTTCTATACTTACTCTCTGATGCTTGGGCAATCCGCTCTAGGTCAATTTGAAAAGACGCATCACGAACTATCGCTAAAAGAGCTGGCTTCTGCTCATACTCGAATTTCGTTAGTGCAATGTCAACCGGAACGGTCTTGGATGTCCTTGCTATAATATTGATACGAAAAGTCGAATTCGATTTATCTTCAACCCTTCGTTCAGTAGTTGATGACTCGTCACACAACTCGGCAAAACTCATACCCAATAAGTCTGATTCATTATATTGTGTTAGAGCACTGAACGACGGATTAGCGATGGCAATTTTTCCATCTTGAATTACGACAACACCATCGCGAGCTGAGTGAAAAATCCTTTCGTAAACTGAGCCCATTTGACTTCCTATATCGGCTTTAGGCATTCTTCTCTTGCTCACACTCGCATCCCCTAGGATAATCTGCGGATTTACATTCTTCATCTAACTTTCATTATTGATGTGACATAATCGTCAAACCAATCGGTCCCAGTGCTGTCAGCCTATATCTATTGATAACACTTATTGTGGCGAATCATTCAAACATCCATTGGCAAGGCAATCCTAAATCATTATATTTAATAAGCCCATTATTATTTGAACGTTTGTTCAAATGTTCAAGTGTCAAAGGCAAGAGGTGTCAGATGATGCAATCTTCGAAGACCAAGTCATACCCTGTTCGACTACACGGTGTTGAGGTTGATGAAGTAGTAAAGATCTTCAAAGCCCTATCAGACCAGACACGAGTCAGAATCATCGCAGAACTAACGCAAGCTGAAAGACTCTTTGTATCTGAGATTGCCGATGCACTTGGCATTGACATAAGTCGTGTCAGCCATCAATTGGCAAAGCTAGAGCACATGGGTTTCGTAAAACACACACGAGATGGAAGGAATATTTACTATGAGCTCCAAGACGAATGCATCAGAACCATACTCAGGACTGCAAGAAACCATATCAGCGGAGAATAGGCCTGTCTGTCATCACTGTGAGGCTGAAAGGGCAACAAAGGAATCAGTGAGTTTTCGAATAAAATATGTTCTTGCTCTTTCTTCAGCAGTATTCATACTCATTGGATTTCTACTCAGCTATATGCTATATCCATGGTACTTTGTATATGCCAGTTTCATAATCGCCGTTTTGTCTTCTGGAAGATGGATAATTCCTAATGGCCTCAAAGGGCTCTTGAAAGGACATCTTGGCATAAGTTTCCTAATGACCGTAGCTGCATTTGGTGCAATCATTATTGGAGATCCTGCTGAAGGAGCAGCTGTGATGTTTCTCTTCTTTATTGCTGAGCTGCTAGAAGAAAAATCAGGAGACCGCGTCAGAAAGGAGATTGAAGCGCTAATACATTTAGAGCCTCCGAGCGTTACTCTAAAGCAAGATGGAATAGAATCGTGCTCTTCCCCCGACGATGTGCAAGTTGGACAGGTATATGTTGCGAAACCTGGAGAAAGGATTGGACTGGACGGAGAAGTTGTTCAAGGATCTTCAACAGTCAATCAAGCTCCAATTACGGGTGAATCGATACCTGTTTCAAAATCTGTGGGTGATGCCGTATTTGCTGGAACAATCAATATCGATGGTTATCTTGAGATAAAAGTAACAAAAAGGTCGAAAGACAGTGTTCTATCACGAATTGTCGAACTTGTTCAAGAAGCCCGTAAAGGGAAATCGTCGCCTGAACGTTTTGTTTCGAGGTTTTCTCACATCTACACGCCAATAGTTGTAGCTGGAGCTTTAATATTGGGGTTGGCAACTTTCCTTTTGGGCGCAACTATTGAGGATTCGGTCTATAGAGGACTCACTCTACTTGTTGTATCTTGCCCGTGCGCATTTGCCATCTCGATTCCTGTGAGCATGGTTTCATCAATTGCAGGGTCAGCACGAGAAGGAGTCTTGATAAAAGGTTCCAACTACTTGGAATCACTTAGTAGAGCCAAAATAGTTGCATTTGACAAAACAGGAACTTTAACTCAAGGAACGTTGTCTGTAGAGAATATCTGTTTGCATAATGGTTCCTCAAGAGAGGACATTCTTGCGGCTGCAGTTGCTCTTGAGATTATGTCAGAACACCCAATTGCACAGGCACTTGTTTCAAAGGCAAAAGAAGAGGGAATCATAGTTCCGCAAGCCAGAGATTTCTTGAATATCCCAGGACGAGGAGTAAGGGGATCGATCGGAGATAGTAACTATATTATCGGAAACCGCCTAATGCTCATTGAAAACAATGTTTCCATTCCCTCTGAATTCCATGACTGCGGTAATGGGACACTTGTTTATGTAGTCAAAGATGGATTGCACCTTGGCACAATAATATTGGGAGATGCAATTCGCGAGGGGACAAAAGAAGCGCTTGATAAACTAGCAAAGTTAGGTATCAAGACGGTCATGCTTACAGGCGATGCAGAAAGTTCTGCACATGAAGTCGCCGCTAGTTTAGGATTCATAGATTATCAAGCAGAGCTTCTTCCTGAGAAGAAAGTGGAGCATGTAAAATTGCTCTCCGCAACGGGCCCAACTGTGATGGTTGGAGATGGTGTAAACGATACTCCAGCGTTAGCGGCAGCCGATGTCGGAATCGCAATGGGAGTAATTTCAAGCGATGCCGCATTGGAAACGGCAGATATTGCCTTGATGGATCAAGACCTGAGAAGAATTCCAAGACTAATTTCCCGTTCGAAGAAGACGATGCAAATCGTACGTCAGAATGTTGCAATATCTATTAGCGTAAAGATACTCATTGGGATTTTGGCAATCTTTGGTGCAGTGACATTGTGGATAGCTATTGCGATCGGAGATATGGGGCTCACGCTCTTAGTAATAGCCAATGCACTTCGACTAGCAAGAAAAGGGAAGTAAGAATATTATCACCTGTATGATTTGAGAGCATGATTAGAAAGTGAGAGAAAGAGAACCACCATCACCAATGTAAATGCTGGCAGCAATGCAATTAGGAATGGATCCGTTCCGAAAACCGAGGCCATCCAAATCATTATTCCACCGAGAATCAAATTAATTGATGGGAATGAGAATGCAAGAGGTACAGGAGGATTCTTCGGATCATTAGTAAAAACAGGAACATATGCTCCGGCCATAATCCCCGTAGAAGAGAAGACAATGATCATTGGTGCAGCAAGAGACGCCAAATAGAATGAGCCTGGCACTCTGAAAAAGTAGAGTATGAAGAGATAGATTGGCAGGGCAGTGAGAGACACCTCTAGAACGCTCAAGATATATTTAGCGAGAACAATGTCCTTGGATTTGAACGGACTGGCACGAAGGAGATAGATGTTATCTTTCTCATCTACAAACGCCAAAAGTGATGTGAGAGCGGCCATTTGGGTTACTAAAATAATGATAAGAAGAAATGCAGGAGTGACTGAATGCATATATTGAGGAGGTAAAGGAATAGGCATCAGCCAGCTAGGCTGGATGATGATCAGATATAATCCGAATATAGTTCCAAAGGCAACATATAGGTATTTCCAGAATTGAAGCGGAGTTCTCATTTTGCTCCAGAAATCCTTGAGTATTATCCATATCATCGGGTCATTATACCTTGATTCTGAGAAATCAACTTGGCCCCTAATGCTTCTGCTGAAACGTCCTTCTGCTTCCTCTCTCGACATATTCATTGAGAACATTTCATAATAGTCGTAGTCGCTAATGTTTGAGAGAACTAGTAGAGCAATAAAATAGGAAAGTAAAAGCAAGCCAAAAACAGGGAGGACACTAAAACCAACATTGTGAATCCCAGTTGATTCCATTAAAACAATGGACATCAGATTTCCTGGCATAGACAATTGTACAAAAGGGTGCCAGGTTGAAAAAGGAAGTGAAGGTATGTATATGATTGCTAGAATTACCGGCAATAGGATATGTCTAAATCTACCTGAATATCGGTAGCCTAGTTTCTTTTTCAAGATACCACTGATGCTTCCCAGAAAGTAGTTGATTTCAAGAAATACGATGATAGATCCTAGAACAAGTAAAATCGAACCCGCTACTAATCCAGATTCAGAAATCAATGGGATAACGATTACCACTCCAATGACAATATAGAAGAATTTTCTTATAATTCTACGAATATATCGCCCAATAAACAATTGATGAGGATGTACCGGAGAGGGCATTAGAATATACTCATCTGGACTCTCGAGAACTTCTGCAGGTCCACCTCCAAAGTAGCCTCCTATGATTGATGTTAGTGTTAGGAGACCAAGAGCTGTAAAGACAGCCGATCGATCAATAATCGACTCAATCAGGCTTCCAAGAGGAGTAAAGAGAGGTGCTAGATTAAACAATGTTGAGGTTATTGAACTTACAAATAAGGCTCCTGAAAATGTGATTATATAAAATGCCAGCATTGAAGGGGTAGTGATTGCGATGATGAACTGATTATAGAGCATTTTTAGCTCATTTTTAATCAGCAAAGGTGTTTTAACCCTCATTCGATTCACTCCTCAGGAATGCCACCAGTCAAAGTAAGGAAAACTTCTTCGAGACTATTTGTTCCGGGGCACTGAGCCTTTAGCTCGCTGAGACTGCCAGAACCAACTATGTCACCATAGTTCATGATGTAGAATCTATCACAGAGACCTTCTGCAACCTCAAGAATGTGTGTCGAGACCAATATTGCGGAACCTTCCTTCTTCAACCTTCTCAGAAGAACCTTCAAGCTCCAGGCACCCCTCGGATCTAAACCGTATATTGGCTCATCAAGTGCAAGAATGAAAGGTGGCGCACGTACGAAAATCCCAGCGAGCAATGTCCGCTGCAGATTACCTTTTGAAAGTGTCCCGATATAGTTTGACAGAAATTCATCTAGTTGGAATAAATCAACATACTCCCTAATTCTTAGGAGTGCATCAATTCTGGGAATATCATAAATTCTAGCAATGAAAGTAAGGTATTCCAGAACTCTTAGACTAGGATAACAAGTAGGACGTTCTGGAATATAGCCAATTCTCATCTTGGCCTTAATGGGACTCCTTGAAATATCAAACCCATTTGCAAACACGTCGCCATTGGTTGGTTTTATTATTCCAGTCAGAACTCTAAGTGTTGTAGTTTTTCCGGCCCCGTTTGGTCCTACTAGTCCTACAATTTCGCCAGGATTCACTGCCAAATCCAAAGCATTTACTGCAACTTTCCGTCCAAATTCCTTTCGCATGCCCTTGATTTCGATTGCTGGAGTCCGAAGTTTGCTTACTTCTTCCTTTGAAGATGGACTTCTGGAGGAGATAATGGCGTCATACAAGTCTTGTTCAATTATAGCTCTTGCAACATGTCTGCTTGTTAAAGGCAAGCTGAGGGCTTGCGCGAGTCGAATTAGCTCTGGTCCGCTCATTCGGGAGATGATTTCTTTTTCCGATTTCAAGATTTCAGAATAGCCTCCTTGGCGCTTTGGGTTTTTGCCGATTTGCAAAAGCAGGGCTCCTCATTGAATATAATCCTCCTCTTTCCTTGACCTATTCTTAGAATCATCTGTAAGGGCTTTGTCATTATTTTTTATTGCCCTGTTTATTCGAATGATAATTGACCTCAAAATGTATAGAACAGGAACCTTTACTTCCTCCGGTTGATACACTTGCAGATCATCTTTGGGAACTCTTGCTATAATTGCTTTGCTTCTAACAAGTAAGAGAAAACCGAAAATATGTAGCAATGGCAGTGGAATCAGGAGTGGTAAGGAAGAAAATGCCAGCACAGATATGACCTGTAGGAACACTAGAAATAACGAAGGTGCCAGTGTTACAAGTGTGATGAAAAGAAATACTCGATAACGTATTCTACCTCTCAAGTGGTATAGAAGAGAGAATGAGAATATGCTACTAAAGGTGTAAGCTTGAATTATATTCTGGAAGAAATAATAGCCTCCAAATACAAACGTAGCTGTTAATTCTAGATTGGCATCAAATGAAATTAGCTGGACTACTGCTGTATAAAAAGGTGCAGTGAATTGAACTGTCCAGTACGAAATATTTCCTTGATTCAGGAATACAATTTGCACGAAAGCAGGAAGAACTAACAGTAGAAGGGCCACACAGGCTCCAATTGTTGATGGCATCAAAGACTTTGGACTTCGTTTCCTGGCCGCATTTTTGGTTCTCCATGGGCCGTACTCTCGGAATATTGGAACAAAAACAGTAAATAATAGAAGCAAGATGCCAAAGCCTGGAAGATACTGTAGATTGGGAGTCGGATTCACATCTACTTGATGGCGTGAAATCATTCCTGAAAAATCGATAATTGTCAATACAATAAATGTTAGGACAGTACAGATTAGAGCTAGAACTGCCATTGATTCCTTTTCTCGCCGGTGAATATTGCGAAATGTGAAATAAACGCTGGGGATGGCTACGAGGAGCAAGTTCACCAAACTAATGAAGGAGAATTCGTTATAATATATGATATTGCCCCAGTTGAAATTCAGAATAAAGAAAAGACTCTCGTAGGCTAAAACACTATTATCTGAAAAATATAGACGATACGGGAATAGCAGGAGCAAAACAAGAATGAATAGAAACCTATACCAATTGCCAATCGTCAGTAAAACCCTTGCTCCTATCTTTCCTCGCATGAAATCTTCAAAAGAATTAGACCAAAAAAGTTTGATGCATCAAGCCATATCTGAAGAAACCCTATTATTCTGAGGAAAAATAGTCTAGCTCCAATGGAACCTGACCAATAAATGAAAGATCCCAGTTTACTACCTGTGTACTAAGGGCATATACTTCGACACCTTTCCGTTGCGCTGTTCGCAGAGCATTACCAAAGTTAGAATCAGTGGGATCATTAGGAGAAAAGATTCGAGCATCGGGCCGCTGAATGACAAAAAAAACAGCTGCCCTCGTAGCTAGACCTTCTTTGATAGCCCGAGCAAGTGAAAGCATGTGACGTGTACCTCTTTTTGTAGGAGCATCTGGAAATATGGCCCTACCACGTTCAACCAGTGTACACGATTTTACCTCAATAAATGCAACTTGCGAATCACCCTCAAGTCTGAAATCGAATCGACCATCATAGACTCGCGGCTCAGCTATTATTGTTGAGAAGTTTTCGAATTCCTTCATCTGTCCTTTTCTGAACATTTGTTTCATGAATGCATTAGGCAGATTCGAGTCAATTGATACAATGACTCCATCATGTTTTACTGCTATCAAATTGAATCGTGTTTTTCGATGGGATGTGGATACTGGTCTGACATAGACCTCCTTTCCAGGCACCATCAACTCATACATTCGGCCAGGATTGGGAATGAAGACCTCTACGGCATTACCATTAAGCAGAACACGGCCAAGAAATCTATTTGGCCGATCTATGAATTTCGAGGTGTAGACTTCGGAGTTTTCTCTCATTCACGCACGCACCAAGATGAAGCAACGCCATCATTAGTCGAAATTGGGAAGGCTGCAGAACATAAGAAGCATCCGACTTTATCACAGAAAATCAGTAATTGACGCTTGAGCCGATATTTCAGATAGTCCCGAAACCTTAACCCCAAGTAAGCGGACATAGCGCTTTTTATCTCGTTCATGTTCAAAGATGTTTAATGCAGTTTTTTCTAGAATTGAAGCGTCACCTGTACTTGTAGGAATACTCCGACTTCGTTGGATAGTAGAGAAATCGCTGTATCTAAGTTTTATAGTGACAGTCCTGAATTGGAGTGATTTTGAAGATAGTCTTTCAGCAATCCTCTTGCAGATCCTGGATATTTCTCCTCTCAGATAATCAACAGATTCTGGCTCTACGTCTTCCATAAATGTACGATCTTTACTAATGGATTTCCTAATCCTAGGTCCATTATCAATCAATGGCCGATCATCAATTCCAGATGCTCTATTCAAGAGCCAAGCAGATCCACGACCCATTATTGGCCATAGTTGTGGGACAGTCATTTTCTGTATCTGTCCAAGAGTTTCAATACCATGGTTTCTCAGATGCTCTGCGGTCTTTGCGCCGACCCCGTTTAGGACTTGAACATCAAGTGGCGAGAGAAATTTAGCTACGGCCTCTGTACTGGGTCCCACCATTGTAATACCATTAGGCTTCTTAGTTCCAGTAGCCACCTTTGCCACGGATATATTTGGCGCAATTCCAATAGAACAAGGAAGATTGGTTTCTTGCTTCATCGCAGCTTGAATGTCTTTAGCCATCTCAACTGGGGAAGCATAGTCCTGTACTCCAAAAGTCACTTCTATATAGGCCTCGTCGATACTTGCTCTCCTAACTCTACCTCCATCAGCAAATCGAGCAAGCACTGACATAATCTCATCTGAGGCTTCAGTGTAATTAGAGAACTCTCCTCGTACAAAAACAGCCTCCGGACAGAGTCTATAGGCTTTTGAAACAGGCATTCCAGAATGAATACCATACGCCCTCGCCTCATAGGACACAGCCCTTACAACGCCTCTTCCTTTACCTTGCTTGGGATCGTGACCCACACAAACGGGTTTTCCGATTAGCTCTGGATGAATCCGATATTGTTCGACGGATGCAAAAAAGGCATCCATGTCAATATGCATTATCCATCGGTCCATTGGCTTAGCCCGTCATACCACATTTTCCTTTATTGTATTAGAAATTACTACGTATTCAAATACGTCCAAAAGAACTCCCTTGTTGGAGAGGGTATGCCGAATGTAATTAGCATCATTGGGAACCATACTGTGCAAAGAATCCATCCAAATCTACATTTCCACCACTTAGAATCAGGCCAATGCGTTTCCCATGGAGCTCACTTCTAATGCGAAGAGCTACAGCGAGAGGAACTGCTCCTGATGGTTCAACAACGATCTTCATCCGTTCCCATAGAATTCTCATTGCTGATACAATCTCGTTTTCAGATACTGTCACAATTCGGGATACATTTTCTCGGATAACTCGAAAAGTCAAATCGCTCAATGAAGTTCGCAAACCATCAGCAATAGTATTTGGGTTTATGCTCGGATGAATAACACCGTCTCGCAGTGACCTGTAGGCATCATCTGCATTTTCAGGTTCCCCTCCCACAACCTCAGTTGTTCTAGAAAGCCCTTTCACAGCAATCGAGGTGCCGCTCAATAGACCTCCACCTCCTACTGGTGCAATTACGATATCCAGAGGGGAATGCTCTTTCATCAATTCTAATGCGGCGGTTCCTGCCCCAGCAATAATTCGCTCGTCATTGTAGGGATGCACAAGTGTGAACCCATGTTCCTCAATGAGCTTCTGAGCAGTTTCAACTCGGCTCTGTACATTCGATTTACAGAAAACAATCTCGGCGCCATAGCTTTTTGTAGCATCAACCTTGACCCGGGGCGAATTCTCAGGCATTACAATGGTGGCCTTCACTCCAAGGAGTGAGGCTGCAAGTGCCAAAGCCTGTGCATGGTTTCCAGAAGAATGAGTTACAACACCTTTTTTTTTCTCGTCATCAGTAAGCAGCGAAACTGTATTCAGGGCACCTCTGAATTTGAACGCACCAACTCGCTGAAAGTTCTCACATTTCAAGAAAACGAATGCTTCCATCATTTTATCTACAGTAGTCGAGGTCATAACAGGTGTATGAACGATGTAGGCCTTGATTCTCTCATGAGCTGCCTCAATATCATTAAAGGAAACCATAAAGAAAGATACGCATAGTCTGATTCAAAAAGATGCCCTTTCCCTCAAAAGACTCCATTAGATATCCTGAATAAACCGAATTGCATTTTCCAAGTGTTCCCGTGTATCTAATTCAAGAATCACTGGACCGTGATATCTTATTGACCTCAGTTCTTGTATCACGGTTTTAAGGTCGGCTGTGCCATCTCCGAGACCCAAATGCAAATCTGCAGTACCATCATTGTCGTGTAGGTGGACCTCCAAGAGATATGACTTCATTATTTTGATATATTCTACCAAGTCAACCCCTGTAGTATTTGCGTGTCCGATATCCAAAACCGCACCAACGTCAAAATCACTATAATCCTGAACAACTTCAAGATGTTCTTTTGGAAAGAGGATGATCTCTCGATCCTTTCCAACCTGCTTGTTCTCAACACCGATTCTTACTCCACTATCATGCGCATACATAACTAGCTCAAGTAGACTGGCCCTGAATCTCTGAATTGCATCTTCATGGCGAGCGATTTGGTTTGACGGACAGGAGCCGGCATGAATGGTAATACTTGACGATCCTATCTCTGAGGAGATGTCTATACAGTCTTTCATGATGCCTAGAGATGCACGTCTGATTGGCTCTTTCAAGCTTGCCAGGTTTACATCATCATATGGTGCATGGACTAGGGGAATAAGGGATGAATCTGAAATGAGATTCCTTAATGTCTCTTTATCATCTTGTGTCATACTAGAAGGAAAATACGGAGGTTCCAGTTGAATTTCAATATACTTCATCTTCAATTCGTTGCACATGTCTAGGAATTCAGTCAATGGTATTGTACAACCAGAAAAGAAAGAAGTACCGAGGCGAAGAGTCATTTTTCCCACCAAATATATTCAAGTTTGGGAAACCATGTTGACTGAAAAGGTAATTGGATGATACAAACTAAGACGTGGTAAGTCCGAGGAATGTATTGATGAGAGAAATGAGACGAAAAGAGAAGGCAATTACAGATAGGGGGCAACTTGTACACATTCTGAGAAGCGCAAAATACGTGACCATAGCTATGAGCTTGGAGAATGAGCCATACCTTGTTACATTAAGTCATGGCTACGATGAGAGCAAGAATTGTATCTACTTTCATTGCGCACAGGAAGGCAAGAAAATTGACATCTTAAAGAGGAATAACCTTGTTTGGGGTCAAGCACTATTAGACTACGGTTATGCTCACGGAAAATGTGATCACCATTTTGCAACAACTCAGTTCCGAGGGCGAGTAACTTTCGTCACAGACCTTGAAGAGAAACGCTATGCTCTCACTATTATGGTTAATCAGCTCGAGGAAAATCCGCAGATTGTAATTAGCGAGCAATTTAATGACAGTTCAATTCGAAAGGTCAACATAGGAAGGATTGACATTGACTATCTCTCAGGGAAGCATGCAAGGGATGTGATTATATCCCTCTAAGGTAAATCTTTGCTCAATTGTTCTAGCAGCTTTATTGCCTTCTTTGCCTGATCAGAGAGGACAAAGAGATGGTCATGAAAATGTGCTGAAACAACGTTAACGCTTATTTCACCATCGGCTAAAGCCTTTGATATTGCTGAAAGAAAACCTATCGCCATAAGATCCGAGTGAACCATTAGCTCAATTCTTGTCCAAACGCCATCATAATTCAATCCAAGAGAATCCGCCTGTTTCTTAGTCAAGATAAGACTGAATCCTTCCTCCTCTTTGAACAAGCAAAGAGGATCGATTGTGGTATCAGGAATGTCTTCCCAAGGAATAGTACAGAAAACTAAATCTCTCTCACGAACCTTTGGTGCCATTGCCTTCAAAAGCTCTGACAAATCCTTCGTTCCTGTCATCTTGGTCACGCTACTATCTCTTGCTAAAAAGCTCATAGGATACCAGGTTTTCTAGAGGCTCACGGGTGCGCGTTACCTGAATCTCATGGTACCCGATGGAAATTGAGCAAATCACTCTCAAATAATCGGGTACTTGTAAAAGGGCTTTGAATTTTGGTTCAATATCAGTATCTCGTACACCCATCCAACATGATCCAAGTCCCTGAGCGTATGCAGCTAGAATCATGTTTTGAACCGCATTGTGAGGATCTGCAAGGTGGTATTTTGGACTTTTATTGGGGTCTCCAAGTACAACAATAACTACAGGCGATTCAGCCATAAATCCGCCGTATGGATGAATAGCAGCTAGCTTCTTCCGCATAGCAGGGTCTTTTACAATAATAAAATGCCAAGGTTGTCTATTCGAAGCTGAAGGTGCCCAACGACCGGCCTCTAGGATCTGGTGGATCTTCGCATCCTCCACATCTCGTTCAATGTATTTGCGAATGCTACGCCGATATCTAATAATATCCATGAACTCCATGACAATCAAGAAGATGGAAACATAAAGATACAAGAAGGCATCGATATAGTGGGAAAACATCAAAAGCGTTCACTCGAAGCGCTTCATAGTGATAGGAGAGAGAGTCTCAATGCGCAAGATATCTGTTATTGTAGAGAAAACAGAGTATAATGCTGGAGATACAGTTTCAGGAATCGCTCAAATCATATGCGACAAAGCCTTTGATTTTAATGCGATGTACATATCTTTCATTTGCAGAGAACATACACTAGTCACAAAGCAGGTGGGCAAATATACTCACGTCTACACTGAAGACTATTTTCATGCTAATGAAAAGCTGACTATAAGAGAACCTGGGAAACTTGAAGAAGGCGAGATAAGTGTTCCATTTTCTTTTGCTATCCCTGAAGATGCTCCGTCAAGCTATAAGGGTGAACGAGCGAATATCGAGTACTTTTTGGAGGGTAGGATAGAAATATCATGGGCAAAAGACCCAATCGAAACGGTGAATCTTGTCGTACATGGTTCTTCAAACAGAGCGAATCCACAAACTCAGAGTGGATTAGAAGAGGATGATGGAGTAGTCGTGCTAGAGGCGGAAGTTGAGAACAATGAAGTCTGCTGTGGCGACCATATTAAAGCACGATATAGAGTATCTAGGGAGTTTGAAAAGATGCGTGGAATACGAGTTGACTTGCAGGCTAATGAAACCGCAGTTGCGAAGGGTTACAAGGCAGAATTGCGCCGAAGAGTTGCAAGCGAATTCGTTGAAAACGAGAGAATTACCAAAGGAAGTTGGATGTCTATTGAAATCCCAACAGTTTCAGCACCCTATACGTATACGGGACCTCTAATATCAGTGGAAGTTCTTCTCAAAGTGGTCATTGATATTCCAAGAGGATTTGATAGGGAAATTGCTATTCCAATTAGCATACTTCGATGCAATGAATATGACAGTTCGTCTTCATCAAGAGAAACATCTAGCGATTTGATGTTCCAATGAATAGGAGGGATAGCGAATCAAGAGACTCAGAATCGCCATACCAAAACGGAATTACGAAGCTGGCGAGAAAATCAATGGGAACCTAATAATATCAAGTGATAGCTCATTCAAAATCAATAGAGCAACAGTTAGATTCCTTGCACGCGAACACACTAAAATCGTTGTTAGCAATGGAGATTCCAGTACAACCTATCGAGAAGAGAAGGTTTACAGTGATCAGATGGTGATTCTTCAAGAAGAGGGGGACATAAACCCTGGAGAACTACATCTACCATTCAGTTTTGAAATACCTGTTGGGCATCCAAGTACATATCATGGTCGCTGGTCAAATGTTGAGTACATGTTAACAGCTAAATTGGATATTCCTTGGGCCTTTGACATAAAAAGCGGCGGAGAAGTAATCGTGAAGAGCTATTCACGTCCACGACAGTCAAGAGAGCTGACAGAGATATCTGATCACAAGCAATTCCCAGATCTTCAGGTTGAGATACCGAGAGATGTCTTGTGCATTGGAGATGATCTGATATTCCGAGTCTGTGTTTCAGATGAAAGAAAAATCAGAGGATTGCGGGTCGATCTAATCAATAGAGAATGGGCAAAAGCGAAGAGAGTTCACCGAGATGGTGATCGGATCATTCTGACCAAGTTCTTTCCTGAGGAAAGGATACTAGGAAACAGCTGGATAAAAATGAGATTGAAATCCTCAACTAAGGTCCCTGCGACCTATGAGTCTGAAATAATGTCAAGTAAGGTTTTCCTAAAAGTCACAATGGATATCCCATGGGATTTTGACACCTCCATCTATCTCCCAATACATACTTGTTACTGTCCTCTTTTGCCAGATGACGACTTCTCCTTCGAATCAATTTATTGAGGTTGCTTAGATGGCTGAGATTGCTCTAGAGACAGTTGGCAGGATTCATTTTTTGGGGGGTACAGTATACGGTGATGTGGCAATCACATCAAAGTTCCAACTCAATTTTACAGAAATACATCTTGCTTTGAAGGCATATGAGAAAACACGAATCCGTTTTCCAGCAACGCATGTGAGTGGAGAGTTCTTTGGCGGAGAAGAGGTATCTCGTGTTTTTTCTGAGAGCTATCTGCATTATAGGAATGAAATTGTCTTGAATGAAGAAGGGCATGTCAACAGCAATACAATACGTGTACCGTTCTCAATCAGAATTCCAATTGAGGCACCCCCTACGTTCCGCTGTGAAATGGCAAGAGTTGAGTACACGTTAGAAGCTCGTGTCATTTCTCCACATGCTCCAGACCATACTGCTATGATTCCCCTAATTGTCAGAGACGCCGTTGGGCAAATTAACTCAAATCCCATCATTAGGCAGGAGGACTGGTTAACGCTGATGCTTGATTCAGATAGCTTCTGCATAGAACAACCACTTCGGGGTAAGATTATGATTCCCTCCATTGCAGGTGTCGATGGTGTTGACTTCGAGATTATACTCACAGAAGAGGCAATGGCTGATAATCAATCTCGAGAAATGTCGTATCCTGTGGTAATCGGGCACCTTGTGAAGGAGGATATAACCAAAGAAACGTGGATAGGCTTCGAATTCGACATCGAAAGAAATGTTCAGCCATCGATATCAGGGAAGCTATTCAGTGCTTCATATGACTTGAAAGCGATCCTTAGAAAACGTTTGGGAATAGATAGATCTCTGACAATCCCAATTAGGATTGTGCACTGCCAGACATCCTCGAATCAAGATGTTGCTTTCTAGGGCAAGTTCTAATGTAAAAAGATACTCATATCATAAAGCTAAAAATGGGATTTCACAAGCGCTGGCTAGTAGAGGCGGATATGTAGAAATGCAACTAAAGACCACCAGAATGGAACTAACAAGTGTTGGCGTTGATATCGGATCCTCGACTTCTCATGTAATCTTTTCAAAGATTGTTCTTGAAAAAGACCTTACTAGCCGGACCGAGAAATTTGAAATAACCGACCGCTCGATACTCCATACTGGTCCAATCCATCTAACTCCCTTCAAGGATCCTAAGAATATCGATTACGATGCTCTCAGAGACCTTCTCCTGGCTGATTATGCCGCTGCCGGGATTGATGTTCGAAGTATTGACACTGGAGCAGTGATAATCACAGGCGAGACTGCGAAGAAACAGAATGCCGAGGAAATTGTCAACGTGCTTGCCGGTGAGGCAGGAAAATTCGTTGCTGCAACCGCCGGACCCAACTTCGAATCTGTGCTCGCCGCCTATGGTTCCGGAGCTGTTTCAAAGTCGGAGCTAACCGGAAGAACCATCATGAATATCGATATCGGCGGAGGATCATCCAATGTTGCGGTATGCCAGCAGGGCAAGATCATTTCCACGACTGCGGTGAATGTAGGCGGGCGACTCGTCGCAACCGACCGGGATGGTGTTATTGTACGCCTCGAAGATACGGGCAGAAGAGTTGCACGTGAGATAGGACTATCGCTTGAGATTGGTGATCATATTGATGAGAACACGAAAAAGCAATTGGCTCAGGCCCTCGCGGAAGCCCTCGTTGATGTCCTTCAAGGACCTCCAAAATCAAGCTTGGCTGAGATGCTTTTAATGACAACTCCATTGACTTATATTGGCAATATTGATGCAATAACATTCTCAGGCGGGGTTGCGGAATACATCTATGGAACAGAAGACGAAGATTTCTGTGACCTTGGAAGATACCTCGCGGAAAGCATCCGTACTTTGTCTCTGGAGAAGAATCTTCCATTGGAAGAACCAGACCATAAGATACGGGCTACTGTTATTGGAGCCGGACAATTCAATCTCTCTGTGAGTGGCTCAACAACGTTTCTGTCTTCAGGACTTTCCTATCCCCTAAGAAATTTACCTGCAGTAGTACCCCATATTCCTAGAAGCAAGACAAAGGCGAGTGATGTCAGTTCAGCAATTAAAGAAGCGATTAAGAGGTTTGACCTAATAGAAGGCAATGACGATTTGATTCTCGCCTTTAATGACGCAGTTCGACCATCCTATGAGAACCTCGCTGAATTCGCCAAGGGCGTTGTTGATGCGCTGCCAAACACAATTGCCACTGGGAAACCCCTATTGATGTGCTTTGACACAGATATTGGAAATAGTGTCGGGAATGTAATGCGAAGAGAAACTGGCATATCCAATGAAATTCTGTCCATTGATGAAATAGCACTAAAGGATGGCGACTTTGTGGATATTGGTGAACCAATTATTGAAGGAGTTGTTGTGCCAGTCGTAGTCAAAACTCTTGTGTTTGACATACACTAAACCTTGTAAACGCCTTGAAATACATAGTCGTCATCTCCCCATATTGTATGAGATTTCATTTTAAGCTCCTATTTTGGGTGCTCTTCTTCCCAACTATATTGGGTGGAAGTCAAACTTATTACGGTTGAACATCACTGATTCCGGATAGGAAATTGGCTAGGAGCTTTTGATATGAATTCAAAGCGAGTGTGGTTTACTGCATATGTAATCGGTGCTTTGGTTCTCAGTTTACCTGCAAGTACGATGGCACAGGATATAGTATTCTGCACGAATGCTCGCAAAATCCCTCCATGAGAACGCATTTCTTGAGAACTGATATTCATCAACAGAATACTCACTGCTGTGTGTCATACAGCACACAGTCTACGCCCTAATCAGAGCATGAAAAGCAAAAAAAAAAGAGGGAAAGGATGGTTCTAACTCGGGTCGAAGTGAACCCAGATTCGCGTGGTTATGTCGTCGACAACAACTCCATGCCCGTGTATATTTGCCAATTCACCTGTCCCCCGAATGATTGTCATTATTGCACTGAAATACTCGCCCTCTGGATTAATGTTGTTCCGCATGTAATAGACTACGGTGCCCGTTTTGCCCTGGATAGTGCCAGTGAACTCCCCGAAGCAATCTAGGATTATCGAGGCCTTTCCATGATCCGCTGGTCTAATCATGCCTGTTCCACCTTGCTCGGCAATTCCTTCCCAATCTCCCGTCCATGTTTGATTCGTCCAGAAGGTAACCTTCATAATTCCGCTGGGTAGCTCCTCGAAATCCAACTCGACAACTAATGGTGTGCATATGACCGTCATTTCAATGGGTTTTGCTGCAGACACTGCCGTCACAGAAGTCAACAGAATACATGAAAGAACAAAAACTAAAATACCAGTTGCAAGTTTTCTTTTCATCTTCTTTTATCACCTCGTCTCAGTTAATTTCTAATTACTTTCAAAACTCATTCTAACGCCTCTTTCGAGACTCTTGTATGGAGGTAGTCCGGATATTTGTTCCCCTCCTGAATCTGCGTTTCTTTCTCTGAACAATTGCTATTTGTTCTACCTCCAAAGTATATTCATATACATTTCTAAAATATAAAATCACTGTTTAAGATAGCTAATATTGGAACAATTAGACACCAAGCTTTGCAAAAAATTATGCTCACTGCCTCGACCGTAATTTCCAAAATGTAAAATCATTGTTTAACATAGCTAATATTTGAACAATTAGACACCAAGCTTTGCAAAAAATTACGAAATCCAAGTTGGCTCGAAGACTAGTGATGTTCTAAAGCCGAGAGCAATTCACAAAAATGACAGATTAAAGCAAAGTATCAAAAAATGGCGTCTGGAGAATAACACAGGACAGAACTTAATTGTGATTCTATAGGTAGATGACAGGATGAAGAGCAGAGTTGTTGATACAGTCCACAAGATTCCTCTGTTGGAAATTGAGAAGCAGATTTCCTCCGTTGTTGATTTCGACGAGAAGATGACACTCTCGCCGATATCACTCGATGGCTGGTCTTCGCTCAATTTTACTGGAAATGTGAATAGTGTTCCGAAAATAATAGTGAAGTTTCCACCGACTAGAGATGGAACCGATTTCACTCGACTGTTCTCGATTCATGAAGCTCTGGCCCCACATGAGATTTGCTCAAGACCTTTGTATACAGGATATTTGGATGCAGATGGAGAAATACCATTCATTATACTCGAATACCTAGAGGGACATATTTACTCAAGTCCAAACGACATCAAAGGTCATATTTACAATCAGCTCACTGAAACATTGGATAGGCTCAATCAAATTGACTTACCATGTTTACACAGAAGCAAAGATGGCAATGACTATGTTAACGAATTGATGAGTCCATTGAAACAAAACCTAATGAGGTGGAAAGCAATGCTTGATTCACGAATTTCATCACGACTTGAGCAATTCCTGCACCAAGTACAAGATATACATGAGCAAATTGAAGGAATGATTTGGAAGCCTGTGACTGCACATGGAGACCTCTATGAAGACAACATCGTATTTCAGCAAGGCAGGGCTATGCTACTGGATCTCAGCCTATGTTGCATTGCGGATAAGCTATACGACATAGTATATCTATTCAGTGAATCTGAATCCGCAACATTAATGCAAGAAGAACACTTTGCGAGAAAGGGAATCCCAAACAATCATTGGCACAATCTTGAATTAATCGCATTTGTCAGTGTTATCTCAGGGAGTTTTAATTTGCTGTTGGAATTGTCGTTTAAGCAGGTTGAATCAAATTTGGCAGCCAGCGTGCCCAAATCAAAAGTCATGGACTTCATTGACAAAAAAATGAAACTTCTCTCATCACTTCTTGGTTGAATATATCATCTATAATCAGCGCTAGATTTTCCCAAGACTATCCTTTCTTACGAAAGAATGCTACTACTGCCACTCCTATTACAGATCCAATCGCAACGATGACTAGTAAAGTAACTGTGGGACTAAGGAAAAATGGGATACTTTGTATAGGACCTATAATTGAGGGAAGAATGTAATTCCTGAATAATGACAGAACAGGATTATTGCCAGCAATACTTGCGGTGATGCTTACAACCAGATCATGATCTGGAGAAATGAACAAATGTTGATTGTATGCTCCCAAGGCATAGTAGACATCAATATCAGGTAATGTCCACCAAAGATAACCATATCCTCTATCATCAGAAAAGAAATGTCTTGTTCTTTTTGATTCTTGAATCCAATCACTTGAGATAATCTGGTTATTCTCCCAAGTTCCATTATTTAATAACATAAAGCCAATTTTTGCCAGGTCTAACGTAGCAAGACCAAAATGCCCATTTGCGATGTAGAACCCATTTGGATTCTGTTCCCAATAGTAATTTGTGATCCCAAGAGGTCTAAAGAGATATTCTTCAGCGAATTCTCCTAGGGTCATATTAGTAAGACTCTCGATGATAGGTGAAATTAGAAAAACTGACCCTGAGTTATATGTCCAGGAGGTTCCTGGCTCAGTTTCCATTGGAAGGTCTAACATGAACTGAATCCAATCCTCGCTCTGTGTCAACTGGGAGTAACTATTCAAAGAACTCTCATAGGAATACGAAACTTCGTCCCATTCAAGACCTGAGGTCATTGTTAGTAGGTGCTCTAGTGTCCAATTTTCCTTACGGCCATCCATATTATCGATGGTTCTATCTGGAAAGAAATCAATAACTCTCTGAGATAGATTTGAGATGTAACCTAGATCAATTGCAATACCAACCAATACGGAGGATACACTCTTTGCAACAGATGCCAGGACATGCATTGCAGTACCGTCATAATTTCCTGATGGTAGTTCATGGAACACAAGGTATCCATTTCGAATTATTGATACAGAATCAATATCTAAATTCAGATCATCAACTCGTGAAAGCATATCATTCAAAAGCGACGAGTTCATTCCTTGAATTTCAGGCGTGACTACTCTCCACTCATCTGTGGGCCAATAATCTCTATTTGATGATTGACTAATTGCGTACTGATGATTGCTCATGGAAAGAGTAAGAGCTACAATCAACGAGAATGTTAGGATTGTTTTATAGGAGATCAACGGTGGCTCAGCTCTATTTCCGCGCTTCAAATTATGCAATTAAAGTTATTCGTTTGAATGTAAGATTTCAAATATAGCCATTGAAGTATTCAAGACTAACAGAGATGGGAATTTGAACTCCTTGCACATTGATATAGTATCCTACACGAATGCTCGCAAAATGCCTCCATGAGAACGCATTTCTTGAGAACTGATATTCATCAACAGAATACTCACTGCTGTATGTCATACACAGATTTCAAATCCATGTTAGTGCACAGTTAGTAGAAGAAGATTCGCGTGGGATCATATGAAACCTCTTGGAACAATAACTATGTACTATCCATTCATCAATGATGACGCTAAGAGAGACTTAGAGTCCATCATGGAGAGTGCAATCAACTATCACGATTTCACAAGCACTATGTGAACCATAGATGTGTGATTCTAGGCAGGACGTATTCCCAGTCGTAGTCAAGACTCTTGTTTTTGACACACGCTAAAACTGGACAAATTAAGGAAGCTTGAGATAGGTGTGATCTCAAGCACCCAGAACTTGACGTCTTAGAATGACCATTCCTCCAATTACAACAGCAATTACCGCGCTAAATACCCCTACTGATAGAACCATGATGAAATTGGGAGGAGGAGCATCGCTTGTGGTACTTCTTTGAACATCATCATCAAATCCTCTGAAGTATGCATCGTTTCTTGTCAACTCTGTAAACTCTCCGTCAATGTGCTCTGAAACATTAAACGGTCCAGAAGTCACCATCTCATCTTCTGGAGGGTGCGGGTTCCATAGGTTCCATCCGGCCAGACCAATGTTCTCAAAGACATGTTTCGGAATTATTGGTTTGTAGGATACGGTATGAAGATGCCAGTATGATTCTGTACTATATTCAAAAATGACTCGATAGGGCGTTGGAGCGTACACGGCAGTCATGTCTGAAAGATCCCAACCAAACGGATTGCTCGTTGTATCTCTGTAGTAATTAAACGTGAATGCAACGTCTTCTGCCGTCAGTGGAGTTCCATCTATCCATGTAGCATTCTGCACCAAATCAAAAATAATTCGAGTATAACCATCAGGTATACTTGGATTGTCACTGTGCGTCCGAATTGCATAGCTCTCACAGAGCCAATTTACATCATTTCCGCAGGGGTCAAGTCGTATAAGGGGATCATACAATTCAGAAAGAATATCCCAAGAATAACCTGAACCTGTTAACATGAAGTTGAAGGTGTCTGGCCCCAAGGCTTGAGCAACTCTCAAAGTACCACCAAAGGGACCTCCAAGATTTTCATTAAGGCGTGCTTGATAATAGGTCCACCAATTGGTACCTTGTATGCTAATGAAACCCTCAAATCTATCTGTTCGATGTGCGCTTATGTAGAAGTTCTCAAAGCAGATAATCCAAGGACACTCATAGACCAAGATTTTTTGAAGTTCCATAGCTGCTTCGCAAACTTCCTCATATGTAATCGAGTTTATGAGGTCTTCAGACAATTCATCGAATGTTGCATTCCTAAAATTCGCACAGTTCCTAAAAGGAACATCTGCATTGTCGGAGTGAAATTCTGAAGCCATCCAATCGCAATCAAAATCCAAATCAAATTGAAGTCCGAAAAAGACAATATCATAATCACCGTGATAATAGAGTCGATTCAGGTATTCATAGAAATCAGTCGGACGAGAATTTGCATCAAGAGCTAGAGCCAGCAATGCATCTTCGGTTATTTCTCCCACTTCAGTTGCTATTTGCGATAGATGGGCACATTCGATTCTTACTTGGAAATCTGAACCATCCGGGGCTTCTCGAAAACCATCGTCATCAATATCTAGGAAATTAGCTGCATCTAGAAGTTGGTTTCCAACTTCTATATTGGATTCATAGTACGTATATGATAGCTGTCCTTCGACTGTCCAAGGATTCACAGCAGGGATGATAGAGTCTTGTGGCTGAGACATGCCATCCCATACATCATCGGATATGGCTTCCTTATCCAAAGCAAAAGCGACTGCACGTCTGAATGCAGTTATGTTGAAAGGATATTTAGCACAGTTAATCACCAGAACTCCATAGCCATTCCTGAGTGAACTTTCGATCTCTATATTCTCTGCTTGGGACAATGTGTCAACATAGGCCGGATCTACCATTTCTGAGCCCATGTCAACTTCATCATCCAGAAGTCCTATCACACCATCATTCATTACTATGAAAGCTATCTTCTCGATATGGGGTCCGTTCAATGTAAAGGAGTATTCTGTCTGAGAATTAACGAATACCGGAGATGCAAACATCCACAATACTATCGACAAGAGCACAAACCGTTTTGCAAGACCTGAACTCATCTCAGTCACACTTAGCCTCCACTTTCACCCTGCGCCCATAACTAGTGGCTAAATACTATTTTAAACATTCGATAATATGAATGATAGAGGAGTCGCTCTTCATGGTTGTTCCAGAGAAATGAGTGAACAGCCAGCACAACAACTCAAACAAAAGAAATCATGGAGAGTCTCAGATTTCTTTTTGATAAGCCATAGTTTTCTAATAAGACTTTCATTTAATTGAATAAGCTCAAATTTAATCAAAAATATGTTATTACACGATTCTGAAAGGATAGACTTCTCTTTCCAGCAGTATCTAGGGGGCTCAATATACAGGGTTTCCAAATCGGAGGCTCAATATCTACATCGGGTAGGGGATAAGACATGCAAGTGAAACCATTAGTTGGATGTCAGATGAGACTGAATTCAAGAAAATGACGAAACAGATTGATGTTGTCCAAAAAGAAATGGGATGAGGTGCGCAGAAAACGCAACCTCACCATTGTTCATAAACTATCTTTTTGCAGTTACCAGAGTAGATAGAAATACCACTCAAATTCATAGGTCATCTGGTCATCAACATCATAATATTCGAGTTGTAAGGTGTGCAACCCATCTGCATTGTAAGGTAGCAGGTCATAAAGCTCACCAGGTTTGAAGATTGCTGCAGGCCATCGGTAATACCATTCGCGAATCAAGTAATCAGGTCGAATTAGTTTTTCAGTAGTATGACCGAGTTCTTCGAGCGGAATATTATCAACCTTGTATTGAACATTCATCATTTCCATTTCAGCTTGAGCTTCTTCTCTGGTGTATAGATCCATCGACCATGCCCATGCCATTGCACCGACCAGAAGGGCATCTCCTGCGTAGTAAGCTGGTCCAGCCCATCCACCATATTCATAGAGCCCATAATACATTTTGCTCAAGTAGAAATTCCAAAATGACAAAAATCCCATAATGCTCTGTCGTGAAGGATTGGATTCTGCAAACATACCTGGGGCGCCTTGTTTATCTGCATTATAGAGACCTAATCGGGAAGCATGATGAAAACTTGTCAACTCTCCCACGGTTTTTCCGCCTGATTCAGCATAGGGATCTGGAATTATATCAGAACCATAAGTCACCTCGAGGCGGTAGGCTACTCCATCTCCAGGAACAACCCATCCGTTAACAACAATCGCAATAGGCTTATCATCAGCGATTTCGTTCAAGTATGCAATTTCAGGATTCCTGAAGGATCCTCCAATCCATGGCCATGGAAACTCCCATGGAGGATACATTACTCCGGCTACAGCAAAATCAAGATCAATAACATAATGCTTCGGTTCGTCCCACATCAGCTTGATTTCGACTTCCGGACCTTCAGGTATTGTTATGATGTGCCATATGTTTTCATCTTGCGAAATATATCCAGTTTCGACAATTGTTCCTGTTGCGTCAGCTGTTGTAACAAAACCCGCCATAAACAATGTCAAGACCATGCATATACCTACAAACAACGCAAGAGTCTTCTCTCTTTTTATTTTCAAACTCTCTCCTCCTATTGGAAATCTATTCCAGTAATAGAAAACCCATGTAATATCCAAGGTGCTCAGTTACAGTGTTTCCCCAATTCCTCCACATTTTTGGAATAGACTAAAAACATAGTATGGTTGGGTATGATTTTAACTTACGCATTACGTGTTATAGCTTACATATTACTCATTAGCAACAATGAGATGCATCAGTTTCTTTTAGATTCGTAGAGACTCGATTCAAAATCTACATCGGAGGAACGTACTTTTCCTATGACTTCGAGAGTTCTCGAAGTCGAACTTCAATGCAAATTGAATAGAACGATTATATACTAAATAATCCACCACATTTGACGCCGATAATTGAGGTTTCAAATTGAGTAGGTGCAATTATGTCTAATGAAATTAAAATTGAGGTGTGACGCGTGAGTAAGAATGTCAAGAACATAGCAATCATTGGTCCAGTCGTCCTATTGATTTCGGGAATATCTCCGGTCATTAACGGAATCAGTGCGTGGTATTTTGCTAATCCCAGTTTTACGGGATGTACATATGATGGATGCACTCCTTCAACAGCCTTCCTCTATATGGTCCAGATAATGGTCGGTTTCTTTGGTTTAGTTCTGGGTGCTAGCATTCTGAAGGGTAACGGAGAGAACAGCATTGGTGCGTTATGGACCGGTGCATCTGGATTGTTATTCATCATATTGTATGAGTTGAATTTACCGTTGAATTATAGTATGCTTCTCTCTGCGTATATTCCTAATCCTTTCTATTTCATGATCTGGGTTAATGAGGTCTTGCTTTTGGCTGGTGCCTCTGTCGCTTACATTTTCTGGAAAGACAAACTAAGCAGAAACTCTCAAGCAACATGAGAATTGTCATCAACAAAAACCGAAAGGGAGAACCAAATCTAGCATTATCATGATTGCCACTATTATCTTTTAAAGCAAATTTGAGGTTTCAAGAATTTGTTCGACTTCTAACATGAGAGGGCACGATCTATGGTATGGCCTGTTCGAAATCTAGATTAAGTAACATGCTTGAGAGCGAGGCATGGTATACACAAGACCTCTTCGTGAATCTGATAAGGATGATATCCTGGAGATTGCACGAAACACCTGGGATGGACATGATTACCTGCCTCATTATTTCGATGAGTGGCTGAAGGACAAGACATGTCATACCCTAGCTATTGAGCAGGATGGACATATAGCTGCACTTGCCAACCTCAGGCTGATTGATGAAGGAACTACAGGCTGGATGGAAGGATTGAGGGTGCATCCGAACTACAGAGGGAAGGGGTATGCATCAATTCTAACCGACAAACTAATCGAGATGGCGTATGAGATCGGAGCCAAAAGGATAAGGTTTACGACAGATTCCCAGAATGAGCATTCCCTTCATTTGGCATTCAAAAGTGGAATGAAGAAACTGCAGTCGTTTGGAGTCTACTGGCATGAGGATATTAGAAAGATTGAGTGGTCATTTCCATCTTCAAAGATCATAGCTATAAATCCGATAGCTGAATTCAAGGCGATAGCGGAATCAGGCCTGGTACCCAATGGAGTTGTTGTAGTAGATTGGAAAGCATACGACGCAACAATAGGGATGGGAGATGCACCGATGGGGCTGTACAAGTTGGGAGAGGCAGAATTTTGGGCCAATCGAAATGAAAAGGGTGTCAATGCCCTCTCTATTGGAATAGTAAGATACGATATGCATGAACCCACATGGGCATTCACAATATTGGCCAAGAATCCTAATCTATTCTTTGAACATTTTTCATTTCATATTCAGGAGGCAAAGAAAAGAGGATACAGCCAGATTATGGTTACGTATGGTATGCAGTTCAGGGAAGCTCTCAATTCACTTGACTGGATAAATCGGGAATTGGGAGAGATGGAAGTAGTTCTTCTTGAGAGAATATTATGATTTCAGTTCATGGTTTGGATTCTCTAAATATCCTCTCCGATAGATTACCAAACCTTTCCTGAAATTCCGCCAAGAATTCGAGATAATCCAAAGAAAACGAATGCCAATGAGATGGCAAAAGCAAGGGTGAAGAACCCAATTGCAGGGAATATCATAGAAAAGACTCCCACAATAATGGCTACTACACCTACCGCCAAGTTGAGTGCTCTACCCGATTTTTGCATTTCATTTTCAGAAAATCCCAGATAGATTCTTGCGACGCCCATGATGAGTATTCCAAGTGCCACAATAATAACCAGCAGCTCAAGCGCAAGCCACGCAAGCAAAAATACTGCAACTGCCAGACCCATTGAAATTATCCCTACTAGAATATTGACCGCTCGTTTCTCATTCCTCATTTCCAGCCAAAAGATGCCCTTTGCAATGCGTCCGAATCCCAGAGCAGCCAGTACCAAACCCATGAGGAAAATAATGGTTGTTGAAACCAACGACGCATCGAGAATTATCCAAAACCCAAGACCAAGTGAAATGATACCAATCACTACATCAAGGAATCTCAGATTGTCTGGATAATTTACACTCACCATTGAAACCCCAAAGCCACTCTAACTAGAGAAATCCCTTGTCCTACTTGAGCTTTTCTGTGGAACACGGAGCAAAACCATGCTATTCTGAGAACACAGAAAAATAGTCAATCTTATGTGGAAAAACCTTGTCCTATTCAATGAATTTCAATGAGTGAATATGGCTCAAAGGTTGGTTTGCCGCCAGGTACAGTTGTCCATACCGGATTAAAGCTTGTTGAATCAATCAGAATCATGTCCATAGATTATTCACCTCAGAAAATGGAGAAAATCGATACAGCTACACCTGCGCAATGTGTTCCTCCATCCGAACCAGAAGTCATGAGGTGGATTAATGTTAATGGAGTCCATGACGTCAAATCAATCGAAACTATAGCATCAAATTTTGGAGTGCACCCTGTCATTATTGAGGATATTTCAAGTACGGAACAGCGGCCCAAACTTGAGATGGTTGATGGGACCCTCTTCATTGTAGTTAGATCCTTTTCGTATGATGAAGATTCCGAAACAATAGCATCTGAGCAAATCAGTTTCATTTTAGGCGACAATTTTGTTCTTTCATTCCAGGAATCTGCCAATCCAATTTTCGAGCCCATCATAAAAAGGCTACATCAACAAGGCACTAGAATCAGGATTACAAAAACTGATTACTTAACATATGCCTTGGTTGATCTCCTCATAGACAATTACTTCGTAGTTCTTGAGAAAATCGGAGACATCATTGAAGAATTGGAGAATGACCTCATAAAGCAACCGTCGAGAGAGATGTTATCAAGAATCTACCAGCTGAAAAGAAATCTCATTTTGTTCAGAAGATTTGTATGGCCTTTGAGAGAAGTTGTATTCAGGTTGAGCCGTGAGGCACCTTCACTGATAAACGAAAGTACACAAATATACTTGCGTGACCTCTATGACCATGTTATTCGCATTACAGACCTTCTCGAAACATATCGCGACTCCCTGACAGGGATGCTTGATATATACCTCTCCAGTGTCAGCAATAGAATGAATGAAGTTATGAGAGTGCTAACTGTCATCTCAACGATATTCATACCTCTTACCCTTCTTGCATCAATCTATGGCATGAACTTCCAGTATATGCCTGAAACACAATGGGTGTGGGGATATCCGTTTCTCCTCATTTCAATGGTAATCATTGGCATTGTTTTACTCATTTATTTCCGCGGGAAAGAATGGATGTGAATGAGCCTGATAGTATCCTTTGTGAATCATACTTCCTTCAATGAGTAAATGAGCTCGTTGTTTTTCTCTCCAGCGATTACAATTTTACCCCACTTCAAAAGGCCCATCAGATTCCAGACAATCAAATCCTTAGCCATCCCTGTTTTCTCCGCCAGACGCGAAACAGAAGCTGGTTCCTCAGATAGTGCTAGCTGAATAATCTGCCGCTGATTTCTGACTTCGTTTTGCTTTTGTTCAAAGAAAGGCGCAAATCGTTTCATTTCAAGCCCCTCATCGAGGAATGCTTAGATATCATCCAATTTTTGCTTTTTGCTGCCCTCCTGTGGAGCCCAAATAGGCTTGGACCATTGTTAGTATTTGGTCGTCTGTTGAATGCAACATCGTAATTGCGCCACTTGGACAACCACCAGCACACGTGCCGCAGCCATGACATTTCGCTTCCGTAACGAAAGCAACCTCAGGCGTTACTGTATAATCCATAGCCATAGCACCATAGGGGCATGCTGAAACACAGGTATGGCATGATGAACATCTCTCGGAATTCACTTGTGCTATAGTGGATTCGATTTCAACTTGACCACGGGCCATTAATGAAACTGCTTTTGCGGCTGCGCCGCTAGCATCAATGGCTGCCTCATGGGCATTCTTTGCTGCTTGTGCAGCGCCGGCTATCATAATTCCTGCAGTATGTGTTGTTAATGGAGCAAGTTTGATATGCTCTGGGTTGAAGAAGCCATCTCCGCTCCGGGTTAGGCTAAACATCTTTGCAGTTTCCTCAATATCACTCGGAGGGAGCATTGCTGATGCCAGTACTATCAAGTCAGGCTCGTACTTCAGTTCATCTTCAGATAGCACGTCGTACCAAGTAATAGTGGGCCGCCCATTTTCTATCTCCACTTTTGGTTTGTCATCCGGAGGGAACTTGCTATATATGACGTTTCTACTTCTTGCCAGCCTATGTAGTTCCTCATGCCCTCTCCCATAGGTACGAATGTCCTGGTAAAGAACAATGACCTCTTCGACACGTTCTCGCAAATCTGATGCTGCCTTTGCCAGCGCAGCACAACAATGTCGAGAACAGTGTTCATGTCCTTTCAAACCGGGCTCACGAGATCCCACACACCCGATGAATGCAAGTCTATTGACAAGGCGACCGTTGCTTGGTTTGAATATTTCATATCGTCGTGGCATTTCTTGGAGCTCGGCTAATGTGATAATATCTGGAGATTTGCCATAGGCATAGTATCCAATGGGCTTGAAGGGTTCAAATCCCGTAGCAATAATCGCCGCTCCAACTTTGAAGGACTGCTGTGATCCAGTAGGATTATGCTGTACTGTAACATCGAAGTTGCCAATATAGCCATCAAATTTCACTACTCTACTATCACGTAGAACTCTCACTTTTTCATGTCTCATCAATCGCTCAACAAGAGGTTCAATTACCTGTTCTCCAATTTGGTCTGATGGGAAGAGATGTGTCCATTTTGCCACATGCCCTCCCAGAATCTTGTCTTTTTCAACAATGACAGCATCAAAACCACGATCAGCAATATCGAGCGCGGCTGTGAGCCCCGCAATTCCAGAACCAACCACTAGAGTTGATGGAAATACATCGACTTTCTTAACTGGCAATTCTTGTAGCATTGCCGCACGTGCCACTGACATGCGTACTAGGTCGATGGCTTTCTGAGTTGCAGCTTCTGGCTGTCGCATATGACACCACGAAACGTGCTCACGAAGATTTACTTGTTCGAACAAGTACCTGTTCAAACCGGCCTCTTCTACTACACGGCGAAATGTTGGTTCGTGCATTCTTGGTGAACAACTTGCCACAACAACTCGATTGAGTTCAAATTCCTTGATCTTTCTTCGAATGAGTCCCTGCCCGCCATCGGCGCACATAAACATCTCATCCGTGCTAAAGACGACATTTGGAAAAGATGCGGCTTCCTTTGCCAGACGCACAACATCAACGACCCCTGCAATATTGTGACCGCAGTGACACACAAACACACCTATTCTAGGAGTTTCACTTTCACTCACAGCAAATCACCCGCCCTCGAGAGAATAATTGTTGCCCGCATGGCAGCGGCGCTTCCTGCTGTCACACTGTCGGGAATATCCTTCGGACCGTCAGCACACCCACATGTGAATACTCCGGGAATAGAGGTTTCAACAGGAGCCAAGAATGAATCGTGGATATCCAAATACCCATCTATAGACTGATGCAGTTTAAGCTTCTTGGCGACTGCATCAAGACCATCTGGCGGCTTGAGTCCGGGACAGATTACAAGCATATCGTGCCGGGCTTCAGTGAGATGCGCTGACATTATATCCTCGACTTCAACAAGCAAGTCTTGGGTTTCTGAATCCTCCATAACCTCACCAACTCTGCCCTTAACAAAATGAACTCCAAATCGGGTTTTTGCCATCTCATAAAACTCTTCGAACCCCTTCCCGAACGCCCTGATGTCGGCATAGTATATGGTCACCTCGGCTTCAGGGTCATGTTCCTTGGCCATAACTGCATTCTTTATACCATACATGCAACACACACGTGAGCAATAGGGCGATCCCTTGTTTACATCTCGAGCTCCAACGCACTGTATAAAGCCAATATTCTTTGGCATTTTTCCATCGCTTAACCGAATAAGGTGACCATGTGTAGGTCCAGCAGCATTGATCAGTCGTTCATACTCCATTGCATTGATAACGTTATGATAGCGACCATATCCAAGGCGTGGATATTCACTGACATCGAACAGCTTGTACCCAGTAGCCACAATAATAGCTCCTACCTGCAGCTTGATTATTTTGTCTTTCATCTCATAGTCAATTGCGCCACGTTCACATCTCTTTGAACACCTCTTGCATCCAATGCAGGAGGCCATATCTATTGTATATACGGCAGGAGTTGCTTGAGGAAAAGGCAAATAGATTGCTTTGCGAAATCCAATTCTCTCATCAAATTCTGAGGGAACCTCCGAAGGACATATTGCAGCACATTCACCACATCCAGAACACTTACCTTCATGAACATAGCGTGCTTTTCTGCGAATTTTCACCTTGAAATTGCCATCATGGCCAGAGGCATCTTCCATCTCAGAATACGTTAGTAGTTCTATGTTCGGATGTCGTGCAACTTCACTGAGCTTTGGTGTCAATATACAAGCAGAACAATCCAGAGTTGGGAATGTTTTATCTATTGCGGCCATACGTCCTCCAATAGATGATGTTTTTTCTACAAGATACACTTTGAAGCCCTGGTTGGCGATGTCAAGCGCGGCCTGCATACCGGCCACTCCTCCGCCCACGATTAGCGCATTATCAGAAACGAAATGTCGTACTCTACTAACATAACTTGTACTCTGAATCATTTATTGAACCTCCATAGTGGCATGAAGAATAGCTTCCGGACTGATTCTGTTAAGTCCAATTCCCAAAACATCATCATCAATTCCAAGGGCAAAACCTAGTAGCTGACTTATTGGCATTATTGGCAATCTGGATACACGTAGCGGCTTGCCGAACTGAACCTGAGTAAGCTGAATATCGCAAAATACACAGGCTGTCACAATCCCCTCGGCTTTTGCAGAAGCCACATTCTGTATCTTATTAAATCCTATTTCAGTAGCCAAAGACTCATCCATTGCAAGCATTGGCCCTCCACAGCAGTGCGTTTTCCCCACATAGTCTACAGCCACCCCACCTGCAACTTCAATCAATCTGTCCAGAATTGAGGGCCTTTCAGGATCATCTACTTGAACAATTTCCACTGGACGAGTTACATGACAACCATAATGAGCTGCAAGTCTAACTCCGTTGCATTTTCGTACAATTGCCCGTTCGATTGTTGGCAGACCTATATCTTCGTTCAGAACCTGTAAGAGGTGTCGGACTTTTACTTTTCCAGAATACTTGAGGCCCTCATCTTCTAGAAGGGAATTCACTTCGTCACGGAGATGAATATCGGAGTCGAGGAGATGCTTGTTGATTTTCAAGGATCCTGAACATGCACCGCAAAGAGCAAGAATGTCAAGTCCCTCTTTCTCAGCAAGCGCTAAAATTCTACCACTCATTGCCGCATATGCATGTTTGGAAAGAGATTCAACATATTGGGCACCACAGCAATTCGTATCGTTGAATTCTATTGCTTTTACACCTAGTTTCTCCAATACTGCAATTGTTGACGCCTCGTAGGCAGGTAATCTAACAGGTGTTGTACAGCCGCGATAGAGGAGGATCTCTCTCAAATATTGGCCTCCCCGAAGTACTTCTCTTTTATCCGACGAACGAATGTTCTATTCCAGGTAAGATCAGGATTCAGACCTAAATCATCTCTCTCATCTTCCGCAAAATCTGAATATGCATAGCTCAGAAGCCACCCATCTTCAAAAAGAGTTTTCAAAGCCTTTCGGAAAACTTGTGGCACATGTCCATCGCGTGCAGCAAGATATCTGACGGCATGAAACACCTCAGCTGGACTAACACCCTCTTGACAGTTCTGTTCACACATTCGGCAAGTCATACAGAACCAAGGCTGCTCACTTCGAAGAACTTCTTCTCTTTTTCCAATCAGTATTTTTTGGATCAATTTGCGAGGACGGTATTTCTCTGATGCACGAGCAACCATACAGCTTGCAGTGCATATTCCACACTGGATGCATTTGTTAATTGCTTCACCGCCTGGGACGGAAGCTACCTCACGACTAAAAGTAGAATTGGGAATATGAATGACAGAAGCCATTTATCAAACCCCTGTGGACTGATGCCAGATAGTGCATACTAAGCTGGTTCACTAGAATGTGAATCACGATAGCACAGGTTATACTCCCTGAATATGATTATAGATTTATGGAGTCGAAGAATTGAGTTATTCGGCAATTTGCAGGATTAGAATCGTGCAGTGAAACCGAGAATATGTTCAAAAATGGACAAGTCCAGTGTTTTTACTAAAAAGCTCATTTTATCACTTTCATGTGCAGGAATCCGCCTCATAAATGCCGATTCAGGTTCAAATCGAATGCCAAAGCAGCTCTTGATGATTCCTTCTACTGCTTTGGCGATTCAATGTGACGTTCGGTGCGTTTCCTATGCTGAGTTGGTAGTAAGAAGGCGCATAACGCCTGCTCTCAAATCCTCCTCCGAGAGGAACCCGGTCAGCTGTTCAGTTCCCATCTGTATTGTGGGCAACGCAGGCAAATCGTCCTCAGTAATTCCTGCTGATGGATCATCAATATTTACTACTTCTATAACTGAACGGCCCACGCCGATTTCGTCCATAATTGCAGAGAGAGTTTCAAAGACTGGACCGCAAAACACACAATGTTCAGATTTATAGAATGTAATTACAGGCAGCTCAGCCTTCTCACGCCATCTAGGCAGGATAACAACAAACCTACTTCCTTTTGAGGGGTCTCCCTTGATTCTATCCTCAACCCAGATTCTACCGCCAAGATGTGAGATATATCGGTCCGCGACGGTTAGCCCGAGACCTTTTCCGATTACTTTACTCTCTGGGTCATGAGTACGCCTGAAAATATCCTGCTTTTGCTCAGCATATATTCCTGGACCTTGATCTTCAAATTCAATTCTGACTTCTCGGCCATACTCCTCCAGCTTTGCCTTCACTTTAATCTCAACAGGTTCCTTTTCATCGTACGTCATAGAATTATGGAGAATATTGAAGAAGACATTGTGGAGAAATGCGTGGCCCGTTACTTCAAAATCCTTCTGCGGCAAATCAGATTTGAATTCAAGGGTCTTTCCCTCAAAGTCACGTTTTACTTCAAGGACGGCTCTGTTGATATGAGGAGTAAGATTCACTTTTCCTTTTGCAGGAGGGGAGCTTCCAAGAGATAGTAGAACGCCCATATTCACAATGAGCCGGGCTGCACGTCGGAGATTCCATGATGAATCCCGAATGAGTGTCAACTCGCGGTCGGTCATCTGTAGCGACAATTTTAGGTCCTCCAGAGCAAAAAGGACGCTCTGAAGAATAATATTCAAATCACTGGTCATAAGTTCGAAGTATAGATTGGCCCGCTCGCTTTCCTCGCGCTGTCTTTTCTCCGCATTTCTCCGTCGGGTAACATCCACAGCAGTCAGAGCAATCTCTGAAGGTCTCTCAGAATCAGGATTCAGGGACCTGGAGCTTACACTTACCCATGTCGACTTGGCATCCTTCTGCTTCATTTCGAGTTCTATGCCTTTGACGCTCTTCCCTCTCATGACTTCGTGGATAATTGCTGCACTCGGATCGTAGGTATCTCTTTCTGGTCGCTCAACAAGAAATTCTGAGAGTGAGTGTCCCATAATCTCATCGGCACTTTGTAGCAGCAATTCCTCAGTGGCTTCATTCACTTGAGTAATAATTCCGTCATTGTTTAAAGTAAGGTAGGGCACCGGAGAGAGGTCATAAAGGGAGGCAAATCGCTGTTCTAGTTGCATTACAGCTTCTTCCAATGCAATTTGCCTTGATATGTCTCGAACTGCTGCCAAAACACACGGTTCATCACCGATGTCTATCAAAGCAGGGTTTACTTCAACTTGGAGAACGGTACCATCCTTGCTTTTCAGTCTTGTATTGAACTTCGTGAGGTTCTTGCCTGAAATCAGAGCCTGAATCTGTGCCTGGTTGTGACGAATTGATATTGGATCAACGAGGTCCTCAAAGTCCATATCAAGCAAATCGTCTTCCTGATAGCCCAACAAGTTAGCTAAAATGTCGTTTGCAAGAATTATTTCCTCTTCTTGAATCACAAGCATACCATCATGAACGACATCCATAATTTGCTTGATCCACTCGGTGGCTTCTTTCACATCAGGCATATGAGCACCTCGTAATTTCAACAGTCGAATGTATCAATTTAAAGAAACGTCTTGTATCTATTTCATTTTGCAGGTTGCTTAGGCGAATGGAATTTCCAGATTTTGCTTTGAAAGACAAGCTACAGTCTTGAGTCTTGCTGATATTGATGCTCTTTGAGCCTTCCAGCAAATTCCATCAATTGCTTGTTCACAAGATCGAATATTGTTCCTGTCTTGAATGTGCCATCCTGTTTTCGAGCGCCGGCCTTCTTCCCTGTAAGAATTTCTATGCCCTCAGAAATGGTCTTCACAGGATAAATATGGAAAAGACCGTTCTTTGCCGCATCCACAACCTCTTCTTTCAACATAAGGTTCTGTATATTGCTTTCGGGAATCAGTACACCATGTTCACCCGTAAGCCCTCTCGCTTTACAGATTTCATAGAAACCTTCAATCTTTTCATTTACTCCTCCGATTGCCTGCACTTCACCATGTTGATTCACTGACCCTGTTACAGCAAAACACTGCTTGATTGGAATTCCGGAAAGGGCAGAGAGTAATGTGTAGAGCTCTGTGCTTGACGCGCTATCACCATCCACGCCAGAGTAACTCTGCTCGAAAACTAGACGTGCAGAAAGCCCCAATGGCTTGTCTTGAGCAAATATCCTCGAGAGATAGCCGCTCAGTATCATCACACCCTTTGTGTGAATTCGACCGCCCATTTCGGATTCCCTCTCAATGTCAATGATTCCTTGGCGACCGACTGCAACACTGGCCGTGACTCTTGAAGGCCCTCCAAATTCAAAATCACCGTATCTCATAACACTTAGACCATTGATCTGACCTACAGCCTCTCCCTCAGTTGAGATCAGAATCACGCCGCGTTGAATCATTTCCTGAATCTTCTCTTGAATGAGATTGGAACGGTATATTCTCTCTTCAATTGCTTTTGTTATGTGAACTGCAGTCACATGTGGAGCCTTATCCTGCGTTGCGTAAAATGTAGCTTCACGGATTATGTCAGAAATGTCCGCAAACCGTGTGGAGAGCTTCTCCTTATCGTCGGCAAGGCGAGAGCTGTATTCGATGATTTTAGCAGCCGCTTCCGCATCAAGATGCCTTAGTCCTTCTCTAGTGCATACATTTGCCATTGCAGCCGCGTATTTCTGGATGTTTTCTTCTGTTCGGTCCATGGATGTGTCAAAGTGCGCTTTTACCTTGAACAGCTCTTTGAAGTCCGGGTCCTGTGTGTATAGCATCTCATAGACTTGGGAATCTCCAACCAAAACCACCTTGACATTCAATTCTATTGGCTCAGGCTGCAGTCCTCTCGCGGATATAGGAGCGCCCGGAAAGCTGATGTCTTCAATTGTTATATTCCCATTCTTCAGAGCCCGTTTTAGACTCTCATATGAGGCAGGTGTTCTGGCTAGGTCTTGAACAGGAATCATTAGATACCCGCCATTTGCTCTATGAAGCGACCCTGGTTGGATCATCGAAAAATCGGTTGTCAACACACCGAATCGTGCTTCCTTTTCTATGCGGCCAAAAAGATTGCTATATGTTGGATTATATTCGACTACAACTGGTGCACCTTCTAGATCCTTATTGGTCACCATTATGTTTACTTCATATCGCTTGAAGAATTGCTCACTGGCGAATTGTGCTTCCGGGGGTTGACCCGATATGTTCTTGGCCTCAATGAATGCGCCTATGTTGCCAAGAATGCTCTCTTGCACATCATCGATGAACTTAACCACTTCTTCGTTTTTCGAATATATGGTCTGCAAGTCTGTGATTATATGCCCGATTGCAAACAGTGCCACGTCACGATTGAGATTCTCCAACTTGGAACTTACTTGAGTTTCTAGTTTCCTTAACTCCCTCATTGCATTCCGAAGTTCAACATCAATCTCTTCTCGAGCTTTTGTAATCTTATCTAGAGTTTCTTGATCCAGTGTGGCAATTTGCTCATCGGCAAGAGGTTGACCATTCAGCATTGGAATAACAAGTAGGCCACTCGGGGTGCTTCTTAGCATGAATCCTTTCTTCTGAGCATACTGGTTGACTTTGTTGAAGAGATTTGCACGCTCTGTCTCAATTGCTTTGGTTGTGGCCTGTCTTCGAGTGATGTAATCTTCACTCTCGAATATATCAGGAAGTACATTTCTGGCTGCTGAGATTAGGTCACTTATGTCTCTCTGCAATTGATGTGCCCATCCAGGTGTCAATCTAATGGCATTTGGCTCCGATGGATTCTGAAAATTGTAAACATAACACCAATCCGGAGGTACAGGCCGCGACTTAGCAACATCTTCAAGAAATGCGCTGACGGTTGTGGTCTTTCCTGTTCCAGGAGCACCCGCCGCATAAACATTGAAGCCTTTCTCTTCAATTTCAAGGCCAAAGCTTAAAGCTTTCAATGCCCGCTCCTGTCCAATAATATCATCGATTGGAGAGAGATCCTCAGTAGTCTTGCATCTAATGAGATTGGGCGAACAGAATTTTCTATACTTCTCAACCTGCAACTCTTTTGCCATATGAAACATCCTCAGTCCAGAAAAAGAGCAGTCTTTGTTAAGCCTTACTCTACCAGACAATTACGGCCTAAAGCGGTGTTTCTATACATATGCAGATCCTGAACATGCCATATCTGATATCCTATCCGTGAACGCAGCATCTGGACTACCATGATATGTCAGTTATGAGCTACCTTTTCAAAAGGCAGCCGAATTCGCTGAATGTGAGGGCTACTCCAATCCAAGTCTGGAAGTGAGCTTGACCAATAGGAATACTATGAACGCAATGACAATGAACGTGATGAGATTGCCTGTAAAGGTTCCAATCATTACACGGGATAACTGACTATCAGTTAGCTGTATATAGAATGAATCCCAACTCTCAGTACTTGGGATAAAAACGCCAATGATTGGCATAATTATATGAAAGACAAACGATTGAATCAAGGCCCCAATGTACAGAGCAAGGATAAAGGCAACAGCCAATCCCATTACCTTCGATTTTTTCAGAAACACTACGAATTCGTCAACGAAACCTTTTGGAGGTTCTGGGGGTTTCGGAGGAGTGAGGAGTTTCCTAATCTCTCTCAATTCCTCTAGTACTTGTTCTTCATTTGACATAGCTATAACACCGCTTTTAGCAAAATAGGCAATTGGTATGCCACAAAATATGTATTGCACACATGTAAAAATTATTCGAAATATGATGATTAAATGTAGAATAGACAAGCCTTAAAATGAATCATACATTTTCGGCACATCGGTGGAACAGTCCATGCAGGATTTTATCAGTGACTTCATCAATTATCTGGCAGCATTCTTTGAACCTGTTTCAAAAATGCCTTACTCAGCGCCTTTCATTCTCGTTGTGAGTGTATTGCTTGCACTTGTTTCAATAGTGTTAACAAACAAGCTGACAGATCCTGAAAAAATGAAGGAAGACATGGAGGAAGTGAAGGCGTGGCAGGCGAAATTCAATGAAGCGAGGAAGACAGGGGACCCTCAGCTCCTTCAAGAGGTTATGGATAGCCAATCTAGAATAATGCGTTTACAGAGCAATATGATGTCATCTCGCTGTAAGCCGATGCTGATTTTCTATATTCCATTTATCCTGATTTTTTCAGTGCTTGCTGCAATATACGGGAATAATCCTGTCGCAATATTACCCTTCAACGTCACCAAAGTCTTTCCATGGCTGGAAGGAATGATAGGCGTGGATTTGCCGGGAACAGGTTTCGGTCTCACATACTTCCCCCTGTATATGCTCTCCGGATTCGGTCTTGGAAATCTTATCAGAAGAGCTGCAGGTCAACAAATGATGTAGGTTCTATTCCCTATTTTGCGGCTTTGGAATCCGAATAAGCATCATGAAACCGACAGCGATAAGCGCCAGCATAAGTGAGAAATCAAATGCGACTAGAGACCCAAAACTCTCCCATAAATAGCCAATGATCATTCCGGCGGGTAAAGCAGCAATGCCAACCACCATTTGAAACGCTCCAATTAAGCTTGCGCGTCTCTCTTCCTCCACAAGATCCGCAACCAGAGTTGTTTGTACAGGAGTCAACGCTCCTGCTGAAAGCCCGAATAGAATAAACATAGGAAGAACACTCAACCAATCAGTAGCAAGATGCGCCCACCCAGCAGAAAGTGCGAGGAAGAGGAACCCAAGAACCAGTATTGGTTTGCGGCCATATCTGTCGGATGCACGACCAAATGGATAGGCACTCGCTGCATCTGAGAGTGTAAAGAGAATGTATAGCAAGGGAAGCATGTACAGAGAATAATATGGGCTCGAGAACAGAATCAAGAAGGAATAACTGAATGTTGCCAAGGCAAATAGGACTGATGCTAAGAAGAACAGCTTGAGATTCTTGTTCAGTCCTGAAAAGCTAACACCTTTGAAAACATCCTTACCGCGGCCTTCCTTAATGAAGAGAACAATCACTATGACAGATATTGCAGCTGGAATCGTTGCAAGCAATATTATTCCAATATATCCTAACATTGCGAAGAGAAAAAACGTAATTATAGAGCCAACAAGTGCTCCACCACTATCCATTGCCCTCAGAATCCCAAATGCCCTACCTCGCCGTTCCTCGGATACATGAGCAGCAACCATGGCATCACGTGGAGGGCCACGCATTTTACCAAGCCGGTCCAGTGATTTTGCTATTGTAATAGTGATGAATCCACTCGATAATGCAAATCCAATTCGAGAAATCATGGACAGAAAATACCCGGCTGTTATGTATCGCTTTCTCTTGCCTGTTCGATCGGATTCATACCCCGCACCGAGCTTGGAGAGAGATGTTATTGTCAAGGCAAGACCATCTATGAAACCAACCATTAAGAAAGACAGACCAAGGTAACTGTACAAGAAGGTCGGCCATATTGGAGCTATCATATCAGAACTCATGTCATTCATAAAGCTTGCAGTTCCGAAGACTAGAGTGGGGTCTCTTTTCTCATCCCCCGAATTCGGAGATTCCGGTGCATTAACCATGTATTCACCTTCTTTTCATTGTGGAAGCCAACATCCATTTAATCTATATCATATAATCACGAGAAAAGGAACTGTTTTATTCAAACCTATCTGATGTTAGGACTATGAGTCCCGAAATATCAAAGGTCTACTTTGGATCAATTAAGCACGGAAATCCTGGCGAATTTGCCTCAATTGCTGCGAAATTTGAGCGGATTCTTGAGCTTCTTGATTTCTCCACAATCAAGCCAAAAGACAAGGTCGCTATCAAGATGCATCTTGGCTTTAGGGATGGATACCAGACTGTTCCAGTCTTTTTTGTAAGAAGAGTCGCACAAGCAGTAAAAAAGGCTGGAGGATTCCCTTTTGTCACAGATAATCCAACAGCAGTTTATAATGCTGCTGAGCGAGGGTATACATCAGAAACCTGTGGATGTCCTATCATCCCAATTGCAGGAGTGAAAGATGGCTATACCCAAAAGACTGAGTTTAATTTTCATAATGTCGAAACATTAGAACTTGCAGGAGTTCTTCGTGATGCCGACGTTTTGATTGACCTATCTCATACTAAGGGTCACAATTCTTGTGGATATGGCGGTGCAATCAAGAACATTGCATTGGGAGGCTATCATGGTCCTTCTCGTTGGAGAAAGATACATGGTATTGAAGCGAGCATTCCGTTCTGGGATCCTGAGAAATGTACTCCGGAGCATGCAAGGAAGCTTGTACAGGCATGCCCGGAAGGGCATATCAGGTATGACGAGGAAAAACATTCTCTAAGCGTGGCATTTGGCATGTGTGACCAATGCTTTGAGTGCATGGAGGCAGACAAGGATGTAGGATGCCTAGATTTGAAACAAGAGAATTATGCACTCTTTCAGGAGCTGATGGCAAGAGGAGCAAATGAAGTCCTCAAAACCTTTGACAATGATAAAGTATTCTTCCTTAACATCGCCATTGACATCACTGCATTGTGTGATTGCTGGGGTATTGGCCAGCCTCCTGTTGTAAATGATATTGGGATTCTAGGCAGTCGAGATATTGTGGCGATTGAAATGGCAACTCTGGATCTTATCGCCAAGGAGGGCCTCATTGAAAGTATGATTCCGCCATACTTCAGGCATGTTAACCTTGATCCAGCTGCTGACCTACACCCATTTGCGAGACTGCACGGACCAATGAAGAACCCATATCTAGTAACTGATTATGCGGAAGGACTTGGCATGGGCTCAAAGAAATACAATCTTGTTGAGGTTCTTTCTGTTCAAGAAACCAGAGAAATGGAACCACCAAAGGGCGTGAGTGAGGTACAACCTACGTTCTTCTAGGGTGCGGTGAAATAGAAGGATGTGAGGGGCTATAACTCCTCACTTCCATTTAGTCGCCAATCCTTGGTATTGTAGAAAGCCCAACTTGCCTCGGAGAAAGCAACTGCAAGGAAAGTCTCATTTCTGTACCTTGCATTGCTTCCTCAGAAAACCTTCTCTATTAATGCTCGATTCAAACCTCTATCATGAAAAAGGTATCAGTGTTTACAACTCTCTTCTTCCTTTTGGTCCTAGTATTCTTCTTCATCGGATTATATCTATCCATGATGTGAAATGATTGGGTTTGGGAAGAAGATTGGAATGCTTTGACAAGACAGTCAGGGACACCCCATTTGAAAAATAGGAATGAGGAGTTTTATCTCCTCTTCCCACCATTATGGTGTACGTCTACGAACTATAAGAACCAGCACCAGAACGACTACTCCTCCTCCTACAATGGCTGAAACAATAATCATTAGGCCAGGATCAAATGGCTCTATGGGTCCTGTTGGAGTAGTTGTTGCTGTTGGCGTGGTAGTTGGTGTAGTTGTCGTTGTAGGCGTCGTAGTTGGCTCTACATAGAGAACTCTAACTTTTATCTCGTAATCTGCGATATTGCCGAATGTATCATTGACATGAACCCGTAAACCATAGTCGCCGACCGCTAAATTGGTGTTGTTTGTGAGTAGTCCTGTGCTATCAATCTTGAAGTTCACAGTATCATTCACCCACCATGAGTCAATACCAGAAACATCTGTGGCATTAAACTGCGCAGATAAAGCCTCACCTGCATTAATGGTTTGGTCAAAGGGGTGGATGATCCATTGTGGTGAAGTCAAATCAGTGACATCAGCATATGAGTAAACACTTACCGCATGCATCGATACATGGTAGACACTAAGCAGAAATTCATTAACCCCAGCAGGGATACCATCCACATTTAGTGAAATTGGACCACCATCCCAGTTATCATTGCTATCAAATAGAGTTCCGTTTCTATAGACACTATATGATTGTGGATTCAAAGCAAATGCATCAAACTCTAGCGTATTACCAGTTGAGCTAATCTCAAATGCGATTGACGTGGCAGAGTCTAACCACATGTTCTTTTGTGGATAGATATCATAGTTGCTGACACCTGTTGCATTGGCAATGCTGTAATTTCCAGTCCCAGAATAATCGTGCCACCAGTTCCCTAGACTCTCATTGTCATGCCAGTAGTTGTAGCTACCTTCCGCCTCGAATCCATTTACGGTGTTCCAACCAATATCGTTGCTGTATATGAAGGACTCATGCGCCAACTCGATGTAGACTCCATAATCATTGTCATAGAGAATATTACTTGTCACGTTGCTAGTACTGGCGGCTTCCGTCAGTTCAATTCCCATAATGTTATCATAGACCGTATTCCCTTCAACCAGGATTCTACTGCACTCGCTGAGGTAGATGCCAGTCATATTGCTATCCCAGATACGATTCCCTGTAGCATTGCAGGTAGAGGGACCCACAAACGAGATACCATGATTTGTGTTATTCCAAATATGATTGCTTTCGATGTTCCAACCATCGATGGCCCAACCAGTGAAGATTCCGCCACTAATGCCTATTACTGACCCTTCATAATCCCACCCATTGCCAGAGATTTGATTATCAATTACTGTAATATTATCTGCATTTATTCCAGCGACTCCATTGTCTGTATTGTTGAAAATCTCATTTCCGACAATGGTTGAAAATGTGGTAGAAGACATCGATATGCCTGAGAGTGTATTATTCCATATCTGATTCCCCTCAACGAGGATATCTCCAGATGACCCAAGATAGACGCCACAGAGCATGTTCGGAGCTGTTGCCCACCAACCGTTTTCATGAACGTTGTTCTGTATGATAGTGATATTTCCGGAGCTCATCACGTCTATGCCATGATTACTGTTATTGTAGATATGATTGTCGAATATGTAGTTGTGCTGACCTAGGTCGATATAGATACCATTCATGGTATTTCCGAAAATCTCATTAGCAATAATTGATGAATTGTCCGTTTCATAGAAACGGATGCCACTATCGGAAATTCCAATTATACTCTCGTAAATGAAATTTTCTGAAATCGTGAAATTTCGGCAATACCAGACTGAAACACCCCCCATTCCGCCATAAATATCGTTTCTCATCACTTGGGTGAAGTTGCTCCTGTAAACCATCATGCTTGAACCACAGTCGGCTATCGTGCTCTCATCCACGATTGTGTAGTTGCTGTAGCCGATATCAATTCCGTTAGCTGAGCATTCCCAGATGGTGCAATTCTGGACCACATTATAGGGGCTTGCATTAAACCAGATACCTTGATTCTTGTTTGTGACAAAGGAATCAACAATAGTGCCATGAGTCACATTTTGGAAGAAAATCCCATAGCTCTGGTAAGGAGTAGTTGAGATTGAGTCGAAATAGCAATCACGAACCTCGAAATACCAAGATACATTTCCAATTACAAGACAGCTTCCATCCGAAGTGATATTGTACCCTTCAATTACATAAGGAGTACCAACTTCTCCTGAGCCAGACCATGAATAAGTACTAACCAGGTCAAGAAAGTGAGAGTCATTGTTTATGATGAGTGGACCTCTCTCTTCATATGATACTGATGAAACCTTTGTGGGTTTCGAATCAAGCTTTAATGAAATCCCATCAGTTGAGGTATTGATCAGATTTCCCATTAGAAGAAACGACATCAGAAATAACATAGCAACCGGCAAAGCCTTTCTTGCATGCATATTTTTTCCTCCTAAACGATTGCGAATCCGGTATTATTTGCACTAGCGTAAGATAAGAATCATTTGGAATCCTCATCTAGCACAATTTAATACTACAAGCAACATATCCGAATAGAGTGGTGTCTATTGTCAGGCGACGAATATCCTCCTAGATGCCCAAAATGTGGAAGCTCCTCAGTAGAGAGAGAATCAATAAGCGAATATACTGGTGGTGGCTACGCAGATAGATGGGACGAATTCGTTTGCAACGATTGCAGATACGAATGGCGTTCGGAAGAGAAAACTTCCTATTACTAGGTGTGCCGGCTATGAGAATTCTTGGATTCGGTGATAGTCTCACTGCTGGTACTCCGGGGTATGAGCCAGGATATGGTGGGGACGTACGGTCACAATATGGGTTTTGGATTTTGGAGTCGGCGAGAAGAGAAGGAGTTACAGCAATCCAGTTTCATAATCAAGGAGTTCCAGGGGAGCTTGCTACGATGATGAAACCCCGGCTTAGGAGAATTCTATCAAGAGAATCATATGATATCGTGGTAATAATGGCAGGATCGAATGACTTGGGGTGGGGATATGAACCTGATACAATATATGAAGCTCTAGCAGATCTCTGGTCAGAAAGCACAACACTAGGGATTAAAACGATTGCCTGTACGATTCCGCCAATTGGGTCCAGAATTCCTCATCATCAATACATCCAGTCCAAGCTAAATAGTAGAATACTAAGCGAAGGGTCTCGGTTTCCTTTGGTTTTGATTGCTGATGTTTTTTCACATTTGTCAGACTCTCAAGGCATCTTGGTGCCGCAGTTTGATTCGGGGGATGGCCTCCATTTGAGCATTGATGGATATAGGCAAATTGGAGAAATGCTTTGGTCGAAACTAATCACAAAATTAAGGTAGCAGTGCTGATTGTGTTAACCATAGTCACTAGATTGAACAATAGGCTGTGATATATAATACAGGAATCTGATTCTCCACTCTTTTTCTTTTGCTGGTAGGACCTGCAGCATGCATTCAAAATGAGATTCTTTCATTATGCGAGTGAACTTTATTAGCTAAAGCTTTTCCTTTAAGATACCCAATTTTAGAATTGAGGTGGAGATATGAAACGCATCTTATCACTTTTACTAGTAGTGCTGTTTCTATCTGGTATTGCTATGGTTCCAACCTATTTCAATGGGACACGCATCCAATATGTAAGCACGCCAGAATTAGCGGGACAGCAACCAATGGGACAATACCTTGATTCGCAATTCGTTGATAGGACAATCAAGGTGGCTGTTTATGATGAAGATAATACAACATTACCAAGCTATGCTACCGGAGGAATAGCTACAAACGAAATCTCGGGGGTTGTTAGTATTCTAACAGCTGCAGGCCATGAGGTTGACACAATTACGTTTGCAGATATTCTGAATCATGAACTTCTAACAATCAATTACGATGTTTTTGTCATGGTTAACAACATTCCAAGAGAGAACATCACCTACTACGTCAAGGATTTCTGGCTAGGTGGAGGTGGAATTCTTGGTTTTGGTTTAGTAGCTGGGTATATGTCGTATTTTGGTCACCTAGGTCCATTCTATGATGGCGATTTTGGCCAATTGGGCATTTCAGGGAATCCAATTTGGACCTACTTTTCCGCAGATGATTTCAATGTTTCAGCGAGGCATCCTGTTGCCACTCAGTTCCACATTAATGATACAATTTCTCATTCCACCGAGCCAGTACTCTTGTATAATCAGGATGGGCTGGAGACGAACGTTAACAATCCAGTAACAACTGTGGTCAATGAGGGCAGTGATAATGGAATTGTTCTAGCAATTGATAATGATGTGGTAGGAGGCAGACAGGTTCTAATCTATGGTAATGGAACACATATGCCTTCAGAGTTCGATTCAATCATTGCAGATTCAATAGATTGGATTACCCCAAGACCAAAGGCAAGGATTGCATATGATCTTTCACACCAACCAAGGCTCTGTGTTGATCCTTGGGATGATCTTTACGCTACTGTCTACAATTCGGAGAATAGCTTCACACAGTTGAGATCACTACTTGTTAATCACAGTTACACATTCGATAAATTCTATCCTTCCGCTGGAGGTAACTTCACAATAGAGCGACTTTCGGATTATGATATGATTATCCTTGACTGGCCAGATTTGAACTATACAGATGCGGAGAGAGTAGTATTCAATGAGTGGATTGCCAATGGAGGAAGTGCATTATTGCTCGGTGATCGAAGTGGCCTAGGAGGAGGAGGACAAGGGCACCTTTTCCTGAACTTCCTGCTAGATGGCTTTGATATGCAATTAAGTGACAAAAACATCTTAGATGACTACAATCTTTATCCTTCTGGACCCCATCCAACTCTTGAAGGCTGTACCTACTTGGCTGTGAGTTATAGAAACTACATCAACATGACAGGTGAATCAGTCGCTGTCTGGAAGAATGGTACAAACATCGGAGTGGCAGCACAGAACTATGGTGCGGGACGGGTAGTGCTCTCAGGAGAGATGAACATGTTTGATAATCTCCGGCTGCCTATGGCTGCAAATGAGCAATTCGCCTTGAACTCGGCAAATTGGTTGACTGCATCTACTGCAAAAGCTCTGGTCATGTTTGATAGTGCAGGTGTAGCATTCCACAGCAATGCATACAGAGGGCAAGTCGCAACTGCTCTACATAATTTGGGCATAGACTATATGATGACGATAAGTTATACATACTTCAACATGAGCCTTCATCTAGGAGAATGGGACCTGCTGATTTTCGATAACATCAATTACGCCTACGAAGCCGCATTTCCTGAGATATTGGACTATTTAGTTGCTCATCCTGATACGAGGCTGATCATGGATACATGGAGATATGCTGCGGTGGCCGGATCTGAGCTATGGAGCTACATTGGATTTGATTCTGGCAACACCTTCTCTCCAGTGCCAGAGACCTACTTCTGGGATCCGTCAGCGCCCATCTTCAATATTCCAGTGGATCTAGGTTCAGGACCCATCAATGATACGGTAGACTTTGGATGGGGCACAACAGCTACCAATCTGACTGTGTATGATAACGCAACGGCACTTGCAGGATTCTCGTCAAGCCAAAGCGAAACAAATGTAAGTATTCTCCTAGGTTTGAACGGAAGGGCCCTTGTAAATGGACCGCTACTCGATGCCTATCATTCGGACTATGATGATACGACCTATATCGATTCGTTTGAGATATGGATGAATGAAATTACATTCATGCTAAGACCCTTCCTTGATCACCCTGCAGATATTGGATTTGAAGCCGGCTCAACTGGGCATGACATAACTTGGAATCCAAAAAGCTACACAACCACAACCGGATCGTATGAAGTGGATCTAAATGGAACGCCTCAAGGCTCAAATGTCTGGGATGGTTCTGGAATCAGCTACGATGCAGATGGGTTAGATCCAGGAGTGCATTTTGTCACTCTCACTGTAACTGATGAGTTCGGTATTTCGGAATCAGATACCGTCATCGTTGAAGTCGTGGACACTACACCACCTATCATCAACAGTCCTGCGGACTTCACTGCTTCAGGAGTTATCCAAGTGACTTGGACTGTAACGGATCTGTATCCTGGTACATTCATCTTGTACCTCAACGGAACAGAACAAGAAACAGACTCATGGACATCAGGTTCCCTTGTGATTAGTGGAATCACTGGTCTCGAACCAGGTGTATATAACCTCACCATTGTGGTTTTCGATGAATCTGGTAATTCTGCAAGTGACACTGTGATGGTCACGGTTGTCCCTGGATTTCCAATAGATACGACAACCTTGATTATTATTGGAGCTGCAATTGCTCTGGTATTGATTATAGGAGCGATTGTGTGTAGTAGACGTGGAAAGGCTGCTGAGAAAGCGACAAAGTCCAAGAAGAAGAAATAATCTAGTTGATACACCCGCCCAGAGCGGGTGTTTCTCCCCTTTTTTTGGAACTGCTATTATCG
>JBHLQM010000014.1:35735-56106 GCA_048884785.1 Candidatus Thorarchaeota archaeon | reverse complement strand
ATATCAACTCTCTGACAAGAGAAGAATTGAACTAACTGAGCGCATCAGTTTGGTATATTGAAGATTCTAGGTGTATCTGAAACGTATCAGCTAGTTTTTTTGAAACCTTGTATCCATCGATTTGAAAGTAATTAATGAAAAACATGTGCACATCCACATGGAGGTTGGTGATTGGACGCATCAAACAAAGAAGACCTGCTACCGGCACTGGAGGAGTTAGGATACGAACCAGACAGTGCAGAGGGGTGGTATAATCTTGGTTTGAAACTATTTCGTGAGAATCAACTCACTCATGCTGAGATTGCCTATCGAGCAGCTATTGAAATAGACAATACAAATCCTGATTATTGGCAAGAACTTGGAGCTAGTCTTCTCTATATGAATAGGAATGAGGAGGCGGAGGAAGCATTTAGAGCTGGCCTCGAGCAAGATGCTACACATGCAGATCTGTGGTACAATTTGGGTTGCCTTCTGAATCTGCTTGATAGAAATGAAGATGCAATTAATGCGTTCAGAAAAGCCTTGGAAAACAACCCTGAGGAAGCAGATGCATGGTGTAATTTGGGAATTGCTCTATCAACAGAAGGAAATTTAGAAGAAGCGGAAGAATCCTTGAAGCGTGCAATTGAGATTGGTGCGAATCATATGGTAGCATGGATTAATCTCATACAACTCTATTACAGAACAGGTCGAGAGAGGCAAGCCGAGGAAGCGTATGACAAAGCTCTAGAAGTTGTTCCAGAGATTGTTAGGCTGATGGGTGAGCTTGAGGAATTCCTTGAGAATGAAGAAGAGGAATAGCTCGGAGATTCTTCCGATGAGCAAGTATTCAGTATTTGAAACCCCGATTCAAGAAATCCATCTCCCATTACTACCGTTGAGGGGTCTTGTAATTGATGTTGGAGGTGGTAGTGAAGGGTTAGTATCGAGAATGGAGGGATCAAGAGTCTGTGCGGTAGACATCAATTTTGCAAAAATTCGGGAGGCAATGATTCACGGCTCTTTATCAAATTGGTTCACATGCGATGGGCAAACACTCTGCTTTGCTAGCCATTCTTTTGATATTGCCACCTTGTTTTTCTCGCTCGGATATATGAGGGACCATGAAACAAAGGTTAGGGTCTTAGAAGAGGTTTATCGTGTTCTCAAGCCAGATGGTCTGGTCTATATCAAGGCAAGTCGAATAGACGATGACTATGATAAACTCGTTTTCTTAGCTGACTTCATTTTACCAGATGGAACTGTCTCGAGAATTGGATATAGTGTTCGAGGGCGTCAAAATCAGTCCATTGAGAGCATTGCATCCATACTTCTAAAAACCGGGTTCGAGATAATTGAAAGAAAGGACAATGGATATTGGTTTGAAATAACAGGTTCCAAAAGCTTAAAGAGCAGACCAAATGTCTGAGCGGACACCTCAGGAACCAGGTAGATAATCATGAGCCTCGCAGTATGGTGGAAACGCGGCAGCAAGCCAGGACTAATCCTCATATTCCTTGGAATTGCGGGATTTGTTCAGATTCCTTTGATGTGGCATGCAGCAAGGTATGTTCAGGTTCTAAGTGCAGAACTGCAGCTTATTGTAGCACTTGGAGCGATGGCAGTGCTTGGTGGAGCCTATGTTATCATGGCTGAGGCTATGTACCGATGGGCTCACATTATGTCCAAGAGGAAAGTAAGGAAGAGACAGAGGGCTCAATCGAACTGGATCACTCGAATCTCTGAGTTTGCTCGATTTACTACAGACATGCCAGCATTCGCAGGTGTGGCTCTAACAACCTGTATCTTTCTAATGTTGTACTTTGTACCATTTGGTATTTCAGAATCGACGAATTTGCCCCAATGGCTTGCAACAATCTCGTTCCTTGATTCACTTCTGGTTTATCCTCTAGGAGTCAACATCGCAGCAATTCTAACTGCTCTTGTTGCATCCTACATGAACTACAAGATACGCTAGAACTCGGAGTTAGCTTTATATCGCGTAGAAAACGGTACTAAAATTGAGCCGCGGTAGATTAGCCAGGGAGATCGCACGGCTGAAGACCGTGTCGTCGCCGGTTCAAATCCGATTTTGATTTCCAGAATCGGTGAACATCCGGCCCGCGGCACCACTTTTCTCATTTTTCCAGGGTATATCCCTCAGATTCAAGTTACAGGTTAGTATATGACCGAGAGCACAGACCCGAACTGTATAAGGCTGTGGGATTCTCTCCCTTCATGTCTGACTGGATGTGCTTTCTTGTTGAGAGGTGTGCTGTTCCCAAAAGATTGATGTGGATGGCCAGCTGTATTATATCAATCTCGTTACTTTGAGGTCTGACGGAGTGAAGCCACTTGGCACGATAACAGCTTGCTTCCCGCATGTCGATGAGGAAACACGGAATATACTACAATCTATCATGGATGAGGCAAAAGACTTGGATGACTTTGCTGAGATTCTGTGCAATAGGGCTTGCGTTGAATCATTTACTCCACTCGCCATATATTTTGCATATTTCTTTTCATTCAATCAAAGCAAATTCAACCTCATCGATAAATTACAGGAAGCAAGAAAGTATTCGGTCCTAGCTAAACCACTTCTTCTTTCAGTTCAAACAATTCGTGGTTTACATGTTGAATGGAGAGAGTTTCGGAAAGCCATTGCTGAAGCTATTGAAGCTTCTCAAGGAGACTGGATTACATGTCATATCTATATGGGTTGGAAACGATTTGTAGAAGGCCTATATCCTGAAAGTTCTACTGATTCTAGAGCGCTTGGCATTCTAGAATCGAAGATTGAGATTGACCATGACTTGAGCTTCTTTCTATCATATCTATATAGTATCAGGGCAAATAGACTAAGCGGAGAGCGTAGTGTTAATGAAGCAATAAAAATGTTCAACCAAGCAATAATACAAGCAAAAGAGCATGACAATATATTGGATTATACGAGTCTTCTGGCTCAGAAAGCAAATCTAGTGAAAAGAATAAATATTGACGAGGCTCTGAGTATCCTCGAAGTGCACCGAGAGGTCTGTGAAAGATTTGGTTTTATTGCGGGGGTCGCAGACAATGATCTTAACTTGGGACATATCGCAATGGCAAAAGGGGAGTTTAATCTTGGTGTTCATTACCAAGATAGATACCTTCAGGTACACTCAAGTTTGCGATTCCCCAGTGGGTATCCCTCAACTCTTATTGCCCAGCTGTATAATATGATGGGGGATGGAGCCAAAGCTCTAGAACTGATTACTGGTACTCGACAGGAAATAGATAGAGGTAATATCCTTTTCACCCTCATCCACGAAGCATGGGCACTGGTAAATCTTGATAGAATTGATGAAGCAGAAAAAAGTATCACAAAAGCCAAGGAACTTGTGCTAAAAAGTGATGATGAAGTACGACTAGGTCTGACTTACTTTGTTGAAGGGTTGATTGAAAAATCTCGGCATGAGTTTGCTTCTGCATCCTACACTCTTGAGAACGCTCTTGATATTTTTGAGAGATATTATTCTCAAGCGTTTGTTAACATTACACTAATACATCTTACGGATATTGAGATTGAATCCTTCTCATATAAAACAACGAATGAAAAACTAGAATCATCTGGTCCTTGGATGAAGAAGTTGCTGGACCTTGTTGCAAAGAAAGACCTCCCTGGTATAGATGCCCAATCCAAGCTGCTTAGAGCAAAGTTTCTTTTCAAACAGGCACAATTTACCCAATCAAAGAAGCTTATCAAAGAAGTTCTAAAGACTTCGAAGTTTCCAGGCCTTCAGTATCTCGAAAATATGGTTAAATTGATGCTTCCAGAACTATTGATTTAGCCACTGTTGATTTCTCCAATTTACTCAAATAATTAGCAATTCATTCAATCTTCATATCATTTAATATTCCAGAAGAACATTGCTTCTAGAACACAAGAGTCGCGGGATGAATTGAGATTAGAGGATGCTGACCATGAGTAAAATCGATCCACTTTCCGGAGAACGTTTTGCGCTAATTCTATTTTTATTCTTGATGTATGTTTCTCCTTTATTTGTCCAATCTCAAACAGAATTGTCGTTTTCAACAAAAGGACCTTACATAGAGAAAATTGCCTTTCATGTAATGAGTGACCATGTTCTCGCTTTGCTTGACAATGAAATCGACATGTCATATGGGAAGCTTGACGTAAATGAATTTGAAACCCTATCCGAAGCTGAGGACATCGCTACATCTACATCCCTAAGGAATGGATATGGAGTTCTTACGATAAATTGTGATAAATATCCATACAACATTACTGCCTTTCGAAGAGCACTTGCATTTGCCATAGACAAAGAGGCAATCTCTGATGACTTATTCAATGGACTTTCACAGGCTCAGGACTCAGTCGTTCCTTGTGTCAGCCCATGGTCAATTGAAGGTATGCTCCCTTACACGTATTATGAATCTAACTTGGAGTTAGGAAAGAAACTGCTTGATGAATCGGGTTTCCTAGATGTTGATTATGATGAATTCCGAGAGGCTCCCGATGGCTCAGATTTTCAGGTGACCATTGAGTGTGCTCATTCATCCGAAGTTGCTACTCAGGTTGGCGACCGAACAAGAGATGCGCTGCTTGCGATGGCGATTGATGCAGTTTCTAAGATTACTGATTTCTACGAGTTCTTGAATAGACTTCATTATCATGGTGATTTCGATATTGTATTCTGTGGCATTGATTTTGGTAGATATTATGACTGTGATTGGTTGTCCTCTGACTTTCACTCAAAATACGCCGATACTCCACTCCTAAATCCATCAAATTTCCGGAACGAATCCGCTGATTATTGGGCTGACAGATTAATCAATTCCATAACTTACGACGACGTCTATGAAGCTGCAATGGAATTGCAGAAGATCATAGTCTATGAATGCCCATGGATAGTGTGCTATGAGAACATCTTTATTAATGCATATCGAACAGACCGGTTTGAGAATTTTATTGACTTGCAGGGTGAGTACTGGTGGACCTGCTATCAGGTAAAACTGAAGGAAGAGCTTGGTGGACCGTTTGGTGGTACTATTCGATGTGGCACCCAGAGCACACAATCAACTTTTAACTTTATGACCACTTATGTAGGTGGTATACTAAGTGAACTCTATGACTCGCTTATCATTGTAGATCCATATGGCAATAACATGAATTGGCTATGTGAAAGTTATACAATGTTGACTCATGATGATTATCCACACGTTCCTGCAGGTTATACAAGAATCGTATTCGATATAGTTCAGAATGCATCGTGGACTGATGGCACTCCTCTTACTGGTGAAGATGTAGCTTTCAGCTTGAATTATTATAGAGATACATTAGGCAATCCTCTTGGACTTGCTTTAGTAGATATGACTGCGGCGTATGCACTCACACCTTACCAAGTGATAATTGAATTTAATTCGGAATCATATTGGCATCTAAGTTCTGTTGCAAACATACCAATTATCCCTAAGCATGAGTTTAAAGAAATAGGTCTTGATGGCTGGAACACATGGAACCCGCATCCTCCAGAAGATGAAATGGTTACATCAGGTCCATTCAATGTATCAGAATATATCGAAGGTGAATTTACAGAGTTAACCAGAAATGATGCGTATTTTCGTGGTTTCGACTATGATAACATAGGTGAAGAAACAGAAACAACTAGTCCTCCAGACCTCATTCCAGCTTTAATAGTGGGCACTATTAGTGCAGCTGTCACAGTTGCTATTGGAGGCTATACAATTAGAAAGAAGAGTGAATGGATTGAATAAAGCCCGCCCAGACTCTACATCATTTCTTTTCTTCTATCTGAAGTCAAAATCTCGTAATATCTTGGAATATTCATTTCATGTACTTTGAACGATATGATACCACCTGAAATCTCCTTGATTCTCTCTTTCTCTCTTACTCCCAATGCATCTTCATCGAAGTAGCAAAAACTGCCAATCGTGCTCTCTATTTCAATCCTGAAACCCCTACTCAATCACAATCAATTAATATTGCTCGAATATTGTGATTATGCAATTGTCTTTCAATTAGCTCTGAGGAAGTAATCCAAAATGGAAACTGATGCAAGCACTGTAAAACTTAGAATAACTTGTCCTGATCCAACCTGCATGAAGATGAAGGAGAAATTACCTCGAGCTAATTGCAACACAGGAACTTGAATAAGAATCTTTGTTCAATCTCATATTGAACAAAAACAGAGTTGATTTATCAAAAACTGTATTTGCCAAAACTGCTTGCGGAGCCAGGGGCCATGGACCCGTGATGAACTGATTATCGTGTGTTCAAATCACACCCGCGGCACCACTTTTCTCATTCTGCAAAGCAGAAGGATATATGGCCAGAAGAAAAGCAATTCTAGTTGTGTGGGCATTTCAGATGGTTAGGAAATACTATTGGGCTGCAGTAATTGGACTCCTCTTCGTAATAGCATCTGCATCTGAAGTTTCTGCCGCTCTTAGCCAGAATCTTCATCTAGAGATATTCTAGATTCAAACCCCATTTGATGCCCCTTGAGAAGAGGGAAGAATTATCCATTCTTCAGAGAATAGTTTCTTAGGGAATAGACCCGACATATGGCGGTTGAAAGTATAAGTTCATCAAAGTCATAAAATTTGCTACTGATATGTGGAGTTTGACCAAGATGAAGGATACTATCAAGCTAAAAGATGGAATCATAGAAGAGTTCATCGATCTGCACATAGAAGTTCTCAAGATGATTCTATTAGGCTTATCCTTTGAGGAGATTAAGTACTCTTTAAACGAAAAGTTTCAAGAATTCAACTACGACATCATCTCATCTTTCTTCTCTCTACTCCATTTCAATGAACGAGGTGAAGTAGTCCGAGCATACCCAATCTCTCCGATTCCCACAGACATCGAAATAACAGTTGAAGGTCTTGGAAGAGGATATGCTATGTGCGCCATCGATTCATTGGGAGCAGCATACCTCTTTGGTGCTAAGGTCGAAATCTATTCAGTTGATTCGACAACTGGTATTCCGATACAAATCATGATTGACCCCAATCAATTCCAATCCGAGAGTGTGCCAAATGTTATAGTAACAATGCCTAAGACCGTAGAAGAATCAGCCTTCTGCTGCCCGCATGTGAGATTTCTAAGTTTAAAGGGAAGTGAGGACATTCCTGAAGGAGCAGTATCATTTGGAGATGCCATGAAATATGGAGTGACTTTCTTTGGACGGTCCAATATGAGAAGGAAGTTTAGATCAAGGCTTCTTCCATTAGTTCGTCTATACAACTCTGAATCACTTGCAGTAGATGAACTCACCAAGTTGTACTCTGAAAGTCCACGATTCAACCTGCTTAGCTCGCTCTTCCCAAACGATTTTGGAAATATCATGGTGACCATGTTGTGTGATAGAGGGGTCATTGAGCAACAAGAAGCCTTGGAGGGGGCTCGCATCGTCTTGACACCTAAGGGTAAGAGAATCCTCAACACATTTTGTAGATGCTAAAGCAACATCGCAAAGTACTATTCAATCTCATATTGAACAAAAACGGAGTTGATTTATCAAAAACAGTATTTGCCAAAACTGCTTGCGGAGCCAGAGGCTATGGACGCGTGATGAACTGGTTATCGTGTGTTCAAATCACACCCGCGGCACCACTTTTCTCATTCTGCAAAGCAGAAGGGTATATAGCCAGAAGAAAAGGCAATTCTGGTTGTGTGGGCATTTCAGATGGTTAGGAAATACTATTGGGCTGCAGTAATTGGATTCCTCTTCGTAATATCATCTGCATCTGAAGTTTCTGCCACTCATAGTCAGAATCTTCATTGGGGATATGAAGAGGGGCAGGGGTTCACTTTCATCTATAGACGGCACTTTGAGAATGATGAGGTGATAATAGAGAACGAGAACTACTTCTTGCTTGTTGGACCTGAACATCCTTCAATTGAGGACCCACTTACGAACGACAGCTATACTCCATTTTCACGTTTCGATGTGTACTGGGCAAATGATAGTTCTCTGGATGAAGAAAATTGGCAGGTCGGATTGCATCTCGCAGTTCCGATTGGAAACTGGAGTTTACTATCAAAGGTACTGGAGGCCAGTTTCAATAGACGAAATGTTTCTGAGTATGATACATATTCATTTCAAATCATTGACACCATTAATGAGTGGGGATACAATACAACTAGTACGCGCTCTACATCCGATGGATCAAGTACCCGCTTCACATATTCCAAACTTGATGGGGTGTTACTTGAGTTAGTGGATTATTCATGGTCCTGGAGCAATAGCACCATCAGATCCACGCTATCAAGGTTGCCAATGAATCCCCGTCTACAGGCCATCTTAACTACTGGCTTAGCATTAGGAATAGTTATCGTGGTAATCGTACTAGTCACATGGATTAGAAGAAAATAGACTATCTTTGATATAGTAAAAGTGACTATATCAGAAAACCGGTGAGTTGATGCTAGACGACCCTGTGTGTTCAAATCACACCCGCGGCACCACTTTCCTACTAGAAACTCTATGATTGGTTTTCTCACATTTATTAGAACAACTTCTATATCTGAAGGAAATGAAATCATGGGGTGAGGAGGATTCCACGTCAAATGACGGACGACAAGGTAGTTGTTAAGGTCAAGCGCATTTCAGGGGATGCATTCCTTCCAAAGAAGGCAAAGGAGGATGATGCTGCATTTGACCTATTTGCAGCAGAAGACTATCTGCTAATGTCCCAGGCTCGATATGCAGTTTCAACGGGTATCGCGTTGGAGATTCCGAGAGGCTTTGAAGGACAAGTGCGTCCACGAAGTGGTTTATCTCTCAGCCATGGAATAACACTTGTGAACGCACCGGGCACAATTGATAGTGGATACAGAGGGGAAGTGAAGGTCATCCTTCAAAATCTGGGACAAGATGGCTTCTATATCAAACGAGGAATGAGAATCGCGCAGCTGGCGATTAGGCCTGTACCAGATGTTAGTTTCGTAGAAGTAGACGAGCTAGTTGATTCGGATCGTGGAGAAGGCGGATTCGGTAGTACCGGAGTGTAAGCCTGCTAAATAGTTCCTGTCACTATTGCATGAACGAGAGCATTAAACATAGGTCCATTTGGATATAGTATTGGCGTGAAACACTTACTACCGACACGCAAGCCAAGGAGAAACTTGCGGTCCCTACATACTGATAGCAGAATACGCACTGCCTCCTCAGTCCAGCCGGTGACATTGACAATCCCTGAGATGCGCATAATTCTCAAGAACCACTCAAACACCTGCCTGTTATCTTCCGTTACGAATTGTCCCATTTGCTCTATTCGACTTCTTAATTCAAGTGAGTCTATAGATGCTGAATCAAGCACCATATAATGAAGTGAATATGGATACTATTAAGGTCCACAAAACTAGGCAACTCTATAATGAGAGGCGGAACACTTGACAGGTTCGTCTCGTGGTCGCCAGTATACGACCCAATAGCCTTCGTTCGTACGTGATATGTGCACATGATTGTCAATACTGAGCTTCTTTGCCTGTCGTATTGCATCGATGCTTTGTTGATACTCTCCATGTAGTCTGTACACTTTCCCTCCGAGGAATCGCCATTTGTCTGCCGTCATACTTTTTCGTACTGAGTCTACCTAATAATCACCTCTGCATCTTTGCAATGTCGGAATGTTTTTAATCGGATTGAGGGGGAAGCACTTCACCTAGGGCCGATGGTCTAGCCCGGCTATGATACCGCATTGACAGTGCGGTGGTCGCTGGTTCAAATCCGGCTCGGCCCACCACTATCCAGTATTCATTTAGCCACCATTTCTAAATCTGTGCCACAATCTAATTGCGCCAATGGGATTTGCTATTTTATTTGATTTGTGTCTATTAGTATTGAAATGACGCTAATAACAGATAATGGGGATATCCGTTTCATCTGGAAAATCATCTTGGCTCTTATCTTGAATCTCTTACTAATCGTCATCAGTAGGCTCTTGCTAATATTTATTGTCGAGCAAGTTTTCATTCTCCAAGGCGCAAATCCTGATTTTGCATTTGAGGATGCGCAATTCTTCGTGTCTGAATCATCCGAAGGTCAGGCTATAGCAGGTTCACTCGATTTGCTCCTGATATTCCTACTCGTTTTCTTCTTGGTCAATCGTATCGAGAAGAGGGACTTTCATCTAGAGGAACTCGGTCTGAATCTCCAGCGCAATACAATTCCTTTTGTGGTATTAGGGGTCCTTCTTGCAAGCTTATTCTTTCTCGGAGCCATTGCGATAGGAATACTTCTTGGCACAGTTGTCTTCCCCCTTCTACCTAGTTTTGACCAATGGCCTCTTGCGAGCTCCTTCGCCGCTGCAATACTATTTTTTACTGCCAATAGCTTTTGGCAAGAGATACTCTTTCGTGGCTATCTACAAACGAGAGCTGTCAATGAATACGGTCGTGCTATTGGAGTTACAGGGGTCGCACTGGTCTTTGTACTGTTCCATGGATTGGTACAAACCCTGACTCCAATCAGCATTCTGACCGGAATGTTGCTGTTCGTATTCATAGGTTTGCTGTATGACAAGACCAGGTCCCTCTACCTAGTAGGTGCGTTTCATGCAGTTCTGAATTTCTTGCCAGGACTGTTTGATATATCTTGGCAGGGATTTGAAGCTGCAACGATTTACGGTATTGCACTTCTCCTGCTCGTTCTATTATTACACAGGAAAGAACGTGGTTTACAATCTGTAGATCGCACCTCTTGATGCTTCTATTCTTACTGAAAGAATCATCAGCGACACTCAGTTTTGATTGATACTGAAGAGGGGGAAAGTTCACTTCATTTTTCAGTTTGGAAACCACTGAATCCAGCAACTTCCAAAAAGGACTCCGAGTTTACCACGGTTTACTGGGGATTGCCCGCGGAATAAGAATCATGATCAGAATACCATACATTAAGAACGCTGGAAAGGGGAGTATCATTGTGTAGAGAATTTCAACTGGCGAACCTAAGTATCGAAGGGATGGTAATGATAGAACTAGTGCTGGCAATTCACTAATTACACCCACGATGGCACTTTGTTTGATTGTGCTCTTTGACTGATAGAATCTCATTGTCCAGTAAACAAACAGGAATCTAAGAACCCAGTAAGGTGAGAGAGAAAGGATTTCATCAAGCGGCACCAATTGAAAGCCTGCATAGGAGAACGATTGCTGATAAGTCCATGCAATCCATCTGATAAACAAATAGCTAGCACCAAGACCATTTGATATCACAAACCCAAAGGGAAGAAAAAACATCCCGATTAGCATTAGGAGCGTTATCTTGAGTGTGTTACCTTGAATGGGCGAAATCGTGTCCACCTACATTAGAGTTGCTAAAGAGTGGCTACTGGGATGAGCAATTAAATCTTTGAATCGTAGCAAACTGAACCATAAGTAGGAGTCTGATGCCAGTTGTTAGATCCACAGAACAACAATCAGATCTCAGAAATACATTCCAGCTCGCATTGGATATCGATCTCTGAACACACGATGTGCAGACTTCTCAAGTGAACGTTGTAGGCTCATAATATCAGGACTTAGACTACTTAGGTTGGGTCTAGTGAGAACAGGTCCAGTAAGTAGATGATCAACCTTCTGTTTCTGAATATCAGCAGGTAAAATCGGATCCCGGCGTATAATTGACGCAAGATGTTTTTGTGATAGAACAGGATCTGACATTGCCTCTACAAGGTTCTCAATATCAGTCAGATGAAGAGGGCGCAGACCAAACTCCGGGGAAGAACGTAGTGATTCGATTGTTGTATTTGAATCAGAGAGTTCGGCACCGGCACCAGTATACTCACGTGGATTCAGAGGAATGAGTTTCAGTTGAAATGCAGAGCTAGGTCCCACAACGAGCATCTCACCTAGAGGGGTACTCATTATTCTCCAACCTCGAGGTGACTCGGAATACTGCTCCAGTATTCTAGGGACTATCTTGTCAGCGGGTTCTATCTCTGGCACGGGTTCACTCGACCTTGTTTAACAATCCTATACTCTCTATTGGAAGAATCAAAATAAAGCTGTTCGAAGGGCAAATCACCCTGAGTTTTTGCCCTCTTTGAAACGAAAGCCTCTTAGATATCAAAGTCTTGCTGAAAGGGCCTCACCCAAGGATGACTTAGTAGAAAGGCTACCTTGCACGATATCGCAATCTTCACTGAGAGTGGCCACCATATCAGCGACCCTCTGTTCGAGAACCTTGCTCTGCTCCTCCCAAGTCTGGGCAGAATCAGATATGTCCTCATAGCTGAGCGCAAAAGTGAAGTTCATCACGATATCATTTACCCTGACCCCAACTGCTGTGAATGTCACACGCCTTACTCTACCAGGGTCATCCAGAAAGGGACCTCTATAGATATCTGGTCTATAGATCACAAGAGCCGCCTGTTTCGCATACTCCTCAAAATCCTCATACCTATCAAGAATCACTGAGGGAGTTTGATAGCTCCGTACTTCTTTCAATCTTTTCACCGACGTCGTTCTGCACCAACCCCCCTACCCCTTAATTTCCATTGGAGATGGGCGGGGTATGGGCTTTGGCCTGTTTAGGCTTCCCGGCCAGTACATGTTTCATATATACTTAATTATATATAAATATTTCTATTTTTCTATTCTTATAAACGATAATCTAATTTAACATTTAGAACACGTGTTCCAACTATATATCGGATAATTCGGACAGAAAAGACCAAAAGTGATTCAGAAAGTTTCGCAGACACGTCGAATATTCCTGATCTGCTTGAGTTTCACATAGGCTAGGTATTCAAAGAGACGGCCAATCACCCTAGATTGAGCTCTAGCCGCAATGGAGAGGAAAAAGGTATAGCCCTTCACTTCATGCTGTAATGCCTTGTTACACACAAAGATGCGGGGGTCAGTGTCCTCACGAGTCAGATCAAAAGGGGTTTCGTCTGGATATTCTTCGAGATGCGGCTCTTCTGACATCTGCACTAACTCAGCCACAATCCCTCGAGCCATCATGGACCTAATTTGATCCATCAATTCAGACTCGGTTTCTGCGAGCACCATAAGTAGAGCTTTCACTTCAGGTGTTGCAACATTCAGTGCTGCATTGTGGTAATACTGAAAGTGATTGGCAACTGTAGTAAGTGCTATTCTGAGCATAGGTTCGACGGGGTTCTTGAGACTCATGAGAAGTCATCCACCATGTACACAAATCTGCAAAAATGGATTTCTCTTACTACCAAGTTTGGCCCAAGATTCAAAAGGTGGAGCAGACTCGCCGCAGTTGCGCAATCTGACGCATTTTCAATAGTGCAAGGTATTCAAAGAGAGTGCTTATGAGCTCACTCTGTGATTTTGCGGCCATAGCTAGGTAAAAGGCGTAAGTCTTGATGCTTTTTTCCAAGGACATATTGCAGACATAGATTCGGGGGTCGGTTTCCGCACGAGATGGGTCGAAGGGGGTCTCATCTGGCATGATATTCCTATCAGGAGCACTGTTCAATTCGGTTAGTTCGTCTACAATGCCTGTGAGTAGCATATGCTGAATGCGCCCCATCATTTTTTCTTCGGATTCTGCAAGAACCATAAGGAGTGCTTTTACTTCTGGCATAGCGACATTATCAGCTGTGCGCAGGAAGAAATCATGTTGCCCTTTTGCTGCCGAGAGGGCCAACTTGAGCATTGGAGTGAGTGGGTCTTTTGTAGTCAAGGCAAACCTTCTTTGGCTTTGCAGAACTAAAGATAGCAGTTTCTGTTACATATACACCGGAGTGTGTCTATTCTTTCTGGTATGACTCTGGATTCGCCAGGTATTCAGATACTATCTTGTGCTCTTTCTCTGACATGATATCTTTCAGGAGAGGAAGACCTTCATCAACAAACTTGATCACTGAATGAAGGTGCATGTTTGCCTTACGCGCGGCTTCTTCAGCACCCTGTTGCCTATCAACTAAAACTGCAATATCATCACAGGTAACGTCATGAACATCACGACTGGTTAGTTCGGCAATTACCTGGGCCTTCGCAGTCATCTTGCTGGTAAGACCTGTAACAAGATCATCCACTAGACAAAGCGCATCTCCGTCCTCCAAAATTCCTTCTACAAGTGAGTGCTGGCCGTACTCAATCAAATACTTCTGAAAATCCTCATCTGATTTAACGCCAGTAATCTTGCGTGTGTGTACTGAAGGAAGACCAGATTCCAGCGAAACAGCTGTGGCAATAGGTATGCCTGCAAATGCAATGCCTACTAGCTTATTGATATGGGGGGCTTCCTCTTTGATCATCTCAGCCATTACCCGGCCAACTTTGGCAAGGATTTGAGGAAAGGAACTAATCACGCGAAGCTGAATGTAAAAGGGACTCCATTTCCCAGATACGAGCTTCCAGCCCTCTGGTCGATCACGTTCGGCAGTCAGTAGCATCCGATTTCGATAGATACCAATCATAATCTCCCGTTTCAACTCGTCAAATTCTGAGTGTTTGCCCATCCAGTACACCCACTAGAGAAATGACTGAAATCCTCTTAACTCTGACCTTTCATATGATGATTGGTTACGTTGAAGAGTAGTGATCTCATACAGTGGCTACTGAGGAATGCAGGACCCGTTATTAGGTACAGAACATTGGTGGGTATTGTAAACGAGCAAGATGTGGGACTGGTGGGCCAAGCATTGAGAGATATGCTGGAAACCCCGCAGGTAGTCGATTGGTTGGAGAAACTTCGACCAGGCTTTGAGTTAAATTCGCTTCACTCTGGAAATCCCAATTCATTTGAGAATGTTATGGGAAAGCTGGTTCTTCTTGGTCTACGTGCGGGACTTCAACCATTTGATAACAAGACGCTTCCGTTCCGGGTCTGGCTGGCAGATTTCGATGAAGACTCTTCAGAATTTCCATTTACAGTCTTTCGTCAGAGTATTGTAGCCTCATTCCTCTCCTATGCAGGATATGGAACGACACGTCCCGTAGCCGAGTTCCTGAAATCAAGACTCGAGTCACTCTATTCATTTGCCTGCAAACCGGACTTTGAGTCAATATATGTCGGCAAATCCGAGTTCAGGGGCATTCCAAAGTCATATGACAAACACAGACTCGTGAATCCAGTGCTCTACCAGGAGCAGAAATTTGTCTTGCCATGGATTCATGATATTCGAGGCATAAGTTGTTGCGATGATATCATGAAGACACCACACTTGAGAGAGAAGGCTGAATCTGTAATTGAGTTCATCCTCAAGGATGAATATCAAAGTCTCCCTTGGAGCTATGGTATAGCACAATACGCCGGTAGGTACTATGTCATTGGATGGGCAGTGCATCTTCCCGGATATAGGTCAATGCCTGAGAAACGAGAGTTCGCCGAGATGCTTCTCACCTTGGAGATGGTGGCTAGATTCAAGAGAGCACGCAAGAGCAGATGGTTTCTTGATGCGCTTGATTATCTTGAGCATTTCAGAACGCAGAAGGGAACCTATCTTTTCCCACGAGCTTGGCTACCTGAGAAGAAAGTGGGATACTGGGTTGGTGGATTGTATATGGGTCTGGAAAAAAACAGACGGGAGGCGCAATCCATTGAACTGGAATCCACCTTCTGGGTCCTCTGGATTAAGCACCTCGCAGGTCTCTTGTGATTATGCAGCAACCGAGTGTATTTCTTCCGCTTGAGAGATCGGTTTGGATTTTCTCTTGTACCATGGATTTGCCATGGCTAAGGTCACGATAATGGTTCCCGTAGCTGTGAGGATATCTGCAATAAATCCTAGTCCTAGGCCAACAAGGGGCACCTTACTGGTTTGGCTTATGAATAGAAGAACCAGCGAAGCAACCACAAGGTCACTCCTGACTTCTTTCAGCCTCCCAGTTCTCCAAGTAATTGTAAACGTTATTGTCAGGCCAATTATGACGACAACGACAACTGGAATGAGCATACTCATTATGAGCTGTTCAGTTGGACCAAAGAGGGTTACTGCGAACCAATAGATTACAACAGCGGCCATGACTTTCTTATGATGCTGACTGTATTTTGGTAACAGAATATGCATGAGCATAGAAAGCATTGGGAGGACTGTGGCTCCTATGGTAACCGTTCGCACCTTAAATAATTCAATAGAAGCCTCAATTATCCCGGTTTGGGGGAGAATCTGTATGAACATGTTGACTGAATATGCAAGAAAGACGATGCCAAACATAAGTGGAAGATCTGTGTACAATCGAGTGCTTTGCCTTTTCCAGATAGCTAGAAGATAGACTGAAATCATGATGGATGCTGAGATGGCAGCAAGGCTTACCATTAGGGTGATGTCACTAGATATCTGCAAGTATCTCTACCTCTGTATATTGTTCTATACACTTTTTCTGTTCAGAGGATTTAAGCTCCACAAAAACACTCTAGCTCAGTTCTTGGGGCGGTAGAACGTTCTGAAATACACCACTAGTATTCCTATAATAACCAGTCCTGATAGAATGACCCCAGCTGCCACGAGTTCTGTTGGGATGTTTGGTTGATTCATATCAGATCCAGCGAAAACCGATGGGAGAATATAGTCATTATACAGGTCGAACTCGGGATCATATTCAGTGTCGCCTACATGCGCCGTGAAGACTACTACAAGATCTAAATCACGAGATATAATGATTTTTTGCCCCATTCGACCAAGAGCCATGAAAGTTACCATATCAGGTGCTAGCCACCATTGCCAACCATAGCCTGCATATTCCGGGGGGAAGTAAAGATCAGTAAACTGAGGCGTGGTTGCGTTTGTGACATAATCCGCTGAGAGAATCTGTGTCCCGTTCCAGCTCCCATTGTTTAGATACAAAAACCCAAGCTTGGCCATATCATGCGTATTGACTCTTAGACCGCCTTGTGTGTTATACCAACCACCAGGATAACTGTACCATGTTGTTGGGCCAAATCCAAGGGGGTCGAATAAGAATTCTTCTGCAAAGCTATTGGTTGTATATCCAGGGATTTGTTGGATTATTGCCCCAAGAAGTGTTGCAACACCACCGCTGTATTGCCAATGTTCACCGGGGTCATATAATAGAGGCTTGTCAAGAACGTACTGCACAACATCAGAACTGACCATCATTCCACCAATATCATTGACGTTAGGATCTGTATAGGGAAGAGAAGACTCATCCCACTCAAATCCTGCACTCATTGTTAGGAGATGTTCTATGGTAATATCACTCTTTCTTGGATCAGGATTTGCAGGTGTATATTCAGGGAAGAGATCAAGAAGGTATTCTTTAACACTCCCGATAAACCCTTGCTGTAGTGCAATACCAATGAGCGTTGACGTAAAGCTCTTCGTTACAGAGTGCATGTCATGTCTTTGTGGAGGCCTGTAGATTCCAGAAGGATATTCTTCAAAGACTGCGTATCCATTCTTAACAATGAAGATAGAGTCAATGGGATAGTCTTGTTCCTCTATTAGAACTAACATGTCATTAAGGATGCTTGCACTCATGTTCATTTCTGCTAGAGTCTTATTTCTCCAACCATCGGTAGGCCAATAGTCACGCGTGGAGGTTTGTGTGTTAGACTCTGTGAATTGTATCTTACTTACAGCGTTCTGCTCTGAAGCTGTCTGATTTGTCAGCATAATCATAGAAGAAACTGAAAGAATAACTATCAGACTAAAACTACAGAGCCTGAGGAGCCTCTCCTTCATAGAACCAGCACCTTCTTTACTCATTTTTCAGTCAGCAAAATATGCTATAAAGACCTGCTATGGCGCAATCTGGAAAGAAGTCTTGACTAACGTCTTCTCTGTTTGAATCCTGTGAAAATAATCGACAAGATACTGTTCTTTCGGATTACAAAGACGACAGCAGCTATTGAAATACTCATTCCAAAGAAGAATCTCAAGAACCAAAGATTGTCAAAATTCCCAAGAATATCCCCTGAAGTCCATCCAGCAAGTAGCATGATAGGAGTTACTAAAAGAAATGTGAGGGGATGGAATTCGTAAACTTCCTGGGACATATTCCCAAGTTCTGAGAGTTTCGTTTGCATCAATACAGACTGCTTTGCAATCAGACTTGACAGCAAGAATGTAGCTGAAGTACCAATTGTGCCATTAATGAGGTAAAGCCAGACACTATTTCCGAGATTGTCAACTGCAATATCAGTGAAGCCATTCAACTCTGAGAGGAAAATAAGAAGATATGACAAAGCAAGAATGAGAGCAACATCAAGAATTCTTGATTTGGTTGACCAAGAGGTCATTCCATAATGATTCCGAACTTCAGCTCCAATCAGCATGAAGTTGGTAGCGATTAGGATAGAACCTAGATGCCAAGGTACTAGCATTGGTGAGAACAATGAATTGATTCCGAATCCAATGACTGCAAGAGAAGGAACAACGATAATTCGAGTCCATCTTGATAGAGGATGTAACACGCGTTCGAGAAGTATGAATAGAGCAAAACCAAAGTAGAGGACGGGCAAGAACCAGAGGTGCGTTGATTGGTCTGGCGGCCCACTACCGTAGAGAAACCAGAAGACTAGTTGATCGGGAGTCAGATAGGTTTCTACTGCATTTGGTACGAGATAGAAGAGGACCATAATGATAGTGTACAGACAGAAGTATGGTAACATATACTGCTGTCCTCTGATCTTAGCAAGACGCCTAAGATTTTGCCGATGCTTTTCAGGATTGTATGTCAATCCTGCAAGTACAAAGAATAGCGGAATTGCAAAACTGCTAAGGTGAGTTGTTACTGGGTTAATCTGTGGAATAATGGAATGAACAAGAACTACCAGTATAATGGCAATACCTTTGGACACATCAATCCACTCTATACGGTTTGATGATTCCAAAGACTCTTGCATGATGTTGTTTGCTCTCTTCAGTACTTGAGACCTTCGCCTATGCGATAGAAGAATCCTTGAGATGTGTTTCTGTACTGTCTACCAAGTGTCATAATGGACTAAGGACTCTTCGTAGCGGTCTTCAGATGACTTCTCCTCATCAGGATGACCTATCGGAACTATTGCTAAAGGAATGACAGTTTCAGGCATGTCAAAGAAGTCCTGTATCATCTTGACCCTCTCTTGAATAGGATAGACTTCGAGCCAGAGACCTCCATAGCCAAGACCGTGGATTGAAAGCAACATATTGAGAGTTGCATTTGCGCAGTCCATCTGCCACCTTTCAGCCCATTTTTCACGGTCTTTATCAAAACAGACCATTACAGCAACAGGAACGTCACGAAGCATCTTTGCGTATGGATAGGCTTCGATGAGATTTTCCATTTTCTCTCGATTTCGTACAACAACAAATTGCCATGGTCTTTGATTTCCCGAGGTCGGAGCGCTCATGCCTGCTCTCAGAACCTGCTCCACAATTTCATCAGGCACATCGCCCATTCGGTATTTTCGTATACTTCGTCTGGTATACAACGCATCTAGAATATTCATAGGTCAAGGAGCCGATTACCTTTCTTATAAGACACCTTTTCTTAGCAAGTAAATTATGAGATTCATACTACGCATTAATGAATTCTTGTGACTTTGGACTATCCACTTTGGTAAGCTTTAAAACAGACAGCTGAACGGAGATGAACTAAGCGTCTGTTGTCTAGGGGCTATGATGGATCCCTGCCACGGATCCGGCAACCATGACCAACACGGTCATGGTCGGGAACCGGGAACTGCGTTCAATTCTCGAACGTGGTCGGGAATTCGAGTCCCGGCAGACGCACCACTTCTTTTTGGATTAGTACAATACTTGTTGATGAGAAAGTTCTAATTCTAAGTTAGAGAATGTTTCTGACATGAAGGGAGTTCTCAAGTCTAAAATCAGGTTTGATGTACTTCTATTCATTTGTTCAGCTCTGATGCCAAGTATAGTTGAAACTGAGGCTTTTGGTGCAGGAGAGCTTGTAGTTCTCGACGCAGTATCATATCATGCAACCATCGCAAGCAGGTATTGGGCTTTCGTTTGGTGCCGCAATCTGACACTTGGTGGAGCTCCTGATTCTTTAGAGCTTTACTTCCCCTACGTGTCATCGTTAATGACGAATGGATTATGGTTAATTGGTCTGCTAGCCACTGCAGTGGTTTTTCTGGTGTTAAATGGAAAATCGAATCGTTGGAAAGGTATTCTAATCCTTGTTGTTATTATGCTGCTTCCTTTCATTGTACCGGGTGTATGTATCTATAGACAGGAGATATTCTACACCTATCAAAGAAAACCTCTGCCAATTCCCCAAATTATCGGACTAATTATTCTGATTATAACTCGAAACAGAATAATTTCAATGTAATCGAAGAGGGCATTCCGCCCTCCTCTCTTTTTCTTGTTATTCCCTTGGTCTTCCAACTTCTCTTTTTTTCGGACATCGTGTGGCATGATTTCGAAGTACAGTCATGTCAATAGTATTTCCAGCTCTAAGAGAGAG